>CAYOXX010000028.1:0-34141 GCA_964408025.1 uncultured Acidobacteriota bacterium | reverse complement strand
GTTGTACAAGGACTTCTTGTCAGCTTAGCGGAAAGAACTTTCGAGAATCGCTATAGCATCAGCGATTCGCAGCCTCGCGTTGAAAACCGAAACCTCGTGGTGTAACATCTCTCCCGTGGGGCACGACTGAAAGATCACATTTGGAGTAGAAATAGTATATTCGCTACTAAATACAACATATCTATATCCTTCATACTTCAGCCCCGGATTATACAGCGATCCCCAAGCGGCTTGGATAGATTTTACAGCCGTTAGAGGAGCGGCGACGCATGTGTTCGGCTAAGAGAGTTTTTCTGGTGACAGGGGCCGCGGGATTTGTCGGCGCGAATGTCTGCCGCCGGCTGGTCGACAACGACTGTGCCGTGCACGCCATCGTCGCTCCCGGGTCGGACACCTGGCGGCTTCGAGAGCTTGAGGGGCAGCTGCACCTTCGCCGTATCGATGTATGCGACGGCGAGGGGATCTCGCGCGCCGTTCGGGATATTCGTCCTTCTGTGATCTACCACCTGGCGACCTATGGAGCCTACCCGTTCCAAAGCAATCCCGAACGAATCATCCTCACCAACGTCTTAGGGCTCTGGAATCTACTGAACGCCTGCAACGAGGTCGGCTACGAACTATTCGTCAACACCGGCAGCTCCTCGGAGTATGGCGAGAAGCGGCACGCCATGCGCGAGACGGACTTGCTGGAACCGAATAGCTTTTACGCCGTGGCCAAAGCGAGCCAGACCCTCCTAAGCCAACAGGTCGCCGAATCGCCTGACCTTCCGATAGTCACTCTCCGACTATTCAGCGTCTACGGCCCGTACGAAGAGCGCACTCGCCTGATCCCCACTCTCATCATGTCCGCCTTGGAGGGCAGACCTATCGACATGGTCTCACCGGAGACGTGCAGGGATTTCATCCACACTGAGGACGTGGTCGACGCATACCTGCTAATTGACGAGCTGAAGCGGCACCCCAAGGAAACGTTCAACATCGGAACCGGTGTGCAGACGAGCATGAGAGAGATCGTGGCGACCACTGCTGCGCGCCACGGCCGGGAGATCGATGCACGATGGGGTGCCATGGAGGCGCGCCCATGGGACACCTCAACCTGGGTGGCTGACATCAGCAAGGCGCGTCGAATGCTAGGCTGGCAACCGAAGGTCAGCTTGGCCGAGGGGATCGACCGTTGCCTCGAATGGTTCCGCTTAAACGCTCACCTATATGGCTCTGCAGTCTGGGGAGTAAAGGCGGTGGCGACTAAGTAATCAACCTTAAATGAGGCGCTGAGAAGCTGTTTAACTGACATGACCGACTTGGAAAAGATCGCAAACGGAATCCGCAGGCGGATCCTGAGAATGGCCTCGGAGGCGAGGGCACCCCACATCGGCTCCGGCCTCTCCTGCGTCGAGATCCTGGTTGTCCTCTACTTCGAAGTGGCCCGCCTTTATCCCGAGAGGCCGGATTCGGCCGAGAGGGACCGGATAATACTCAGCAAGGGCCACGCTGCCTTAACCCAGTACGCGTGCCTGGCCGAACGGGGCTTTTTCCCGACGGAGCGGTTGAGTGAATTCGCCCGCGAGAATTCGACCCTGGCCGAGCATCCATCACTGGGAGCAGTTCCCGGCATAGAGTGCACCACAGGTTCCCTGGGCCACGGACTCGGCATCGGCACCGGCATCGCCTTGTCGCTCAAGCGGCGCGAGATCGACGCCAGGGTGTTCGTGATCCTCTCCGACGGCGAATGCAACGAAGGCTCGACCTGGGAGTCAGCACTCTGGGCGCCAAAACAAGGGCTGGATAACCTGGTGGCCATCGTCGATTTCAACAGACTTCAGGCTACCGGGCGGAGCACGGAGATCACCAGCCTGGAGCCGCTGGCCGATAAATGGCGCAGCTTCGGCTGGGAGACCCTGGAAGTCGACGGGCACGATCCCGAGGCCCTGTCCAATGCTCTGCGACAGCCTCCCTCCGGCGGGATTCCCCGCGCACTGATCGCGCACACGATCAAGGGGAAGGGCGTCTCATTTATGGAGGACGATGTCGAGTGGCACTATCGCCCGCCGACACAAGCCGAGCTGGCCGATGCGCTCGCCGAGCTGGAGGAAGCGGCGCGATGAGAGATGCATTCTTCCAAGCCCTCACCAAAGCCGCCGCGGTCGATCCGCGTGTAATCCTGTTAACCGCCGATCTGGGTTACAGGATTTTCGACGAGTTCGCGGAGAAGTTCCCACAGCGCTTTTTCAATATGGGGGTAGCCGAGGCCAACATGGTCAGCGTCGCCGCCGGCCTGGCACTGGAGGGGATGCGCCCCTTCATTTACAGCATCGCCCCTTTCGCCACGACGCGCTGTCTGGAACAGATCCGCAACAACCTCTGCAACATGAGGCTGCCGGTAGTTGTGACGGGCGTGGGTGGCGGCTATGCCTACGGTTTTAACGGCGCTACGCACCACGGGGTGGATGACATCGGCGTGATGCGGGCCATGCCCGGCATGACGGTTGTCTGCCCCTGCGATCCCCGGCAGACCGCCGACGCAGTAAAAGCTCTCTTGCGCAGCCTCCGGGGGCCGGCATACCTGCGCCTCAACCGCGCCGGCGAGGCGGTCTTGCCCGGAACTGAAGGGAACTTCGTCCTGGGCCGCCCCTCAATCCTGCGTCCCGGAAAGAAGGTGGCCCTTGCGGCCTGCGGCAGTGTGGCGGAGGAAGCATTGGGGGCGACTGAACTGCTGCTGCAGCAGGGAATCTCACCGCTGGTCCTTGCAGTGCATACTGTCAAACCAATCAGCGGGTTGAAGGACTGCTTGGAGAGGGCGGAGATCGAGCTGCTTGTCACCATCGAGGAACACGGACCATGCGGAGGCCTTTTCGAGGCTGTCAGCGCCCACCTCTATCCTCAATCATTAAAGCCGCGTTTGAAAGGGCTGCACGCGCCCGACCGCTTCCTCCATGTCGGCGGCTCGCAGCGCAGCCTTCGCAGGAAGCTCGGTCTTGACGCCGCCGGAATAGCCAGGGCCGTCATTGAGTGCCTGGAAGTGTGAAATGAAAACGGATTACTCCCTTTCAATCGTCATCGCCTGCTACAAGGACGCGGGCAGCATCCACGAGTTCTACAACCAACTTAGCGATATCCTTCCCGGCGTTACCAGGGAGTACGAAATCATCTATGTGAACGATGCCTCGCCGGACAATGCCGAAGAGATCCTGCGGGAAATAGCTGCGCAGGATCACCACGTAGTAGTAGTCAATCACACGCGGAACTTTGGCAGCCAGAACGCCTTCCTCAGCGGAATGGCCGTCGCCAGGGGCGACGCCGTAGTGTTGATGGACGGCGACCTGCAAGATCCTCCGGCGGTGATTCCGGACCTGATTGCTAAGTGGCGCGAGGGTTACGACATCGTCTATGGGGTACGGGTCAAGCGCGCCGGTAGCTTCTTCCGAAGAGTTTCCTACAAACTCTTCTATCGAATCTTCCGCGGCCTGGCCGACTTCGATCTCCCCCTAGACGCCGGCGACTTCGGCCTGCTCGACCGCAAGGTGATCCACTGCTTGCTGGAGGATTTCCCCGAGCACAGCGTTTTCCTCAGGGGCCTGCGGGCTTACACCGGCTTCAAGCACACAGGTGTGGATTATGCCCGCGCTCCCCGCTATTACGGCAAATCGACAAACTCCCTGCTACGAAACATCAGTTGGGCCAAGTTTGCCATCCTCTCCTTCAGCAAAAAGCCTCTGAATTACATTTCGCTAATGGCCCTGTTGGCACTCTTCATCACCTTTTGTCTGAGTATCTACTATCTTCTGTCCTACTTCATCCGAGGCGGTACGCCCTCGGGATTCATGACGCTGCTGCTGGTAACGATATTCGTCGGCTCGGTACAACTACTCTGCTTCTCTGTCCTGGCCGAATACATGGGACACATCTACGAGGAGGTGAAGCGCCGACCCCGTTTCATCGTCCGCGACATCATCGACAACCGCGATAAGGCGGAGAGCTCTGAGGCCGAAGCAGACCCAAAGCAAGAGAGTTGAAGAGAAGCCGACTGCGCCCGACTAAGACCGTCCGCGAACCGCTCAACAAGGATGCGAAGTACAGCGATGTCAGTTCCAAGATATTTAGGTGAATAATGCCGCCCCAAACTCGCTCCGTAGAAACACTTTAGGACGCCCCGACAGTCCTCGGATCCAAACCAAAATCTAAGGAACGTCGCTACTCCTAATCAGCGAAACCCTGGTGTGCACGCCGAGGGAGCGGCTGTCTGTGGAGCCCCGGACGGAGCGGGCCGGCACGAACTCGCCGACGGTTCTCACGCGCAGCTCGGCAATCCAGTAGTCGCCGACGCGACGGCTGGTTATCGGCAGCTCGGCCGCCGCCCTGCGCTCCTCGCCGTCGAAGGCGAAAGTCCTGCTCCAGCCATCCCCGTTAAAGGTGGCTTCGACTCCCGGGCGGCCGACGAGGCTCAGCCTCAGGGTGGCGAACGGCCTACGGGCGACGATGGTCCAGATCGCCTCGCTATCGCCCCGGGTCCAGAACCACTTGCCATCGGGAACGTGGACGGCGCGGAAGTCGGCGTAAAGAGTGTACTCGTTGAAGGCCATCGAGGCCCGGTCGAACAGCTCCGCGGGCAGCGTCGAGGAGGCGAGAGTCTCGAGCGAGAGGGCGGCGAGCGTCGCATGGGTGAAGCGCAGCGGCCGGTCGGAGTCGACGACGACGGACAGGCCGAGGCTGTTGTACGGCAGCTCTATCGGAATCGCGAGCACCCGATATTCTTCCGAGAGGCGGTACTGGACCTCCGCCTTGGGCCGCCAAGGCGTGACGCCCCTCTCGGAGAGGTCGTATACGGCGATCCCGACTGCCGCCGCATCACCTTCGGCGCGCAGGCCGAGGTCGAGACGGTAGCGCCCCGCCCACAGCGGTGTCGTCGGCCGCAGCGAGAGCTCCCGCTCCCCCGCCTCGAGCCGGTACGACCTGTTCCGGGGGGTGAGCGGGTCGGTCAGCAGGTTCCAGGCGGAGAAGAGTCTGCTGGCGCTGAAGCCGCGCGGCGGCAGCGAATCGGCCGATAGTGTCCCGCCCTGGTCCAGGAACCTGTAGCCGCCGTGGCGGTATCTCCATTGATAGGCCAGATCCAGCCGTCGCGAGAGAGGCTGTGTGCCGTTCGGTTCGCCCTCGACAAGCATCTCGGCGGCCCAGCCGTAGAGCGCCAGGCAGGCAAGGAAGGCGATAAGCCCCGCGCCGGCCGCCAGTGCGCCGCCGAGAAAGCCTTCCCCTCCCCCGCCGAGCCTGCGCGCGGCGGAGGCGACCAGGAGAACGCAGGCGACCGCGATCGAGACCGCGAGCGTCAAAAGGCCGATATGTGCCCAGAACCGCCCGTCTCCGGTGAACCATGATGGCCACCATTCGACAGTGTCATATTGCCCCACCGAAACGGCAGTCAATATTGGGGCGGTTAGGCCGCGAGTACTGGTCAGGAGACTCACGTTGGTGGTCATCATCAGGCTGATGGCGACGGCGCACAGACCGCCGAAGAGGGCCGCCCATCGCCAGCGCCGCCAACCTCGTTCGGCAAGCAGTGCCGCCATCGGCAGCGCCGCCAGGTGCATTCCGGGAGCAGCATATCTCGCCGGCGAGCTGGAACCTCCCCACCAGTGGCCGAAAGTGAGGCCGGGAGCTACCGCCAACACGTAGAGAAAGAAGAACCATAACAGAGCTCCGGGCCGCCGCTTCCAAAGCGGGAAACAACCCGCTACGGCGCAAATCACCGCTGGGTTGTACAACAGGAATCCGAATTGGGCGTCGAACAGCAGGCCGCCGAAATGGCTGAACACGTTGAGAACATTAATGCTCGTATGCAGCTCCCTACCCATCCTTACCAGGATGCCGAACTCGCCATAAAGCCACCAGTTCCAGGCTGGAATAGCGAGGGCTAGAAGCGCACAGACGACGGCGATGGAGACCGCGAGCAGCGGCCGGCTCCTGAGGCGTACAATCAGCAGGACCGTCAGGCCGACTCCTATCACGAGTCCCCTGGTGTGCAACCAGGGCAGTAACCAGATGACGAATGGAATCGCCCACGGCCAGCGCGGCAGCCGGCCGTCGCGCTGCCAGATCATGTTCAGCGCCAGCAGCATGAAGGCCGTCGTCGGGATTTCGGTCATGAAGCGGAACGACATCGGTAGAAGCGGTACGGAGAGGACGACCCAAGAGACCGCAGCCAGAGCGGCCCAACGATGGGGAACGATCTTGACAACCAGCCAATATAGGTTGGCCGCGGCGAGTGAGGCGAAGAAGCCGATCATGAGAACGGCGCCAACCTTACCGGCCAGGGCATAGGGCGGCACGGCGAGCAACGGCATACCGATCTTGTGGGGATTGACAACTTTGCCGTCACGTGTCAGCCGATGGGGCCTGCGAAATACCCTTGAAAAAGTTGAGAACTTTCGGAACGCTCCCTCTTCGTAGTCATCCCCAATAATGATATCGCCGTCCTCGATAAGGCTGTGGGTGACGAGCAGGTAGTGCGGCTGGTCGCCGCCGAACGGCACCTGAGCGCTGAACTGCGGTACGGCGACGAAGAAGAACAGCATCAGGACGCCGAAGATAACCCATCCCACAGCGCGGTCGGAGAGGGCGGACCATCTCGAGGCCGTAAGTTCGCTCCGCAGGCCCATCCTGCGAAAGAAGACTATTTTCAATGCGACAGTCAGCAGGAGGGCGACGAACAGCAAAGCCTCGCCCAAGGTCGTGGAAAACAGGAAGATGGCCGAGCTGAACTCTGCAAGCCGAGGTACGTACCTCAACGGCTCGATCAGCAGAATGGCGAGTGGCAGGTAGGTGAGCGCGTCGACGATGGCCACAGATCTGAACGGCCTGCCCGTCAGCCGCGCCCCGACCGCCGAGCTCAGCAGCCAGGCGGCCCCGACGACGGCGGCGGCCGCCAACAGCGATAGCCAAAGCCCGTCGGGGAAGGTAGTAGTGATCACGTACTGGTGGGTGCCGTACTGGTCGTCGAAGTGATGGACGCCGTCGTCCAGCCCGGCGAAGTAGAGTCCCAGCCCGACCGTTGCCACGGCCAGCACGGCGGCGGCTTTCAGCGCTGCGTTACTTTCCGCACTCCACACTCCGGCCTCTCCCGCTCCACCTCGGCTCCCGGGCGTCGTTGGGGTTTAAGCCTTCTTCAGTTTGGCGATGCGCGCCATGATTTTCTTGAGGCCGACACCGGGGAAGTTGACAGTGTAACGGAGCTCCTCCCCCTCGCCCGAGACTCCGACAACCTTGCCCACGCCGTACTTCGCGAACTCGACCTTGTCGCCCACGCTGAACTCCGCGCCGCCCGTGCCCGCGTCGTGCTTGGACAGCTTGCTCATGTCGACGTCGATCTTCTTGTCCTTGAAGAACTTACCTATGTTTTCGATGTTGGCGCCTACCGTCGTCCTGCGCTTCTTCTGCCGCGCCTCTGCGCCCCGCTCGTCCAGCACAGCGGTGGGGACGTCGTCCAGGAAGCGCGACGGCTTGCACCTGGCGAAGCCGTTGTAGGTGCGGCGCGAGCGCGCAGCGCTGAGGAAGAGCTTGTCCTTGGCGCGTGTCATGCCAACGTAGCAGAGTCGCCTCTCCTCCTCGAGAGCCTCGGGATCGCCGGAGTTGCGGCTGTGGGGCAGCAGCCCCTCCTCGAGGCCGACCAGGAAGGCGACGCCGAACTCGAGGCCCTTGGCGCAGTGCAGCGTGAGCAGCGTCACCCGCGGGGCGCCGGGATCGTAGTCGTCGCTTTCGGAAACCAACGCAGCCTGATCGAGGAAGGCCGCCGTGCCGGATTCCAAGTTTGCCGCCTCGAAGCCCTTGGCGGCGGCGATGAGCTCCCTGAGGCTCTCGATGCGGCCCATCGACTCGTCGCTGTTCTCCTTGACCAGGGCGCCGAGGTAGCCGCTCTCCTTGAGGACGAAGTCGATCACCCGCGAAGGCGGCTCCTCGTGCAGGATGCTCTCGCCGACGGCCTCGATCATCTCCTTGAACAGTGTGAGGGCGCGCTTGACCTTGGGGCCGGCGTCGAGGAACCTCAGGTGGTCGGAGATCACCTCCCAGACGCTCAGCCCGCGCTGCGCCGCGAGCCGCTCCAGCTTGGCCACGGTAGCCTCGCCGATGCCGCGCGGCGGCGTGTTGACGATGCGCCGCAGGCTGACGAGGTCGCCGCTGTTGGCCGACAGGCGGAGGTAGGCGATAACGTCCTTGATCTCCTTGCGATCGTAGAAGCGCGTGCCGCCGACGAGCTGGTACGGTATGCGGTGGCGCGAGAGCACCTCCTCGAAAGGCCGGCTCTGGGCGTTGGTGCGGAACAGAACCGCGAAGTCCGACGCCGGCCGGCGCGGCAGCATCGCGTTGATCTGGCTGACGGTGAAGCTGGCCTCCGCCTCCTCGCTGTCGGCCTGGAAGAGGGTCACCGGCTCGCCGCCGGCGCGGTCGGTCCAGAGCTTCTTGGGGCGCCTTCCGGCCAGCCGCTCGACCACGCTGTGGGCCGCGTCGAGGATGGTCTGCGTGCTGCGATAGTTTTGCTCCAGCTTGACCACTTTCGTGCCGGGGAAGTCGCGCTCGAAGCGGAGTATGTTCTCCACGTCGGCGCCCCGCCAGCGGTAGATGCTCTGGTCGTCGTCGCCGACGGCGCAGACGTTGTTTTGCGGTGGCGCCAGGAGCCTGACGAGGCGGTACTGCGGGTAGTTGGTGTCCTGGTACTCGTCGACCAGCAAGTGCTCGAAGCGGCTGCGGTGGTGGCGAAGCAGGTCGTCGCGGGCCTCGAAGAGCTCGGCGGTCCGCAGCAGGAGATCGTCGAAGTCCATGGCGCCGGCGGCTCTGAGGCCGTCCTGGTAGGCGCCGTAGATATCCTGCAGGCGGGGGTTGTCGTCGCCGAGCGCCTCGGCGGGCTCGCCCCTGCTGTTCTTGGCCCTGCTGATGGTCGCCTGCAGCGCCGGCGCCTTAATGCCATCGACGCCGAGGTCGCCGCAGACCTTGCGCAGCAGCGCCACCTGGTCGCCGACGTCGTAGATGGAGAAGGAGCTGGGGAAGTTGATGGCGGGTGCGAAGCGGCGCAGCACGCGGACGCAGAAGCGGTGGAAGGTGCCGACGACGGGATTCTCCTGCTGCTCGCCGACGAGCTGCAGCACGCGCGAGCGCATCTCCTCGGCAGCCTTGTTGGTGAAGGTGACCGCCAGGATGCCGCGCGGAGCCACGCCGCGCTCCCGTATCAGGTGTGCGATGCGGTGGGTTATCACGCGGGTCTTGCCGCTGCCGGCTCCGGCCAGCACCAGGAGCGGCCCCCCTTCGTGCAGCACCGCTTCACGCTGCCTCTCGTTAAGGTCCGTCAATACCGTCATGTCTCGGTCGTCCGTCAATCACTATATCGACCGGCAGGTCGGTCGCGGCTCGATACCGGGCGCAGAGCTTAATCTCAAACCGGCTTGCTGTTAAAAGTTCGGCAGGAGTTTCCATGATAGCAAAAGTAGATAAAGTTTCAAGGATTTCAACGGCGCCCGGTAAAACCGCTCCCAGGATTCAGGTGTTCCGGGAGGCGCCGCAGCATATACACCCTCAATGCGACTTCCCGCGTCGCAGGTCGGGCCGCTGCATGCGCACCCTACCGCAGCGCGGGCAGACCCACTTGCGCTGCTTGTGGTAGCTCCTGCGCTGCTCGCGCATCGGCGTCTTGCAGTTGGGGCAGATCATCGCGGAGCCCTCACCCTCACCCTCAGGGCTGAGAGCAGACCGACCAGGTCCGGCGGCAGGGGCGCCCGTATCTCCAGCCTGCGGCCGGAGAGCGGGTGCCGGAAAGCCAGGAGCTCGGCGTGCAGCGCCGGGCGCCCGAAAGACCTGGCAAGCGTTCGCAAACCGGGATCTCCAAGCGAGCGCCAGCGGGCGCCGCCGTAGAGGCTGTCTCCGACCAGGGGGTGGCCGATGTGGGCCATGTGGACACGCACCTGGTGGGTGCGCCCCGTCTGCAACTGCACCGAGAGGTGCGCAAGCTCGCCGAAGCGCTCGACGACGCTGTAGCTGCTCACGGTTTCCCTCGGGCGGTCGCTGGCGGCGCTGATCTTCTTGCGGTTCCTGCGGTCCCTGCCGATCGCCACCTCCACAAGGCCCTCATCCGCGTGCGGCAGCCCGAAGACAACCGCCGCGTAGCGCTTCTCGACGGCCCGGTCCTTGAACTGTTCCGCCAGGCCGCGGTGGGCCTCGTCGCTCTTGGCCACCGCGATGGCGCCGCTGGTCCCGATATCGAGCCTGTGGACTATACCGGGCCGCAGCGCTCCCCCGATCCCGGAGAGGTCCCGGCAGTGTGCCAGGAGCCCGTTCACCAGCGTCCCGTTCGGGTGGCCCGGGGCGGGGTGGACAACCATCCCCGGCGGCTTGTCGACCACGATCAGGTGCTCGTCCTCGTAGAGCACCCGCAGCGGCATCGGCTCCGGCTTGGCGTCGAGGCGGCGGGGCGGCGGCGCCTGCACCTCGATCTCCTCGCCGCCGCGCAGCAGGTGCGACGGCTTGGCTGGCCGCCCGTCGACGGTTACGTTGCCCGCAGCGATGATCCGGCGCATATAGGAACGGCTGAAGCGCGCCAGGGCGCCCGCCAGGAAGCGGTCGAGGCGCTGCGGCTCGTCGCCATCGAAGAGCAGCTTCACTCGCTCCGTAGCCACTGCCGAGGAACCTTCTTTTTGCAAAGGCCGAAGCCCTTTGGGCGTTGTTGTTCCCTTACTTGGCAAAGCGGTCGGGAGAGCGGTCACCGCCTGCGGGAGAGATGGAACTCCAGCACCTGCATAGGATTGAAGTCGACCAACTGCAGGTAGTGCTCGAGGCTGCCAAACAGCGACTCCGCCGTGACCAGGCCGACCAGCTCGACCCCTTCGATGGCCGCTCCCTGGCGCCGGGCGAGCCGGCGGGCCGCCTCGACCACCCGGTGGATCGGCAGCCGCTTGAAATCCAGTACGCTGACGGCGATCTTGGCGCTGCCGCCGGTGCCGCGTCCGACAACCAGCGCCTTAAGATACTCGCCACCGCAGGAGCGCAGGATCCCGTCGCAGATCTTCCGGGCCAGCGGCAGGTCGGGTGTGTCGAGGTTGATGTTGACGGCGATGAGCGGCGGGCGGGCCCCGACGGCGACCACCCCGGCGGTGGCGTGCACGCGCTCGGGCCCGAAGTCGGGCTTCCATTTCGGCAGCTTGATCTTCCTGGCGAAGCCCTCGAACTCGCCCTCGCGCACGTCGTTTACCGAGACCCGGTGGGGTGCCGTAGCCGCCTGCCCGTAGAGGTAGACAGGCACGCCGAAGCTCTCGCCGATCTCCTTGCCTACGCGGCGCGCCAGCCTGACGCACAGTTCCATGCTGACGTTGCGCAGCGGCACGAACGGTATGACGTCCACGATCCCCATGCGCGGATGCTTGCCGCTGTGGCGTGTGATGTCGATCGTCTCGATGGCGATCTTCATCAGGCGGTAGACCGCCCTGCCCAGCGAGGCCGTGTTGCCGATGAAGGTGAAGACCGAGCGGTTCTGCTCCCGGTCCGAAGTCACGTCGAGCAGGCGCACACCGCGCACGGCGCTCGTTTCGCTGGAGAGGCGCCGGATCACGTCCGCCCTCCGCCCCTCGCTGATGTTGGGCACGCAGCCGATAATCGACATTACCGCCTTGGCTCCCGTCGTTCGAGGTTGGGCAATGATACCCGGCGCCGTCCCGCGCCGCAAGCCTGGGGGCGCGAGGCGTCCGCCGACGCCTACGCCGGGAGTGGGCTTTGGCAAAGCCTGTTGCTTCAGCATGATACAGTATCTTATAATTGGAGCCGTGATGAGACCACTGTTCACATCCTGTCTGGCAGTTGCTCTGATGGCCGCCGCGCCGGGGCTCCTTCGCCCCGCCGAAGAGGAGCTGATCGCGATCTCAGAGGAGGGGCACAACATCAGGGCGCAGGTCGCCTATAGTCCCGGCTCCAAGGCCTTCCTCGTCGTCTGGGTGCGGGCCAATGACGTCGCCAGCTACAGCAAGACCCGGCTTTACGCCGCTCTCCTGCGCGAGCGAAACCTGACGATCCGGAAGGAACTGCGGATCTCCCGCGCCAGCTCGCGGAAGCGGCAAGCCCCCTTCGTCGGGCTGGCCTACCACGAGGCGCTCAACCGGTTTCTGATCGCCTGGCAGGAGATCTCCGGCAGCGACAGGATTCTCTTCCTGACCACGCTGGACGACAGCACCAACTTCGTCCTTCGCTCGAAGATCCTCATGCGGGAGCAGGGTGTCCTGATCGCGCCGCCGCTGCTCGGCGTCGACGGCGAGACGGGGCGTGTGTTGGCGGTCTGGGGCGAATCTTACGGGCGCAGAATCAAGACCTTCGCCTCCTACTTCGACCCCGAGAATCCGCAGCACCGGACCGATCCCCTTTACCTGTTCCACTCCGGAGAGGAGCACATCGAGGTGACGCGGGCTCTCGCACGGGCGGGCCAGGATTTCCGGCTCTTCAGCTTCTTGGTGAACACGGAGGGCGGCGCCAACCTCAACATCAACTCGTGGGAAATCGGCATCCCCACGGGCCCCGCCGAGGCTCCCCGAGGGGTCACCCGCGTGGGGATCAGCCGCAGTATGGCCCTCTCGGCAACGCCGATCGGCGAGGAGGAGAACATACTACTCGCCTACAACCGCACCACGCCCAAGCTGACCCGCAGCACCGTCTCCACGCTGGTGGTAAACGGTCTGGGGCGCGCCGCCGCGAGGCCGGTACGGATATCGCCACCCGGCGCGTTCACGCGGGAGCTGGTGGTGCTGCCGGAGGCCTGGGACGGGCTTGCCCGCATCGTCTGGGTGGAGGAGTACGAGAACATCTACCGGCTCAACCTCATGTCGGTAGACGATGGAGGAAACATCGTCGGCGAGCCCACGGTTGTGCTCAGCTCCGCGCTGCCGATTGGCAACCTGGCTGTCGCCTACGGCGCCGACGGCGAGAGCGCGCTGGCGGTCTGGAGCGAGGATGCCGAGGACGGCGGCATCCGCCTGCTGGCCCGGCGCATCGATCTTATCGATAACCCTCCAGAAAAATAGGGACAGGCACCTATTTTGTATCCGACTCAAAATAAGCTACTTATGGGAAAAAATAGGTGCCTGTCCCTATTTTTCTTGCTCGCCGGCGCCCTGGCGCTGCAGCCCGGCTGCGGCGACGGCGCCTACGTGGACGTCACCTTTCCCGACGGCCGCGTGGTCCGCTGCGAGCTGGCCGACTCGCCCAAGAAGCTGACGGAGGGGATGACCAATTACGAGAACCTGGCGCCCGACCGCGGAATGCTGTTCGCCTACCCGACGGAGCGCCGCAACGTCAGCTTCTGGATGCCGGGGCGGATGCGCTTCCCGCTCGACATGATATTCCTGGACGGCGAGAAGCGGGTGGTGTTGATCGAGGCGAACGCGCAACCCGGACCCAGCGACCTGCCCGAGGAGTGCGAGAGCTTCGGGCCGGGCGAACGGGGCTGCCAGTACGTGGTGGAGGTGGTGGCCGGGCTGAGCGAAGAGGTCGGTCTGGAGGTCGGAGACCGGCTCGAATTCGAGTTGCCGTGAGGCGGTAGCGATGCCGACGCTCACCATGCTAGCCCTGGCTACGCTCGCCTGGCTGCCGGCCGCGCAGGAGCCGGAGGCGGTGGCCGTCTTCCCCGACGGCAGCGAGGTTGCCTGCGAGATAGCCGACACGCCGCTGGCCCGCGCCATCGGCCTCAGCCAGCACACGTCGCTGGAGGCGGACCGGGGAATGCTGTTCGTCTACGGCCGCGACCAATGGCTCTCGTTCTGGATGCCGCCCTCGATGCGATTCAACCTCGATATGATATTCCTCGACGGCGAGATGCGAGTGATCCACGTCGCCCGCGATGTGCCGCCCTGCGAGGACGCCAGCGGCTGGGACTGCCCAAGCTACGGGCCGGCCCGCCTGCCGGGGCGCTACGTGGTCGAGGTGGTTAGCGGGACGGTGGAACGGATCGGCCTGGTAGAGGGAGACAGGCTGGAAATAAGATTCCCGCCATCCTATAGCCCTCCGCAGTGGCCTCGGCGCGATGGATCGCCCGTGAGCGCCGACGGATCTTGAGCGAGGGGGAAGATGAACGAAGAGGCACCCGTGGTGCTGGTTATCGCCGGCGTGGACCCCTCCGGCGGCGCCGGCATCTTCGCCGACTTCAGGGCCATCGAGCAGGCGGGGGCGCGGGCGCTGGGAGCGGTCACCGCGCTCACGGTGCAGACCGAGCACTCGTTCCTGCAGTACGAGCCAACGCCCCCGGAGATGCTGCGAGCCACGGTGCGCAGCATGGCCGGCGCCTTCCAGATCGCCGCGGTGAAGACCGGCATGCTCGGCACGGCCCGCACCGCCGAGGTAGTCGTCGAGCTTGTTGACGAGCTGGAGTACGAGCACCTGGTGGTCGATCCGGTAATCTTCGCCGCCGTCGGCGCGCGGCTGGTGGACGAGGAGGCCGAAGCAATACTGAGGGAGCAGCTCGTGCCCCGGGCCACGCTGGCGACGCCGAACATGAGCGAGGCTGCCGCGCTGACCGGAATCGAGGTCAGGGATGCCGAGAGCATGGCCGAGGCGGCGCGGGCGCTGAGGGAGCGGGGCACGCGGGCGGCCGTGGTCACCGGCGGCCACCTCGAGGGGGACGCCGTCGACGTATTGGCGACGGCCGAGGGGGTGCTGGAGTTGCGCTCGCCGCGCTTGCCCGGATCGGTCCACGGAACCGGCTGCGCCTACGCCTCGGCGGCGGCTGCGGCGCTGGCCAAGGGGCTCTCCGAGGTCGGCGCCCTGAGCGCGGCAAAGGCCTACGTCGAGTCGCTGTTGGGCCAGGAGAGGTGGCGCAGTTCGTGAGCGAAGACAAGCGTACGGGAGAGCGGGCCTATGAAATTTGAAGCGGTTGACGACGGCTACCTCCTCCGCCTTGAGCGGGGCGAGGAGATAGTTGAAACGCTCACCCGTTTCGCCTCGGCGAACAGGATTCCCTCCGGCGTCCTCAGCGGCATCGGCGCCGCCGACAGAATCCGCTGCGGATACTTCGACCCGGCGACCGGGAGCTACCCCGAAAGGACCTTCGAGGGGAACCTGGAGATACTCTCGCTGAGCGGCAACCTCTCCTGGGCAGAGGGCCGCCCGCTGCCGCACATCCATATCGTCTTCTCCGACGAGGAGATGCGGGCCCGTGGCGGCCACCTGATCGAGGGCCACGTATCGGTCACCTGCGAGATCCGCCTGCGCACATTCAGCCGCCGCCTCGAGCGAACACACGATCCGGCGACGGGCCTCAAGCTGCTCGACTTACGGGAAACCGTGGAATAGTAGGGATAAACGCCTGCTCCGCAGAGCGCGGATTCTCTCTTATTTACCTAATGTAAATCGCTCGTGGCGTCTGCTTTAGAACACCTCGCGCCACTGCAGCACTTTGATGCGCGCCTGCACCCGCTGGGTGCTCTCGAAGCGGTAGATACCCTGGCCGTAGACCTTGAACTGGTCGCCGATGCTGAAGAGTATGTTGCCGCCAACGTAGGTGATGCCGGTGGCCTTCCCCTCACCCATGTCGATCACGGTGCCCTGCGTGGACTCGACGATGCTGCTCTCGCTGAAGATGCTGTCGAGCACCAGCAGGTCGGAGGAGCCGAAAGAGCAGCGGATGGAGCGCAGGCCTGCCGGGTCGGGGGTGTAGAGAGGATAGAATGTCTGGAAGCCGCGGTATATCCTGCCCGCCTCGTCGTACTCGGTGAAGGCGGTTACGACCGGTATGTTCTCCGCCACCCTGTAGGGCGGCAGGTCGACGCCGATGGTGTCGCCGGTCTCCTCGTAATCGCCTTCCTCGTTGATACGGCCGTTGAGCAGGCTGGCGACGCGGCCCTCGCGATCGGTGTCGACCAGCATGTAAACCCGCTGCTCGGTATAGTTGATGCGATAGCCCTGTTCGTCGATGTAGCGGCGCGTGTCGCCGCCGGTGGCCGCGGAGACGACGTCGAAGCCGAAGATGTTGGCGTAGGTCAGGCTGTCGAGTATCGGCCGCTCGAGGCGATCATCGGCGGTGGTCAGCGGCTCGGGCGAGGCCTCGAGGATGTTGGTTACGAAGCCGCTTGTCAGGTCCCAGCGCCAGATGTTGCCGTCCAGATCGCCGCAGTAGACGCGCTCAACAAGGAAGTCGTCGTCGTCGTCCACCATGATCGCCCGCCCGACGATGGCGTTGGGTATCCCGGCGCCGCCGGCGGCGTCGCCGGCGTGGAAGGAATTAAGGATGCTGCCGTCGTTGACGTCGACCTGGTAGAGGATGTTGCCGACATCGGCGCTGCCGTCGACCTGGTCGTAGTCGAAGCCGGAGCCCATGAATGCATAGTAGGCGAATGAGTCGCCGGTTTGGACGGGACCGACAGCCGGGCGCGATAGTGTGAGGCCCATGGTGGGGTCGGTCAGCGACCAGACCGGTACGGGGGTGAGCGGATCGGTGACGTCGAGGGCCCAGTAGTAGTTGCCGCCCCGGCCCTCGCCGGTGAGGAACATGATCCGGAATTCCGGATCGTCGGCGCTGCCGTCGCCGTCGGTGTCGCCGTCGTGGAAGCGGGCGCGCACGATCGCCAGCGTGGACATGGCGTCGACGAAGTAGGAGTGGGGACTCATCAGCTGGCCGTCGGGCTCGAAGTCGTCGTCGTCCTCGCTGTCGCTGTAGATCATCCTCTGCTTGCCCATGAGGTCGGGCGGCACGAAGGCCCAGATTTCCTGGCCGGGGTAGAACTCGCCGGTGTCCTCGAAGTCGCCGTCGTCGTTGAGATCGATGCCGGTGAAGCTGAAGGCGTGCAGCATGCCGTCGTTGGCGCCGATGATCGCCACCGAGGGGATGTCGGAGTTGGCTTCGGCGAACTCGTCGTAGTCGTGCAGGGAGTTGTCGTTGTCGTTGATCTCGATCGGGTAGGTGCCCATCGGCGGTATCACGACCGCGGGCGTGGAGCCGACGATGTCACCGAGCTTCCACTGGCGCTCGCTGTAGAGGAAGCCGTCGGGGATGCCGTCGCCGTTGCCGTCCTCGGAGTCGGGATTCGGCATCGGGTCGCCCGGGTTGAACGTGTAGCCGTAGATCTCGGTGGTCTCGGCGAAGCGCCTCACCGTCTTGCCGCGCACGTAGTTGACTAGGAAGCGGATCTCCTCTTCGCTCCAGCCCTCGACGCCGAGCAGCGGAATCACCTCGTCGCGGTTGTCTTCGTCGTCGATCAGTGTCGCCTCGTCGAACTCGATCACTTCGGGCCGCCAAGCGAACGAGAGCGTGGTGAAGATGCGGCGCTCGTCGGCCGTCCTGTAGGCGGGATTTACGATCTCCTCGGAGGTGTCGCCGTCGCCATCCAGGTCGTCGTAGTCCTGCTGCAGGTGCTGGTACTCGAACTCCGGGTCTTCGGTTTCGATGAACGGCAGGCTGAGGAGCTCGCCGGCGTCCCAGGAGAAGGCCGGCGGGTCGATCTGGATGCCGACGATCTCGCGGGCGGGATCCTGGTCGATCGGGTTGTCGGGATCGTTAGTGAGCTCGAGGACGCGCGCCTCGCTGATGTCGTCCTCGATGATCACCGCCTCGCCGCTGCCGTCGAGCAGGATGTCTCCCGTGCTGGGGTCGACGGCGACGACGCAGATCTTGAATATTCTGCGGGCCTGCAGGTGGCCCTCGAAGCCCGGGAAGTCGAAATATGGCAGCAGCGCGACGTCGCCCTCCACAACGCTCTCCTGCTGGCGGGTGGAGCTGGCGGCCACCGGGGCCGCCAGTTGCACCGAGGTTTGAATCTCGGCAAAGATGTTTTTGAGCGCCTCGATCAGCTCCTCCTTGTTGTCGGCGCGGAAGGCCACCTCGGTGCCGCCGGCCGCGGCGATGGCGTCGGCCTGCGCAGTGGTGGTGACGAATGCGATGACGTAGACCTTGATTCCGAGGTCGTTGTAGAGATAGGAGGCAGCGCTCTCGGGGACGCCGCCGCAGGTTTCGTAGCCGTCGGTGAGCAGGATGACGAAGTTGTCGCGGCAGTGCGCAACGTTGTAATCCTGGTCGCGGGGGATTACCGAGTCCCGGTAGAAGGCGGTAGCTGCCTCGAGCGTGCTTCCCAGCGCGGTGCCGCCCATGCCGAAGAAGGGGCCGAGGTCGGTAAGTTCGACCGGCTCGACGGTGAAATCATAGATCAGCGCGTTGGTGGTGATCGGGCCGGCGGTGGCGGCGACCTGCTCCTTGTTGTCGCTCTCGTCTTGCGGCGTGTCGAAGTCGTCCTGGAAGCGGTCCTGCACGTCCACCAGTATCTCGCCGCCCGCGCAACTGGTTGTGCCATCCCAGTCGGCGACGGTGGGGTAGTAGTAGAAGGTCAGCGTCTGGTCGACTGGCACCCCGTAGACCTCGGCCACGTAGACGTTCGCGGAGAGAGGATCGCCAAGCTGGGTGTTTTCTTTCAGCATCAGAAACTCGGAGTCGCTGATGAAGATGTCGATGTTGTCGACCTGGTTGAGCTTGTTGCGGTGGGTGGCGTCCGGCGAGGCGTAGCTGTCGCGAAAGATCTGCTCGCCGGAGGAGCCCAGGGCGCGGTACTGCATGTAGCGGGAGTCCTCGATCTCCCGCGTCCACCAGTTGAGGCGGATATAGAGCTCGCCGCCGATGTAGCGGACCTCTTCTATGTCGGTCGACCAAACGACGTCGGTCGGGTCGTAGATCGTCCACATGCGGTAGATAGGCCCGCAGTGCTCGTTGTAGCGCCGCACCACGCGGGCGTAGGCGTATTCATAAGGATTACCGGCTCCAACGTGCGCGCGACGATAGGGGACGTTTATCTGCCCCACGACGGGGAGCTGGCCGTCCCAGTACTCGTAGTTGTACCAGTTGGGCTGCACGGCATCCTGATCAAGACCGGACGGGACGTCGGCGCGGAAGCGGTTGAGCACCAGCGACTTGCGAAAGCGGCCGATGCCGAGGTTGATGTCCGGGATCTGCGAGCTGATCTCGCGGATGGCGGCTTTGGCCTGCCCGATGCGGCTTTCGGGGTGATCGCTGTCGATGAGGTAGACCTTGTGGCTGTCGGAGCCGAAGTTGTAGGTGTAGTGGGGAGCATAGGCGTAGCGCAGGCTGTCCTCCAGGCGCACGGTGATGTCGCTGCCGCTGATCTGATCGCTGTCCCAGAGCATCGAGCCGGAGGTGTCGATTAGCATCAGTACGTTGGGACGCGGCCGATTGCTGAGGATGGCCAGGGGGTCGTTGTGGGGCTGCTCCTGCGCAGCGGCCGGAAGGCAGGCCAGCGCCAGGGCGGTCAGAATTGCCGCAGTTGTTTTTCTCATGGCCCCCTCTCCATGGTCTTCTGTGCCTAGCGAATGTCGAAACTGTCGACCGGCTGATCGAGGTCCGACGAGACGCGGAAGCGGCCGGTGCGGGCGCCGCGGGCGCTGGACGATATCTGTCCGGTCGGGTCCGGCTGCCGGCCCAGATCCAAGCCGTGGATGTAGACGCTGGCTTCGATCCTCTTCTGGTAGAGGACGTTGTTCCGCACGTCCATCACGTAGCCGACGGCAACCAGCAGGGCGGTCTTGTCGTCGTGGTCGTTGTCGTTGACGAGATAGAGACGCCAAGCCCGCTGCACGGCGCTCCCTTCCATGTCGATCAGGTCGAGGTAGACCGGCTCGGCGCCGGTGAGGTAGGCGCTGATCTCGTCCGGATTCGAGCTCTCGGGAGTGAAGAAGCCGTCGATGGAGCTGGTGTAGGTATTGGTGACGTCATCGACGAGGCCGTAGCGGATCTGGGTGAGGGAGCTCTCGGGCAGTGGTTCCAGGGTCACCAGGTCGAAGTAGCTGTACTCGCTCAGGGTCAGGTTGTCGTCGCCGACCGCGCCCTCGGAGGTGAGGTTGAACGGTGGGCGCGAGAAGGGCGTCGAGGGATCGACCGGATCGTGGGCCTCCATCAGGGCCTTGACGCGCAGCAGGCCGATGTTGATGCCGGCTTCGGCGACGTTGAACGAATCCTGGCCGATGACCTGGCTCGAGGAGCTGGACATCTCGCTGCTGGAGGTGACGAAGAGGGTGAGGGCGATGCCGTTGATGATCAGGGTAAAGAAGATCGCCAGCAGCAGCGCCGCGCCGGCCTCGCCGTCGGATCGGCAGTTTCCTCTCTCTCTCATCAGGCCGCCTACTGGGTGCGGGCGAAAGTGTTCGCCAGGTTGAGGTTACGTATCTTCATCGAGCGCGTGAAGGAGACCGCCCGGTGGTACCAGACCCTGTCAAGCAGGTCGTCGCGGTCCCACGCGTGGTCCTCGATCTGGGTCGGCAGGTTCAGGGCGGCTGCCACTTCCGCGGCGCCTGGATAGGTGGAGTCGAAGCCGGGGGCGTCGCGGCGCATGAAGCCGTAGGGGTCGTCGGCCGAGGTGTTGTCGGTGCGCGTGACCACCGTTACGCGCACGCCGACAAGGTGATTTACCAGGTCCGAGAACTCGGTCGAGACGCTATCCTCACCGGGGGCGACGTGCGAGTAGTCCTCCATCGCCTCGGAGTTGACCCACTCGCCGTAGTCGACGAAGCCGTTGTGGTCGCTGTCGATGCCCAGCGCCACCTGGAAGTCTACCACGTGCTCGGCGAGCACGAACGGGCGCAGCGTTTCGGGATCGGTGGCGTCGATGTCGAGCCCGGCAGCGATTATGGAGGGTACGTCGAGACGCACCAGCCAGCCGTCGGCGCCCAGCGACGGATCGGGATGGTTGTAGACGAAGTAGGTGACCGCGGAAATCATGCCGAAGGAGTCACCTTGGACCATCGCCCGCAACTGGTCCGGGCCGCCGGGGCCGGTGAAGCTGTAGCCGATATCCTCGAGGAAGCCCTTGAAGTTGGTCGGCTGGTTGACGGCGTTGGAGGGCTCCATTTTGATCCGGAATTCGCCGGCCTGGCTGGAGATTTGGGTTATAGAGCGCAGTGTGGCGTAAGTCCCCTCGTCGTCGATGACGAAGACCAGCAGCGGCTTGCTGCCCAACCTCTCGAAGATGTCGAGGAGGCGCTGGCCGAGCACCGGATCCTCGACGATGAAGTTCTCCTGCCCGAGACCGGAATACTCGTCGATGACGCCGCCGAACAGGTCCGTGGGGATCGAATAGGTAGTCAGCACGTCGCTGCCGGGGGCGCGGTAGTCGCTGGTGAGATTGATCGATTGGGCCATCGGGTTGAGGTAGGAGGCAGGCTCGTTGTTGGTGCCGTTGACCACCTCCAGCGGCGGGATCATGAATCCCTCGAGGTCGGTAACGTCCAGCTCGTAGTCGAAGCGGTCGGGGCTCTGGCTGCCGATCAGCTCGCCGGCCTCGCCGCCGTTCTTGCTGCGGTAGGCGTTGGAGTAGAGGCCGCTGCCGATATCGCGCGCGTCGCGCTCCAGCAGGGTGGAGATCAGGCGCGCGCTCTGCTGCGCGGAGCTCACACCCTGGTTGGCCAGGCCGGCGCGGCGGCTGGAGTTGACGCTCACGATCATGATCGTGCTCAGGATGCTGATGATGACCAGCACTATGAGCACCTCCGCCAGCGTGAAACCGTCCTGGCGGCGCCCCGCCCGGGGCGCGCGCGCTCGGCAACGCCGGCTCGGAGGCTCAAGTAATCGTGTGCTCATTCCGCTTTTATCTCCCTGAATACCATGCCCACGTGGTCGAACGTCGCCACAGGCTCCCAGCGCTGCTCGAGGCTGTGCCAGCGCATGGCTGCGCCGCGTATGGTGACCCGCTTGAAGTCCAGGCCGCTGTCGGTCATGTCCTCGATGCGCCACATCACCAGGTAGAACGGCATCTCGTCGTACGGCATGCCGATTTCGTAGAGATTGGAGTCGTAGGTCCCTGAGAAGTCGTACTCCACCGCGCCGTACGAGTAGCTGCGCAGGTCATCGACGTCGAGCACCTGGCCACCGGCCCGCAGCGAGTAGTAACCGCCCGCGTCGTCCCACGGCCGGGAGCGCAGCTCCTCGAGCCGCTCCGAGACGAGCCCCGCCACCCGCGTCCGCTCCCTGGCCGCCTGGTTCTGGTGCATGCTGGCGACGATCATCATGCCGCTTGCCAGGGCGCCGACGGAGAAGATCGCCAGGCCGACGAGCACCTCGATCAGCGAGTAGCCGTCTTCACTGGATCTGCGCATGCCAGGTCGCTCCACCGTCGTTTGAGTGCCAGCGCACGTAAGTTGCCGCCCCGTAGCGGTTCAGGGCGACCTCGAAGTAGTCGGGTATCTCCGCCCGGGCGGTATCGGGATTGTCGTAGGCGATGCGGACGACGTAGAAGGGGTCGACGCTGTCGCCGAGCCTGTAGAGGCCGCGGTCGAACGGCTGGATCGGCTGCGTCGGGTCCTTGAGGTAGACGAGGCCATCGGAGCAGAAGAACAGCGCCAGCGAACCCGATTCGAACGGGGCGTCGTCGCTGCCGCTGAACGTTTGCACGGCGCTGGAGCTGATGTCGGTGCCTGCGGGGACGAAGGCGTCGCCGGTCCGCGTTCCGTCGAGATCTAAGGAGGTCATCGTCATCGCCAGCAGTGTGCCGTTGCGGCTGCTGCTGTTGAAGAGGGAGTACTCATTAACGGCGCTGCTCACGCGGCGGAAGCCCCGCTGGTTGGCCTCCCCGGTGTTCCCCACGCGGTCGGAGTATTCGCCCGGGTCGACCGCAAAGTTGTTCATCGTCAGGAACCGGTCGCTGCCGTTGCCGCCGTTGTCCTCGAAGACATAGAGGCCGTCGTCGGAGAATATCAGGCCGTAGTTGTATCCCTTGTCTACTGCCCGCTGGCGGTACTTCTCGAACAGGTACTTCACGTCCTGGCTGACCATGCGCAGGGCGTTGCGCTCGCGCCAGCCCATAAGCGCCTGCCAGGAGAGGGCGGCGAGCAGGCCGATTACGAACAGCACCCCGAGTAGCTCTATCATCGAGAAGCCGTCCTGCCGCGAAATCCTCAACATCTCGCCCCCGATATGTAAACTCCACTCATTATAGAGTACAATTCATGCTTAAAGTAGTGCCTAAGAGCGATTCCTGCAGTGATAGGAATCACAAAGTACTTTACTACGATTTCCGCTACAAAGGCTCTGGTTAACCGCCAGTGACATCAACAGCCGCAGCGAAGGGGCGATTTAAACCGCTTGCGCGGGCCTGCGGCTGCCGCAGCACCTGCCTGGCGGCCGCGTCGGCACTGCTCGCTCTGGCGCTGGCTGCGGCGGGCGCGCACGCCGCTTTCCGTGACGATCCCTTAGGCGAGCTCGAGGCCCGGATCGCAGAGGCCCGGGCCGCGCTCGACAATGAGCCCTCCGACAGCGCGCTGCAAATTCGCCTGGCAGAGCTGCTGCTGAGCGCCGGGTGGTTCGAGGAAGCGGCGGACCGGTTCGCCCTGGCTCTGAGCGCCGATCCCGACAATCCGGAGGCGAGGGCGGGGGCTGTAGAGCTGCTGATCCGCCAGGCCCGGTTCGGCGAGGCCCTCGATCTTCTCGACGCGGCCCCGCACGTGGCCCCCCCCCTGCCGGCGCTGCGAGCCGAGATCTCTCTGCAGCGCAGCGACTTCGCCGAGGCGGAGAGGATCTTCAACGAGATCCTCGAGCGGGAGCCGCGGAGCTACGCCGCCCTGGTCGGCAGGGCGCGCTGCCTGCGCGCCGGCGGGCGCAGCGAGGAGGCGCTGGAGCTACTGAACGCCGGCCGCGAGCTGGAGCCGCGGCGGGCGGAGGCATACTACGAGGCAGCCTACATCGCGGCCGAGGGACGCCGCGACGAGCTTCTCATCCGGTTCGCCGGCGAGGCGGTGGCCGCGGATCCGCTCGACGCCGAAGCCCGCTTTGTCCTCGGCTACGCCTTCTACAGGACTGGGGAATTCGAAGCATCGGTCGAGCAGTTGCGGCTGGCCGTGCGCCTCGATCCGTTCCACGTCCGTGCCCGCCTCTACCTCGGTCAGGGGCACAGCGTGGACGGCTACCCGGAGGTCGACCGGACCGAGGATAGCCGGGAAGCACTCGCCCGGGCGGAAGTGCTGTTGGATTCGGGGGATCCGGCCGGCGCCGAATCGGAACTGCGGCGGCTGCTGGAGGGCGAGCCCGCCGACCCCGAGGCGCTTACGATGCTCGGAGCCGCCCTCCTGCGCCGTGGCGACGACGAGGCGGCGATCAGGGCCTACATGCGGGCGCTGGAGATCAATCCCGGCTGGGGGCTGGCCCACCACGGGATTGCCGAGGCTCTCAGGCTGCGCCTGAGCCGGCAGGACGTCGTCTCTCCGCTACTCCTCGCCCGGTTGCGCCGGCGGCCCCTCGAGGAGCCGCCTTTTCTGCGCGACGTTTTCATTAATTACGATTCCCTGAGTGCGGATCGCCAGCGGGCGATACTGCGCGGCATCGAGCCGCTCCAGCGTTTCCTCCCGGAGCTGGCAAGCCGCGGGGCGACCCACTACATCCTGCCCATGCACAGGCGGCTCTGGGAGGGGCCCGGCTTGGAGGAGATGCGGGGACAGCGCACGTTCGACGGCCGCCTCTGGGACGATGTCAAGGGGATCGGCGGCCTCCAGGGCGTCTCCGGCATCCACACCCTCGACGAGGCGGCGCGCGGCGGCTTCAATATGGTTGCCCACGAGTTCGCCCACCAGGTCCACATCTACGCCCTGCCGGCCGAATTGCAGGAGAGGATAGCGGAGCTGTACGATAGGGCGGTGGCGGCGGGGAGCATGCTCGACTATTATGCCGCTGCGGACGCGCTGGAATACTTCGCCCAGGGCGTCGAGGCTTACGCCTCCGACGTCAAGCGCCCCGGCCTGCCGGAGACGGCCCGCCACACGGCCCAGGAGCTGCTGGAGCGCGACCCCGATCTCTTCCGGCTGATCGCCGAGATCGAATCCGGCGCCGCAGCCGACCCCGAATCCGAAGCGGTCGGGGCCGGCCAATCGAGGAGCTGAAGATGAGCGACAAGATCGAATCGGAATCCGCCGTGGCACCCGAACTGCTGGAGATATTAGTCTGCCCCGCCTGCCGCTCGGCGCTGGCGGAGCACGAGGTATCGCTGCAGTGCCTGAATCCGGAGTGCCGCCTCCGCTACCGCGTCGACGACGGCATACCGGTCATGCTCATCGACGAAGCCGAGGAGGTGTCGCCGGACAGATTCGCGGCGATGAAACTACCCGTGCAGGGGTAGCGCCCGAAAGGCGTATCCGAAGGTCGCCCTTTGCGATCGCGCTAGCCGCCCAGGTACTTGGCCACGGCCGCCCGCGCCCGCGCCGGGTCGTCGGTGCCGCGCACCAGGCAGCGCCCGTCCGGGAAGATTGATAGCTTCAGCTCGCCGTCGTCGAACTGCAGGTAGTGGCGGCGGTCCCTGACCTCGCCCAGGCCCTCCAGCGACCGGGCCAACTCCGCCAGGTCTACGCTCCCCTCCCCGGCTGGTAGCACCTGCACCGTGCGGTGACCGCACATGACGGTCGCCGAGCCGGCTTCCTGGCCCGAGAGGAACCTGCGCTCGCCCCGAACACAAGCCGGGCAGTCCACCAGGCGCGGCACCGGGATCGAGCGCAGCGAGGGCTCCCAACAGTCCAGCACCAGCAGATTGCCGTCGGCCCCGCCGCCGCTCAGAAGCCGCAGCGCCAGGGCGACCTGGATCGAGGCCACCATGTGCGGCGCCGGTGCGATGATCCCGGCAGTCTCGCAAGTGCGCATCTCGCCCGCATCCGGGACGCCGTCGAGCAGGCAGCGCAGGCAACTGGTGGCACCCGGCACCACCGCCTTCGCCATCCCCTCCGAGGCGACGGCGCCGCCGTAGACCCAGGGCAGACCGAGCTCCAGCGCCACGTCGTTGAGCAGCAGACGCGTCTCGAAGTTGTCGCTGCCATCAACGATCAGGTCCGCACCCTCGCAGAGCCGCCGAGCATTGCGGTAGCTCACGTCGGCGACTACGCCCCGCACCTCGACCTCGCTGTTGGCGGCCCGCAGCGCCCGCTCCGCCGCCACAGCCTTCGGGCGGCCCGCAACTAGGTCGTCCTCCGTGAAGAGGCCCTGGCGCTGCAGGTTATGCAGCTCGATCACGTCGCGGTCGACCACCGTGAGCCGGCCAACGCCGGCGCGCACCAGTTGGTCGGCCGCCGTCGAACCGAGCGCACCGCAGCCGACCACCACGACGGCGGCGCGCCGGATCGCCCGCTGGCCCGCCTCGCCGATCGGCTCGAAGCGGATCTGGCGGTCGTAGCGCCAAAGCTCGTCGCGCATGATTATTCCCCTGCCGGATTATACATCAGCTATCGATAGTCTGATTCCTCTTCCACCAGGAGAATTCGGTGCGTGCCCATCCACTCTGCCCTAAACGACAACTCACTTTTGAATTGGCAGAAAAATGTTAAACTCTTTTCCCGCCAGCTTCGTATTCAATGCTAGGGGCAGCCTGATTGTGTGAACGAATATCGGAATCCGACAGTATGAGGAATTGATGATGAAGAAGCGCATCGCCGCCGTTCTGCTCCTGACCCTTGCCGCCGCGGTTTGCGCGGACGACGACATCCCCACAGTGCGGCCTGTCCGCGTCGAGACCCCTCCGCGGATCGACGGCGTCCTTGACGACCCAGTTTGGGGCGAAATCGAGCCGGTAACCGACTTCCACCAGCGCGAGCCGGTCGACGGCGAAGCGGCCAGCGAGCGCACCGAGGTCAGGATCTGCTACGACAGCCACAATCTCTACATCGGCGTGCGCATGTTAGATTCGGATAGCAGACGGCTCGTCCGCACGATATTCGAGCGCGACGGCAACATCGGCCAGGACGACTGCTTCGAAATCTACATCGATTCCAACGGCGACGGCCGCACCGCCTTCTGGTTCGCCACCAACGCCAACGGCGCCCGCGCGGACGCCGAGACGGGCGACTTCGGCATCTTCAACGAATCCTGGGACGCCATCTGGACCTCACGTGCCCACGTCGACGAGGAAGGATATACGCTCGAGATCGCCATCCCCTTCTTCGTTCTCCGCTTCAGGCCGGGTGAGGAGGTCGAGATGGGGCTGCTGGTGAGCCGCACGATCCGGCGCAAGAACGAGTTCGTCTGCTGGCCATACGTCGAACGCGATTTCAGCCTCTTCACGCCAAGCAAGTACGGGCGCATCGCGGGGCTGCGCGAGATCGAGCGCGGCAGGGCTATCGAGATCAAGCCGTACGCCATCGCCGGTTACAGCCAGACGGCTACGGATAGCGAGTTCGACGGCGACGCCGGCCTCGACGTCAAGTGGGGCATTACTCCCAACCTGACGGCCGACTTCACGCTCAACACCGACTTCGCCCAGGTGGAGAGCGACGCGCTGCAGGTCAACCTCACCCGCTTCAGCCTCTTCTACCCGGAGAAGCGGCCGTTCTTCATCGAGGGCGCCGACCTGTTCCACTTCGGGCTCTACAACCGCGCGGAGATCTTCTTCAGCCGCCGCATCGGGCTGCGCGGCAACCGCGAGGTGCCGATCATCGGCGGCGCCAGGCTCCACGGCCTCGTGGGCGACACCAACGTCGGCTTCCTGTCGATGCAGACCGCCGAGAGCGGCGGCATCGGCGGCGAGAACTTCACCGTCGCCATGGCCAAGCACAACATCTTCAGCCGCAGCTTCGTCGGCGGCATCGTCACCAGGCGCAGCGGCGTGGCGTCGGAGGAGGACACAAGCTTCGCCGGCGAGTTCAGCTTCGTCCTGGACAACAACATGTGGTTCCACGGCTACCTGGCCCGCAGCGACCGCCCCGGGGTCGCGGAGGGGAACTGGAGCGGCAACGTCGGCATCTTCCACCCCACCGACCTCTACGAGTGGGAGGTGCGCTACGACGACATCGGCCCCAACTTCAACCCCGGCATCGGCTTCGTGCTGCGGCCGAACCAGCGCACATGGACGCTCTTCGGCGCCTACAAGCCGCGGCCGGGCTGGACCGGCGTGAGGCAGCTTTACTTCGGGCTTATCTACAAGAGATACCAAAACTACGATGGCGTTCTGGAAACCGAATCGTATTATCCGTCCGCGCAGATCCACTTCCACTCGGGGGACATGTTGGCGGTCGAGGGCGACCTGACCGATGACCTGATTCCCTACACTTTCGCCATCGCGCCCGGCGTCGCTATCCCGCCGGGGATCTATTCGAACCGCCAGGCGATTTTCCATTTCTTCTCTTCTCCCTCGCGCCCGCTGAAACTGAACGCCTCCTACGGCCAGGGCAGCTTCTACGGCGGCGACATGAGGCGGGCGATCGTTTCGGTGCTGTTCAAGGCCACGCCGAGGCTGCATATAAACGCCGAGGCCAACTACACCGGGGCGGAGCTGCCCGGCGGCGACTTCGAGAGCACCATCGCGCGGCTCTACGTCTCCTACTTCTTCAGCCCGAACCTGATCACCCGCGTGGCGACACAGTACTCCTCGCTCTACGACGACTTCGTCTTCAACTTCCGCCTCCGCTGGATATACGCACCCGGTTCCGAGGCGTGGCTCGTCTACGACGAAGGACACGACTTCGGCCTGCCCGGCTCCTCGCTGCGCGACCGGGCGCTTATCGCCAAGATCGTCTACAACTTCAACTTCTGACGGCGGCCGGAAAAACGGCCTTGTCCTCGCCCGCCATCTGAGATATATACATGATTTAGTATCCACACCGTATTTGCCAACAACATATCGAGAGGAGGGGGGCGATGGACAAGGCCGCCACGCTGGAGAAGTGCAGGGAGCAGCAGGTCGAGTTCGTCAACCTGCAATTCACCGACCTGGCCGGGGCCGTCAAGGCGGTGACGATCCCGGTCTCCAAGCTGGCCGACGCGCTCGAGCAGGGCATCTGGTTCGACGGCTCCTCGATCGAGGGTTTCACCCGCATCGCCGAGAGCGACATGTACCTGGTCCCCGACCCCGGCACCTTCGCCATCCTGCCCTGGAGCCGCGCCGCGCAGGTGGCCACGACGGCCCGCTTGATCTGCGACGTCTACCAGCCCGACGGGAGCCCCTTCCGCGGCGATCCGCGCCACATCCTCAAGCGCCAGTTGCGTCGCGCCGAGGAGATGGGCGCCGTCTACAACACCGGGCCGGAGATGGAGTTCTTCCTCCTCAAGAAGATCGACGGCCGCCTCGACGTGCTGCCGCACGACCGCGCCGGCTACTTCGACCTCACCGCCGACGAGGCCGCCGAGGTGCGCAAGGCGATGACCTCCGCCCTGCGGGAGCTGAACATCGACGTCGAGGCGCTGCACCACGAGGTGGCCAACGGCCAGCACGAGATCGACTTCCGCTACGACGACGCCCTGACCACCGCCGACAACGCCACCTCGCTCAAGTACGCTGTCAAGACGATAGCGATCGCCGGCGGGCTGACCGCCACCTTCATGCCGAAGCCGTTCGCCGGCATCAACGGCAGCGGCATGCACGTGCACCAGAGCCTTTTCCGCGACGGCCAGAATGCCTTCTACGACCCGACCGGGCCCTACCGGCTCTCCAAGACGGCGCAGCAGTTCATCGCCGGCCAGCTCGATCACGTGCGCGCCTTCGCCGCCATCACCAACCCGCTGGTCAACTCCTACAAGCGCCTGCTGCCCGGCTACGAGGCGCCGATCTACATCGCCTGGGGGCAGGTCAACCGCAGCGCCCTCATCCGTATCCCCTCCTACGCCGAGGGCCGCGACACCAGCCTGCGCGCCGAGCTGCGCAGCCCCGACCCATCGTGCAACGTCTACCTCGCCCTGGCCGTCATGCTCGCCGCTGGCCTCGACGGCATCGAGCGCGGCCTCGAGCCGCCCGACCCGATCGACGAGAACATCTACGAGCTGAGCCCCGAGGACGCGATGAGCTACAACATCGCCTCCCTGCCCGGTAGCCTGCTCGAAGCGCTGAACGAGATGGAGAAGAGCGAGCTGGTGCGCGAGGTGCTCGGCGACCACACCTTCCAGTTCTACCTGCGCGAGAAGCGTGCCGAGTGGAAGGAGTACAGCGCCAACGTCAGCCACTGGGAGCGCGAGCGCTACGCCGAGCTATTCTGAATCCCGCCAAAAAGCGGCGGACGTAAAAAATAGGGACATGCAACTCAGCAATCCCCAGTTTCCTAACATTATCTCCTTAGCAGGTGCTGAACTGCCATGGGTATAGGTAGTTTCAACACCTGAAGCGCCAGGAAACCGATCGTTGCCAGCTACAAGACTCGTGCGCTCGCTGTATTAGCCTTCATCTGCGGGTCAAGCCCGCGTGACTCGACCGCCAGCATGCTGCCGCCGCACATCCCGATGGTCTTGCTGAAGAAGGGCACGGAGCGACAGTTCCGGGCCAGCGCCGGCATCAGGTTGCCTTAAGGCTGCAAATCGGTCCAGTCTACCAGCACAACTAGCGGCCCGCAGCGCGGCACAACCGAGGCCATCAGTGCTGCCAGCACGGCGGGTCCTCCACCATCGGGTTGCGCAGGACGCGCCAGTTCCTCAGTCGACAGCTGTGAGGTAATAGCTTAGGGGCTGAGCATGTGCATCTCCTACGGTCTTTATTGGTTACGACCTAAGCAAAGTACTGATCGGCTCCATTGTAAATCCCTAATCAAAACTGGGTATACCTGAGAGTAGATAGGGATAATTTGAATCTCAGTACATCACGCGTACAGTATGTAATGAGAATCTGCCATAGTCCCATCTGGTGTAACCAGATACATGAATATGGTAGATCCCGGGAATCAAATATGCTTCTATAAGGAAATTCAAACCCTCACCTGAATCATCGTCAAAGGCAATTCTACACATGTTCTCATCAAGCAACTCACCCTTAACGTCAATATCTCCTGTTGAAAATACTCTTATGTCCTCGTCACTCGCTATTTCAAATCGATATATGTTATGTCCGGCTCTCGCCAGATCATCTCTAAATAGATCACCGATTTGAATGTCCCTGATGTTTTCAAAGAACACCAAATCATTTGATCGTTCTACTCGCAGCCTATAGCGACCCTGCGCGTTATCGTTAAGTCCTCCAACAGTCAGATAATACGTACCTGGCTCTAATATTCTATGTATCATAAAATCACTATCAGAACCACAGTCATCATTAGCAGCTATCACATTACAATATTCATCTAGAAGAGTCCCAACAGTGTTAACTCTACTACGAGTAAAGATTTTATACACAGATTGGTGTCTAACGACGAAACTATAATAAGTTGGCGTTGTACCCTGTGCGTTCCCCCTATAGTCCCGCCCAATTTCGATTACCTGGGCATTAGAGCAGGCTCCACCACCCCTTATCAATCTTTCGGCGGTTAAGTTAAGGGAGCTAGAAGCGTGACTGCCGTAATTGCTGACCAGCAGGTAATATATGCTGGGCTCCAGGTCCCTCTGTATTTCGAAGTTAGGTTGGTAGCCGTCTTCGTTATCTCTTGTAATAGACCTACATTCGCTGTCCAAAAGCTCCCCAACGGCATTCGATCCGCCAATGGAGAATATTTTTAATCGACACTGTTCCGTCACGTCGATGCTGTAGAGGTGTGACTCTGCACCGTCCAGTTCGACTGTCAACGATTGACCCAGCGGCAGGGATCGGGGAAAACCGTTGAACTCCACCAGACGCCAGTCATCATCTACACAAACTAGCTCGAGGATCTTAACCATTTCTAGATCCCCTCGCTGAATTATCGCCACTGCTTCAGCTCGCCTTCCCTCGATAATTAATTCCTCGATTGATATATCTGCCTGTCTGAATAACTCCATGTAGTTAGCTAACGTTCTCTCCAACTGAGCTGACATAAGGAAATCCGCAAGGTCTCCAATGGCGTACGCCACTAGCACTCGCCCATCTGAGTTGGTGAGGGCATCACAGAGTAGCTCTATTTTTTCAGCAGCGGCGAGTCGTCGCATTAGCTCCGTGGCGTTTGAATATGCCTCTGGGAAAAATCTCTCAAAGTGTGATTCGAGAAAACCTGACCGCATGGAGAAGTTATTAGAAGAGTAACGATCCAGAAACCTAATGACCTCAGGCAATCCGGCAGCAGCCTCTATAGACGAAATAGAAACTAAATAATTTACAGCGTTCTCTACGGCGTTGGCGATGTTTCCGGTCCTTATGTCATATCGGAACAGCTCAAGATAACCCAGTCCGTAAGAACGCAGTTCTTGGCTTAGCTCATTTCCGGCCTCATTAATTATTTCTTCAATAACATCACTGCACATTGTACTACGGGAGATTACCTCAGTCGGCATCCCAACACTAGAGATAGTTTTAATAAGCCTTTTAGTATAAATGAGATCGCCGGTTAAGAAGTCCCGGATTTTAATATACAGCTCGAGACTCACAACCCGAACAACAGTTTCCCCATATCCGGCAATTATCCCCATGATTGGCTCTTCGATGAATTCAGGCTCTTGGGCCATTCTACTTTCAAGCTGTTCAATAAACTCGTTTAATTCAGACAATGAACTGCCTATGTTGCGGGAACGCAACATCTCTATGCCAGCTTCCAGCAACTGTTCTCGCGAAGCATTCCTTAAGTTCATCAATACAGAAAGATCCGCACTAAGACTTCTGGCGGTCTGGTCTCTCTCCATCTGCCGGTACTGGGTTTCCTGATAGCGCAGACCATTAATAGCTCGAACTAATACCTCCCGATTTGGATTTGGAACACGGCGAGTTGCTACTTCCATATCTTGAGTAGTGCTGGCTACATATGTATTCTCTTCCACAACCATTCCGTAAACAGATCCATCAATAATTGCGCTCAGTGGACGCTCTTCTTCGCGCTCTACACCTATCCTCTGTGCTATTTGGTCGAATTGTTCATGACGACTTTGGTCAACAATTTCTAATGTGTTTATCCTTGTGTTCAGTAGGTGATCAAAAATACCGTCTTGAATTCGACTTGTGATTCCTGGATCGCTTCCGTAATCCCTGAAATTAATTAATGCTATTCTGAAAGTTATTCGATTCCTTATCAGTTCTATCGCCTCCTGTATCTTTTCTTGTATGTCGGGAAAACTCGGATCCGTGTGGTGAATTACCAAATAATTAATCAACGCTTGGCCAAAGTTGTCATGCTCTATATGAGACTGAGCTTGCCCATAGAGGAATGCTAAATCCTGATCTTGCGCAGATAGAGAAGTTAATATTACAAAAAAAAGGATCCCAGTGAATCCCAAGATAGTTTTGAAGTTCATATTTCACTCCCATAGATTAATAGTCAATAATCGCTGAAACATATAACAGTTAGAATGAACAATTGTCAAGCATTTTTTCAATAAGGGTTTCCTCAAAGCTTAGTACTAGGTCCTAAGAAGTCTCAGAAAATAAGGGACTTAGGGTTAGTTGTATGTGTAAACGGTAATCCTTCAATAGGAAAGGGGGAAGCAGAATCGACACCCATTCCAACCTCGCACTTCCGAATCCAACATGTTCAATAGTACCAGTCTTTTGCTCAGTATGAATCATCACTACCAAGTCGTCAAACCGCTGAGCACTGGCCATCGGCAACCGCGGTTTAGATTTCCTTTAGGTTATTGGAATTCCAACCTGATGTAGTTATGACGTTTGCCCTTTTGGTATAGCGGGAACCTGATCAGGCGGGAATCACCCTGGTGTACTATCGGATGTTCTCCAGGATGTAGATGTCGCCGCGCCGGCTCTCCAGGGGCACGATGAGGTGCGTAGGGGTGACGGCGAACTTGGTGAAGAGCGCCGACTCCGGCATCCCGGAGCTGAGGCCGCCGATGGTAGTTACAAGGTGAGGCCCTGCATCTAAACAAGGATCGCGGCGGCAGAGGCGCCGTCAGGCTTCGCCCGGCGGCTTGCCGAAGACTTCCTCGAACAGTTTTTCGAACTCGTGCTTGCCGCAGGCCATGGTCAGCGCCAGCGGCAGCCGCTCGCGCGCCAACCCGACCATCCGCGCGGCCACGGCGCGGATGTCCCACTGGGCGTGCTCGTCCAAACGCAGGCGGGCGAAGTGGTACAGCTCGCGGACGTTGCAGGAGAAGAGCACCCGGCGGCGGTGGGCGTTAGTAAGTGCATAAGGGGCCGCGGCGGGTACCTTTTCGCAGAGGATTTCGTGCAACCGCTCGGCTCGCTCGACAGCCCGCTGGAACCTCTCCCCCGCCCCCTCCCCCGCTTCCTCGACTGCCGGCGGTTTCGTGACTCCCAGCGCCGTGTCGTAGTCTTGGGCCAGCAGCGTCGCCAGGCGGTGGCGCTTGAGCTGGGCGAAGCAGCTTGCGCTGACGGTGAGCTCGTAGGTG
>CAYOXX010000027.1:0-34773 GCA_964408025.1 uncultured Acidobacteriota bacterium | reverse complement strand
AAACGACTTAACGTCAAATTAGATTTTTTACCGCCCCGTCATTCTTGTCTGTCATCTCTCAGGTATGCCGGACATTTATGTCTGTCCCCTTTGAACCACAGAGATAGTCCGCCGAAGCGGACGGAGTGGGCATCCCTTTCCACGAGTCCCGGCAAACTGCTACAATTATTTTACATACGAGAAAGGAATAGCTCATGAGATCGGCCGGTAGCTTGATCTTGGCGTCCTTAGTTCTTTTTCTGCCCGTATATAGTGGCTGCGGCGGGGGCGACCTGATGATGGATCGGGCGCGCCAGTTGCAGTCGATGGTGGCGGTCAGAAACCTCGGCACCTGTATCGAGATTTACATTTCCGAATTCAATGTGCCTCCTGAAGCGGCCGACATCGATGAGCTGATCCTTGTCCTTGAAAAGGAGGGGTACGGCGACATGACGCTGGACACACTCGACGGCTGGGAGAATCCACTGGTCTACGAGGTTACCGATTCGTCGGGGTACAGGATCATCTCCTACGGCGCCGACGGCCAACCCGGCCCGGAACCTCAAGTCGAGGGGCGCGTGAGCAGCTACGCCGAAGACATCATCCTGGAGAACGGTCGCCTAGTCCAGAGGCCATAGGGATCGGACTCGTTCGAGACCCCCTTGACATCCTGAGAGTCTGAGTCTATACTTACATCGATAGATCTGGATTTATCGATGTATGAGCGACGATGACGGACGAGTCTCTAGAAGAAACCCGGCTGGTCGAGGCGCTCAAGGCCCTGGCCGACGAGAACCGACTGCGTATCATGAGGGCCCTGTGCAGAACCGGCTGCTGCAGTTGCGAGCAGGTGAGTGCAGATGCCGACGGAATGTGCAGCTGCGACGTCGAGAAGCTGACCGGGCTGGCCCAGAGCACCGTCTCTCACCACATGGAGCTGCTGCGGCGCGCCGGCCTGGTGAAGGCCCACAAGCTTGGCAAGTGGACCTACTACCGCCGCAACGACGCTGCGGTCCGTGAACTCGGCGGGCTGCTGCGCCGGGCGCTACCGGAGAGCTGACCCGGGCCGTCGTCGCAATCGGACAACTGGCCCCGTCTGCCGGGGCCGACAGAGGAGGAAGCAAATGAAGAGGTTCGCGATTCCTCGGACCGCTCACTGCGCCGAGGGCTGCCGAGGTTAGTCCCGGGCATGACGTTAAACTGCCCTGCCGGCCGCGGCCCCAACGCCGCGGCCGGCGCATGTACTGCGCTGGCGCGTTGCGTCTCCACACGCTAGAATGCGCGCGGAGGAAAGCGATGATAGAGAAGATTCAAGAGGATGTTAAAGCCGCCATGAAGGCCGGCGACAAGGTCCGCCTCGGCGTCCTGCGCATGACGCTCTCGGAGCTGAAGAACCTGCAGATCGCCAAGGGCGACGACCTCGAGGAGGGCGACATCCTCGCCGCGCTGCATAAGGCTGTCAAAAAGCGCGAGGAGGCCTCCGCGGCCTTCCGCGAGGGCGGTCGCGACGATTCGGCCGCGAAGGAGGAAACCGAGGCGGAGGTTCTGCGCGGCTACCTGCCGCGGGCCCTCAGCCCCGAGGAGCTGGAGAAGGTGGTCGACGAGGCGATAGCCGAGGTGGGCGCCACCGGCAGGCGCGACCTCGGCAACGTGATGAAGACGATCATGGCCAGCCACCGCGGTCGCGTCGACGGCAAGCAGGTCCAGGCCCTGGTGGCTTCCAAGCTACCGTAGAGTTTTCTCGAGATCCGGCTCCTCCCTTCGGCCCGCACGCGGGCGGATCGCATTTGCACAAGCGCTGCGGGCACCGTAGAATTACAGCGCCGGGACAACCCCCGCAGCCGATCCGTGCCGATTTCCGGGAACTTGGGGTTACATAAGGAAGAAACCCCACCCGGAGGTCGGGAAAGATGATCACTACGCGGCGGGCCCCGCTGCTCGCGCTATCCCTGCTTTGTTCCCTGTCAACCGTTTGCCTCGGCCAGAACCTCGAGATCCACCACATAGACGTCGGCCAGGGCGACAGCACACTGATAATCGGCCCCAAAGGCAGGACGATCCTCATCGACGGCGGCGACAACACCGTAGGCAGAAACGTCGTCGTCCCTTATCTCAACGCCCACGGCGTCGCCTCCCTCGACTACATGATCGCCACCCACATGCACGCCGACCACATCGGCGGCTTCGACGAAGTCCTGGCCGCCGGGTTCGACGTCGGGCAGGTGCTCGACAACGGCTCGACCCACACCTCCAATACCTATAGCGACTACGTCGACGCGGTCTCCGACTACGTCGGCTCCCGCAGGGCGATCCAGCCTGGAGAGGTGATCAACCTGGGCGACGGGGCAAGGGCCACGTGCGTCTGCGTCGACGGCCGCACTGTGGACAACACTAAGAAGGTTGAAAACAGGAACGACAGGTCGGTCTGCCTGCTGCTCGAGTTCGCAGACTTCCAGTACTTTATCGGCGGCGACATTGGGGGCGGCGGCCCCGACCATGCCGATGTCGAGGGCTTCATCGCCCCGCTGGTCGGCGACGTCGACGTGCTGCGGGTAAACCACCACGGCAGCGCGTCCTCCACAAACTGCTGCTTCCTCGCCACGCTGCGCCCCGAGGCGGCGGTCGTCTCGGTCGGAAAAAATAACTACGGCCACCCAGACCCGGAGGTTCTCGAACGGCTCCGCGGAGCCGGCTGCGACGTTATGCAAACCGGCGGTGGCGACGAGCCATACGGCAGAGTGCTCGGGCACATAGTGATAGTCGTCAAGGCGGGGAAGAATTACTGGATCAACGGCAGCGCGCGGCGCAAGGACGAGTTCATCCCAAGCGAGAACAGGCCGCCGGTGGCCGCCTTCACCTACGGGGCCAACGGCAGGACCGTCAGCTTCGACGCCTCGGCCAGCAGCGACGAGAGCAGCATCCAGCACTACTTCTGGAACTTCGGCGACGAAACGACACTCAGCGGCAAGGGATTGGCACTGCCCACCCACACTTACGCGAGCTACGGCGACTACACTGTATTCCTCAGCGTCTTGGATCCCTTTGGTATATCCGGCACTACTATGTCTACTGTCTCTCTCAATATGGCACAGGGCATAGCCGTTACAGCTACTGCCTTTCCACAGTACCCGCCGAAATACAGCTACGTCAGGATCAGCGTAACCGTCACCGATCTGGAGGGCGAACCGGTTGCGGGAGCCTCGGTCAGGACAGTTGCATACTACAAGACCACCGAAACGACCAAATACGGAAGTACCGGCGCAGACGGATCGTGCAACATAGACCACTACATCGGCAATGCCACCTCCGGCTATACAATCTGGGTGGACGTCTACGCCGGCTCGGGTTCCTTCACCGCCAGCACGCGGACTTGGTTCACGCCGCAGTAGTGATGCCCGCATTCACGTGAGTGGCCTTATCGCGCGCCGGTATGATTACACCTCGGGCTTGCGGGCGAGGCAGGCGAGGTTCTTGGACGCGGCGGTCAGCGGCCGCAGGGCGATGTTTTTATAGAACTGGATGTCGGTGAAGCCGACCTTCTCGAGGAAAGTCTCGAGCAGCTCGCGGCGGATCGGGTTGAGCGGCGAGTTGTAGTTCTCCAGCAACTCGCGACGGTAACGGTCGAATACCGAGACGTGGAAGATCACCTTTGTGCCCTTGAATTCGTAATGCCTCCTGAACGTGATCGGTCTGCCGTCGCGCACCCCATCGGTGACGGCGACGGCGGACTCGGCGCTGTCGAGGTAGTGGTCGAAGTGTACCCCCTGGAGCACCAGCAGGCCGCCCTTGCGCAGCAGCGCGTAGAACTCGCGCAGCGTCTGCACCACATCGGCATCGGCGATCAGGTGGGGCAGCGAATTGCCGAGGCAGACGACCGCGTCGAACCTGCCCCTGATCGTCCTGGTCAGCTCCGCGAAGTTCCCGACCGCGAACCTGATCCCCTTCGCGCCCTCCTCCTCGGCGTTCCGCTTCGCCTGCTCCAGCATCGGTTCGCTGGCGTCGATGCCGACCACCTGTAAGCCGAGCCCGGCGAAGAGGATGCTGTGCTTGCCCGTGCCGCAGCCGGCGTCCAGGACGCGCTTGACTCCGTGGCGGCCGAACAGCTTCTTGAAGTGCTTCCCCTCGAATTTCAGGCGGGATTCCCAGTTGATCATTTCGTCGTAGTAGTCGGCGAACTCGTCGTAGAACAGATCGCTCACTGCCCGCTCCGATCGATTCGATACGCAATCGTAAATTATAGCAGGGGAAGGCTCGAAAGCCAAATATTTTCTTATAAATCGTTGCCTATCAGTAGGTTACGATATTGCTCTTCCGGGAACGAAATGCGGTTTTGTAATCGGTCCGGCGCTGTGGGCTAGCCGTACCAGACCCTGACGATCAGGGGCGCGAAGACCAGGCTGACGATGCTCATCAGCTTGATCAGGATGTTCATCGACGGCCCCGAGGTGTCCTTGAACGGGTCGCCGACGGTATCGCCGACCACAGCCGCTTTGTGGTTGTCGCTCCCCTTGCCGCCGAGCGCGCCGGCCTCGATCAGCTTCTTGGAGTTGTCCCAGACGGCGCCGCTGTTGGCCATCAGTATGGCCATCGTCACGCCGGTGACCGTGGCGCCGGCCAGGAGCCCTCCGAGTGCGTCGGGTCCGATGAGGAAGCCGACCAGCAGCGGCGCGGCGATGGCCATGAGGCCCGGCACGATCATCTCCCGCAGCGCCGCGTCGGTGGCGATGTCGATGCAGCGTTTGTAGTCGGCCTCCGCCTCGCCCTCCATCAGTCCCTTGATCTCGCGGAACTGGCGCCGCACCTCGTTGACCATCTTGAAGGCGGCCCGCCCGACGCTCTTCAGCGTCGTCGAGGCGAGCAGGAAGGCGACGACGGCGCCGATGAAGAGCCCGATCACCACCTTGGTGACCGTGATGTCGATGACGAAGCTCTCCTCGCCGACGAGCTGGCTCACGGTGCTTGAGTAGGCGCTGAACAGTGCCAGCGCCGTCAGCGCCGCGCTGCCGATGGCGAATCCCTTGCCCATCGCCGCCGTGGTGTTGCCGAGCGAGTCGAGCCGGTCGGTGATCGAGCGGATCTGGGGACCGGCGCCGCTCATCTCCGCTATGCCGCCGGCGTTGTCGGCTATCGGGCCGTAGGCGTCGACGCTCATCGTGATGCCGATGGTGCTGAGCATGCCGACCGCCGCCAGCGCGATGCCGTAGAGCCCGCCCCAGGTGTAGGCCAGGAAGATGGCGGCGCAGATGGTGAAGATCGGCAGCGCAACGCTCTCCAGCCCGACGGCGTAGCCGGAGATGATGAAGGTAGCCGGGCCGGTCTGGCTCGCCTCGGCTACCTTCTTCGTCGGCGGCCCTGATGTGTAGTACTCGGTCAGCAGGCCGATTACTACTCCCGCCACCAGCCCCGCCGCCACGGCCGCGAAGTATTCCCAGCTTCCGGTAAGCCAGCGGCAGACGAAGTAGGCGCCGACGGCGAAGAGGCCTCCGCCCAGGAAAGTCACCAGGCGCAGCGCCAGCTGCGGATTGGCGCGCCTGAAAAGGCGGATCGAGACCACGCCGAGTATCGACGCCAGCAGTCCGAGGCCGGCCATGAAGAGCGGCAGGGCCATATAGGTTGCCGCGCCCTCCATGGTGGCGCCGATGGCCATGGTGGCGATAATGCTGCCGACGAAGCTCTCGAACAGGTCGGCGCCCATGCCGGCGACGTCGCCGACGTTGTCGCCGACGTTGTCAGCGATTGTGGCCGGGTTGCGGGGGTCGTCCTCGGGGATGCCCGCCTCGACCTTGCCTACCAGGTCGGCGCCGATGTCGGCGCTCTTGGTGAAGATGCCGCCGCCGACGCGGGCGAACAGGGCGATCGAGCTGGCCCCCATGGCGAAGCCGCTGATGGTGGCGGCGTCGTTGGTGAAGACGGCGAACATGACGCCAACCCCCAGCAGACCGAGGCTGGCCACCGACATCCCCATTACCGAGCCACCGTAGACCGCCACCCCCAGGGCCGCACCCACGCCTCCCCGCTTGGCCGCCTCGGTGGTGCGCACCGCGCTGCGGGTGGCGCTCTTCATGCCGAAGAAGCCGGCGGCCATCGAGCAGGCCGCGCCGCAGACGTAGGCAACGGCCGACGTCCAGCCGATGAACAGCCAGAGGGCTGCGCAGACCAGAACGATGAAACCGGCCAGGATGCTGTACTCCTTGCGCAGAAACAGCATGGCGCCGTCGTGGACGTGGCCGGCCAGCTTGCGCATCAGCTCGCTGCCGGGATCCCTACGCTTGACGATCAGGTAAATCACCAGCGCGAACAGCAGGCCGAAGACGCCGAGGCCCGGCAGCGCCCAAGTAAAGGTTTCAGGATTCATCGCCGTTCATACTCCAGTACGATGCGCGCGGCGCGGAAGGAACACGCCTCTCAGCGGCTCAGCCACCTGCGCTAAGCGTTTTCGGAACAAGGGATTGCCCCCCCTCCCGAGGGTGGTGCATTATAGCGAGGCGCAGCCGCCCTGGCAATGCGCTCCTCGCTCCCTCCACCCCTCGCTCCCTCGCCGCCGCTCTGATAAAATTGCCTAAGCGCCGCCGCGCTGCTGCCATCCGTGGCGCGCAAGGGAGAAGCACTTGGCCGCGAAATCATTAATATCACTGCTGCTCGCTCTCGCCGTCCTGGGAACCGCCTTCGCCGCGCCCCAGGAGCGAGAAGGGGAAGACGAATCCGCGACGCCCCCGCGGCAGGAGCAGGGCGGGCCGCTGGTGGTCCTCGGCAGGTATCTCACCGGGCTCTTCCCCGGCTCTCCCGCTGCCCACCTGCTGCTCGGGCGGGCCTACGCCCTGGAGGGGCTGCAGCGCGAGGCGGTCGACGAGATGATCGCGGCCCTGGAGCTCGACCCCTCCTACCTGGAAGCCAGGCTCCGGCTGGCCGAGCTGTACTCCAACCGCGGTCGCCAGCAGGCGGCCAGGGAGCAGTTCGCCGCCGCCCTGCGGCTCGATCCCAATTCTTACTCGGCTCACCTCGGCCTGGGAACAATCGCCGCGCGGGCGGGTCGAGCCGAGGAGGCGGAGGAGCACCTGACGCGCGCCCTCGAGATCCGCCCCGGCGACTACGCGGCCCTGCTGCAGCTAGGGCGCCTCTACGCCCTGCGCGCGGGCGAGTCCGGGCGGGCGATCGCCACACTGCGCCGCGCCTACATGCTGAGGCCGGATGAGCCGGAACTGAACTACGAACTGGGGCTCCTCTACTACCAAACGAGCCAGTACGCCGAGGCTACCTACTTCCTGCGCAAGGCGGTCCGCCTCGACCCCGACCGCACCGCCTACCGGCTCGCCCTCGGCAAGAGCCTCTATCACCAGTCCGAGTACGACGACGCCCTCGGCCACCTCCGCCGCGCGGCGCGCGACGACCCCCGCAACCCGGAGCCTCACTACTACATGGGCGGCGTGCTGCTGGCCCAGGAGCGCTACCCGAGGGCGTCGGCTGCGCTGCGGCGCGCCCACCGCCTGCGGCCGGGCTACCGCGACGTCCTCTTCTTCCTCGGCAAAGCCGACTTCCACCAGGGCCTGCACCGGCGGGCCGTCTCGAACCTGCTCCGCTACCGCATCGGCCACCTCGTCGAGGGCCGAGGCGACCCCGCAGCCCTGGCCGAGTCGATGGAGCTGATACTGGAGAGCGAACGCGTCCTCGGCATCGAGCGCCGCCCCAACCAGCTACCCGGAAGCATCGACCCCGCCCAGATGGCCGCCGTCCCCGGGGGCCGCTTTCTCTATGGCGGCTACCGGCCGCCCGACGGCGACGAGGGGTTCTCCGCCGAGGTCCTTATCGACCCCTTCGCCATCGACCGGACCGAGGTCAGCAACGCCGACTACCGCGTCTTCCTCCTCGCCACCGGCTGGCGCGTGCCGCGCGCCGACCAGGTCCCCGGCGCGGGTGTTACTACGCGCTTCAACTGGGTCGAGGCCGAAAAGGCTTTTCCGGCGGGGACGGCCGACCTGCCGGTCGTCAACGTAAGCTGGGAGGACGCCGTAGCCTACGCAGCCTGGGTCGGCAAGCGGCTGCCGACCGAAGCCGAGTGGGAGCGGGCGGCGCGCGGCGGGCGCCACGGTTCGCGCTATCCGTGGGGCGACCGTGCGCCGGATGAGCGGCAAGCCAACTACCGTTCCGAAGGACCACGCGCCATGGACGCCGCCGAGCCGAACGGTTACGGTCTCCTGCACGCCGTCGGCAACGCCGCCGAGTGGTGCTCCGACTGGTTCGAGCCCGACCTGAGCATCGCCGCCGGCCTGCGTGAGAACCCCCAGGGCCCGCCCACCGGCGCGCTCCGCTCCTACCGCGGGGGGCACTGGCGCAGCGACGCCGACGGCCTCCAGGTCGCCCGCCGCGGCGGCCTCTCGCCGGGCGCGCGCAGCCCCTACGTCGGCTTCCGCTGCGCCGCCGACATTAGTCCGTCGGGCGACGACGAGCGATAAACACGCTCTGCGAATTCAGGGGAGGTATTGCGATGCAACCTTCAAGATTACTGACAGCTTCGTTCTGCTGCCTGCTGGTTTTCTCAGCGGCTCTGGCCGCCGGCCCGCAGGATCGGCCCGAATCCCGGGGCCGGGCGCGGGAACTGGGCCTCGAGTTCGGCTACCTGCCAACTGGGCCGCTCAACGCCATCACCGACGTCGAGGGGGTGGCGGTGGGCCACCTGACACTGATCGAGGGGGAAGACGTCCGCACCGGCATCACCGCCGTCCTTCCCCACGGCGGCAACCTCTACCTCGAGAAGGTCCCCGCTGCCATTGCGGTCGGCAACGGCTTCGGCAAGCTGGCTGGCTCGACGCAGGTCAACGAGCTGGGTGAGATCGAGACCCCGATCCTGCTCACCAGCACCCTCAGCGTCCCCCGCGTCGCCGACGGCCTCATCTCCTACATGCTCGCGCTGGAGGGCATGGAGGAGGTGCGCTCGATCAACCCCGTGGTCGGCGAGACCAACGACGGGCGCCTCAACGACATCCGCAGCCGCCCGCTGGGCGCCGGGCACGTGCGTGCCGCCATCGAGTCAGCCCGCGGTGGATCGGTGGCCTGCGGCACCGTCGGCGCCGGGACCGGCACCGTCTGCTTCGGCTTCAAGGGGGGCATCGGCACCGCCTCGCGCCGCCTCCCCGGCGAGCTCGACGGCTGGACGGTCGGCGTCCTGGTGCAGACCAACTTCGGCGGCGACCTCACCATCGGCGGCCTCCCCGTCGGGCGCCTGCTGGGTAGCTATCCTTACCGCGAGCAGCTCGAACGCGACTCGGGCGGCTCGATCATCATCGTCGTCGCCACCGACGCGCCGCTCTCCCACCGCAACCTGCGGCGGCTCGCCGAGCGCTCCTTCCTCGGCCTGGCGCGCACAGGCGGCTTCGCCAGCAACGGCAGCGGCGACTACGCCTTCGCCTTCTCAACACACCCAGGGCTGCGCGTGCGGCCGGGCGACCTGCCGGTAAGAGAGCGGCCGCAGCTGGCCAACGCTCGCACCTCGCCGCTTTTCCTGGCGGCCGTGGAAGCGACCGAGGAGGCAATCATCGACAGCCTCTTCACCGCCACCGGAGTGACCGGCTACCGCGGCCACGCCGCCGAAGCGCTGCCGGTTGAGCGGATTATGGAACTGCTGGAGTGCCGGTAAAGATTATAAGAGTAGTTCTCGGGAAGAGCGTCGATCCAACAGAGCAGGTAACCAAGTCATCGGCCGACGCTTGGCCCCTATGACAGACAAGAATGCCCGACAGGGCGCGCCTTGGTGGGTCTGTCCTACCGGATTGTTGCTTAAAATTCTTAAGAAATACAGAACTCCCGGGAAGGTATCTATTCGTGTTGGATCACTTCGTATCCGCGCGGACGGTGGAACTCGAACTGCCGCGGGTCCACCTCGACGTTGCGCCGCACCTCCTGAAGTTCCCAGGTGATGACGACGCCGTCGCGCTGGCGCAGCAGCATCTTGATCACCGGGGCCGGCTGCTCGACGTTGATCCAGAGCTCGAGGCTGCTGATTGACGGGTCGGCGTTGGGGGCCCCCTCGATCGGCAGGCAGTGGAGGCGGTATGCGGCGCCGGTCGGCAGCTCCTCGGTGCCCGCGAGCGTTATGAGGTAATTCTCCCCCAGCATCCGAGCGGCTCCGGTGAAGCTGATGCCGCCCGAGCGGCGGTTGATCGACGAGAGGCTGACCACCTCGATACGCCGCAGCGAGTGGCGCACCATCCAGCCCCGCTCGCCGTCGCTGACCACCTCCTCGACCGGCCGGCCGTTGAGCTCCGAGATCATGCGCCACTTGTCCGGTGCCAGGTAGCGGATGTTGCCGTTGAAGGTTGTGCGGTCGCCGAACTCGTCGACCTCCTCCTGGCGGAAGCTGGCGGAGAAGGAGCGCAGCTGCGCGCTCGCCTCCTCCAGCCCGCTCATGATCGCTTCGATCTCTTGACTATTGTTTTGGGGCGGTACCAGAGCCACGGCCAGCAGGCAGAGTAGCGACGCAGCGGTCATTGCAGACCCCTCGGCACGATCCAGTAGCGCCGCGCGCCCTCCTCCGCATCCCTGATCAGCTTCGCATCCGGCCCGAAGCGCCCGGTGACGAAGCGGAGCAGCTCCGGATTGTCGATTCCGGGTTCCCCGTCGTCCGGGTCCCAGGTGAGAAAAAGGTTGGTGTCGACACGGTGCAGCATTATGGTCTGGTCGTCGCCAAGATGAACGCGCTCGCCGTCGGCGAACCAACCGTTGGAGTTTGTCGGAATAAAGATCAGGGCTGCGATGTAGGCCAGGCAGAGGAACTCGTGCTGCCAGCTTCCGCGGCGGTAGTCCCAGAGGATCATCTTCTTGATGGCGCGAAAGAAGAACACGGCCCTTCTCCCTTATGCGTTGTGGTCGATCACCTGCCCATCGCGCATCTCGATGCGGCGGTCCGCAACCGCGGCTGCCTCGTGGTTGTGGGTGATCATCATGATCGTCTGGCCGAGGTTCTCGTTGAGGTGCCTCATCAGCTCCAGCACCCTCTCGCTGTTGGCGCTGTCGAGGTTACCGGTCGGCTCGTCAGACAGCAGTATCGACGGGCTGCAGATCAGCGCCCTGGCGATCGCCACCCGCTGCTGCTCCCCCTGCGACATCTGCAGCGGCTTGTGGTTCATCTTGTCGGCGAGGCCGACCATCTCCATCAGCTCTCCGACCCGGCCCTCGGAGTTCCCGACCAAGTCGCCGCGGATCTTCAGGGCCAGTCGAATGTTGTCGGCCGCGGTGAGGATGTTGAAGAGGTTGAAGCGCTGGAAGACGAAGCCGATTTTCTCGCGCCGGAAGCGGGTGCGCACACCGTCGCGCGGCGAGCCCATGTCTGTGCCGTCCACCGTCACCTTACCGCTCGTGGGTGTGGCGAGGCCGCCGATGATGTGCAGCAGCGTGCTCTTGCCGCAGCCGGAGGGGCCGAGCACCGCGACGAACTCCTTGCGCCGCACGCGCAGATCGATGCCGCGCAGGGCCCGAACCTCCATCTCGCCCATCTGGTAGATCTTCACTACCTTATCGACAACGATCAGATCGTCTTTACCGTTACTGGTCATCGCTCACTGGTAGGTTAGCGCCACCACCGGGTCCAGCCGCGTGGCGCGGCTGGCGGGGTAGAGCGTGCCGAGTATCGAGGCGATCAGGGCGATTACCGCGCTGTATGCCATCCAGTCGGGCGACATCTCCAGCTGCAGCAGCGGGAAGAGCCCTGTCACCAGCAACCCAGCGAGGAAGGTCAGAAGGTAGCCGAGCAGGATGCCGACGACCGTGATGATCAGCGCCTCCTTGATGATCTCGACGACGATGAAGGTCTTGGTAGCGCCGAGGCTCTTGAGGATGCCGATCTCGCGGGTGCGCTCTATGATCGAGTTGTACATCGAGAGCAGGATGACGGCGAAGCAGATGACCGCGCAGACGCCGATCAGGGCGATCATGAACTCCCTGAGGCCGAGCGCGCTGCTGATGAATACGCCGAACAGCTCGTTGATGTCGCGCACCGCCCAGCCCTCGCCCAGGTGCTCCCTCAGGCCCGCCACCAGCTCGGCGGTCCGGTCGCGGTCCTCGGCGCGCACGTAGAAGAGCGTCGCCACCCCGCCGCGGCCGGGCCGGGCGAGCTCCGTCAGGCTGTCCCGCCGGACGAAGAGCCTCGCCCCCAGCGCCTCCTTGACGATGCCGACCACCGACCAGCGGCGGCCGAGCATCTCCACCTCGTCGCCGACCTCGATATCGTTGGACCGGGCAACCCGGCGGTCCAGTAGCAGGTCGAACTGCCCTCGCAGCGGCCCGCCGGCGACGAATTCGAAGCCGGAGCCGACCCGGTTGTACTGGTCGTAGTCTATGCCGTAGACGTAGTTGAACTGGCGCACGCCGTTGACCGACGACGCCGACTCGATGAGCACCGCCGCGATCCGCTCGACCCCCTCGACCTCGCGCAGGATGCGCTCGCCCCAGCGCTCGTTCACGAGCTCGTTGGGGTAGAAGGCGCCGAAGCTGTCCTTGCTGACCATCACATCGGCGCCGACGTAGGCGATGCGCCGGGCCAGGTCGCGGATGTTGCCGTTGACCAAGCCGACCATCACCAGCAGCAGCGCCACGCTGAGGCCGATGCCAAAGATGGAGACGAGGCTGCGCGTCTTGCGCGACAGCAGGTTCGCCTTAACGATGTTCGGCATTCTCCCCGCTCTCCCCGCTCACCGCCTCGAGGTCGCGCACCCGGTAACCCGGCGGCACCTGGTAGTCGAACAGCTCCTCGTTGAACTCCGGGTTCAGCCGGATACGCCGCAGCTCCAGCTCCAGCCTCAGCTCCTCCCACGGCCTGCTGATCGAAAAGTGGTGCGGCAATTCAATCTCGCCCCCCTCGCTCACACGCTCGTAGCGGCCCAGCAGGGCGTCGGTTGCCAGGCGGCCGTCGGCCGTGAAGACCTGGTGGCGCGTCACCCGCAGTCGCTCCCGCTCGAACCAGATGCGCCTGCGGGGCACCATATCACCGTCGGCAGTAAGCTCAAGAAGGGTGATTATATAGCGGCCCGGATAGGTTTCGCAAACCGCGCGCTCGGTAGATATGTCGTCCAGCAGCAGGGCCTCGGCCAGCACCGCCGGGTGGAGGCCTTCCCAGATCTCGGTCTCCCCCGCGGCCTCGCTGCGCACCGAGTGCAGTACCGGCCCGGTGTAAACCTCGCTGCCCCGCGTGTTCTCCGCCCAGAAGCGGCTGCCGTCGCTCACCAGCCTGAAGAGCGTCCCGGCCAGGCGCTCGTAGCCGCGCACGTAGACGCTGTCCGGCTTGGCGAACTGCAACCTCACAGCGGTGCCGCGGAAGCCGCGCCCGGCGTACGTGAAGCGGTACTCCAGCCTACCCTGCGCCTGCAGGCCGCTCACTGCGGCGTTGCGCTCACGCAGCGATCCCAGCAGCTCCCCGATCGTGGCCGTCAGGTAGGCGGGACGAACGCGCTCCCGCTCGGGCACCACCCTGGGCGCGCAGGAGGCGGCCAGGAGCACCGCCGTCGCGGCCAGGGACACAGTAGTTTTCAGCAAGCATCGCATCGCGAGGTATCCGCCGGGCGAAAAAGCGCCGGATCGTAGCACGGCCCCCTAGGTGAGTCAAGGCAACCGCCGGCCGGCGGCAGGGGTGACACAGTGTGGCCGCCGTGCGATTTGGGCTCGATTTTCCGTGTAGTCAAGCTGTTTGTTATCAACAGTTTGCACAGGGCGCGCAGCAGGCACGGCGTTTGCTACCCACTCCCCCAGGGAGGCCCCGCAAAGCGCCGTCGGGCTTGACGCTATTAGGAGGCCGTGACAAGATGGATTCGCTGACCAGCAGGTAGATATATGAAGCTCCGCTCCATTCCTTTCGATACCACGGACCTGCTTATTCTGCTGCTCGCCGTCGGCGGACTGCTGCTGGCCGGCGCGGTGCTCACGGTTCGCGACGTCGAGAGGTTCCTGGCCGGAGCGGAAAGCCCGCAGCCGAGCGACGCGGTGCCGACCGAGCGGTGCGAGCCGGTCGACCTGGAGCGCACCCAGCCTTCCGGCTGGCGCGTCCTGCTGAGCACGCGCGACGCCAGGGACGTCGCCCTGCACGGCGGCCTCATCTACGTCGCCACCGACGGCGGCCTCCTCGTCCACTACCCCAGCGGCGAACTGATTGCCCACTACACCCACCTCAACGGCCTGCCCAGCAACCGCCTGAGCTGCCTGGCCTCCTGGCGCGGCGCCCTCTACATTGGCAGCGACCGCGGGCTCGTCGCCCTGCGCGACGGCGTGGCCACGACTTTCCGTCCGCGGCTGCCGTCGGCGGCTGTGACGGCGCTGCTGCCGCAGGGCGAGCGGCTGCTGGTGGGGACCGACGGCGCCGGGCTCCTCAGCTTCGACGGCGGCGACTTCCGCGCCGACGTCGGCCACCTGCCGGGTGCCGACTTCCGCCGCGTCACAGCCCTGGCAGATTGGCGCGGCCAGCTAGCCGTCGGCAGCCGCGGCAGCGGCCTCTACGTCCAGCGCGGCGCCGCCTTTGTGCGCCTCGGAGCCGGCGAAGGCCTGCCCGACGAGCGCGTCACCGCCCTGGCGCCGGGCCATGAGCTGCTGGTGGCTACGGTGACCGGGCTCTGCCTCGTGGACGACCGCCTGGGGATTACGCCCTGGGCGCGGCCGCTGACGGCCGCTGCGGCCCTGCGGACCGCCGGCGCCACGCTGATCGGTACGCTCGACGGCCGCCTCGAGCGCTACAGCGCCGGGCGGCGCCGGGACGCGCTCGCCCTCGGCAACAGGCGCTTCCCAGTCTCCGTCAACCGCCTCGCGGTCGCCGACGGCCGCACCTGGGTCCTGGCCAGCTCCGGCCCGCACCTGCTGACCGCCTCCGGCCTCGAGCCGTTTGGCGAGCGGCCGCCGGTAGAACTGAGCGCCAATCACATCTCCGCGCTCGCCCTCGACGCAGGCGGCAACCTCTGGGTAGGTTACTTCGACGCCGGGCTCGATATCTACTCGCCGGAGTTGCAGCAGCTCCAGCGACTGGACGACGATCAGTGCCGCACCATCAAGTGCCTCTACTTCGACCCGGCCGAGGGCGCCGTTTACCTCGGCGGCAGCAAGGGGCTGGTTCGCTTCGGGCCCGACGGCGTCCGCTCCGCCTGGACCACCGAGGAGGGGCTGATCAGCAACGAGGTCAACCACGTGCGGCGGGCCGGAACCGAGGTCGTCGCAGCCACTGGCGGCGGCATCTCATTCATCTCCGGCTCGGGAGTGCGCAGCATCTACGCCTTCCATGGCCTCATAAACAACCGCGTCTTCTGCCTCCTGCCGCGCGGGTGGGCGGGCGAAGACGAGTTCGACCTGGTCGTCGGCACGCTCGGCGGAATCAGCCTCGTGGCCGGGCACCAGGTGGTGGGCCGCATCACGCCCGAGAACTCCGAGCTGCCGACCCACTGGGTGACGGCACTGCACGAGCTCGACGGCTCGCTGCTGGTCGGCACCTACGGCGGCGGGCTGGCCCTGCGGCGCCCCGACGGCGGCTGGGAGGAGATGCCACAGCAGCTGCGCGGCATCGAGGTCAATCCCAACGCCGTGCTGCGCAGCGCCGACATGCTGCTGGTCGGCACGCTGGACCGCGGCCTGATTATCCTGCGGCGGCAGCGGGGCCGCTGGGAGGTCAGCGACCGCGGCCTCGGCTCGCCCAACGTCACCGCCCTGGCGGCCGATGAGCGGCGCATCTTCATAGGCACCGACAACGGCGTCGTGGTAATCCGACGCTCCAACCTCTGATGAGGGATTTAACATGAATCGCAAAACGATTCTCTTCCTCACGCTCGGCATTCTCTTCGGGCTGCCGGCAGCGGCGGCCGCAGACGCCGGCGTCATCATCCCGCAGAACATCACCAGCGAGCCCGATCCCTCGATACTCTCGCTGCACCGGATGTCGGTGGCGGTCGAGGTCGACGGCCAGTACGCCCGCGTGCGCGTCATCCAGATTTTCCAGAATCACATCGAGCGCGACGTCGAGGGGCGCTACATATTCACCCTGCCGGAGGGCTCGCTCGTCTCCGACTTCGCCATCTGGGAGGACGGCGTCCGCATCCCCGGCGTCGTCGTCGAGCGCCGGCGGGCCCGCGAGATCTACGAGGAGCTGACCTTCATGCGCATCGACCCCGGCTTGCTTGAGACGACGCGGCTCGACACGCGCAACGTCTTCAGCGTCGAGATCTTCCCTATACCCGCCTTCGGCACCAAGCGGGTCGAGATCGAGTACACCGCCAACCTCGAGGTGGCCTCCTTGAGCAGCCGCTTCAGCTTCCCCCTCAGGCCGACCCTCTACGGCCGCCAGAGCTGCGACATCTTCGACCTGCGGCTGGCGCTGGAGAGCGAGCTCCCGATCAGCGGCTTCCGCCAGGTCGGCAAGGCGATGCCGCTGCAGCTCGAGCGCAGCGACGCCCACGGCGTGCGCGCCCGCTTCTCCGCCGAGGCGATCGAGTTCACCGAGGACTTCGCCTTCGAGTACGAGATCGACGTCGCCGCCAGCCTGCTCTCCTTCCTCAGCTACCGCGATACCGAAGCGGTGCGCGACACCGGCCCCCTGGGCGGTGGCGGCACATGGTCCGACGAGGACGGCTACTTCGCCGCCTCGGTGGTCTACAACCTGCACGGGGGCAATGGCCGCCAGCGCCCGCCCAAGGACGTAGTCCTGATGGTCGACACCAGCCTCTCGATGCAGTGGGACAAGCTCGAGCGCAGCCACGAGGCGCTGCAGTTCTTCCTCGGCAACCTGCCCGAGGGGGACCGCTTCGAGCTGGTGACCTTCAACCAGGAGGTCCGCAGCTTCGCCTCCGGGCTGGTGCCGGTGGGCGAGGAGAACGTCGCCGCGGCGCTCGACTTCTTCCGCTCCGGCTACCTGATGGGCGGCACCGATATCGCCGGCGCCGTCGAGGCGGTGCTCGAGGCCCTCGCCCAAGGACCGGCTGAGGCGGGGGCGGGGCGCGAGCGCTACGTCGTGCTGATCACCGACGGCTCGCCGACGCTGGAGGAGCTCAACTACGCCCGCATCGCCGAGCGGATTCGCACCGCCAACCGCGGCGCCGGCGCCAGGTTTATGGTCTTCGGCATCGGCGGCGAGGCTGACAGCGCGCTCCTACGCCAGATCGCCGACGACAGCGGCGGCCACTTCGCATGGACTCCTGAGACCGAGGAGATCGACTTCGCGCTGCGCACCTTCCTCGATAAGCTCGGCGAGGCGGTGATCGCCGGCATCGGCATCCTCTTCGACGACATGCAGAACATCGACCGCGTCTACCCGGCCGGCGGGCAGCGAGGCTACGACCGCTCGATCGTCACCTTCATCGGCCGCTACGCACAGCCGCGTGAGCGCGAGCGGGTGAGCGTCCGCGGGCTCGAGGGCGAACGCGAGGTGGAGGTCGAGGCCGAGGTCCGGCTGCCGGAGCGGGCCACCGAACACGAGATGCTGCCGCGCCGCTGGGCCAAGCTGCGCGTCGACAGCCTGCTGCGGCGAATCGAGATGGCCGCGCCGGGCGAGGACGTCGAGCCGCTCGTCGAGGAGGTAGTCGCCCTGGCCAGGCGCTACAAGTTCGTAACCCCCTACACCTCCTTCCTGGCCGCGCCGCGGGCCCTGCTGCGGCCGCGCGCCATACGCCCGGGCGACCCCGTGCTGCGAGTGCGGGCGGACCCTATCATCGTCTCCGTGGTCGCCGTATTCCCATTCGGTCTCACCAAGCCGCTGCACTACATCGCCGACGAGGACGTCTGGGAGACCCGCTTCCTGGCGCCGAAGGAGATGCGCGACGGCACCTACAGCTGCACGCTGCTGCTGACCGACGGCGACGGCAACCTCTACAAGGAGGAGAAGAGCTTCGTCATCGACAGCCGGCCGCCGCGCCTGCGGGTGCGCACCGACAGGGAGCGTTACATGCCCGGCGGGCGGATCGTGGTGACTATTAACTCCGACCGCGACACTCGCCGCCTGCGGGTCCGCTTCGGCCGCCTGCTGCCGGTCGAGGCGCGCTACCGCACAGCCCTCGGGGCCAGCCGCGCCGAGGTGCAGCTTCCGCTCGAGCTGCCTGCTGGCACCTACGCGCTGCGGGTCACCGCGGTCGACTTCGCCCGCAACACCACGGTCGTCGAGGTGCCGGTCGAGATCGCCGTCGGCGGTGGGGAGGTGAGGCAATGAAGAGATCGGTTCCGACGCTCGTTTCCCTGCTGGTTCTGGCCGCCCTGCTGCTTACGGGCGACTCAACCAGCCGCTCGCTGCCGGCCGAGAGCCTGATGAGCGATCCGCTGGCGGAGGCGATCGACGCCGCGCTGTTCCAGCGTGTGCCGCTGCTCGACCTCGAGGTCGACTTCCCGCGCCCGACGGCGGAGGCGGAGTCCGAGCTGCTACGGCTCGCCTCCGAGCACGGCGACGAGCCCGAAATCTTGTCGGCGCTCGCCGACGTACAGCTGCGCCTGGGCAGGTTCGACGAGGCGCAGGGCACGATGCGCCGCCTCGCCGAGATCCACGACGATCCGGCCCAGGGTCTGCAACAGCTGGCCTCCTTCTACCACGGCCGCCTGCGGATCGACGAAGAGGTGGCGACGCTGCAGCGCCTGGCCGAAATCCAAGAAGGCGCGGAGAAAGTCGCCACCTGCGCGCGTATCCTGCAGCTTCTCGACCTGCACCTGCTCGAGGGGCTCGACCGCACCGCCATCCTGCGGGAAATGATAAGCGCCGAGCCGGACGAGCCGGCCCACGTGCGGGCGCTGATCGAGCAGTTCATCGACGAGGGGCGCAGCCGCGAGGCCGCCGACGAAGCCGACGCGGCCCTGCGGAGGTTTCCCGACAGCCGCCGCGCCTTCATCGAGCTCAAGGCCGACATCCTGCGCCGTGCCGGCGACGCCGAGGGCGCGCTGGCAGTCTACGACGTCGCCTTCGACCCAGTCGAGGATCTCGAGCTCTTCAACGACTACCTCTCGCTGCTGCGCCGGCTGGAGCGCTACGGCGACTTCGAGCGCTCCCTGCGCCGCCACGCCCGCCTCGGCCGGCTCGACGACCGCGGGCATCGCAGCTACTTCCTGCTTCTGCGCAGCCAGCGTCGCTACGACGACGCCGAGGCCGCGCTCGACACCTGGCTCGATTCCATCGCCGAGCCCTCTCGAGAGCAGCTGCGCCTCTTCGCCGACGCCTACGCCGCCCTCGGCAAGACTTCCGCGGCCTGGCGCCTGGCCTACGCCCTCTACATCGTCTCCGGCGATCCGGAAGCGCGGGAGGAGGCGCTGGCAAGGCTGTTCCACCTCACCTGGGAGCTGCGCGGCGAGGAGCTCAATCCCGGCGGCCGCGGCATCGGCTCCTACATCCGCCGCCGCCACTTCGACACCGGACCCGGCCTCGTCGGCGGGCTCCTCTCACTGCTCTACAACGACCAGCGGGTGCCGGAGAAGCTCGAGGACCTCGAGGGCGTCTCGCGCGACCACGAGAACCGCGCGCTCCTGATGCGCCTCTTCGAGCGCTTCCGCGCCGACTTCCCACGCTCCGACAGCCTGGCCGCGATCTACGCGCGCGTAGTCGAGATGTTCAACGACTACAACCGCCCGCGCCTGGCGCTGCGCCACGCCAGCGAGTTCATGGAATCGTTCCCCGACGACGAGCTCTACGGCCGGGTGGCGGAGGCGGCAGTAGCCAGCTACCGCCAGCTCGGGCGCCAGGGGAGCGTGCGCAGCCTCTACGGAGAGCTCCTGCGCCGCGCCGACCGCCGCGGCGAGCGCGACGACTACCTCCGCTACCTCTCCGCCCTCGTGCAGTCGCACGTCGGCGAGAACGACTACGCCGGGGCGATCGAGTTGTACTGGACGGAAATCAACGCCCACCCCGACGACGAGACCCTCTACCAGCGCCTGCTGGAGTTCCTGGGCCGCTACCGCATCTACGACGAGGAGCTGCGGGTCTACAACCAGGCGATCGAGCGGTTCGCCGACCGCGGCTATCACCACCGCCTCGCGCGCTGGTACATCCGCCAGCGCCGCATGGCCGACTTCCAGGACCTGACGCGCCGCATCGCCGACATCTTCGAAGAGAGCGAGCTGAACGAGTTCTTCCGCGACTTCCTGAACAGCGGCCGCAACGTCGGCGACCCCGACTCGGTCTTCTTCCGCACTATGTTCGAGTACGCCAACCGACGCTTCCCTCGCGACATACGCTTCGTCACCGGCCTCCTCGACTTCTACCGCCGTTTCGATCTCTGGCCCGAGTTCGACGCGCTCAGCAAGCGCTACTTCTACGCATCCGAATCGATACGCCGCGGCTGGCTGCGCAGCCTCAGCCGCCGGGGCCTGCTGGCCGGCGTGCTCGAACACCTCGCCGGCGGCGAGCGGCTACCCCTGAACCGCGAAGCGGAACCGAGCGGCGCCGCGCCCCAGAGCCTTGCCGAGCGCTTGCTGCTCGCCGAGTTGGCCCTCTGGAACTCCCACTTCGAGGCGGCCCTGCCCCTCTTCGACGGCCTGCTGGAGCTCTACCCGGGCGACGAGCAATTACTTTCCGCGGCTGCCTCGCTGCGGCGCAGCTTCGGCCTCGAGGGCGCCGCCGGGCTCTACGACCGCCTCTCACGGCTGCGGCCCTCGAGCAGGGAATACCCGACGCTGGCCGGCGAGGTGCTCTTCGAGGCGGGCCGCGCCGAAGAAGCCGCCGAGCGCTGGCTGCGGATCATCGAGATCGAGCCCTCCAACGCCGACGTCTACCTCGAGGCGGCGAGCATCTTCTGGGACTACTTCCTCTTCGACGAAGCGGCCGAGGTGCTGCTCCTGGCCCGCCGCCACCTCGACGATCCGGCGCTCTTCGGCCAGCGGCTGGCCGCCGTCTACGAGTCGGCGCACGACTACCCGCGAGCCGTAGCCGAGCTTGTGCGCGCCGCCGCCCTGCGCTGGGAGCACCCGTACGAGCGGCAGCAACCCGTGGACCGCCTCGTCCACCTGGCACGGCGCCGGTCGATGGCCGGAGAAATCGACTCCGCCTTCAGCGCCGCCATCACCGCGGCCGCCGGCGAGCACCGCTACGTCCAGGCCTATTCGAGCTACCTGGAGTCGATGGGCGAGGACGAGCGCAGGCTCGAGCTCCTGCGCTCGGCCATCGAGCGCTATGACGACCGCGGCTTCCTCAACTGGCTCGCCGGCCTCTTCCGCCGCCAGGGCCGCCACGACTCCGAGGAGCGGACGCTGCGCCGCCTGATATCAGTCGAGGGCGAGAACGCAGCGAACCTGCTGGCGCTGGCCGAATTCTTCGAGCGCCGCGGCGGCCTCGACGACGCGCAGGCGATCCTCGGCCGCCGCGTCGATCTTACCCGCACCGAGGAGCCGGAGGAGCTCAGCGACTACCTCGCCGCGCTCGACGACGCCGCCCGCTTCGCCTGGCGCCACGACCACTTCGAAGCGGCCTTCGATAGGTGGGGCGCCGCGGCGGATGCCTCGTCGGGCGCCGCGCGCGCCGGCAGGAAGCACGCACTGGCTCAGCGCTACATCCAGCGCGAGCGCTTCGCCGAGGCCTCGGCCATCCTCGAGGAGCTTCTGGCCGCTCGGCCCTCCTCGCCGCAGCTCTTCAACACACTTGCCCGCATTTACTCGCTGCGGGACGACTACGCTGGCCTGGCGGCGCTCTACCGGCGCGCCGTCGAGGCGGTCCGCGCCGACGCCGAACTCGGCCCCGAAGCCCGGACCTCGAGAATCGCCGAGCTGCGACTCGGCCTCATCGAGAACCTTATACACCTGGGCGACTTCACCGCCGCCCTCGACCAGTACGTCGAGATCGTCAACCGCGACTACGACGACGAGGGAATTCTGGCCACCGCTTACCGCTTCGCCGCCCGACACGGCCTGCTGGAGCGCCTCCTCGGCTACTACACCGCCACCAGCGAGCGCTCCTTCCGCGACTTCCGCTGGAACGTCGTCCTGGCACGCCTCCACCAGCTCGACAACCGCCTGGCCGACGCGGAGGGCCAGTGGCGAGCGGCGATCCGCAACGAGCCGCAGCGCATCGAGCTGCACAGCGCCCTGGCCGGCGTCTACCTCAGGCTGCAACGCTACGCCGAGGCTGTAGAGGTCTACCGCCAGATCTACCGTCTCGACCGCCGCAACGACCGCTGGCTGCTCACCATCGCCCGCACCCAGGCGCTCGCGGGCGATGTCGACGCCGCCCGCGAGACGCTCGAAGGGATGCTGGCGGGCGAGCCGCCCGGCTACCGTAAGTACTTCGAGGTGGCCGCGGTCCTCGACGAGTGGGGCGAGCTGGAAGCAGCCGCCGGAAAACTCGATATCGGCCTCGAGCGCCTGCGCGCCGACATCTACCGCGAGCGCCTGGCCGCCGACCACCTGACCCTCTACATAAACGTCCACCTCAAGCTGGGCCGCACACTGGAGACCTTCAACACGCTGCTCGACCTCAACTCGATCTACACCCGTGAGGCGACGCGCCGCGGCAATCCGCGCGCCTTCGAGGCTCGCCAGGGCCAGCGGCTCACCTACAGCGCCTTCAGCGGCTCCTTCGCACGCGCCTTGCTAGAGTTTTCCAATGACGCCCAGCGGCGGCAGATCGCCCAGCGGCTGGAGGGTTACCTCGATGCCTACGGCAACAACGCCGATACGGTCCGCTTCGTCCGCGAGGTGGGCGAGAGCCTCGGCTTCGCCGCGGTAACCGAGCGGGCGATCGGGGCCCGGCTCGGGCTGCTGAACAGCCACAACAGCCGCTACGACTACCGCCGTGCCATCCATGCCGCCCTTCGTTACTACGGCCGGCGCGGCGCCTGGAGCGACGCGGCACGGATGCTCGAGCGCGAGTTGAGCCGCAGCACGATGTTCCACTTCCGCAGCGAGATGCTCTCCCTGCTGGCCGACCTGCACCGCTACGGCGGCGAGAGCGAGGGCGAGATCCGCTCGCTGCGCAGCTACTGGTCCGAAACCGGCGGCGACGAGCTCGGCTTCCGCACCGGGGATCCCTGCGTCGAGCGCTTCCTGGCGCTGCTGCTCGAGCGCGGGGACGACGCCGCCCTGCGCGAGGTCGCCCGCACCGCCAACGCCTACAGCGGCCAGGCGATAGACTTCTTCCTCGCCCGCGGCAGGCTCGACCTGGCAGACGCCGCCGTCGGCGCCACCGCCCTGCGGCGCTCGCCGGCCTGGCGCGACAGCAAGAGGCTCCTGCTGCAGGCCTACGGCGGCGAACCGGGACTGACCGGCTGGTCCGGTGGTATCGCCGAGCGGTTGATGCAGCTCGAGCCGATCGCCGAGCGGACAGGACGGCGACCCGACCGCCAGCGGGTCCTGGTCGGCGGCCAGTGGTTCGGCTTCGCGCCGCACCTGGTCGAGCTGCTCTTCAACGAAGGTGACGAGCGCTTCCGCGCCCTCGCACCGGCGCCGGCCGAGGGCTCGCCACGCAGCGCCGCCGCGCAGCGTTCCATTGCCCGCTGGTACGCCGGTCACCAGCTTTACGACGACGCCCTGCGCCAATACCAGCTTGCACTGCAGCTCGGCGACGCGGCCGACACCTACGTCGAGCTCGGCGAGCTCCACCACCGGCGCGGCGACCGCGACGAGGCCCTGCGCTGGTGGGGCAGGCTGATCGAGGGCGAGGCTAGTACCGCGGCCTACGGGCGCTACTTCCTAACACTGGCCGATAACGGCTACCTCGACCTGGCCGCCGAGGCGGTCCTGCCATACCTGGAGCGGGCGCTGCCGGGTGCGCCGAACTACGAGGTGCGCGACCTGCTCGGCACCGTTATCTGGAGACTGCATGAGGAGGGCGACCTCGGCCCCGCCGTATCGATGATTGCGGGCGTGGCCGGCTCAATGGACGAGCCGCTCGAGTTCGTCCGTTATGTCCTCGATTACCTTGAGCTGCCCGCCCGCCAGCGGCTGCCGATTTACGAGCGGGCCGTCGAACTGGCGGAGGAGGAGAGCGGCGTCGGAGAGGTCGCCGGCGACGGCCGCGTCCTGCGCCACTGGCTCGAGCTGGCCATCGAGTTCGCGGTCGACAACGGCCTGCCCGAGAGGGCTCTCGCCTGGATCGGCGACTACGAAGCGCGCGGCTTCGCCGAGCTGGCGAGGGGGGCGAGGGGCCGAGCCCGTGCCCGGTTCTGGCAATTGAAGGCCCGCGCCCTGCTGGCCCTCGGCGACGCAGACGCGGCGCTGGAGGCGCTGCGGAGCGTCTACGAGACCGACCCACCGCGCCTGGACAACTACCAGCTCGCCCACTCGATCCTGCTCGACGCCGGCGCCGTCGAGGAGGCGGAGGAGCTGATGATCGGCTTCTACCGCGGCGAGCTGGCCGACGGCCGCGAGAGCGCCGGGACGTACACCGGCCTCGCCGCCATACAGCTCGGGAAAGCCGAGAGGGCTGACGGCCTGGAGGGCGACAGCTTGCTTGAGGAAGCCGTGGGCCTGCTGGACCGGATGGTTAACATGGAGGCCAACAACGCCGCCGGCATGCGCGACGCGGCCGTGCTGCTTGAGAGCAAAGGCCTGCGCGGGCGGGCGCTGCGCTACCGTCGCATGCTGGCCCTGCTCGACCCGCTCGACGGCGACAACGCGCTGGCGTTGGCAGCCGACCTGGCAGCTACCGGTGAGGGCGACGAGGCGCTGGCCGCCTACCGCCGCCTCCTGATGGCCGACGCCGTACCTCGATCGCTCAAGCTACGGGCTTGGCGCCCCTACCTCGAGCTGGTCGGCGAGCGGCCGCAGCTAGCCGCGGAGGATGCGCAATACTTCTCCGGGCGGGCCAAAGCCGCGGAGCTGGACGTCCTGATCGCCGCCGAGCTGGAGCGCATCGCCGGGCGCAGCGAACGGCAGAGAACGGCGCTCGCGGACGGCCTGAGCCGCTTCTTCGAGCCCTCGCTCTTGGCGGCCCGCCTGGCGGAACTCGAGAGCGACGCAGGCGACCGCGCAGCGGCTATCGAACACCTGCGCACCGCGATGCGCAACGAGCCGGGGGCAGCCACCAGGCTCGCGCTCCTGCGGGCGCTGCTCGATGCCGGCCGGACTGCGGAGGCCCTGCAACTGCTCGATCGCCTCGACTCCGGAGGCCTCGGCGCGCAGGGTTCCGGAGAGCTCACCGAACTGCTCGGTCTTGGCGGCCGCGAACTCTTCTCCCTCTACGAAATACTGGTCGACGCCGCCCTCGACGAGGAGCTTTTTTACGCGGCCGCGGGCTACGAACGCGGGCGCGTCGAGCTTGGGCACGGCCTCGGCCTCGAGGTCGTCGACCGCTCCGGGGAGATCGAGGAGCTGCGCCGGAGCGCCGAGCCGCCGGAGCCTCCGGTCAGGATCGTGGACGAAATCGCCAACTGAGCCGGCAAGGAGTTGAAAAGATGAGAGCAACAGTACGCACGGTCGCCGCGGCGCTCGCCGCCACACTGCTCGTCGCCAGCCCGGCGCCGGCCCAGGACGACCTCGAGTTCACCTCCGCGGTCCCACCCGGCGCCCTGGTATACCTCGAGGCGCGGGACTTCGGCGGCCTCTTGGGCTCGCTCGCGGAATCGGAATTCGCGCGCTCGTTCCTCGAAACCAGGGCCTTCGGCGACTTCACCCGCAGCAAGCTCTACAACAAGTTTGCCGACAGGATACGCCTGCTGCAGGAGGTCACCGGATTCTCCCTCTCCGTCGAAACGGCCCGCCAGATCGCCGGCGGCCGCTCCGCCATCGCCCTCTACGACATCGGCGAGCTGCGCTTCATCTTCCTCACACGCATTCCGATGGAGAGGCTGGCGCTCGCCTCCCTCTGGCGCATGCGAGTCGACTTCGAGGAGAGGCAGGTCAACGGCGCCGGCTACTTCGTCAAGGAGGACCCCGACGGCGGCGTGGCGCTGGCCTTCACGCTGCTCGGCGACACGCTGGTAGTCGGCTCCGACGTCAACGCCTTCGAGGAGAGCCTGCGGCTGCTGAGCGGCGGCGGCGGCGAATCGCTCGCCGCGGATGAGAGGTTCGCCGAGGCGATCCCCTCCGGCTTCCGGCTCGAGGACGCCGCCTTCTACCTCGACCAGGAGCGGATCAACGCCACGCCGCATTTCCGCTCCTACTGGATATACCGCAACCTCGAAGAGCTGCGCTCTGTGCGGCGTGCTCTCGTCGGACTCCGCTTCGGCGAGGACGGTATCGCCGAAACCCGCTGGCTAATCGCCGAACGGCCGCCTCAGCGCCCGCTGGAAGAGGCGCTGCGCATCGCAGCCGCCCTGCCCGGCGACGGCGACCTCTACCTTTTCGCCCCGACCGGAGCCGCCGACGAGTTCGCCGGCCTGCTGGCCACCGAGATGTACGATGACGCCGACGAGGAGCTGACCGCGGGCCTCCTGACGGCTCTCTCGGGCGCCGAGCCCGAGGAGTACGGCCTGGCGATCGCCGCCGACTACGACGAAGACCGGTTTTTCCTGAGCGTCTCCAGGACTCTGGTCGTCCGCCTCGGCTCGCCCACGCTGTTGGAACGCGGAGCTCTCGAGGGCGCGCTGGCCGGCTACTTCGAGCGCAAGCTTCTGCGGCCGGGCCTCGGCGCCTTTCGATTCGCCGACCGGGGCGGCTACCGTGTCCTCGAGTTGCCCCTTTTCGGCGACTCGGTACCCGCCTACCGGCTCGATGGCGACCTGCTGATCATCGGCAACGACTTCTCGTCGCTGCGCGCCGCGGCGGCGCCGGGAGCGATGACGCCGCAACAGGAGTTCGTCGCCGCCGCCGGTGAGGCGACCTCGCTGCTGAACATCGACGCCGGAAGCGTGGGCGCCAACCTTGTGAGCTACTTCAACACCGTCAGCCAGCGGGATAACTGGCGCTCCAGCGCCAATGCCGCCTTCTTCTGGCGCAACGCCGTCTCGCTGCTCGAGAGCCTCGAGTTCGTCGAGGGGATCTCGGTAGTGCGGAGCAGGGAGGGGAACAGAGAGGTCGAGAGGGTGCGCTACAGCTTCAGCCGCTGACCGGGGCCGTCTCCGGGTATTCGCGCTCGATCTCGCGCTTGGCCCCGCCTATCGTGCTCTCCAGCCGCTCGACGAGGTCGCGGAGATCGCCTCTCTCCAAGCCGGCGGTTTCGACAGGCTCGCCGATGCGGAGGACCACCGGGTGCGGCCGTACGAGGAAAGTGCTGCGGCGCATGACGTTGAAGGTGCCGCAGATCGTCAGCGGCACTATCGGCGCCCCGGTACGCAGCGCGATCTTGATGCTCCCGGTCTTGAACGGCTGCATCTTACCGTCGCGCGTGCGCGTCCCCTCGGGGAAGATGGCAATCGAGCGGTCGCGCCCGACGGCCTTGATGCACTTGCGCACGCTCTTGAGCGAGCTGCGCGGGTTGGAGCGATCAACGTGGATGTGGCCGAGCATCAGCATCAACTGCCCGATCACCGGTATCCATAGCGTCTGCTTCTTGGCCAGGAAGCCGACGCGCCGCGGCAGGTAGCCCAGCAGCAGGAATATGTCCATCAGGCTCTGGTGGTTGGAGGCGAAGACCACGTTGCGGAACTCGCCGCCCTCGAGGTTCTCGATCCCGATCACCCGCACGGGGATGAAGCAGAGGCGCATGATCGACCTGCCCCAGAAGTTAACCACCGGGCGCACCAGGCGCTGCTTGAACGGGTCGAGGGCGAGTATGATGAGTCCAGGGGGGATCAATACGATGGTCAGCAATATGCCGGCCGCCCAGGCGAGAACGGTCCTCCAGAGTGCCCTGAAATCCATGGCGCCATCCTCGCTGCGGCGGATATGGAAACCTCTCGGCGAGTTAGTATAGGACCATGTACAGCATGAGCGCAACGGCAGCAATCCTGCTCCTCTCCGTATCGACGACGCTCGCTCCCGCGGAGCCGGCGGCCGGGCAGGAATCGCTGGCGGAGGCGATGCGGCGCCAGGTGCCGGACGGAGCCGCCTGCCTGTTCGACATCGAGGAGGGAGTGGTGATCGCCTCGACTGGGCGCGAGATCTTGCTTGGCGACGGCAGGCCGGTCGGCAGCGTCATGAAGATCTTCACCACCTATGCCCTGCTGGCCACCGACGCCCCTTCCAACGAGGTGTACTTCTGCCAGGCCTCCACGCCGACGGTCCCGGCGAGCGAGACCTGCTGGTACCGCCCCGGGCACGGCAACATGACGCTCAGGTCCGCCCTCGCGCACTCCTGCAACGCCTACTTCCGCCAGTGGTTGCATGGCAAGGACCTGGCCTCGGCGGAGCGCTTCCTGCGCGAACTCCGGCTCCTCGACGGTGAGCTCCCCGACGATCCGCGCCGCCGAGCCATGGCCCTGACCGGCCTCTCGCCCGCCCTGCGGCCACGACCCGTCGATCTCCTAGCCGCCGCCGCGGCACTCTTCAACGGCGGCGTCCTCTTCTCCCTCTCCACAGCCGAGGAAGGCGAGCGCTGCGCCCCACTGCGAGCCTTCGTACTGGACGACGAAGCGGTCGCCGCGGTCCGCGACGGTTTGCGCGAGTGCGCCGCCGCCGGCACGGGCCGGGCCGCCCAGGACGCGGTCGGCCTCGAGCCGCTGCTGGTCAAGACCGGCACCTCGGTCCGCTGGACGGAAACCGGCCCCGACGAGAGCGCCACCGACGGCTGGTGCATCGCACTGCACCCGGCCGAGCGGCCGCGGGTCCTGCTGCTGGTCTTCGCCCCGCGCGCCAACGGATCGGACGGCGCCGCCCCCGCCGCGGGCGCCATCATGCGCCGCTACCTGAGGGGGGGGGAAAGCGAATGAATCCCGTCCTGATTCTCGCAATCATCTTGGCTGCCATCGGCTGTCCGCAGGACGACTTCGACATGGACGTACGGGTTTCCGTGCTCTCCCTGCTCGAACCGCGGGCGATCTTGATCCGCTGCGATTCGGAAGCGCGACTTTCGTTTGGGGGAACCGCCGGCGATCCGCAGACCCTCCTGCCCGGGGAGGAGCTCGAGATCGTGGCGGACGCAGGCGCACTGCGGCTCGTTATCGCCTGCGACCGCGAGCGCCTGGAGCTGCCGCGCGCGGACAGTTGCCGTATCGTCGGCGCGGTAGCCGATATGAGGTTCGAAGTCGATGTGCTCGAACCGGGTTCCTTCCGCCGTCGGTTCGCCGGCGAGCTCGAGGTATCGGCCGACGGCGGCCGGCTGCTCCTGGTTCTCGAAGTCCCGCTCGAACAGTTTGTCGGCGAGGTTGCGGCGGCGGAGATGGGCGACGCTCCCGACGGCGCCCTAGCGGCACAGGCCGTTGCAGCGCGCTCGTTCGTCGTTGCAATGCGCGGCCGGCACCGGGATGAGGGATTCGACATCTGCGACACTACCCACTGCCTGCTCTACCGCGGCCTCGACGGCGCCTTCGGGGCCGGCGGCGAGGCAAACCTCGCCCGCGGGCTGCGGGCCGCGCGGGAGACGGTCGGCATCGTCCTGGCCGACGGCGGCCGGGTCGTTCCCGGCTACTTCCACGCCTGCTGCGGCGGCTCTACGGCCACGCCGGCGATGGTCTGGAGCGGCAATCTCTACTCGCGCCACTTCGTACCCGTAGCGTGCGGCCTCTGCCGCGATTCACCGCACTCGACCTGGCGGCGGGAAGCGACGCTGGACGACATCGTGCGGGCGCTCGGCAGCGACCCGGCGGCCGGGCCGTGGCGTCTGGAGGCGACTCACCACGCCTGGACTTCCTATATCGCCACCGTTACCCTCTCCGGACCCGATGGCGAAGAGCAGTTCACCGCCGACCGCTTCAGGCTCCTCGTCGGCCGCGCTCTGGGCTGGAACGTCGTGCGCAGCAACGCCTACGGCATCTCGCTCGAGGAAGGACGCGTCGTCTTCGAGGGCGCCGGCTTCGGCCACGGCGTCGGCCTCTGCCAGGAGGGAGCGAAGGCCGCCGCGCACGCCGGCTGGGACTGGCGGCGCATCCTCAGGCACTATTTTCTGCGCTGTATCCTGCGCAACCTATCGACACTCGACCGCAGAATTCATTGATCATGTAGAGCACCGGAGGAAAGTCCCGGTTGTTAATGCGCGGTCACCTTGACCAGGAGCAGTAGGAACCGGTTCCACGCGGCCCACAATCGTGGGTGCGATAAAGCGGGTCCCAACATTCTTTGCAATAACTATAACTTAGCAGAGAGACTGAAGATGTTGCGATTAAATCCTACTTTGTCGCCTGCCGCGACCCCGCAGCCACTTTCTTCAGGCCCTCGACCGCCTCGTCGAGCGAGCCGTAGATCTTCTGCGGGACGATGTCCTTGATGAACGGGCTCGGGTCGCTGGGCGATGTCCAGACGATATAGACGTCCTTGGTGGTGTGGTAGGCGTGGGTGATCTCGCGCATGACGCCCGGCGAGTTAACCGGCTGGCCGCCGACGTCGGGCATGTAGGCGACGATCAGGTCGCTCTGGTCGATGAGCATCAGGTCGCGGGCGACGATCTGGCCCTCGATGTCCCGCACGCAGGGCGCCACCTCATCCGCCGGCAGGCGGTGCATGACCCCCTCGAACTCGACCTCCATGTAGTCGCGGTCCACGGCGCCGGAGCGGATCTTCTCCAGCTCGGCCACCATCCAGCTCTCCTTGACCGAGAAGGGGTCGAAGGTGAGGAAGATCTTCTTCATCTCCCCCTTGAAGCGCCCGATGTCGGCCATCAGGTCCGGCTTGTCCAGGACGTTGGTGATCGGGAAGGAAACGTAGGCCCGCTTCAGCTCCGGCCGCAGGAAGAGGCAGCGGACGATGACGTCGGCGTCGGGCAGCGGCACGATGACGAACGATCCCTTCTTCTTCGGTATGCCGGCTATCAGCTCGGTGGCCAGCATCTCCTCCTCGCGCCAGACGAACAGATCCTTCATCGTGTACTCGAAGGCGTCCGGAAGCTGCGTCTCCCGCAGGCGAAGATAGGTCTGGTCGACGTCCTCGACAAAGCAGAGGTAGAGGTCGGCGCCGAAGCCCGTGATCTGGTCGACGTCGAAGGCGGAAAAGAGCCCGCGCCGCCAGCGAAACGTGGCGTGGGTGTTGACGATCACGTTGTCGGCGCCGCAGCGCAGAATATCGCGGAAGACGGTGCGACGAAGCTGCCGCAGCTGCCCCAGCGGCAGGTCGAGGATGCGGCCCGGCGCGATTGTCGGATCCTCGGCGTACATCAGGTCGCCCGTGTGGAACAGCGCCACCTCAAGGCCCTCGGCACGCAGCATCGCCGCGATCCGCTCCAGGTGGTCCCTCTTGTTGAGCCCCGAGAGGCCTGTGCACAGCACCTTCATTTGCGCAACTCATTCATTTTGAAGAAGTTATTTTAAATCATCGAGCGGCTTTCGGCAAGTGCCACTTGTGGGCGACGGCGCCCGACCTCCTTCCACATTTTGTGGTGGCTCGTAAATAATCCGTGAACAACTGTATGCCACTTGACATTCCGAGCCTCCTTCGCCTAGGTAAGAAGGGCCGCCTCGGGTGGCTGATAATCCGGAGGGTGTAATGGGAAATGCCGTTCTCGAAGTTGACCTGGGGGCCGTCCCGAAGTTGCGTAGCGGTAAGGTGCGGGAGATCTTCGACCTGGGCGAAGAGCTGTTGATCGTCGCCAGCGACCGCATCAGCGCCTTCGACGTAGTCCTGCCGCAGGGCATACCGGACAAGGGCGTCATCCTCACACGGCTCAGCCTCCACTGGTTTGAGATGATGGCCGACCTGGTACCGAACCACCTGATCGGCGCCGAACTGAAGGATTTCCCCGCCGCGCTGCGGCCGCACGCAGACCTGCTACGCGGCCGCTCGATGCTGGTGCGCAGGGCCGAGGTGCTGCCGATCGAGTGCGTCGTGCGCGGTTACCTGGCCGGCTCCGGCTGGCAGGAGTACCTCCAGAGCGGTTCCGTCTGCGGCGTCGAGCTGCCCGCGGGCCTGCGGGAGAGCGAGGAGCTGCCCGAGCCGATCTTCACCCCCTCGACCAAGGAGGAGAGCGGACACGACGTCAACATCTCCTTCGAGGAGGCCGAGCGGCGCGTCGGCCCCGAGGCTGCCGCCCGCATGCGCGACGCCAGCATCGGCATCTACAACCGCTCCCGCGACCACGCCGCCGAGCGAGGCATCATCATCGCTGACACCAAGTTCGAGTTCGGCTTGGTCGACGGCCGCTTCACGCTGGTCGACGAAGTCCTCACACCCGACTCCTCGCGCTTCTGGCCCGCCGACCGCTACGAGCCGGGCCGCGGCCAGCCGAGCTTCGACAAGCAGTTCGTGCGCGACTACCTCGAGACGCTCGACTGGGACAAGCGCCCGCCGGCGCCCGACCTGCCGCCCGAGATCGTCTCGCAGACGCGGGAGAAGTACCTCGAGGCCCTCCGCATTCTCACCGGCACCGGCTTGCCGCGCTGATCGGGCAGATTGGACACCCCACTATAACTTGATTAGCGCATCAACCGCGCGGCGAACCGGCGAAGAACAGAGTACAATCTGGACCTCAACTCAGCTTCCGCAATTTGGCGTCACATGAAGCCGGTGAGTTTCCGGAAATACCCGTGCGGCACTACGCACAGGCCCAGAATGCGTTCCACGCCCAGGGGAGGATGCCGTAAGTCCTTGATAATAAATAACCGTCCGATCTCAACCGGGGAGTGGGCTTGACAAAAGGCCACTGCCTGATCGAAACTGCAGAAGACGATTTAAATGTATCTAAGTGATAAACACCGGCTTGATTACGGCGGCGAGTGTCTCGTTCACTCGACGGGCGCCCAAGCCGGCTTGTTTCAAAAGGGTTTCAAGAGTGCCTAACGGCATGACGAAAGAAGGCAGGGCTGAGACCGAGCGGCTCCGCCCGCTCCGGATAATCCGCACCTCTCACCTGAAGAGCAGCCACGGACATTCGCGCTCTATGACCATGTTGCGGCAAAATAAATAGTAGAAATTTGATGACGAATAAAAGTTCTCCAATATCTGCTTATGAATTAATAAGTAACGGCACGGTAACTGCACCCAGTGTAGAAATTTATAAAATTACCCTTGGCAGTAGGATTTTTTCTGCTATAATTGAAGGGTGGTTCGTAAGGCAATGATGGTCCTGCGTAGAGGCGTGCTCGTGTTCTGCAACCGCACGAAGTGTAGGCAGATATATCGCTCGGGAGTCGGGGCGTGGCACTGGGAATCGTAAACACGGGCTTGATCGCTCTGGTAGGAGTCATCGCGATTTTCCGCTGGCGACATCTACGCTGGTTTCCAGTCTACGCCTTAACCATAGCCGCGTTCGCCGCCATAACCATCCTGCTTCCCTGGATCTACACCCACGAGCTGTCCATCATCCGAAGAACGGCTGGAGAACTCCTTTGCCTCCTGGCCGTAGTCGAGGTTATGCGCAAGGAGGCGGATGGCGAGCCCTGGTGGGCACTGCCGGCTTTACTCGGGCTGGTGGTTGTACCATTTCTTCCCCTGCCGTTGGAGGTACGCTATTATCTGCCACAAGACATCTTCGCCCTCGGGCTGGCGCTGGAACTACCGCAGGCGATAAATAAGAAGAGCGCTCCGCTGCTGGGCTGGTCAGTGATCGGGGCGGCAACCCTGGTCAGCGACATCCTGAAGATATCAATCCCAACGGCAACAGAATGGAATGTCTTGATATTCCTGGACCCGCTTTGGTTCACGGCTATGGGTTCGATCATGCTCGTCGGCGCCCTCTGGCCTGAAGTCGACAGGTATCTTGTTCCGCTGGCCGGAGCGGTTAGGGACGGCTGGCGGCGGCTGGACTACGCGTTATCGCGGCAGCCAGCGACGGCTGGGAATCTCAATGGAGGTACTACCGGAGGCGCCGTCATCCGGCAGTTCCCTCTGGCCGGAACAGGAGCGGACACCGGAATCAGAGCGGCCGGCCGGGGCAATGTCGACGCCGCATTAGAAGAAATCATCGACCGGCTGGACGCCCTGGAGGCATCTTTGGAGACCGCCGCGATGCTTTCCGTGCGGCTGAATAAGACTTTCCTTTCCCCCGCCGATCTCGCGTCCTACCTGGGCGTGAGCGAAGAAACCGCCCGCAGGTTCGTCGACACGCACGACATAAGCAGGATTCAGCTCACCGACAATCTCGACGAGTGGGTTGTCTTCCGAGCCGACGTCGACAACGAGCTCGGAGATGCATGACATCCAAACAGGCCCTCCTAGCCCGCATATTGCACAAGATTCAGACGTCCGGCGGCCCCTTTTCCCGAATCTCTTTGTTACGGCCGATTTTGGACCCTTGACGTGGCGCTAACCACGCCTGCGGGTCCAAAACCGCCCCCGCCGCGACCTTCGAGAAAATCGGCTCGCCGGTGACAATATGTAACCTCACAGTTTTGTGGAGAGAGCGCCGGATAGATCAACATATCAATCACTTAACACCAGAGCCGGCCAAACCTTGTGCAATATCCGGGCTAGTTGTATACCCCCCTACCGAAGACATGAAAATGGAAGTGTTAGCATAAGTGTTTAATAACCCACGCTGATACTTCCCCTTCTCCCTAACGAAACCTCGTAAATACCGGGCGGCATAAGCCTGCCCATACCTGCCCTCCGCGACATCGCAATTGATTTCCTCTTTTTACTACCAGCGAAGTTAAGTGTTTGAGAACAACCATTGAGGAGGGCAAGATGCTATCGCCCAAACGAATCATTCTCGCATCCGTAGCCGCGCTGGTAGTGCTCGCATTCGCCGCCCCCGCTAGCTACGCGATACCAGAGGTCCAAACCCAACCGCCGGAATCGGTGATCCCGGGCGTGGCCATGCCGGGCGGCGATCCGCTGCCGCCTCCGCCTCCGCCGCCCCCGCCGCCTCCGGACGAACCGGACGGAGCGGAAACCCCGGGCGTAGCAATGCCGGGCGGTGATCCGCTGCCGCCTCCGCCTCCGGATCCCAAGCTGTAGAACGGCGGTAAACCAACTGTCGGT
>CAYOXX010000026.1:0-35506 GCA_964408025.1 uncultured Acidobacteriota bacterium | reverse complement strand
GAACGCGATCACGCTCTATAGGCGCCACGCCGAACTGCAGATGGCCGCGCGCGGCGATGAGGTTGTCGGCGAGTACGCGGCTCTGGCCGAGGAGCGATCCAACGACCCGGTCAGTAACGAGGTGGCTTCTAATCTGATCGCGCAGAGGATCAGGCAGGAGCGGCTCCAGCGGCTGGCCGAGTTCGAGGGACTTGTCGAGCGCTCCGCCGAGTCGGAATTACTGGTTGTCAGGCTCGAGGGGCTCGAACTCGAGCTGAACATCGACGGCGAAGAAGCGACACTCCGCCTCGGCGACCTGGCGGCGCTGGTCGCGGAGGTGAGCCGGCTCGAAGCGGAGGAAGAGATCGCCGCTATCGTTGGGCTGGTCAGCGGCGACGCGAGCCCCACCGAGCTCTCCCACCGGATCATGGCCACAGTGCGCATGAACGAGGGGCGCTACGCTGAGGCTGAAGCCTTTGCCCGCCGGATCGCCGAGACCGATCCGCAGAGGTTCATCACCTTGGGCAAGGTCTACCTGCGTCAGGGCCAGTACGAGCAGGCGGCGCGGACGATGGAGGAGGCCCTCGAGATCGGCGCGGAGCTGAACCCGCTGATCTACTACCACATCGCCAACGCCCACTTGCTAGCCGGCCACTACCGCGAGTGGAGCAGGTTCAACCGGATCTTCCGCGAGGAGAGCGAACGGCTCGACCTGATCCCGCCCCCGCCACCAGAGCCGCCCGCGGAAGCCGTATCACGGACGCCATCGCAGGACGAGTAGTATTTAGCAACTGGGACAGCCGCCATTTTTCTTCGCATCTAACTATTTATAAAAGGCTCACAGCACAGAATTGTAACTATTCCTATTTTCAGCGGCGTCGGTACTGTTCCACTCGTTCTTGCAGTTCGTCCCAGGAGCCACCGCCGAACTGCTCGAGCAGTGAGCGGGTGAGCTCCAGCGCCAGCATCGCCTCGGCGATGATGCCTACTACAGGCACGACGCAGACGTCGGCGCGCAGGGCCGGCGCGGGCGCCGCTTCGCCGCTTTCGAGGTCTACCGAAGCAAGCGGCTCGCCGAGCGTCGGGACCGGCTTGACGAGCAACTCTACAACGAGCGGTCCACCGGTGGTCAGCCCGCCCTCGAGGCCGCCGGTGCGGTTGCCTGCACGCTCGAAGCCGCCGCCGCTGGCCGGCACGATCGGGTCATGCACCTCGCTGCCGGCCCGCTCGGCGGCCAGTTCCGCGCAGCCGATTAGTACTCCCTTGACCGCGGGAATGCTCATCATCGCGGCGGCTATGCGGGTGTCCAGCCGCTGATGCCATTGCGCGAAGTTGCCGAGGCCGGGCGGCAGGCCTCGCGCCACGGCCCGGCAGCGCCCCCCCAGGGAATCGCCGGAGGCGTGGGCCTCGTCGATGGCCACGCGCATGCGGGCGTCGAGATCGGAGTCCGGGCAGCGGGCGCCGTCGTCCGCGGGATCGGGAACTGTCTCCCCTTCTCCGCCGCCCTCGTAGCGCAGCGGCCCGACTGACGTAGTGTAGCTTGCTAAGCCGACGCCGAGGCTCTCGAGCAGGCCTCGGCAGACGGCTCCGGCGGCGACGCGGGCCGCCGTCTCGCGGGCACTGGCCCGCTCCCAGACCAGGTCGACACGCTTGGTGCCGTACTTCAGCGCCCCAGCCAGGTCGGCGTGGCCCGGCCTGGGCACGGTGAATGGGCGAACTTCACGGCCGCGGGGGGAGCCATCCTCCTCGACGAGCAGGGCGATCGGCGAACCGATCGCTTTCCCCTCGCACACACCGGCCAGAATCGTCGCCCGCTCGCTACGCTCCCTCATTCTCGGACCGCGGCCGTAAGGAACGCGCCGGCGCCGCAGCTGCTCATCGATTTGCGTTACATCCACCGGCAGCCCGAACGGCATCCCCTCCAGGACCGCCACCAGGGCAGCTCCGTGAGCCTCGCCAGCGGTGTACCAGCGTAACATGTCTTGCATCCCCCCTCCCCACTCCCAAACGGCGGTGGCGGGCCGATATGGTATCATTGATAGGTTCCAGGCTCTATGATCTAATAAACAACAGACCTCACTTGCGGGCGCCAATGAGTAGGGGTACCGTTTCCGTTCTCCATGTGATCACCAAGCTGGAGCTGGGGGGCGCCCAGCAGGTGGCACTCCACACCGTCGGGAACCTGGACCGCAACCGCTTCTCGGCAGCACTCATGGCTGGTCCCGGCGGCCTGCTCAACGAGGAGGCCGAGCGGCTCGAGGGCGTCAGGTTCTCCGTCGTGCCGCATCTTATCCGAAGCATCCGGCCGTGGAGCGACCTGCGGGCCTACCGCGAGCTACGCCACGCGATTAGAGAAGTCAAACCGGACATCGTCCACACCCACAGCTCGAAGGCCGGAGTGCTGGGGCGGCTGGCGGCGGCCGCCGAGGGGGTTCCGACCATCCTCCACACCATCCACGGCTTCGGCATCTCCGCCATCGGCAACCGCGCCCTGCAGCGCGCCCTGCTGGCCGCCGAGAGGGCTGCAGCGCGCAAGACAACCCACTTCGTCGCCGTCAGCAGGGAGAACATCGAGGCGGGAATCGACTTTGGGCTCTTCGACGAGGACAAGGTGACGCTGATCCACGCCGGCGTGCCGCTGCGTACCTTCCGCGAGGCGAGCTACCGCCCGGAGCTGGCCGACGAGCTGGGTATCCCGCGTGGCGCACCGGTGGTCGGGACGATCTCCTGCTTCAAGCCGCAGAAGGCGCCGCTGGACTTCGTCGAGCTGGCGGCCCATGTGCACGTTGGGGAGCCGGAGGCGCGCTTCTTGATGGTCGGCGATGGCGAGCTGCGCCCCCAGATCGAGGCGCGCGTGCACGAGCTGGGGCTGGAAGGAGTGGTAATACTCGCCGGTTGGCGCCACGACGTGCCGGAGCTGCTGAAGCTGATGCGGGTTTCCGTGCTCACCTCGCTCTGGGAGGGATTGCCAATGGTCATTCCGCAGTCGCTTTCGGCAGGCGTACCGGTGGTCGTGACGCGGGTCGGCGGCTCGGCCGAGGCGGTGCGCGAGGGGGAAACCGGCTTCGTATGCGAGGCGCGCGACATCGGGGCGATGGCTGAGAGGACACTCCATCTGCTGCGCGACACCGAGGCGGCGGCCGCGATGGGGCGCGCCGGCCCGGACAGCGTCGCCGCCTGGGACGTCGACCGGATGGTGAGGGACACCGAGAGGCTCTACATTCGTCTGCTTGAGGGGAGAGAGGGGGAGGAGAGGGAGAAGTGAGCGAAGCGCTGCTTTGCGTCCGCGACCTGCACAAGACCTTCGACGAGGGCCTGTTCAAGCCGAAGCGGGAGGTCCTGCGCGGCGTCAGCTTCGAGGTCCGCAGGGGCGAGATATTCGGCTTCCTGGGGCCCAACGGCGCCGGCAAGACCACGACCATCAAGGCGATCACGGAACTGATCTACCCCGACTCCGGTGAGATCACGATCGGCTCGTCGCCCCACGACTCGCTGGAGGCGAAGCGCCGGATCGGCTTCATGCCCGAGAATCCTTACTTTTACAACCACCTGACCGGCACCGAGTTCCTCCGCTTCTACGCCGAGCTCCTGGGGCTGGAGACCGAAAGAGCGGAGGCGCGTATCGAGGAGCTGCTGGACGCCGTGGGGCTCGGCCAGCAGGCCGCACGCAAGATGCGCACCTTCTCGAAGGGGATGCTGCAGCGCATCGCCCTGGCCCAGGCGCTGCTGGGCGAGCCGGAGCTGCTGATCCTCGACGAGCCGCTCAGCGGGCTCGACCCGATCGGCCGCCGCGACGTGCGCGACATCATCCTCGCCCAGCGGGAGAAGGGGACCACGGTGTTCTTCAGCAGCCACATCATCCCCGACGTCGAGACCATCTGCGACCGGGTGGCGATCCTCATCGACGGCAGCGTGCGCGCCGTCGGCGAAGTCAAGGAGATCGTGGCGCAGGAGGTCGAATACTACGAGCTGACCTTCACCGGCATCGATGCCGAGGCGCTGGAGACGCCGGTGGTCGCCTCCCACCAGGGCAGCGACAGCGCCTGGGTGAGGGTCAGCGCCGGTAACCGCGACGAGATAATCAAGGAGCTCACCGCCGGCGGCGGCAGGACGGTCAGCCTCTCGCCGGTGCGCAGCACCCTCGAGGAGTTTCTGATGCACCAGTTCCAGCAGGTGCGGCGATGAGGGCGGTGTTGGCGATAGCCCGCAACACCTTCCGCGAGGCCGTCAGGGACCGCATTCTCTACCTGTTCCTCGGCTTCGCGGTGATCCTCATCGTCAGCTCGAAGATGTTCAGCATGCTGACCATCGGCGACGAGACCAAGGTGATCAAGGATCTCGGGCTGGGCGCCATCCAGTTCTTCGGCATGCTGATCAGCGTCATGATGAGCGTCCTGATAGTCAGTCGCGAGATCGAGAACCGCACCGTCTTCAACATCCTGGCCAAGCCGGTGCGGCGCTGGCAGTTTCTGCTCGGCAAGTACATCGGCCTCCTGGAGATCATCGCCCTCAACATCGCCCTGATGGCGGTGGCCCTGGTCGCGCTGGTCTTCCTCTACCAGCTCGAGTTCGACCCGGCGCTGCTGTTCGCCGCCGCCATGACGCTGCTGGAGATGGCGGTGCTCTCCGCCTTCGCCGTCCTCTTCGCGGTGGTCAGCAAGCCAATCCTCGGCTCGGTGCTCACGCTGGCCGTGTTTGTCGTCGGCCACCTCACCGAGGCGATCTGGCAGCTCACGGCGCGCCTGGGGGACCCGGTGAGCCGATTCCTGGTCGCCGCCGCCTACTACCTCCTCCCCAACCTGGAGCGCTTCAACTTCAAGACCGAGGTGGTGCATGGCCTGCCGGTGCATCCGCTCGTGGTAGTTGGGGCGCTGGTTTACGCGGCCGTTTACGTGCTGCTGGCGATGCTGCTCTCCTGGCTCCAGCTCCAACGAAAGGACCTGGTCTGATGCGGACCGCGGCGACGCTGCTGGCCGTGGCGGCGCTGCTGGCGGCCGCCGCGGGAATCGAAGCGCAGTTGCGCTCGATCCCGCGGCCCGATCCGCTCGGGCGGCAGCTCCTCTACCTGCCGACGGCCGAGTACCTGAACATCATGAGCCTCGGCAACCGCCAGCTTATGGCCGACTACCTCTACATCTGGGCGATCCAGTACTACTCGCAGTTCAAGCCGAACGAGCGCTTCCTCTACCTCGACACCGTCTTCGACCTGATCACCGACCTCGATCCCCTCTACCGCGATCCCTACCGGATCGGGGCGCTGATCATGCTGATCGAGGCGCAGCAGCAGCCGGAGCTGCGCCAGGGGCTGGTGCTGGGACTGCTGGACAAGGGGATCAGGGCGATGCCGGACGACTACGCGCTGGCCGAGGAGGCGGCCTGGAAGTGCTACATCTTCTTCCGCGACAACGAGCTGGCCGCCCGCTACGCCGAGATCGCCGCCTCGCGCCCCAACGCGCCCCACTGGACGCTGCGCTTCCGCGGCCACCTGCTGGCGGAGCATTGGACGCTGGCCCAAGCGATCGAGTACTGGGAAGAGGTGCTGCGCAGCGCCACCACCGACTACCAGCGGCAGGTGAGCGACAACCACCTCTACGACCTCAAGGTCGAGCGCGACCGCGAGCTCTTCGAGCCGTTCCTGAGCGTATTCAGGAGCCTCCACGGCCGCTGCCCCGAGAGCTGGCGCGAGGTGGCGGAGAGCCGCGTCGCCGTCGGCGAGCGGGTGCTGACGGAGGCGCCCCTGGACCACGCCGGCAACGCGTACGGCATCGACGCGGAGAGCTGCACCCTGGTGGCCGAGAAGCACCTGATCGAGGACTGACCAATGGTGGAATGGTTCCTCTCCGTGCCGGGCTGGATCTGGATTGCCGTGGCCTTCGTCTACGGTGCGATAGCCGGCAGCTTCCTCAATGTCTGCATCTACAGGATTCCGAGGGGCGAGGAGATCGTGCGCACGCCCTCTCATTGCCCCGCCTGCGGCGAGAGGATCCCGTGGTACCTGAACATCCCGATCATCTCCTGGCCGATCCTGCGCGGGCGCGCCGCCTGTTGCGGCGCCAGGTTCAGCGTCCAGTACCCGCTCGTCGAGCTGGCCTGCGCCGCGCTCACCGCATACCTATTCGTCGGGCTGGGGCTGAGCTTCGAGTTCCTCTCGGCCTGGCTCTTCGCCTGCTTCCTGCTGGTGCTGCTGGCGATCGACTGGCAGACGCTGCGCCTGCCCGACGTCCTGACGCTGCCGGGCGCAGCCCTCGGGCTGCTCTTCGCGCTCGCGGGGGTGCGCGTGGAGATCGTCGACGCCCTGATCGGCGTCGCCGTCGGCGCCGGAGGCTTCCTGGCCATCGCCCTGCTCTACCAAGCCTCGCGCGGCCACGAGGGGATGGGGATGGGCGACGTCAAGCTGATGGCCATGATCGGGGCCTTCCTCGGCTGGCAGGGAACGCTGCTGGTCGTTCTGCTCGGCTCGCTACTCGGCCTGGCCCTCGGCGTCATCATCATCGCCCACAGCCCCAGGGGGGCGGGGGCCAAAACCAAGCTGCCGTTCGGAACCTTCCTCGCCATCGCAGCGCTGGTTGCGCTGCTGTGGGGAGACTGGATAATCGCGTGGTACGCGGGATTATTCGTCTGAACCCCGCCGCCATGAACATAGTGAGACGTTACTAAATGCCGATAACCAGGGGGGCGATGTGTCGTATTTACTGACTTTATTCGTGCTGATTCCGCTGGCCCAGGGCTTGGGTCCCGACGCGCTTCTTGCCTCGAGCGGCGAGATCATCGAGCTGGAGGAGGCAGACCGCCTGCCGGCCTGGGCGCTGCAGAACTCGGATTTCCCGGCGTGGCCCGGCGGTTTCTCAGGGCAGCAGGGAACCGGTGGGAGCTCGAACTTCGCCGCGCGGCTGGCGGCCGATTTCCGGCGCCTGTCCCGCTGGGATTCGCTGCTGATTTTGTCGTGCGCCAGCGCCGCCTCCTACGGCCTCTCGCGCTACGATCCCGAGCCGACGACGGCGAAGATCACCAGCGGGAGACCGTTCTTCGATCCCGCCGATCACTTCCACGGCGCCGCCACGCCGCTGGCGCTGTCGGCCGGGCTGCTGCTGTCAGGATACATCGGCAACAACTCGAGGCTCCTGGGGGCCGGCGACTCGATGCTGCGGGCGCAGATCGTCGCGGGGGTAGTGACCTACGCGCTGAAATTCTCCGTTCGCCGGCAGCGGCCCGACGGCGGCGACCGCAGATCGTTCCCCTCCGGCCACGCCATGTCGACCTTCGCCATGGCTGCGGTGCTCGACCGCGAGTTCGGCCGTGCTGCGGGGATCATCGGATACGGACTGGCCGCCTACATATCCGCCGCGCGCGTCGACGAGAACGAGCACTACTGGAGCGACGTACTCTTCAGCGCGGTGGTGGGTACAATGATCGGCTACCACACTAGCCGCTACTCCGAAGCCGGTCCCGCGGACCGCTCCCTACAGATTCGGATGGCTCCGATGCCCGGCGGGGCGGCCTTCTTCTGCAATATCGATTTTTAATTTCTCGGTTCAGGCGCCGAACTTAAGCAGCTTGCCGGCGTTGGCCATCGCCAGCGGCAGCAGGTCGATGGCGTAGATGCGGCCCAGGCCGCCGCGCGCGCAGGCGCTCTCGCCGTACTCGGTCTCGGCGTCGCGGCGGCAGACTTCGCTGCGGAGGATGGTCGGAAGCGGGTGCCAGGAGTGGCTCTTCATCTGCGCCGGGGTGCTGTGGTCGCCAGTGACGACGACGACGTCCGGCTCGAGCGCCACCAGGCGCGGAACCTCGGCGTCCAGATCCTCGATCACGCGTACCTTCTTGTCGAAGTCGCCGTCCTCACCGGCGCTGTCGGTCTTTTTGACGTGCAGGAAGTAGAAGTCGTGTTCGCCCCAGACGCCTTCGAGGGCGTCGAACTCGTCGGCTATCGAAGCGGTCGACGGCACGTCGATGAGCCTCATGCCGACCAGCCTAGCCAGGCCGCGGTACATCGGGTAGGCGGCGATGCAGACGGGATTGAGCTTGAATAAATCCTGCATACGCGGCAGCGGCTCGTAGGCGTCGATACCGCGCACCAGGATCATGTTCGCCTTCTCCTCTCCAGCCAGCAGCTCGCGCGCCTGGGCGATCAGGCTGTTCAACAACTCGGCTGTGCGCTCTGCCTCCGGCGTGCGGGGCCGCGCCGGCAGCGGCTTCTCACCCTCCTTCTGCGGATCGGTGTCCTCGACGTCGCCGCTGAGACCATCGCCGCGCAGCACGATGCCGCCCCGGTACTCCTTGGTGTGGACGATGAAACTCTCGACCCCAGGCAGCGAAATGTTGGCGTCCAGGTGCTCGCAAAGGCGCCGGCCCTCGGAGTCGGGGATGCGGCCGGCCCTGCGGTCGGCGATGCGGTCGTCGGCGCCGACGGTGCAGAAGTTGATGCGGGCGGCCACGTCGCCAGCCTCCATCTCGAAGCCGATCCCAAGCGTGTCGAGGATGCCGCGACCGACTTCGCAGCCGAGCGGGTCGTAGCCAAACAGCGGCAGGTGAGCCGGACCGCTACCGGGTGTGACGCCGGGCGCGATCGGCGTGCTGAGGCCGAGCGCACCCTCGGCGGCGAGCGCGTCTAGATTGGGTGTAACGGCAGTCTCCAGCTCGGTGAGGCCGGTCCCCGGGTGCGGCAGGCCGCCGAGGCCGTCAACGAGCAGCAAGACGATGGTGCTGTCGGTCCGGATCGCGAGACGAGAGATCAGTTCCTGATTCATTGAACGCCACCCGTGCGGTCTGATGAGCGCTCTAATTCTACCGCCGTCTCCGCAAAGGCGAAACAGTTAAGCTCGGTCGGCTCGACGCCCATCATCCGAAACGCGGCAGTTGATAGAGCGGCGCCGCCGTTACCGGGCACGGACGCAGTGATGTCTCAAGGTGGCTCTCGGAAGCGCCGTCAATGGTTTAGCGCAGTATCAATTTGTATTTGTCTTCTTGACATAACCGTTATGCACGGACATCATATCGACATAGCACCTTACCCGCTTCCGCGTCGCTGAAACCTCTCTCGCCTCGGGCGAAGAAGGGGACGCAGATAATGGGTCTTGTCCTCACTACTCAGTTGCTAACAAAACAACCCCACGGTCATTTTTACACCGACAGGCGAGGCACGCCCGGCGCCCGGGAGCGTGTAAGGAAGGGTCAACATTCGTCTAACTTGGGGGTGGAGTAATGAACGTCTCGACAAATTTTCTCAAGACATCCGCAGTATGCGCGTTCATCTGCGGAGTGCTGATGATCATCTGGTTCCTGACCTACTTCGGCTACAGCATGCCGACTAGCCTCGAGGACAACATAGCGCTGCAGGACAACGTCGCCTACACGATCTATATGTGGGCGATACTCGCCGCGCTGTTTTTCGGGCTCGTCGTGATGCTCGCCGTAGCCGGAGTTAAGAAGGGAGCCACACCGGGACTCGCGACCACAGGCTTTTTCTTCGTCTTTATCGCCGGCCTCGTGAACATGATCCTCAGGGTGATCGAGATCTTCGCCGTAAACTACGGTTGGGCGGCAGCGTATGCTGCGGAGGAGACGGAGGAAGCCGTGCGCACGGCGGCGTGGACCAACATCTGTGGCTTCTTCGGCATGAGATACGCGCTGTTCTTCCTCGTGTTCCTCGCCTTTGTGATCGGACTCTTCCTCTACTTCCTGGCCACCTGGAGAGGCACCGGCAACGAAAAGGGCGCCAGCATATTCTTCCTGCTAACCTCTATTGGCATGCTCCTGTTCCTCATCGGCATCTACGGGATGCAGGCGTGGCTGCTCGCCATCATGATATGGATAGTGCCGATCCTCTGGGCCATCCTCTACTTCATTGTTGGAGTATGGTTGTGGCAGGAGGAGGCGCCGTAGGCACGGGAACCCAGGTTTGTAAATAAAGTTAAATAGAAGCATCGGATAATTCGCTAGGCCTGTCCGTAAGGGCAGGCGTTTTTTTCTTGTCACCGAATCCCATTTGTTGATATAGATGGTCGGTACTTTCGAAGTATTTACATTCTGAAAGGGGGGTAAGAGATGACGTTTTCCACCAAGTTCTTCAAATTCACCGCCATCTGCGCCTTCGTCGCAGGTGTGCTATGGCTTATCGCACTGTTGTTGATGTTCGGCTTTGAGATACCAACCGATGTCGACAGTGCAATAACCCTGCACGGAAATTGGGCGTTCAACTGGGAGATGACAGTATCCACTATCGGCGTCTTCATTTTTGTCATCGCGATGTGGGGCTTCACGGCGCGAAAGATGGACGGTGCGGCCGGCCTGGCGACAACAGGTTTCATCTTCGCCTTTACTGACTTTCTGGCATACGCGATCGGCCATCTTATGATTTTCGTCTCATGGAATCCGGCCGTCGCGGCCTACCTGGAAGAAGCTGATGAAGCCGTTCAGGCCAATCTGAGGTCGAACCTGCTTGCGGGTTACTCCGGCGCGATGGATGCGTTGTTCATGACCTCTATGGTCTGCGCGTTGATCTGGATGCTACTTTACGCCATAGCCACCTGGAAGGGAGCCGGACTCGAGAAGGGGATCAGCTACCTGCTGTTCATCCTGTTCATCCTATCCCTGCTCTTCTACGCCACAATGGGCCTCGAACTGGCATGGCTGGATATGTTGATGATGATCGTCTACATGGTTTTGTTCGCACTCGTGATGTTCGTGCTCGGAGCCTGGCTCTGGAAAGGGAAAGAAGCCGCCCGATAAACATCATATTGATGTTGAAAGGCCGAGGCTTCATCGCGAGGCCGCGCCCTTCGAGTTAGTGAATAGGGCAAAATAATTAAAACGACATGAACTGCTAAGCCTGTCCGTGAGGATGGGCTTTTTTCTTGTCACCGAATCCTATTTGTTGATATAGATGGTCGGTACTTTTGAAATATTTACCTTTGGGAAGGGGGGTAAGAGATGACGTTTTCCACTAAGTTCTTCAAATTCACCGCCATCTGCGCCTTCGTCGCAGGTGTGCTATGGCTTATCGGACTCCTGTTTACGTTCGGCTTTGATGATGTGACCGACGTCGACAGCGCAATAGCCCTGTACGGAAATTGGGCGGCCGACTGGTGGACCATGGTATCCGTTGTCGGCGCCTTCTTCTTCGTCATCGCAATGTGGGGCTTCACGGCCCGAAAGATTAACGACGCGACCGGCCTGGCAACAACAGGTTTCATCTTCGCCTTCGCCAACTTTCTGGCCTACGCGATCGAACTCTTCGTGATCATCATCCCATGGAACCAGGGCGTTGCAGCCTACCTGGAAGAAGCAGATGAAGCCGTTCAGGCCGTTCTGAGGTCGAACCTGATCACAGGCTACGGAGGCGCAATTGACGCTCTGTTAATGACCGCCATGTTCTGCGCGATGATCTGGGTGCTACTTTACGCCATAGCCACCTGGAAGGGGGCCGGACTCGAGAAGGGGATCAGCTACCTGCTGTTCATCCTGTTCATCCTCTATTGGCTCAACATCATCCTGACGGGCCTCGAGCTACCGTGGCTGATGATTCTAATGCACATCGCCTCTACGATCGTATTCGCAATCGCGATGTTCCTGCTCGCTGCTTGGCTCTGGAGGGGTAAAGAAGCAGACTGATCAATTAACCATTTAATAATAAAAGAGCGGGGCATTATCGCGAAGCCCCGCTCTTTTCGTCTTCATTGGACTCTGGCGCTGAGTACTAGCCCCTTAGCTCTCAGGCTGATAATGGATGGCCAGAAATTATCTGTAGGGGGGTCCTTCAGGGCCCCCGTTACCTCTGCTCTTCTACCGATTCTTTGATTCCGTAACGGTCACAACTCCAGCGATAATCCGAATAGTTCTTCACTATTCCCTTCCTCTCGGGATTCTCCAGAATGTACCTCACTGTCCCCGCAATGTCCTCCGCTCGCCGTAAAACGTGATCATAGAAACTCCGTTGCCACACTTCTCCGTCGAAACCATTTCTTCTCGCGAGATAGGAAATCCTGCCCTTCACAATGCCAATGAACCGATCAACTGAATTTTCTCCCTCAGGCTCAACTAAAAGGTGAATGTGATCCGGCATGGTGCACATACAGTGAAGAATAGTCTTGTATTTGTCAGAGTAACTGAGAACTGTTTTATAGGCTAAGATTGGCAAGCCGGTCGACCGAAAAAATTGATTTCTTTCCGGCAGTGCAAATAGTCAAGAAGTAAGCCCGCCTCTCGGTGTAATCGTGGGGCTGCATTCTGGGAGAGCGGCGCTTTGGAAAGTCTGAACGCTCTTCAAGCATATGCATGTTGAACGGGGGCCCTGAAGGATCCCCCTACAGTTTTTATCATTTAAACCTTCTGATCGTTGTCAGGTTCCTTGGGATACGGCTGGCTCTCGTCGTAGATTTCGCCGGCGTGGGGGTCGGCCGGGGCGGCCTCGTCCTCGCCGCCCTGCGGCGCTTCCGGCCCGCCGCTACTGTTATCGTCGTCGTCACCCTCCTCCTCGCCGGAGTCGTCTTCGTCCTCTTCCTCATCCCCGAAGTCCTCGTCGTCATCAGCCAAGTCCTCCTCCCAGCGGCCCTTGCCCTTGGGTCCCCAGACGGCGGCGACGCCGATGCCGAGGCAATAGAGTAGGACCATCGGCGTGGAGAAGAGCGCCAGGTTGACCGGGTCGCCCGTGGGCGTGACGACCGCGGCGACGATGACGATCACCAGCACTGCGTAGCGGAAGTTCCTGATCAGCCATCGCGGCGTGGCGATGCCGATCTTGGCCAGTAGGAAGATGACCATCGGTATCTCGAAGACGATGCCGAGGCCGAGCATCATCGTGATCAGGAAGTCCATGTACTTGTTGATGGTGATCAGCTGTACGAACTCGGTGCCGAAGGACATCAGGAAGGTGCCGGCGAAGGGCACGGCGATGTAATAGCCGAAGACGATGCCGCCGGTGAAGAAGAGCGTCGAGAAGACCACGAACGGGATGGCGATACTGCGCTCGCGGCGGTAGAGCCCGGGTGCGACGAATGCCCAGAGCTGGTAGAAGAGCAGCGGCGAGCAGAAGACGAGGCCGGTGAGGAAGGCGACCTTGACCTTGAGGAAGAATGCCTCGCCGACGGCGGTCTGCATCAGCTTGGAGTCCTTGGCAACCAGGATGTCGCGGACCTGGCGCTCGAGGTCTCCGCCGAGGTCGTCGAGGTGGCGGTTGAAGTAAGTGCGGAAGCGCTCGAAATCGGGGTGCCCGCGCAGCTCCTCGGGCAGCCGCGGCAGGCGCTCGAGCTCGATCGAGAGGTCCTGAGCCTCGCGGGTCAGCGAGAGGCTCTTCTCCTGCGCGTTGGCCAGCATGCGCCGCGCCGGGCCCTCGAGTATAGACCAGACCGTGTCGACGAAGAACCAGCCGAGCATGACCGAGAGCAGCAGAATGAGCACGATCCTGAATATGCGGCCGCGCAGCTCGTCGAGGTGCTCGAGGAAGCTCATGCGGGGGAAGCTCTCGCCCTCTTCGTCGAGCTCGTCCCAGTCGTCCCAGTCGTCCTGCTCGGGTTCGTCCGCGGGCGGCTTCCGCTGCTCCCCCTCGCTCATCAAAAGCGCCCCTCTTCGGCCCTAATACAGATGCGGCCGGGCTGACGCTCCGGCCCCGATTGGTAAGGCGATTGCAAACCGGTTAGCCGGCTTTCGGCGGCTTCGGCTTCGGACGGCGGCGCGCGTGGCGCTTAGGCTTGGCCTCCTTGCGCTCCTCCTCGTCGATCTCGAATTCGACCGCCTCCTTCAGCTCCCGCGCCTCGCGCTTGAAGTTGCCCAGAGCCCTGCCCAGGCTGCGGCCGAGCTTCGGCAGGCCGCGCGGGCCGACGATCAGCAGGGCTATGATGGCGATGATCGCGATCTCCATCCAGCCGAGGGTTCCGAACATGACAGACCGATTAGCTCCCGGTTTACCCCGGTATTGTAGGGCGCGGCGCTGCACGAGGTCAAGACCGGCCGCCGCCGGGCGCGGCGGCATCGGGCGGTTGCAATCGCGAACAGAGGCACACTACAATTCGTACCCCATTTGACGATCTTTCGAGCCCAGGAGGTTCTTGCCATGTTTCACAAACGTCTCTTCATTCCAGGCCCGGTGGAGGTGCGGACGGAGCTGCTGTTAGCCCTGGCCACACCGCAGATTGGCCACCGCACCCAGGATTTCAAAGACCTTTACGCCGAGTTGAACAGCAAGCTGCAGAAACTTCTATACACAGAAAATCTGGTCTTGCTCTTCACCTCCTCCTCTACCGGCGCTTGGGAACCGGCAGTGCGCCAAGGCGTTCAGAAGAAGGTGCTCTGCACCACCTGCGGAGCCTTCAGCGAACGATGGTACAAAACGGCGGTCCTCAATGGAGTCCCATCCGACGAGCTGGCGGTCGAGTGGGGCAAAGGCGTCCACACCGAGATGATCGACAAAGCGCTGGCCAGCGGCCAGTATGACGCCATCACCTACGTACTTAACGAGACCTCGACCGGCGTGCGCAACCCGATCGAGGAAGTCGCCGAGCTGCTGAAGGCCAAGTACCCCGACGTTCTGTTGATGGTAGACGCCGTCAGCGCAATGGCTGGAGACAAGATTGAAGTCGACGCACTCGGCATCGACTTCATACTGGCGGGGATGCAGAAGTGTTTCGGTCTGCCCAGTGGCCTCACTGTCGTCGCCATCAGCGATCGCTTCCTCGAGCGGGCCGAGAAAGCGGCGACTCCCGGTTACTACTTCAACGTGCTGGAGATGCGCAAGAGCCACGGCAAGAACAACACGCTCACGACGCCGGCGATCCCGCAGATCTTCGCGCTCAACGCCCAGATGGACGACATATTTGAAGAAGGTCTGGACAACCGCTTCAAGCGCCACCTCGACATGGCCGAGGTAACGCAGGCCTGGGCCAAGGAGCACTTCGACGTGTTCGCCGAGGAGGGCTTCTGGTCCAAAACCGTGTCCTGCATCAAGAACACGCGCGGCATCAGCATCGCCGACCTCAACACGGAGCTGGCCAAGCACCGGACGATGATCAGCAACGGCTACGGCAAGCTCAAGGAGACCTGCTTCCGCATCGCCCACATGGCCGACACCCAGATGTGGGAGCTGCTCGGGCTCCTGGCGCTGATCGAGCGGATCGCCGGCCTCAAGAAGTGGGTCTGACCCGACCCGGAATTATTTTTCCGCCCCGGCCCGGCGCCCCGGTTCGGGGGCACGGAGGAAGAGATGAGCTGTAAGATTTTGCTTTGCGACCCGATACCCGACTCTGTCCAGCAGCGGCTCGAGGCGGCCGGCCACCACGTCGACGTCAAGACCGGCATGAGCCCCGAGGAGCTGGCCGAGGTGATCGAGCCCTACGCCGGCGTCGTGGTGCGCAGCGCCACCAAGGTCCGCCAGCCGGCCATCGACAGGGGCAAGAACCTCAAGGTGATCGTCCGCGGCGGCGTCGGCATCGACAACATCGACCACGAGTACGCCCGCGGCAAGGGTATCAGCGTGCGCAACACGCCGACCGCCACCTCCAACTCGGTGGCCGAGCTGGCCCTGGGCCACATGATGGCGCTGGCCCGGCACATCCCGCAGGGTACGATGACGCTCAAGAGCGGCGATTGGGCCAAGAAGCAGCTCAAGGGGACCGAGCTCCTGTGCAAGACGCTCGGCCTGATCGGCATCGGCCGCATCGGCACCGAGCTGGCCCGCAAGGCGATGGCCCTCGGCATGGACGTCATCGCCTACGACCTCTACGTCGCCGAGAGCCCCCTGGAGGGCATCGAAATGGTCGCCAGGGACGAGGCGCTGGCCAGGGCCGACTACCTCAGCCTCCACTTACCGTTCGACAAGGAGAAGGGGGCCGACATCGGCGCCGCGGAGTTCGCGAAGATGAAGGACGGCGCCTACCTGGTCAACTGCGCCCGCGGCGGCGTCGTCGACGAGGACGCCATGCTGGCGGCGCTGGACAGCGGCAAGCTCGCCGGAGCCGGCGTCGACGTCTTCGTCGGCGAGCCCGCTCCCCGGGCCGAGGTGATCGGCCACCCGCAGGTGATCTGCACGCCGCACCTGGGCGCCAGCACCGCCGAGGGGCAGGACCGGGTCGCCGACCTGGTGGTCGAGGTCCTGCTCGAGGAGCTGTAGAAAGATCGCTTGAGAACAGGCTCAAGCATCGTTTAAGGTAGTGTTTCAAGACGGGCGGGCGGCGCCGCCGTCCGCCCGATCTCTAACATCGCCGAGGCAGTGCGAATGGGAAACCTGTTGGCCGCCATCGACTCCTGGGACCGGGCCGTCGTGAACCTGCTTCAGAACGACCTGGGCAACCAGGCTCTCCGGGCGGTCATGGAGGCGCTCTCCAGCTTCCCGCTCTGGATGGTACCGCTGCTGCTCGCCTGGCTGGCACTGCTCGTCTTCGGCGGCCCCAGGGGGCGTGCGGCGGCCGTGCTGATCATGCCCTTGCTGCTGCTCTCCGACGTCGGCACCGCCAAGGTGCTGAAGCCGCTGTTCGGGCGGCCGCGGCCGCTGGGTCACGGCGGTCTCGCCTTTCCCTCGGTGCACGCTGCCAACTCGTTCGCCGTCGCCGCGCTGGTCTGGCACTTCTTCCGCAACCTTCCGCTGCGCATCGCCACGGTCTGTCTAGCAGGGGCGATCGCCTTCTCGCGCGTCTACATCGGCGTTCACTACCCCAGCGACGTCGTCGCCGGGGCGCTAGTCGGCATCGCCGACGCCGCAATAGTCATCGGGCTCTACTACCTCCTGCGCCCGACACTCGAGCGCCACGCTCCCCTGCTCTTCCCCTCGACATTGAGTAGCGATTAGCAACCGCTTCACCACCTGTAAATTACTCAACTAGAATTAATTAGCGGATCATCGCCGGTAATACAGAGTCCCGATTGTCAAAGCCACTTATTATCCGCCGGTCATGCCGTCGCCATCGCGACACTTAGTGCAAACGATGAGGAAGCAATCCCGACATTCGCTGCGGAGCGCTCTCGGCGCTTCGCGTCGTCGCAATGACACAAAGAGAAAAAGGCTACTGGAAGTTAAGACATTAGAGAGCCGAGATCGATCACGAAGAGGTTCAACCGGATTCCTCTCTTGCCAGCTTGCGGCGCAGGAGCTCCCCGGCCTGCCGCATGAGGCCTATCGCCTCCTGGACCTGGCGGTCGCGCGGCAGCACGGCGCGGTAGCCCTCCTCGGCTCCGGCCAGGCGGGTGACGGTCTCCAGTGTAATGCGGGCGGCGAGAAAATCGCGGTCGTTCTGCCACTGCCGGGGATCGACCTCGACACCGCGCTCGCCAACGAAGCTCCGGAAGCGCTCCATAACCTTTCCGTCGGCCCTGAAGCCGGCGTCGGTTTCGGGGCGGGCGGCGAGGTAGACGGTGACGAAGTCGAAGACGACCCCACTCAGCATCACCTCCTGGGCGAGCGGCGAGAGCTCGGGCGTCTCGATAACGGCGTCCGGTGCCAAGCCGTTGCCGCCGTATACTATACGGCCGAGGCTCGTGCGCGCCTGCTGCATGACGTCGTCGGCCGCCTCGAGTTCCGGGTCGAAGTAGCGGTCGAACGAGCCCGGCACGTAGGGCCTCTGGATCAGGCGGCCGGAGGGCGTGAAGTAGCGCGCGCTGGTCAGCGCCAGGGCGGCTCCGTGGGCCAGTGGGAAGACGGTCTGCACCAACCCCTTGCCCCAGCTCCTCTCGCCAGCCAGGATGGCGCGGTCCTGGTCCTGCAGTGCGCCAGCGACCACCTCGGAGCCCGAGGCGGATCCCCTGTCTATCAATACCACCAGCTCGCCCCGCCAGCGGGTGCCAGCCTCGCCGGCGGTGAAGTCGACGCGCGAGGCGGTCGTCGCACCTTGGGTGTAGACGATCAGGCCCTCGTCCAGGAAGAGATCGGCCACCGCCACGGCCTGCTCGAGGTCTCCCCCCGGATTGCCGCGCAGGTCGAGGATCAGTCCGTCCATCCCCTCGACCTGGAGTCGGTCGATCGCCTCGGCCACTTCGCGCGACGAGGTGCGGGAGAAACGCACTAGGCGGACGTAGCCGACCGCGTCGTCAAGCAGAAAGGCGTAGGGAACGGTGCGCAGCGAGATCATGGTGCGCCGCAGCGTCACCTCGAAGGGCCTGCTGAGGCCCTCGCGCTCGATGGTCAGCGTGACCTCGGTGCCCTCCGGCCCGCGCATCCTGCGGGCGCTGATCTCCAGGTCCCGGCCGCCGGTCGGCTCGCCGTCGACGTGGGTGACGACGTCGCCGGTGCGGATCCCCCGGCGCGCGGCGGGTGAGTCCTCCATTGGCGAGATCACCGTCAGGCGGCCGTCGCGGATGCCGATGGTCAGGCCGATGCCATAGTACTCCCCCTCCTGCTCGGTCAATAGCTGGCGCGTCTGGCGCGGGGTGAAGTAGGCGCTGTGGGGATCCAGCCGCCACAGCATCCCTCGGATGGCGCTCTCGACCAACTCCTCGGGGTCGACCGGGTCGACGTAGAACTCCTCGATCGCCCTCAGCAGCCGGGCCGCGCGCTCGAGGCCGCGCAGCGCCTCGGCCTCGTCGTCTTGCTGAGACCAGCCCGCCGCAGCCAGCAGCAGGGCGGCGAGAACCGCCGCGCAGGCGACGACACGAGCCGCTGGCCGCCATGCGATCACGATCCGCTCCCTCCCCTACTCCTGGTGCGGCGGGAACGCGCGCCGCCGGAGCGGCAGATTCCGAGGACCGATTTCTCGAGCAGGAAGCGCGCATCCACGCCCGATGATTTCATCCCGTCTTCCAGGTCGAAGAGGCCGCGATAGATCCCGCGCAGCTCGCCGCCGGAGAAGGCTCGCGCCTGGCCAATCACCTGCCCGGGCCGGAACCGCAGCCCCGCCAGGGCGATTATCTCTTCCTCCGGCAGCCGGCGGTCGAGCATCGAGCGCACGGTGAGCAGACGGCGAAACTGGTACTGCAGGGCCGCGCCGATCTGCAGCGGGTGCTTGCCGCCTTCCAGCAAGCGCGAGAGCTGATTCACGGCTGCGGCGGCGTCGCGCGCGCCGATGGCGTTGGTCAGCTCCCAGATGGCGTGCTCCCTCGAGGCGCCCAGGCTCCGCTCGACGTCCTCGCTCTCGATGCGCAGGCGCTCGCCGCAGTAGAGCATCAGCTTGTCCAGGGCGTTGCCGATGGTCATCAGGTCGCGGCCGAGGAGCTCCTCGACCAGCGCCGCCGCGCCCGGGGCGAAGGCATAACCCCGTTTGCGCAGGTGGCCGGCCATCCAGCGGCGCAGCGGCTCGCCGCGCAGCGGTTCGCACTCGACCGCCTCCGCCCTCCCGGCCAGCAGCTTGAACGGTTGGTGCCCCCGGTTGACCGCCTCGGCGGAGAAGATCAGGATCGTCGAGGGGTTCGGTGAATCGAGGTAGCGCTCCAGCGCCGCCAGCTCAGCCGAGCCGGCGGGCGCGCTCAGCTTGTCGGCGTTGCGGACCAGCACGATACGCCGGTCGCCGAAGAGCGCGCCGGCGGCGGCCGCCTCCAGCACCAGCCCCATGCCTGCCTCGCCGCCGTCGAGCCGATCCAGCCCTATGTCCGCCTCATCCCCCTCGGGTAGCAGGAGACCGGCGAGGCGGCGTACCACCTGGCGCTGCAGCATCGCCTCGGGGCCGACCAGCAGAATCACGGAGGGGACGGTAGGGGCCTTCTCGGCGGCCAGCGATTGCAGGAAGGCTGCGGCCTGCATGGTATCAGAAGCCCGTGAGGATTGTTCCCACCACGCTGCTGGCGAAGTCCTCGGCGGCGAGGCGCACAGCGTAGGACTCCTGCGTGACGAAGTCGGACTCGTCGCGGCTGAGCTGGTACTCGCTCTGGAACACGTAGCCGCGCTGCTCCCAGAGCACCCTGTCCTCGACAAGGTCGCGGAAGCTGATGTTGGCGGTGATCTGGATCATGTAGGAGGTGGCCATCCCTTCCTCGTCGATGGCGCGCGGGATGTAGTTGTAGGCGGTGATATCGCCCAGCAGCACGGCGTCCACGCCGCTGGTGGCACCGCTGAGGTCGAAATCGCCGCGGGTGACGAACTGGGAATAGATTTCGGAGGTGATCACCTCAGCCAGGCCGGGCTGGGTAGTGAGGTTGCGGAAGGTCGGGATGCCGATGTGCAGGATGTGATCGGGCAGAAAGCTGCCCCGGCCCTCGAGCGCGTAGCCGCAGGAAACGGACGCGGTCAGCACCATGGCCAGCACAAGATACGATAGCCAGCTCGCTTTTCTCATCATGGCTGTGATTTTAACAAAAGAGGGCAGCCGACACCACACTTTTGCATACCGCTTTCGCTTGGCGCGGGAATGCGGTAAGCCGCGGGCGCACGTGGCGGGGCGGTCCGCGATCCTGCCGCTTGCGCCCACCCGGTGAGTCCCATAGAATTTCCCGGCACAGCCTTTGGGAGGGAACAATGCCAACACTTAGAGTAATCGCATTACTTGCAGTCATCCTACTGCTCCCGCCGGGGGCAAGGGCCGCCCCAGCCGACGACGAGACGGTGGCCGTAGTGGGCGGCACGGTCCTGACCGTTACCCAAGGAACCGTAACAGACGGCGTGATCCTGATCCGCGACGGCCTGATCGCGGCTGTGGGGCCGGGGGCGGCGGTGGAGGTGCCGGAGGGCGCGACGGTGATCGACGCCCGGGGCAGGTTCGTGATGCCGGGCATCATCGACGCCCACAGCCACATCGCGCTCGCCTGGGGAGACATAATCGAGGCTACTTCGCCCTCGACGCCGCAGGTGCGCATGGCCGACGCGGTCGTACCCGACGACTACGCCATCTACTGCGCCCTGGCCGGCGGCGTGACCGCAGCCAAGCTGATGCACGGCTCGGCCAACGTCATCGGCGGCCTCAACGTCACCGTCAAACTCAAGTACGGGCGCCCGCTGGAGGAGATGCTGATCCCCGGCGTCAGGCAGCAGCTGAAGATGGCTCTGGGCGAGAATCCGAAGTGGGTCTACGGCGGGCGCGACCTGATGCCCTCGACGCGCCCCGGCGTCTTCGCCGTCCTGCGGCAGAAGCTCGAGGATGCCCGCCACTACGCGCAGCAGTGGGAGCGCTACCGGCTCCGCGTCGAGGAGGGCGAGGACCCTGAGCCGCCCAGGCGCGACCTCGAGCTCGAGATGCTGGCCGACCTGCTGCGGGGCGAGATCTCCATCGACTGCCACTGCTACGTCGCCCACGAGATCGTCACACTGCTACAGATCGCCAACGAATACGACCTGCCGCTGCTCTGCCTCAGCCACGCGCTGGAGGCCTACAAGGTGGCCGACGAGATCGCCGCCCTGCGACCGGGCATCAGCATTTTGACTCACACCGACTGGTGGGGCTACAAGTGGGAGGCGTTCGACGCCATCCCGTACCAGCCCGGCATGCTGCTGCGGGCCGGCATCAACACCTGCATCGTCAGCGACAGCGGCGACGTCATCCGCCGCCTCTACGGCGAGGCGGCCAAGGTGGTTGGCTACTGCGGGGTCAGCGAAAACGAGGCGCTGGCGATGATCACCATCAATCCCGCCCGCGCCCTCGAGATCGACCACCTCTGCGGCTCGCTCGAGGTCGGCAAGCACGCCGACCTGGCGATATTCGACCGCCACCCGCTCGACAGCTTCACACGCTGCGTGATGACGTTGATCGAGGGGCGCGTCGAGTTCGACATCGAGAATCCGATTATCCCCCTTGAGCGCTGAGGAGAGCGACCATGAGAAGAATTCTTAATATCGCACTGATTTGCGCACTGCTGCTGATCGCCACGGTCGCCACCCGGGCCGAGGTGATCGCGATAGTCGGCGGCCGCGTGGTCGCCGGCAACGGCGCCGTCTACGATCCGGGCACGGTCCTGATCGAGGACGGTCTCATACTGGCGGTCGGCGCCGAAGTCGAGGTACCTGACGGTGCGGCCGTGATCGACGCCACCGGGCTCTGGGTCTGGCCGGGGATGATCGATCCCTACACCAGCCTCGGGCTGGTCGAGGTGGGCGCCGATCGGATGACCAACGACTCCGACGAGGCGACCGCCGTGGCCACGCCGCAGCTGCGCGCCGCCGACGGCATCAATCCCTATTCGGCCCTCATCCCGGTGTCCAGGCTGGGTGGCGTCACCACCGTCCTGGTCTCGCCCGGCGGCCGCAACCCGATCAACGGCCAGGCGGCGGTCGTCGACCTGGCCGGGGGCACCGTCGAGGAGATGCTGGTCGCTGACGGCGTCGCGCTGGTCTTTAACTTCGGCAACCAGGCCGCGCGTGACGGGAGCTACCCCTCCACCCGCATCGGCATCGTCGCCTCGATCCGCCAGACGCTCTACGACGCCCGGCGCTACGGCCGACAGCGTGAAGCGGCGCTGAGCCGGTCGGATGAGGACTCCGAAGAGGAAACCGCAGAAGGCGAAGGCGCGCAACCAGTTGGTCCGAAGACGGACCTGCGCTACGAGGCCCTGCTGCCGGCGCTGCGCAGCGAGATACAGGTGATCTGCGCGGCCTCGGAGACTCAGGAGATCCGCTCCGCCCTGGCGGTCGCTGAGGAGTTCGGGCTGCAGGTAATCCTGCTCAACCCAGCCCACGCCTACCGGATGCTCGATGAGATAGAGCGGCGCGGCGTGCCGGTGCTCCTGGGCAACACCTTCAGGATGCCCGCCCAGACCGAGCGCTACGACCGCTACTACTCGCTTGCGGCCACGCTGCACGAGGCCGGCATACCGTTCGCCTTCACAACCGGCTCGGCCCACGGCGTCCGCACGCTGCGTACGCATGCCGGCATGGCGGTCGCCTTCGGCCTGCCCGAGGAGGCGGCGGTCGCCGCCCTGACGCTGCAGCCGGCCCGCATACTGGGTATAGACGATCGGGCCGGCTCGCTGGCGCCGGGCAAGGTCGCCAACGTGGTGCTCTGGAACGGCAATCCGCTGCAGAGCCGCAGCAGCGTCGTGCGGCTCTTCATCCGCGGCAAGGAGATCCCGCCCGTGAGCCGGCAGGAGCGCCTGCGCGACCGCTTCTCCCGGGAAAGCGACGGGCAGTGAAAATCCTCGTGCGAACCCTCGAGGCGGCGCTGGTGATACTGGCTGTGGCCCTGCTGGCGTTGCTTTCGCCAGCATGCTGCCCCACCTGCACGCTGCCGCCCGACTACCAGCCTCCGCCGCCCAATCCGCTCTACGACCTGCTGATCGTCAACGGCACCGTCCTGGACGGCGGCGGCGGCGAGCCCTTCCAGGCCGACGTGGCGATCCTCGGCGACCGGATAGCGGCCGTTGGCGACCTCGGCGGCGCCAGGGCACGCGAGGTGATCGACGCCACCGGGCTCTACGTTACTCCCGGCTTCATCGACGTCCACAGCCACGCCGACAGAGAGCTGACCGAGCTTCCGGACGCGCCGAACCTGGTGCGCCAGGGGATCACCACCGTCGTCGCCGGCAACTGCGGCGGCTCCGCCTACCCGGTGGGAGAATTCTTCCAGTCGGTTGAGGTGCAGGGCACAGCTCTGAACGTCGCACTGCTGATCGGACACAACACGATCCGCCGCCAGGTGATGGGCATGGAGGCCCGGCCGCCGACCGCCGAGGAGCTGGAGCGGATGCGCGGGCTGGTGCGCCGCGGCATGGAGGAGGGGGCGGTCGGCCTCTCGACCGGGCTGAAGTACCCGCCGGGCGCCTGGGCCGACACCGACGAGGTGGCGGCGCTGGCCGAGGCGGCGGCCGAATTCGGCGGCCTCTACGCCAGCCACATGCGCGAGGAGGGGCGCGAGGTCGTCGACGCAGTGGCCGAGACGATCGAGATCGGCCGCCGCGCCGGCCTGGGCGTCCAGATCTCACACCACAAGGTGACCAGCGTCGACCTCTGGGGAGCGAGCTCCGCGACGCTGGGCCTGGTCGACGCCGCGTTGGAAGAAGGGATCGCCGTCTACATCGACCAGTACCCCTACCCGGCCACCAGCACCGCGCTGACGGTGCTTCTCCCGCCCTGGAGCCTCGAGGGCGGCCGCGAGCGGCTAGCCGAGAGGCTCGAGAATCCAGAGCTGCGGGCGCGCATCCGCGAGGCGATCGTCGAGAACATACTTCACGACCGCGGCGGCTCCGATCCGGCCAACATCCGCATCGCCGACTGCGAGAGCCGCCCCGACGCGGAGGGCAGGAGTTTCGTCGAGCTGCTCGAAGAACGCGGCAGGGAGCCGACGCCGGAAGAGGCGGCGGAGCTGACCATGGAGATCCAGGCCGAGGGCGGCGCCCAGGCGATCTACTTCTGTCTCGCCGACGAGGACATCGAGCGCATCATGCGCCACCCGCGCACGATGATCGCCAGCGACAGCCACATCTGCAGCCTCGGCGAGGGCGTCCCCCACCCGCGCAATTACGGCACCTTCCCGCGCGTATTCCGACTCTACGTCAGGGAGCTGGGGGTGCTGACCTACGCCGAGGCGGTGCGCAAGATGACCTCGCTGCCGGCCGAGGCGTTCCGTCTACACGGCCGCGGGCTGATCGCCCGCGGGATGTTCGCCGACATCTGCGTATTCGATCCCGAGATCGTCGCCGACACCGCCACCTGGGACAACCCGCACTGCTACCCCGTCGGAATCAGGGCGGTTATAGTCAATGGCAGGCTGGCCGTCTGGGAAGGCCGGCAACTCGGCGAGCGCGCCGGCCGCGTGCTAAGGCACGTGCCGCGGGTAAACCGATGAGCAGTATCGAGATCAACGGCCGCACGCTGGAGCTGGTCAGGGGCGACATCACGCACCAGGCGGTGGACGCCATAGTCAACGCCGCCAACAGCGGCCTGCGCGGAGGCGGAGGCGTAGACGGCGCCATCCACCGCGCCGGCGGGCCGGGCATCATGGAGGAGTGCCGTCGCATCGGCGGCTGCCCGACCGGCTCGGCGGTGATCACCGGCGCCGGCAACCTCAAGGCCAGGCACGTCATCCACGCCGTCGGCCCGATCTACAGCAGCGGCGCGAGCGGCGAGCCGGAGCTGCTGCGCGGTGCCTACAAGACCAGCCTGGAGATCGCGGACGAGCACGGACTGAAGAGCATCGCCTTCCCCTCGATCAGCACCGGCGTCTACGGCTACCCGCTCGACGAGGCCGCGCCCATCGCGCTGGCCGCCGCCGCCGAACACCTCGGGGGCCGGAGCGGCCTCGAGCTGGTCTGCTTCGTCCTCTTCGACGGCGAGACGTACAGGGCCTACCTTCGAGCCCTGAATGATCTGCAACAGGAGCAATAGGGGTCAGTTCCAGGTGAAGGACTGACCCCTCATCCCCGTGATATCAGGAGCGGTTGTTGCGGTTGCGGTTGTAGTACTCCGGGGGAGGCATGCTGTTGCCGGCCGTGCCGTCGTTCTCGGTCTTGCCGAAGATCATCTTGCCGGCCGTGGTCTGCAGCACCGAGGTGACGACCAGTTCGACGGTGGCGCCGATGAGGTGGCGGGCGTTGTCGACCACGACCATGGTGCCGTCGTCGAGGTAGCCGACCGCCTGGCCGACTTCCTTGCCCTCCTTGAGCAGGAAGACGCGCATGATCTCGCCGGGCAGCACCACCGGCTTGACGGCGTTGGCCAGCTCGTTGATGTTCAGCACCTCGACGCCCCGCAGCTGGGCCACCTTGTTGAGGTTGAAGTCGTTGGTGACGATCTTGCCGCTCATCTGTCGGGCCATCTCGATCAGCTTCAGGTCGACCTCCGGGATGTCGGGAAAATCTTTCTCTGAGATATGCACCTGCACGCCGGCCTGCTTCTGGATCCTTTGCAGGATCTCGAGGCCGCGGCGGCCGCGATTGCGCTTGAGCGAGTGGCTCGAGTCGGCGATCTGCTGCAGCTCGCCGAGCACGAACTGCGGCACCACCAGGACGCCGTCCAGAAAGCCGGTCTCGCAGATGTCGGCGACGCGGCCGTCGATGATCACGCTGGTGTCGAGGATCTTGAAGCGTCGCCGGCTCTTGTTCTCGTCGAAAACCGACCTCAGGTTCTCCGGCGTGAGCCAGCGGCCGCATCGCACGCCGACCGACGTGCCGGTGGCACAGAAGGCGATGATGATGACATAGCGCACCGCAACAAGTCCGCGGCTCTGTTCCGAGTCAAGCGCACCGAAGATGAGCGAGTTGAGGATTCCAGCCAGAAACGCGGCAACGACGAATCCGGCGATGAGGCCGAAGATCGTCCCCGGAGTGCCGCGTTCGAACAGCGCCAGCCCGCCTGCCAGGACCATCGCCAACAGAGTGCCGACAAGCGCGCCCTCGACAGGCTCGAGGCCCAAAGGCGGCCAGGACCAACCGACGAGGGCTCCCGCCACCACCACCAACATCCTCACGAGCCAACGACACATCTTTTGCCTTACCTCCGCAGTTTATCAGTAATAACTGCGTATATGTTTGGTGCCGATCAGCACTAAACTGCAATTCTATCACGCCTTAACTAGACATGATATAGCTTTGTTACCCCGTCTTGCAATGGTCTGTGTCGGCCGTTAGAATTGCGCAGCTAGCCCGACCGGTGGCGGGGGGATGAGATGAGCACGGCGGCCGAGCGCCTGGCGCCGCACAATCTGGAGGCCGAGAAGGCTGTGCTGGGCGCGATCCTGCTCGACAGCAGCCTCTTCAACCAAGCGGCCCAGGTTCTACGCGCCGACGACTTCTACCTCGAGAGCCACCGGCGGGTGTTCCGCGCCTTCGCCGCCATCAGCGAAAGGGGCGCCGCCGAGGCGATCGACATGGTGACCCTGCGGGAGGCGCTGGCCCGCGAGGGCAGCCTCGAAGAGGCCGGCGGCGCGGCCTACCTGAGCAGCCTGATAGACGGGCTGCCGCGCTACTCCAACATCGAGCACTACGCGCGCATCGTCAAGGACAAGTCGCTGCTGCGCCGGCTGATCGACGCCGGCACCCGCATAGTCAACGAGGGTTTTCTGGCCGAGGAAGACACCCGGAAAATTATTGACCGCGCCCAGAGCGCCATCTTCGGCATCGCCGACGAGGGGATGCGCGGCTCCGGCTTCGTCAGCATCGAGGAGCTGGCCGCCCCAACGCTGGAGAGGCTGGCCAAGATGGTCGACGCCCGCAGCGGCGTCACCGGCATGCCGACCGGCTTCATGGACTTCGACAACATCACCGCCGGCCTGCAGCGCGGCGACCTGATCGTGCTCGCCAGCCGGCCGGGCATGGGTAAAACGTCGCTGGCCACCAACGCCGCCCTCCACGTTGGGCGTGTGGGCGGCTCGGTCGGCCTCTTCAGCCTCGAGATGAACGTCGACCAGCTGTTCGTGCGCATGATCTGCTCCGAGGCCAGGGTCAACAGCCAGCGGGTCCGCACCGGCAGGATCAGCGACGAGGAGTTCAAGCGGCTGGCGCCCCGCATCGACGCCTTCATGCGCTACAAGGTCTTCATCGACGACACCCCGGCACTCAGCATCATGGAGACCCGCGCCAAGGCCCGCCGGCTGAAGGCCGAGCACGGGCTGCAGCTGCTGATCATCGACTACCTGCAGCTGATGACCACCGAGCGGCGCTTCGAGAACCGCAACCTCGAGATCGGCTACATCACCCATGGGCTGAAGGCGCTGGCCAAGGAGCTGCAGGTGCCGATCCTGGCGCTCAGCCAGCTCTCCAGGGCCCCCGAGAGCCGCAGCGGCCACAGGCCGATGCTCGCCGACCTGCGCGAGAGCGGCAACATCGAGCAGGACGCCGACCTGGTCTGCTTCCTCTTCCGTGAGGAGTACTACAACCCGACCGAGGAGAACGCCGGCCTGGCGGAACTGATCATCAGCAAGAACCGCAACGGCCCGGTGGGGACGGTGCAGCTGGTCTTCTTCAGCGACTTCACACGCTTCCAAGACTACGCGCCGGTCGAGGAGGAGTGACGGGTGCCGACCTTCGCTGATCTGGGGTTGCGACCCACCTGGCTCCAGGTCGACCTGACCGCTCTCGACCACAATTTCCGCGCCCTGCGCGAGCGGACAGGTCCGGGCATCAAGATCTGCGCCATAGTCAAGGCCGACGCCTACGGCCACGGCGCCGCGACCGTGGCCCGGCGGCTGGAGAAGCTGGGTTGCGACTACTTCGGCGTGGCCATGGTCGAGGAGGGGAGCGAGCTGCGCGCCGCCGGCATCGGTAGCCCCATCGTGCTGCTGGGCGCCGTCTGGGGCGAGGGCGCAGTGCGCGCTGCGGCCGCAGACGATATCGAGATCAGCATCCACAACCGCGACATCCTGCCGGCGGTCTCGCGGGCCGCCGCCGACACGGGCCGGCCGCTCAGGGTGCACCTGAAGATCGACACCGGCATGGGGCGCCTCGGCATCGCAGCCGCCGAGGTGCCGGCCTGGTGCCGGGAGGCGCGCGGCGCCGGCCTCGAGCTGGTCGGCGTCTACACCACCTTCTCCTCCGCCGACGACGCCGGGAGCCCGCGCACCGGGCGGCAGCTGGAGCGGTTCGTGGGGGCCATCGAGAGCCTCGAGCGTTGCGGCTTCCGCCCGCCGCTGCGCCACGCCGCCAACAGCGGCGCCATCCTCAACTTCCCCGAAACCCTGCTCACCCTTGTCCGCCCCGGGCTCCTGCTCTACGGCATCGAACCGACTCCCGAGGGCCAGGGACCGGGCGGCGGCTTCCGACCGGTAGCCTCGCTGCGCACCCGAGTCGCCCAGGTCGCCGCCTACCCGCCGGGCTCGAGGTTCGGCTATTCCGGCACCTTCGAGGCGCGGCGGGAAAGCCGCATGGCGGTGCTGCCGGTCGGCTACGGCGACGGGGTCAGCCGCCTGCTGAGCAACAACGGCGACGTGCTCATCCGCGGCCGCAGGGCACCGATAGTCGGCCGCGTGAGCATGGACCTGCTGGTCGCCGACGTCAGCGACCTGCCGCGGGCCGAGGTTGGCGACCTGGCCACACTGATCGGGCGAGACGGCGGCGAGGAGATCGGAGCCTGGGAGGTGGCCGAGAGGGCCGGCACCATCCCCTGGGAGGTGCTCTGCGGCGTCGGCTGCCGCGTGCCGAGGGCGGCGACCGAGGGTGAGAAGGTTGTTTCCATCGTCTCGAGGCTGGAACGCAGATGAAGGCGATACCCAATTTCCTGCGGGCCGTCGGCGCCACGGTGATCGGGTTCTTCGACAACGTCGGGGCCGCGGCGATCCTCTGGATCAGGGCCAGCTACTTGGTCTTCCGGCCGCCGTTCCACCTGCGGATACTCGCCAGGCAGTGCGAGATGATAGGCTTCAAATCGATGCCCGTTATCTTTATCAGCTCCGCCTTTGTGGGCATGGTATTCGCCCTGCACAGCTACAACGGCTTCGCGCGCTTCGGTGCCGTCGACCTCACTGCGCCGGTGGTCGCGCTGGCGATCACGCGCGAGATGGCGCCGGTGATCACGGCCCTGATGGTCGCCGGCCGGGCCGGTGCCGCGATGGCGGCGGAGATCGGCACCATGCGGGTGACCGAGCAGATAGACGCACTCGAGACGCTGGCCACCAATCCGGTGAAGTATTTAGTGGTGCCCCGCCTGCTGGCGGCGACGCTGATGCTACCACTGCTGACGGCCTTCGCCGACATCATCGGCATCATGGGCGGCTATCTGGTCAGCGTCGGCATGATGGGGCTCAACGGTCAGGCCTACATGATCTCGACCTGGAATACGCTCATCCCCTCGGACGTCTTCGGTGGGCTGATGAAGTCGACCTTCTTCGGCTTCTTCATCGCCCTGATAAGCTGCCACTACGGCTTCACCTGCGGCCGTGGCGCCGAGGGGGTCGGCCAGGCGACAACCAAGAGCGTGGTCGTCTCTTCGATGGCCATCCTGATCTCCGATTTCTTCCTCACCAGGCTGCTGCAGTGGGGCTGAAGGGCGAGGGGCGGAAGTGATCAAGCTGGAGAACATTCATAAAGCCTTCGGGAACAACCGGGTGCTCGAAGGCCTGGACCTCGAGGTGCCGCGGGGCGAGTCGTTGGTGGTCATCGGCGGTAGCGGCTCAGGCAAGACGGTGCTGATCAAGCTCATCATCGGGCTCCTGCGGCCCGACAGCGGGCGCGTGCTCATCGACAACGAGGAGATCAGCCACCTTCCGGAGCGGCAGCTGAACAAGATACGCCAGCGCGTCGGCATGCTCTTCCAGTACGGGGCTCTCTTCGACTCGATGTCGGTGGGCGATAACGTCGCCTTCGCGCTGAGGGAGCACACCAACATCCGGCGCACGGAGGTGCGAGAGCGCGTCGCCCACTACCTGCGCATGGTCGGGATGCCCGACACCGAGAACCTCTGGCCCGTTGATCTCTCCGGCGGCATGCGCAAGCGGGTGGCGCTGGCGCGGGCGATCGCCTACGAGCCGCTGATTATCCTCTACGACGAGCCAACCACCGGGCTGGACCCGATCATGGCCGACGTGATCAATAGCCTGATCTGCGACCTGAACGAGAAGCTCAGCGTCACCAGCGTCACCATCACGCACGATCTGGCCAGCGCCCGCAAGATTGCCGATCGCATCGCGATGCTGTACGATGGCAGGATCATCGAGTCTGGGACGCCCGAGGAGATCATGTCCTCGGAGAACCCTTATGTCCGCCAGTTCGTCACCGGTAGCGCCGAGGGGCCGATCAAGGTGGCGCATTAGGAAGCCGACATGAAAACGGAACTGCGCGTGGGGGTGTTCGTGATCGTCGGGCTGGCGATACTCGCCTACATCATGATCAGCATGGGCGAGTGGCCGTTCTTCGGCGATCAACAGCAGACCTACCGGGTGGTGGCGCTGTTCAGCAACGTCGTCGGCCTCAACGTGGGGGCCGAGGTGGTCCTTAGCGGCGTCAAGATCGGAGAGGTCCTGGAGATCGGCCTCGAGGGGCAGCGCGCCAGGGTGGTGATGGCGATCCGCGGCGAAGTCGATTTCCCCGCCAACTCGGAGGCGCGCATCAGCTCCATCGGCCTCCTGGGGCAGGCGATCGTCGAGATCATACCCGGCGACGGCGAAGGCCCCTCCGCCCGCCAGGTCGGCGAGGTCGGCACCCAGAACCCGGTCACGCTGGACCAGCTGGTCAGCGTCCTGAGCGGCATCGGCGAGGACGTCACCGACGTCACCCGCTCGATCCGCGACTTCCTCGGCTTCGAGGGCGGCAGCGAGCGGATCCAAGAGACCATGGAGCACCTGCTTGCCTTCTCCGAGCAGCTCGATCAGCTCGTGCGAGAGAACCGGCTGCAGTTGAAGCGCTCAGTGGACTCGCTCGAGCTGCTGGCCGTCTCGATGCGCGACAGGCTGCCGACCGTCATAGAAGACCTGCACGTGCTGACGTCCAACCTGCGGCAGATATTCGAGGAGCGCGGTGGCGACGTAGACGAAACCCTTGGCCGGGCGCGCGAGCTGGTCGAGAGGCTCGACGGGGCCGCCGTTACACTGCAGGAAATCCTCGACAAGATTAACGAGGGCGAGGGCGCCGTCTCGATGCTGCTCAACGAGCCCGACACGGTCGAGCAGGCCCAGGACGTGCTGCAGCGGGCCGACTCGCTGATCGGCGACCTGGAGGGCTTCCTCAGCAGGCCCTCGCGGATCAGCCTCGACTACGGCTTCCGCTCCCAGTACTACGCGCGCAGCGAGGACTTCAAGAACTACTTCCGCCTCACAATCAACTTCACCCGCAGGGACTCCTTCAGCTTCGTGCTGATCAACGACCAGATCCGTAACCAACCTCCTGTGCTGCTGCCCGGGGACGAGGAGGGGGGCCTGATCAGCCTCAGCGACGAGTTCACCTTCTCTGCCACCTACGGCTGGCGCTTCCGCGGCGGCACCATCCGCTTCGGCCTTATCGAGAGCTCGACCGGCGTCGCCCTCGACCTGGGGAGCGATGAAAACCGCCTCTTCTTCACACTCGAGGGCTACAACTTCGGGCGGGAAAGGGGGCCGCACATCTCGCTCGCCAGCCACCTGCGCCTCTGGCAGGGGCTCTTCCTGACCATCGGCTACGACGACCCGGTCGACCGGCGCCGCGGGCAGCTCTTCTTTGGCGGCGGCTACCGCTTCTGACTCCGGCCGTCTGAGGACGGCCGATTCGGGCTGGAAGCCCTAGCAAATCGAGCTGGTAATGCTCTGCAGACGCTGAGAAATTTCGCGCGCCTTGATGGGGCGCGGAGGAGGATAGGAGTGGCTCCCGGCGAGCGTTTCAGATCCCTGGCGCTTTCCCAGGTTGCCAAAACGGTCGGAAACGTGAGTCAATAGCGAAGAGCAAACAGGAGAGGCCAAATGAGAAAAATCGAAACCGAACCAACCCGGCACCGCGGACTGCAGCCGGCCGGCATCGCATTTGCGGCCGCTCTGATCACCGGCATCGGAGCACTGATACTCCTGCCGGTGGGGTGCGGGCCCGCGCCCACTGAAGACGTCTCGGGCGATGTAGAGGACGCGCTCGATGACTTCTACGAGACCGCGGCAGAAGCCGACCTTGACGACCTCCAGGATCTGATCGGCGGCGACCTGGCCGACGAGATCGAGGAGCGAGAGGAGAACGGAACCCTCGAGGAGTTCTGGGCCCGCTACCGCGGCGCCGAGGCGGAGGTCGAAGAGATCGAGGTCGACGGCGACGAGGCCGAGGCGACTGTGATCCTGACCGTTGGCGGCCGGCAGTTCGAGCAGGAGGTGGAGCTGGAGCTGGAGGACGACGAGTGGCTGGTTTTAGAGCTCGGTGAGCTGGAAATCTACGTTGAAGAGGACGAAGAAGGCGAAGAAGAGCAGCAGGCTGGCCGCGAGGAGAGGGCGGAGATCCCGACTCCAGGCCTTGTTCCAGTCGGCGGCGCGGCCGAGCAGCAGGCTCGGAATACTGCAGAGAGATTCTTTGCAGCCGTGAGGCTTACCGATCTCGATCGGGTTGAAGGACTTCTCACCGGTACCGCACTTGCAGAATTTCAGGAATGGCGACAGAGAGTTCAAGAAAATCCCGAAGAATTCGAGAGATTCCGTCAGCAATCGTCACAGACTTCCTTCTCCATCATAAGTGTAGCCACGAATGAGCAAGGACAAAGTATTACGGTGAATTTTCGAGCCACTTATGCCGATGGCAACGAGTGGGATCAGGCAATGGTCCTGCAGCCAACCGATGGCGAGTGGAGAATCGCGGATATGGGTGTTGTTAGTGCCCCGGAACCCGAAGAAGCAGAAGCCAACTGCTCAGACGCGCAGCAAATCTCCCTCGGCCAGGTCGTCGGCGGCAACGCCCGCGGCACTGCTGTTGAATATTACAGATTTGCGATTTCCCGCGCCGCTACCTACGTCGTCTATACCAGCGGTTCCGTAGACACAGTTGGTACGCTGCTCGACAGCGACTGCCAGCAGCTCGACAGCGACGACGACAGCGGCGACAACGCGAACTTCAGGATCCAACGCGGCCTGGCCCCGGGCACCTACTACGTGTCGGTAAGAGGCTACAGCAGCGGCTCGACCGGCCCATACACGCTCACCGTCGAGGAACTCTCCGGGGAATCCGCTGCCGCCGGCGGCGGCGACTGCGCCGGCGCCCGGCAGACGCTGGACATCAACCGCGAGGTCTCGGGAAACCTGGGTGGGGCTTCGCAGGAGATCTACTACCGCGTCGAGATCGCCCGCGCAGGTACGTACTGCTTCGAAACCTCCGGCCAGTTGGACGTCGTCGGCAGGCTCTTTGACGGCAACTGCAACGAGCTGGCCAACAACGACGACGGCGGCGAGGGATTCAACTTCCGAATCGAGCAATTCCTGCAGCCCGGCACATACTACGTCGCCGTGAGGGCCTACAGCGGCGGCGCCAGCGGCACGTTCTCGCTCAGTTTTTCTGAGATCTAATAGCTAGGTTGCCGCTAAGACGTTCCGGATCGTAGCAGCCAGCGGTGCCGGTGGGCGTTCGACGCCGCCATGTATTGCTTCGCCCGGGCAGGTGTAGCATGGACGACGAACTCCGAGAACTGATGAGCAGATACCGCGAGCTGCGTGCGGCGTGCGACGCGGGATCTCTGAGCAGAGAAGAGTTTCTCCGGATCCTAGGGGAGGCGGCCATCCCCGACAGCGAGAATCCCGGTTGCTGGTGGAACGTCGACCCCGGCTCGGGCAACTGGGTATATTTCGACGGCAAAGCCTGGCGCAGGCGCTCGCCTGAAACGCCTGAAGCGAGGCCGAGCCCGAGGAGCGCCGGCGGAGCGCGTCCCGCTCCTCCGGCCGAGGTGACCACGACGGCCGGCGACGGGATCCGCGCCTGGCTGGTGGCGCTGGTGATTCTGCTGCTCGCCGCCGTCGTCGTCGCGGGCGCCGTCGTCATTCGACTGCTACTGGAGCCCGCCAGCGAGCCGCGCGCGGCCGGCCGAGGAAGGCGGGACGCGGCGGGCGAGCGCAGCCTCGAGGTGCTGGGCCTGATCCCGGCGGGCGACTACAACCTGATGCGCGCCTACAGCCCGGCGGATAAATACTTCTCGCCCCTCTACCGCAGGCTGAGCGAAGAGGTCGCCGCTTTGGCCGGAGCCAGGGCGGCAGACGACGCGGTGGCGGCCGGCATCGGGACCAGGCTCGACCGCTACCGGCTCGCGCTCTACCTCGTCTCGCAGTCCGAAGAGGAAAACCTGGTCTACCACCAGGGGCGCGTCGACGAGAGCGACCTGCTCGATTACTGCTCCGAGCGCCTCGGCTGGGGCGAGATGGCCGAGGCGTCTGAGGCGGACCAAAGCTATCGGGCCGATGCGGAGGGCAACGCCTTCCTGCTGGCCGCCGACGGCGTGCTGATCGGCCGCAGCGAGACCATCGTAGCGGCCATCGGCGTCACGGAAGACGGGGACGAGCGGGGGCGGGGGCTCAACGACGACGAAGCGTTCGGAGCCGCGCTCGCGCTGGCCGACACCGACGCCACCGAGTTCCTCGTCCTCTGGGGCAGCCAGATCGACGAGACGCGGGCAGCGCTGCGGCTTCTCCTCGCCTCCGAATGGCCGGATGCCGAGAGCGCACTGAGCGCGGTCGCCTCCATGCAGGCCCTAGCCTACTCGGTCTACTGGCGCGAGAACCTGCGGATAGGGGTGGAGATCAAGGTCCTCCTCGGCGAGGAGGAAGCGGCCGCCGCGCTGGCATCTTTCCTCGAGCAGGAGATGGAGTGGATAGTCCTGCGCTTCGGCGCCGATGTCCTCGGACACTTCCTCGAGATCGGGGACGACGCGCCTGCCCCCTCCGATGTCGGCCGCATGGCCGGGAACGTGACGGTATCGCGCCAAGAGAGGACTGTCGCCATCGGTTTCGGGCTTACCTGGAGAGAACTGAGCAGGCTCTACGGGTTCGAGCGGGAGTTCCAGCCCGGCGCGGCGACCGCGGGGGAAATCCCTGCCGAGATCCCCGCAGAGGACTCCGAAGCGGAAGGTCCGCCAGCCTTCCGCGGCACCGACTGCTCCGGCGCCATCAACATCTCGGTGGAGACGCCGGTCTCGGGCAGCGTGCGCGGCACCGCTCCGCTCTACTACCGTTTCGTCGCCGCCGCTTCCGGCCCCTATCGCATCTACACGAGCGGCAACACCGACACCCTCGGGGCGCTGCTGGACGGCGACTGCCTGCTGCTCGAGGAGGACGACGACAGCGGCTCCGGCAGCAACTTCAGCATCGAGAGGGAGCTGGCCGCCGGCACATACCACGTCCAGGTC
>CAYOXX010000025.1:0-37098 GCA_964408025.1 uncultured Acidobacteriota bacterium | reverse complement strand
CCCGCTCCACAGTCCTCGACGGGGCGTACTACGACGTGCGGATCGCACCCAACACCGCCGGAGCGCGTGCGGCACTTGGCGACGTAGCTGTCGACCTCCCCTCCATTTCGGCGGGCGGCATCGAAGCGGCGGACCTCCGCATCGCGATCGGCGATCTCGCTCCGCCTTCGTGGATGGAACGCCAGCGCGTCGCCGGCATACTGGGGATCGACTTCTTCGGACGCTACAGGCTGCACCTGAACTTCTCCGACTCGGTGATGACCCTGGAGTCGGCGCGGTAACCTGCCCTCCCCCGCCCACTCCACCCCTTCCGGTTGTGTTGCGCCGTCAATCTGATACAATTGCCTTGGCGCAGAAAAAATCCTAGCGCGGTTCGCTGGCGATGAAGTCCACCACTAAGCAATCGCTGAAGATCATCACGCTGCTGGAGAGGCGGCCGGAGGCTTCCGACCTCGAATCGATGCTCGTAGAGCACCCCGATCTCGAGGTCAGGAAGGCGGTCTCCGGCGCCGAGTTCCTGGAGTTTGTGCGGGCGGGCGGCAACGACGCCGTCCTCTGCGGCATGCACCTGGAGGAGGAGAAGGGGAAGGGGCTGCGGCTGCTGGGCGAGGTTCGGAAGCGCGACCAGCTGCTGCCCTTCTTCTTCTACACATGCGAAGACTCGCCGCAGCTGATCGCCGCTTCCTTCCAGTCGGGCGGCCACGACTACTTCGTCGCCGAGGACAGCCCTGAGCAGCTGGAGCAGATCATCGAGGCGATGCGCGTGAGTGTGGAGCTGGCCAAGCTCCTGCGCGCCCAGCAGCGGGGCTCCATCCGCTCGGCGTTCGAGGAGAAGTACGCCGGCCTCTTCGAGGAGCTGGAGGAGGGCTCGCTGATGATCTCCGCCGACAGCGGCGTCATCAGCTACGCCAACGAGAGCCTGGCATCCGGACTCGGCTACGCCGCCGAGGAGCTGGTTAACAAGTCCCTCGACGATCTCCTTGACGCCGGCGGGGAAAACGGCGAAGCGGAGTCCGGCTGGCGCCGGATGCTCGAGCAAGTGGAAAGCGGAGTGAGCGCGATCGAGGCCACAATCTGCCACAAGGACGGCTCGAGGCGCACCTTCTGGACCCAGGCCCGCCTGCTGGAGCTGGCCGGCGCGACGGTGATGCTCTGCCAGTGCCGCGACATCACCCGCTTCGAGCAGCTCGAGCGGGAGGTCATCTCGGTCCGCAATCAGCTGCGGACGATCGTCGAGAACAGCGCCGACGCCATCATCGTCGCCCGCGACGGGGGCGCGATCGAGTTCATCGGTGGCGCCGCGCCGCAGCTCTTCGGCGTCTCCGCCGACGACAAGAGCCTGAGGTCGCTCGCCAACTTGTTCGCCGGCTCGCAGGAAGAAGTCGAGCGCTTGTTCTCGAGCCTAGGCTCGCGGATGCGCGTCGCCAGCGTGGAGAGCAGCATCGTCTCGCGCTGGGGCACCCGGGTGCCGGTGAGCGTGGCGATCACCGTTCTGCCCAGCTCGGACGGCGTCACCCGCTACCTGTTCAACATCCTCGACATCACCGCCCAGAAGGTCGTGGAAGCCGAGAAGATGCTGACCGCAGAGCTGATCCGCATCGCCAGCGCCGGCGCCGGCCCGGTCGAGGCGCTGCCCAAGCTGGTCGAGCGGGTGCGCAAAACCGTCCCCCTCGATTTCGCGCTGGTGGTTCACGCCGAGGCCGAGCGGGACGTGCTGTGCGTCGCCGCCCTCTACCGCGAGACCGGCGGCGGCTCGCTGCGGGTTGGTCAGATCCTGGGCGTGGAGAACCTGCCGGCGGAAGAGGAGCTCTGGCTCCGCGAGGGGATCATCCGCAACGACCTGCAGGAGCGCGGCCTGCACCCGCTCGAGGACCTGCTCTACCGCGAGGGGGTGCGTTCCTACGTCTCGGTACCGCTGAAGGAGAAGGAGCGGCTGATCGGCGGGGCGCACTTCGGCAGCGCGCGTGCCTACGTTCTCAACCGCGGTCACCTGACGCTGTTCCGGGAGCTGGCTAGCGCGCTCTCCAGCGCCCTCGTGCGCGCGCAGCAGAGCGGCAACGCCCAGCGCTACCGCCTCTTCTCGGCCGCCCTGGCCGAGGCGGTCGGCGAGCCGCTGCTGCTCTGCGACCCCGAGGGCATGGTGCTCGAGGCCAACGAGGAAGCCTGCCGCGTTCTGGGGGCCGACGCGGAACTGCGGGGGCGGCAGATCGGCGCGGTGCTCCGCTCGCGCTTCCCGTCGACGATCGCGAGCGCCGACTGGCTCCGCAAGCGCGGCGGCGGCATGCGGCCCCACTCCGACCGCGACGGCCAGCGCTGGCAGATCGCCATCGGGCTCGTCGGGCCCGAGTCGTTGCCGACCGGCTACACTATCCGCCTGCAGAAGGCCTGAGCCGGTAGACGGCCAGGCTGCCGAAGCGGCGCACGGGCACCAAGCGGCCCTGCTCCCGCACCGCCGCCAGCGTCGCCGGCCCCACCCTGCCCTCGAATACGACCACGTAGCGGACCGACAGGCCCTCCAGCTCGTCCAGGCAGCGGTTGTCGGGGAAGGCGGCGTCGAGACGGCGCAGGCGGCTGACGTTCTCGCCCGACTGGTAGCCGCTGTAGCCGACCAGCAGCTTCTTCCAGTGGTAGATGCTGTAGTAGACCTGCCGCGCCGAGATGCCGTAGTCCTTCGGATAGATCGGGTACTCCGCCACGGCGAAGTCCCCCTCACGCTCCCCCAGCCAGCTGTAGAGCGGCGGCGGCTCCGGATCGAATGGCCGCACGTGCAAAGGGAAGTAGAACGACTCGGCAGCGAACAGCACGGTAACGATGCACATTACGACAACGGTTTTCTTCCTCCCAGCTTGACGTCGGGCAATTGCAGCCGCTCCAAATGAGGCCAAAACCGCCAAAGCGAATGTTGCAAGTATCATGAAGCGCCCAGGCACACGGATCATCTTAATAAGCGGCAGGCGCGCGATCAGGTGATACATGCCGGCAGCCGGTCCTAACGCGGCAAGCAGGGAGAAGATAAAGAGAAGGAGCCAGAATAGCTGGCTTACGCTGCTCCTCACACGCTTCCTTACAAACCGTGTCAATGCCACGAATATGTGATCTGTCGCTCGCATTGGCGATATCAGCAGCCTCGAAACAACCGCCGCCACGGCAATAGCAGGGAACACTATTGCAGGTTTCGCGGGGACCGTGAAAATCAGCAATACAAGCGATCGACTCCCAGTAAAGGCTACAACGAGAGCGCTCCATGCGGCCGCCAATGCCGCGAAGTCCAGTGCCCAGGCCAACCATCGCATTAATCCGGTTCGCGAATCATCCGCTCCCTTTTCCCGACGGGTGATAAAGCCAATAGCAGCCAAGGCGAGAATGCTTGCTCCCGGAAAGAGAAAACTACGCGGCCAACGCTTGATCGACGCCAAAGGCCAGCCGAATGATTCTCTGAGCCAGCGGTAGAGACGCGAGTTCGACGAAAATAGCTCAAGTGGCCCTGCCGACCCGGCTTCCAGCGCGCTTACAGTACTAACCCGCTGAGCCGCCAGCTCGCTCTCGACTATCAGATAGGGCCAAAACACCGGAACCAGCACAACGAGCACAGAGGCGGTCATCGCAATACACTGGAGCCAGAATCTGGTTTTTGCCCAGAGTCGATGGATAAGAGCTTCGTATAGAACGAGTCCTGCAACAAGAGCCGTGCCGAAAACGGCGTAGTGGGAACCGCTTAGCGCATTGAGACAATAGAAGATGACAGTTCCAAAAGCCCAGCGCCAGTTGCCGCCTTCGCTTTCCAGTCCCCGGAGCCAGCGCAGCGTCGCCCAGGCCAGCCAGGGCATCCAATGTCCGCAGAAAAGCTGTATTTGCAGGAAGCGGCCGAAGACTGCCGGATTGAAGACGAAAAATGCCGCTCCCAGCAGCGCGGCCCCTCGGTGGCCGGTCAGGTCGCGCGCGAGCAGGAAGAAGCCGAGCCCCCCCAGGACCATCGAGAGCAGCAGCAGCAGGTTGTAGGTCAGCACCGGGTTGCGAAAGGCCAGGATGACGGGCATCATCAGCAGGCTGTGTGAGAGCTCGATGTCGGAGTAGGCGAAGGTCCATTTTTCCGGGTGGAACATATTGGTGTGGTGGAGGTGGAGAGGGTCTGTCGTCAGGGCGTGGGCGCCCCAGAAGATCAGGTAGGTGTTGAAGCGGACGTCGTTGTGCCCCGGCCGCGCCAAGTCGAGCCGCGCCGGGTTGGTCGGCATCGGCCAAGTGGCCAGGGCGGCCAGAGCGGCAAACAGAACCGCTATCGCCAGCGCTTCCCAGATCCGCTCGCTCAAACCCACCCCGGCGCCCCGCTCAGTCGACGAAGCGGTACTTAATCAGGGTCCAGAGGGCCACGAAGCCGTCCCGCCAAGTGATCTTCTTACCCTCCTCGTACTCGCGCCCGTAGTAGCAAATCGGCACCTCGTAGATGCGCACGCCGCGCTTGAGAATCTTGGCCGTCAGCTCCGGCTCGACGGCGAAGCTATCGCTCTTGATTTCGAATTGCTCGAGCAGCGAGCGCTTTACCAGCTTGTAGCAGGTTTCCATGTCCGAGAGCGTGGTGTTGTAGAGGAGGTTGGTGACAAGGGTGAGGAAGCGGTTGCCGACCCAGTGGAAGAAGAACATGTTGCGGTGCTCGCCGGTGAAGCGCGAGCCGTAGACCACCTCGGCGTGGCCCTTGAGCACCGGCTGCAGGAGCTTGCGGATGTCCTCGGGGTCGTACTCCATGTCGGCGTCGTGCGGGATGACGTAGTCGCCGCCGGCCGCGGCGAAGCCGACCCGCAGGGCGGCGCCCTTACCGCGGTTCTGCGCCAAGTAGATTACCCGGTCGACGAGCGGCTCCAGCTCGCTCTCGATGATCTCGCGGCTGCCGTCGTCCGAGCGGTCGTCGACGACGATCACCTCCTTCTCCACGCCCAGATCGGTCTCCAGCAGGTTGCGGATCGACTCCGCTACGGTCTCGCGCTCGTTGTAGACAGGAACGATGATCGAGAGCTTCATGCACCCACTCCCATTGAAGCCACAGACTAGCGCCTCGGTGCCCCCTTGCCAAGGCACAAAGTCCACGCATCGGTATACGCAACCGGTGTGGCTCAGGATCCGGTGGGCCGTTACACACGAAAGCGCGGGCGGAAGATCCTCAGCAGCGCCGGCAGCAGAACAAGTGCCCCGATCAGCGCTCCCATCATGGTGAACGCCGTCAGGACCCCGAGATAGAAGATCGGCAGGAAGCTGCTGAAGAGGTAGCAGAGGAATGCGGCTGTCAGCAGAAGCGAGGTGATGAGGATCGGCCGGGCCTTGGCCTCGAAGCTCAGGTCGATCGCCTCGTCGTATCCCGCCCCGCGGGCCAGCTGCCTCCGAAGGCTGTGCATGAAGTGGATGGTGGCATCCACCGAGATGCCGATGGCGATGCTCGAGACCATGATCGTCGCGATGTTCAGCGGGATGCCAAGCCAGCCCATCAGGGCCAGCGTTAGCAGAATTGGTGTGACATTCGGTATCAGGCTGATGAGACCTATCACCAGGGAGCGGAATGCCAGCACAAAGACAACCGTTACGAAGAGCAGTATCAGCGCCACGCTCGCCATCTGGCTGTAGAACAGGTTATCCACCATCTCCGCGAACAGGACCGTCTGCCCCGTCGGCACCACGTTGAGGTTCGGAGCGGTGCGGGCGGCCGCGCTCTCGATGTGCTCTATCGCTTCGTGAATCCGCTCCGCGGCGTGGTCCCGCAGCATCACCGTCAGGCTCGCGTACTGGGCGCCGTCCGAGAGGTACCTCCTGAAGAGATCGTCGCCCGCTATCAAGGCTGTCAGCACCGACCGCCGCGGGTCGGACTCGTCACCCAGCAGTTCGATGAAGCTGTCCTCGTCACCGAGCAGGAATCCCCCGATGGTCAGCGGGCTGAGTGTATCCGCGACCAGGCGGTGCCTGATGATCGAATCCCGCAGATCAGCCAGCTCCGACAGCGCGGGCCCGTCCATGGCGTTACCGTCCTTGCGGTAGATCATCAGGTTGATGTTGGAATCGAAGCCGGTCGCCTCCAGGTAAGCCTCCCTGGTGCGATTGAGCTCGTGCCCCGGCGGGAAGAACTCGTAGGGGCTGGTGTCGATCCGCACCCTCCAGAGGCCCGCCTGGCTGGCGGCCACCAGCAGCAGGGTTAAAACGGCCACCCAGACGGGCCGGTAGCTCAAGCGTACCAGGAACCGGCGCCACCCTTCCGCTTGCCGGGTGTCCAGCGATCTGATGGCTAGCGGTCTGAGCCGGATCGCCGCGGGCACGAACAGGATGGCGATCAGGAAGGCGAGGCCGATGCCGACGGCGGCTGTGATCCCGAAGTCGCGGATCGGGACCACAGACGTGGCCGTCAGCGAGAAGAACCCCGCAGCCGTGGTTAGGGCCGCCAGGAAGCACGGCGGCGCGGCCCTCCGCACGGTCGCCGCCACCCTCTTCTCCGGCTCGCCAGTGGTGCGCTGGTATCTGGAGATGATAAAGATCACCTGGGCGAAGCTGAGCGCCATCACCAGCGAGGGGAGCAGGATGGTGGCCATGTTGAGCGTGAATCCGGATTGGAAGAAGATGCTAAGAGTCCAGACCAGCGTCATCCCCACGGCGACCACGCCGAACAACAGTGCCCAGAAGCTGCGGAAGGCCAGCCACAGAAAGAGCAATCCCACCGCCACGACGATCGGGGCCAGGACGACGAAATCGCGGCTTACGGCGTCCGACATCGTCGTCTTGAGCAGGGAAGTGCCGGTCAGCATTACGTCGCGGCCGCCGGCCTCGCTCCGCAGCACCCGCTGAACATTCCGCACGGCGGCGACGCGCCCCTCGTCGGAGGCCACCGATGAGTTGTCCAGGAAGATGATGACGATCGGCGTCGTGCCGTCCAGGGAGACCACTTTGCCCCGGTAGAGGGAATGGGAATCGACGGTCTCGCGCAGCTCCGCCCGCTGCTTCTCGTCGAGGGGAAGGCTGCCGACCAGGGGCCTGGGCAACGGCACCGGCGTCGAGGTGTCGACCAGGAACGCGTCGGTGATGCAGAAGCTCCACGAGACCTCCGCGAGCTCACGCAGCGAGTCGCTGAGATGCCTGAGCGTGCCCAGCGATTCGTCGCTGAAGGCGTCTTCGACACGGAAAAACGCCAGCAGGAGATTATCGCTGCCGAAGATCTCGAGGTAGCGGCCGTAATGGGCCAGGCCCGAGTCGGATTCGGGAAGAAAACTCTCGATCTCCACGTCGGTGCGCCGCTCGAAGAGGCCGGGCAGGAGCGCCGCGGTAACGAGGGCGAGCAGAAGGACGATCCACAGGGGGTAGTTCAGGATTATCCGTTCCAGAAACAGCATTTATATATGCTATCGAGTCCTAAGAGGATCAGACAATAACAAAGCGGGAATTGCCGTGTCCAGGCAATTCCGCAGCGGCAGAATCCGTCAGCCATCCCACGATTATGCCTGGCGGATAATCACACGCGACCGCCGCCGTATTCACGAGCCCAACCGCTTGAAATCACAACGCACGAAAACGAGCTTAAACTCCCAGGTATAGATCGTATTAGACATCATCACGTTTTCTTTAAGAGGATAAGCTTCCAGGGTATCCTTCTACGCCACCCCTTTTTGAGCTCCTGAGAAGTGATACCGCGCACGGAGTGAAATCCAAATCTGCTGATCAGAATCGGCGCCAGCTTTGGTGAGGCCAATAACGTCGCACAATCATAGCCTTTTAATCTCAGATCCCTCTCCATCGTCGTGGCAATCGTACGAATGTAGTGAAACCCGTTGGTATCTCTGGCCAGATTCTCTATCCGCTCGATATAGAAATTCTTTCTGCTTTTCGAATACCCCCTGACGAAGGCGAGCACGGTGTCGTCTTCCGACTTGAGAGCATAACGAACGTCGTGGAATACCAGGCTGCGGGATTCCTCCCGCACGACCACCCAGCCCCTCTGCGCATCCTCTTCCAGGACTTGCTGATTGTGGTACTGAACGTTCTTGTGGATGAAGGTGTAGGTGTGAAAACCTAAGGCGAAGCGGACGATCGGGATTCTGATTATCATGGCCGAGACGTGTATGCAGAGTCACGCGAGATCGGCATAGAGATCATCTTCGCTAAAAAGGCCTGGCAAACCTGTTCATCGACGCCGGGGGTTCAGGCCCACTGAGTGCCTGCTCGAACGTGGTTTCGTCCTTGGCCTGGGTTCGGTGCGTCCCCCAACGCGAAGTCTTCACGAACCGAGGTGTCGCGGGCCAGTTATTGTCACACACAATCCGCACTTAGGCACCAAAAACCGGCGGGTTGAGAATACCATCATGCGAATGTCCGCCGAATGAATTACCCGCCGGCGCGCGACGTGTGGAAAGACGCGCTGGGGCAGGAGCACTGACGAGAACCGTAACAGCCGCGTTACGGCAGCCGCTACATCCGCGTTACAGTTTGAACCTTCCGCCTCCCAAGACGTATTTGTAATTAGTTGATACTCAAGGTCTTATATCGAAACCTCAACATGTTCATAACTTGGCGGACTTTTTGCTTACTAGCTAACCGGATGTTTCATGGCCGGTAGTGGCTGAATGAGAACAGTTTAGCGGAATGCAATGAGGTAAATCATGTTTGGAGTTCTTTTATGGAAAGAGATCCGCGACCATTTGATGACCTTCCGCTTCGGCGCGGCGCTGATCACTACCTTCGTCCTGGTTCTCGTCAGCGTCTGGGTGCTAGGCGACGATTTCATCCGCAGGCGCAACCTGCACAACACGCTGGCGGAGTCGTACGCCGAGAGCACAAGGGAAGTGCTTGTACCTTCACAGTTGCGGCCGGTTGTGCAGCGCCCGCCCTCCACGTTGGGGATCTTCGCCCAGGGGGAGGACGAACATCTGGGCAACGCCGTGACGATCAGGCGCTGGGAGGTGCCGAGGCGGGCTGACAATTCCCTTACGAGTAACAAGCTGCTCGCCTCCATGCCGACATTCGATCTGCTGACGATATTCGTGATCGCGTTGAGCCTCTTCGGCGTTCTGTTGAGCTACGACGGTTTCAGCGGCGAGAGAGAACGCGGGACGCTGAGGCACGTTTGCGCCTGCCCCACTACAAGAGGGATAGTGTTCACCGCGAAATTCGTCGCCGGATCAGTTGTTCTCATAATTCCATTCTTACTTAGTTTCGCCAGCGGTCTGGCAATCCTCAATTTCGTTCACGGCATCGCGTTCACGGGAATGCAATGGCTATCGATCGCATTGATGATCTTGGCCGGCTTGCTTTACGGTTCGCTATTCATCGCCGTTGGGCTTATCAGCTCGGCCCTGTCCAATCGGTCGTCCACGTCTCTCGCCTTAGCGCTCCTCTTCTGGGTTCTCGGAGTAGTCGTGATCCCCAGCGTAGGAACAGGTCTCGCATCCACTGTCCCGCTTGAACCTCCGCAGGAGATCAGCAGATTGGAACAGACTACATCCAGCGATATCGACGCGAGAGCACGCAGATTTTGGCACGAGAATAACCTCGAACTTTCAAGCGAAGGGGACTCGAATATCGGCGGCGAAACTCCCTTCTGGTTTGACGGCGAGCCGCAATGGTTAATCGATCACATGAGGTATATCGGCTTCTACGAAGCCTTGTATCAGCAGCGTGCGGATCAAATATGGGCCGTTGCGAACCGGCACATCGCGCGCAAAAGAGAGCAGTTCGGGCTTGGTTCCATATTCAACGCCGTCGCGCCGGCTCACCACCTACGAAGAGCGCTCACGGCGCTGGCGGGGACCGATTATGCGGCCCATGCAGAATTCATGGAAGCGTGCCGGCGCTACCGCCAGGCTCTGCTCGATGATTTCCGGAACAAGGGGCTGTTCAGTCACAACATAAACCTGTTCTTCTCTCGCCGGACGATGAGCGACATGCAGACGCTCGAACAATATCTGCAGCGTCGGGAGGATCGCGCCAGGAGACACGCGGCCGGTGAGGAGGGGGTCTACGACTGGAATTACTATTGGGATCCTCTGCCGGCGGATTACGCGCCTCCTTTCGAATATCGGGGCGGGGAGCCCGATATCGAGAATGCCCTCTGGCCCATAACCGCCATCGCCTTCCTGGTCGTGCTGGCATGCGCCATCGGATTCGTAGCCTTTACTCGATACGACGTTAGATGAGGTAATTACTAATGTTGGAGATAGTCAGGCATCAGATCATCGAAGGCTTAAGAGATGCGAGGTTCATCTTCATTGCCCTACTCGTGCTGGTAGCTTTCGCTGCCAACGGATTCATCTACGCGGAGAGATCCCGGTCGGCGATGGAAGACTGGTCGGAGGCTGTCGCCGACACCACACGAATGCTCGCGACCCGCGCCGGCAACCTGCAGGAGATATCCTCGTATCCCCAGCGGATGGTAAAGCATCCTTCGGCTTTGGCATTCATAGCTGACGGGGGCGAAGAAAGAATACCCAATACATTATTGGTCAATGCCTTCCGGCACAGGACCGAGAGCCTCGCTAACCGGGGGAACGAGATGTTCCCGATCATTCCGGTCGTCGATTGGGTCTTCATCATCGGAACCGTCATGACACTTCTGGCTCTCCTGCTCAGTTTCGGTTCGATCTGCGGCGAGAAGCGGGACGGGACGCTGCGCCAGATGCTTTCCTACCCGGTATCCCGGATGAAAATATTTGTGGGGAAATACCTGGGGTTATTGTTCGTGCTGACAATAACTCTGCTCGTAGGTATCGCGGTCAGCATCAGCATAATGTTTCTCTCAGGGACCTTGCCTCTCACCGAGCGAGTGATCACGGCGGTCGGATGGGCCGTAATAATATCCATCCTCTGCCTCTCCTTCTTTCTCCTGTCAGGCATCGCGGTCAGCAGTCTGGTTCAGCGGCCCGCAGTAGCCTTGGTTATCCTGATGATATTCTGGCTCGTTTGCATCATCGCCATACCAGGCCTCGCCAGGCTTCTGGGAGAAAATGCCGTATCGGTACCGACCAGCTTCGATGTCGATCGTGAATCAAGCGCAAAAGGCGATGAGATTTGGGTGAGCGCCCCGGATCGCACGTTCAATTGGTCCAGCGCCCCCGAGTATCGGTTCACAGAGGATGCCCAGAACAGGGCTACATATGTGAAACTATACGCCGACGAGATGCAAAGAATCAGCGACAGGGCGACCAGCGCTTGGATTCGCCAGGCCGAATTCATCCAGACCGTTTCGTGCGCTTCCCCTGCCGGACTGTTGGGCGACGCGCTGCAGCGGCTCAGCGGAACCGGGATCAGCGGTTACAAAGCGTTCCGCAGAAACGCCCGCAGGTACAACCAACAGCTCTACGCCTTCGCCGTGCAAAGAGACAGTTTGGATCCCGACACTCCCCACAACGTCTACTCGTGGGGCGTAAGCATCGACGAGGGCACCTTCTCCACGCGGCCGGTTGAGCTGAGCTCCTTCCCCCGCTACCACACACTTTGGCTCGAGGGGGGGCTCCCCGAGGAACAGGATTGGCCGCTGATTCACATCCTGCTCTTCCTGGCGGGCAACCTGCAGATGGCGATTCTCGCCTTCATCGCCCTGGCGCGCTACGACCCGAGGTGAACTACAGATGCCGTCCGGGCAACCTATATTGGTGAGGTAGAAAATGTTCGGAGTTCTCCTCTGGAAAGAGATCCGCAACCACCTGATGACCTTCCGCTTCGGCGCGGCGCTGATCACTACTTTTGTTCTCGTTGTGATCAGCGTCTGGGTATTGGGGGATGACTACATCCGCCGACGCGACTCCTACAACCAACTAGCGGAATCGGCAGCCCGCGCAGCACGCGAAGTGACGGTGCCTTCAATGGCTGTACCTGTTCTCCATCACCCACCCTCTCCCTTAAGCATTTTCGCGCAGGGCGAGGAGAAGCATCTGGGCAACAGCGTCGAGATCAGCAGGTGGGAGGTTCCCAGGAAGGCTTCAGACAGCCTCACCGACAACATGCTCCTGGCCGCCCAGCCCCCGTTCGATCTGCTGGCCATATTCACACTAGTCGTAAGCCTTTTTGGGGTACTGCTCAGTTACGACTCCGTCAGCGGGGAGCGCGAGAGAGGCACACTCAAGATGTTGTGTTCGAGCAGAACGAGCCGGGGGATTATCTTTGCTGTCAAGTTCCTGGGGGGGCTCACTGTATTGTCGCTGCCTTTCCTCGTCAGCTTTCTCAGCGCCTTGATCGTTCTGCAGTTCGTTCACGGAATCGGACTCGCACCCGTCCAATGGCTTGCCGTCGCCGCCATGGTCTTCACCGGACTTCTTTTCGGAGCGTTGTTCGTCGCTGTCGGCCTGATGAGTTCAGCACTGGTCAAGCGATCTTCGACAGCGTTGGTATTCTCACTGCTTTTATGGACCCTTGGAGTCCCGCTCATCCCCGCGACCTCGACGAATCTCGTTTCGCTTCTGCATCCCCTGCCCCCCTCTGCGGAGATCGCAAATATTGCCCAGGTGACCAGCGAAGAAATTAATGACAGGGTTGATGAATACACCGTCCCCCCTGAATACCGGGAACGACAATTAAGAATCGAGGGAGGCGGCGGGTTTTTCGGTCAGTCTCCTTGGCTTTTCGACGGCAACCCTCCAATATTCCACGTATTGGAGGACTTCATTAGATTTCACGAACCTCTTCGGCAGGAGAGAGCCGAGGTGGTTTGGGAGGTAGAAAGAGAACACGAGGTGCAGATGGAGAGGCAGGTAGTTCTCGCCTCCTGGCTTAGCTCTGCCGCTCCCGCCACCCACCTGCGGAACGCCTTCACTGCGTTGGCGGGCACCGGATACTCTACAAATCGCCGTTTCATGGAGAACGCCAGGCGGTATCGGCATGAACTGCTCGAGAGATTCAGGCGCAGAGGGTATTTCGACGAGAACGTCATTGAGTTCTTCTCCCGCCTCCCCAGGGAGGTAGCATATTCGCAGGAACTGTGGGAACAGAGATACGCCGTATACCAGGAAAGAGAAAATAGCGGCGAAGATTTCGCCGGTGAGATGGATTGGAGACAGTGGGAGCCGTTACCGGCCGATATTGTTCCTGCTTTCCGCTTCGAGAGTAGCCGGCCTGAGTTTGAAGCCGCGCTTTGGCCCATCGCCATTCTGGCATTCATGGCAGCGTTTGCCTTTGCCGCCGGGTTTGCAGCTTTCATCCGTTACGATGTCCGTTAGGGGAACATGCTGTGTTAACAATCGCTAAGCATCAGTTGTTGAAGGGCTTGCGCGACGCAGAATTCATGTTCGTTGCCACGCTGGTTCTGCTTTCGTTTATCCTCAACGCCTTTATCTACTCCGAGCGGTACAAGGCCTGCACGGAAGACTATGCCGAGTCGATCAGGACGAACACCAACATGCTGGCAGCCAGGCAGGATAACCTTATGGAATTGGTGCACTATCCGCAGCAAATGGTCAAGCCGCCCTCCGCCCTCGCGTTCATCGCCGACGGCGGCGAAACGAAGTTGCCCGACACCTGGACCGTAAACGCCTTTATCTACAGAGATCCCGACAGGAGCATACGCGGCAACAGGTTAATGCCCGTAATCGGATCGCTCGATTGGAGCTTCATCGTCGGCACTCTGATGACGCTGTTGGCCGTTCTGATCAGCTTCGGCGCCGTCTGCGGAGAGAAAAGGGACGGTACCCTACGGATGATGCTTTCCTTCCCGGTCTCGCGAATGTCGGTATTCCTGGGCAATTACCTGGGTCTTTTAACAGTGCTCATAATTACATTCCTGGTCGGCGCCTCCATAAACGTTGGGATCTTGTTGTTCAACAGCGCCCTGCCGGCGACCGGCGAGGTGTTGACGGCGGTCGGCTGGGCAGTTGCCTTATCAGTTCTTTGTCTTTCATTTTTCCTCTTGGCCAGCCTGGCCGTCAGCAGCATGGTCGCCAGACCGGCTGTGGCGCTGGTGGTTCTCCTGGTAGGCTGGGTGCTGATAGTTGTGGCGGTTCCCGGCCTAGCCCGGCTCATCGCTGAGCAGGCATTTCCGGTTCGTTCGAATTTCGAAGTTGGACGCGAGGTGGAATCTGCTATCCAGGAGATCACTGACAGTCAATCGGACAGGGCGTTTACCTGGTACGGAGATCCATACCACGAGGACGTTCCCTGGAGGGCGGAGTGGAAAAGGCAGGTTTTAACCGCACGGCAGAGTATCGAGGATGATGCCAATGGAGAAAGGATTCGCCAGGCCAATCTAATCAATACTATCTCTATGGCCTCCCCTTCCGGACTCCTGGGCGTGGCCTTGCAGGAACTCAGCGGAACGGGAATAACGGGATTCGTATCGCTGATGAGATCGACCAGGAGATATCAGCAACAGCTTCACGTCTTCACGGTAGAAAGAGACAGACTCGATCCCAACTCGCCCCACCTTGTCTACTCTTACGGCACCAGCTCGGATACAGGCGTCTTTTCACAACTGCCGGTGGAAATGAGCATCGTCCCCCGCTCGCAAAGGCTCTGGCGGGAAGGTGGATTGCCGATGGACCAAAGCTGGCCCGCCCTTCAGTTCATCTTAATACTGGTTGGCAACCTGCAGATGGCGATCCTCGCCTTCATCGCCCTTGCCCGCTACGACCCGAGATGAGGTTAAACAGGTGCTTGGCGAATTCATGCTTGGGAGATAGATAATGTTCGGAGTTCTTCTCTGGAAAGAGATCCGCAACCACCTGATGACCTTCAGGTTCGGCGCGGCGCTGATCACCACTTTCGTCCTGATAATGCTAAGCATGTGGGTACTTGGAGAGGATTACATTCGGCGTCGCAACGCTCACAACCTGGCCGCGGAAACCTCCGCAAGGTACGACACGGAGGAGGTGCATGTTCCCTCGGGGATCAGCCCGACGCTCTACCGCCCGCCATCGGCTTTGAGTATCTTCTCCCAGGGCGAGGAGAGGCGCTTCGGCAACAGCGTGCAGGTGCGCCGCTGGGAGGTTCCGCGCCAGGCCAGCGGGAACTTCGGCAGCAACCTGATGATGGTCGCGCAGCCGCCTTTCGATCTCTTCACCATTGTGGCGGTGGTGCTCAGTCTGTTCGGAATAATTCTTACTTATGACGCAATAAGCGGCGAGCGAGAGAAGGGCATTCTGAAAGTGCAGCTCTCGTGCGGTGGGAGTCGGGCCACTTTATTCGCCGCCAAGTTTATCGGCGGTGTCGTCTGCCTGGCGATCCCTTTCGTCTTCAGCATGGCAGCGGGCTTTATTCTGCTCAGCTTTGTTATCGGCGTCGGCTTCACACCGCTCGAATGGGCGGCCATCGCAGCCATGATCGGCGCTGCCCTGGTTTACGGGGCCGTATTCATAGCCTTGGGACTTGCCTGCTCCGCCGCTGTGCGACGTTCCTCCGTGGCTCTGGTACTCTCACTGTTCCTCTGGACAATTCTAGTGATCGTTCTTCCTTCAACAGCCCAGAGCGCGGCCGATACGCTGGTGCCCCTACCCTCCCCCTCCCAGATAGGCAACCTTGAAAAGGCTACCGAGGCCGAGGCGATGCAGATGGAGCGCGAAATCAGGGAGCGCTATCCGCGGGCCGGATACGGTTACTGGACCGGCGGTTTCTCGATCGGCGGCGAGGGACTCTATTTTATCTACGATACCTGGCCTGAGGCTTTCCGCGACGCCGAAGGTTTTATCCGGGAGTTGGAACCTTATATGCTCTCCAGGGCCGACAGGGTCTGGAACGCCTTCCGCGAATACGAAAGCGTGAAAATCCGCCAGGCGGAGTTGGAGCAAGCGCTTGCCTTCGCGGCTCCGATTCACCACCTGCGCAATGCTTTCAACTCGCTGGCGGGTACGAATTTCTCCAACTACGAGGACTTCATGGGGGCGGTGCGCCGCTACCGCAGAGAGCTGATCGAAAACTTCCGGCGCAAAGGGTACTTCACCAGCAATGTCCTACAGTTCTTCTCTCGCATAGATCCGGAGGATATCGACATGGAGAGATTTCGTCAGCGCGTGGAGTATTACAACAGCCAACTGGCCAGCGGAAAGCGTTACGACGAGTTCATGGGGCCCAGCTATTGGGGACCGCTGCCGGCGGACGAGACTCCCCCTGTGGCCCACTCCGTCGAAAAAACGGACTTCGAATCAGCCCTCTGGCCGATAGCTTTCCTGGTTGTCGCAACAGCGGTGCTTGTTTCGGCCGGCTTTGGGGCCTTCCTGCGCTACGACGTTCGCTGAGGAGACATCAATGTTCGATATAGCCAGGAAGACTATTGTCGCGGGACTCATGGACGCCAAGTTTCTCTTTCTCTCTGCCCTGATATTAGTAATCTTCACGGCCAACGGATATTTCTATTCAGAACGGTATCAAGACCAGCTTGAGGACTACCGCGCAACTATTACCGAAACCATGCGTCTGATGGAGCCCGCCTGCGGCAACCTTCAGGACCTGGCGGTCTTCAATCAGCCGGTGAAGCGACCGCCTTCGTCGATGTCCTTCGTGGCGGACGGCGGAGATCGCTTCCTCCCCAACGTGGTGCAACTGAACGCGTTCCGCCGCTGGGAGACGAATCGCCAGCATTCCGACAACGAGCGCTCGCCGGTACTGCCGGCCCTTGACTGGACATTCATCATCGGCTCACTGATGACGCTGCTAACGGTTCTGGTCAGCTACTCCTCGATAGCCGGGGAAAAGCAGAGCGGAACACTGAGGATGATTCTCTCAAACCCGATCTCCAGACTGAAACTGTTGCTGGGCAAATACTTGGGCCTGATGTCAATCCTCTTGATGTCTCTTTTCGTGGGAATGCTCGCCAGCCTGGTCACTATATACCTCATGGATGGGCCGCCTCTGAACCAGGAGACGTTATGGATTATCGGTTGGGCCATTCTGCTCTCTGTGCTGACGATATCCTTCTTCCTTCTGGCCGGCATGGCTGTCAGCTCCGTTTCCAGAAACCCTGCCGTCGCCTTGGTGGTTATTCTAGTTATCTGGATCATTGCCGTCGTGGCTGTTCCCGGGATAGGAAGGTTGCTGGCAGAGCAACTCATCAACGTCCCCTCTGATGCCCAGATCAGGCTGGAGATAGAAACAACGGTGGAGGAGATGTATAAAAATGTGCCGCCCGCGGCCACCGGCTGGACGGGCGATCCCTTCGACCCTATGGGACAGGTCATAAAGGAGTTTCGCACCGATATCGATACCACCGTGCAGAGGATCGAGGACCGCTACCTGGACACCCAGGTGTCGCAAGCGCTTGCTGCACAACGCATCGCTCTGGTATCCCCGTCAGGCTTGCTTACCGATTCGCTGCAATACGTTTGCGGTACCGGCGTCTACGGTCTGCAGAAATTCATCGATACTGCGGAGAGGTACCGCAGGCAGCTCTTGCTGTTCATCGAGGAACAGGACGCACTGGATAACGATTCCCCTCATCTGGTCTTCGGCTTCCGTTCATCAATCTATTCCGGGGCGTTTTCCGATAATGACGTCTCAATCGACTCCGTGCCCAAGTCGGAGGCGCTTTGGTCGAGTGCGGGCTTCTCCGGGAAACAGGATTTGCCGACATTACAAATAGTCATTCTCTTGGCACTAAATCTCAACGTGGGACTATTGAGCTTTATAGCCCTGACCCGAACCGATCCGAGGTGAGAATTACCTGGGTGAGAAATAATCCTGAAACCAAGCGATAGGCACTAGGAGGTTGTAAAAATGATCGAAGCCACTGATTTGACCAAGCGTTACGAGGACGGCCTGCTGGCCGTCGACCACCTGAACCTCAACATCGAGGAGGGCGAGATCTTCTGCCTGCTGGGCGCCAACGGCGCCGGCAAGACGACGACCGTCAACCTCTTCCTCAACTTCATCGAGCCGACGGCCGGCACGCCCAAGATCAACGGCATCGACGTGACCAAAGACCCGCTGGAGGCGAAGAAGTACGTCTCCTACGTCAGCGAGAACGTGATGCTCTACGGCAACTTCACCGCCACGCAGAACCTCGACTTCTTCACCAAGCTGGGCGGCCGCAAGGACATGAGCAAGGACGACTACCACGCCGTGATGCGGCGCGTGGGGCTGCAGGAGAGGGCTTTCGACCAGCGCCTGAAGGTCTTTTCCAAGGGGATGCGGCAGAAGCTGGGCATCGCCATAGCGATCACCAAGAACGCCCCGGCGATCCTGCTGGACGAGCCGACGGCGGGTCTGGACCCCAAGGCGGGCTCGGAGTTTTTGGGCCTTCTGCGCGGGCTGAAGGAGGAGGGCAAGGCGGTCCTGATGAGCACGCACGACATCTTCCGCGCCAAGGACGTGGCCGACCGTGTGGGCATCATGAAGGAGGGCCACCTGGTGATGAGCAAGAGCGCCGAGGAGCTGGAGGCGGAGAACCTCGAGCAGCTCTACCTCGAATACATGCAGACCTGAAAGGAGCGGGGGCCCTAAAGAACCCCCCCTACACAGCTTCACGCAGACCTGATCGGATGAGTAGATCAGGTATGGAATACCAACTTTGAGGGCGGTATTCTGTTGTTATGGAAAGCTCTATTGCAATAGCCATCCTGGCGGTGGTCCACGGATTTATCTTTCTGGCCCTGATAGCAATCCTGCTGAGCGACAGGTGGCGCCGCACCAGCTTTCGTCGTCGTCGGCTATCCCGGCGGGAGAGCCGCATAGAGCAACTCCTCGTGTCCGATACGATCGCCTCCTGCGTCCTGGAGAAAAACCTGGAATCGCTGGTCCGGGCTCTCGGCAAACGCGCGGCGGAGCTCAACGGTTTCGAGGAGTGGATCGTCTGGCTGGGGGATGGGCAGGGGAATTTCCGCCCAGCGGGCGAGGAGGGCGAGCGGATTTCGACCGTTGCCGGGAGATTGCGCGATGGCGGACAGGATCAGTTCTTCGACTGGGTGCGCAACAACGGCACGCCGATGTTCCTGGAGCCTAAGGCGGAAGCGATGGCCTCGACTGAAGGTATGCGAGAGGTCCTGCGGCGGCTCGCGCCGGGTCTGCTTATTCCCTTCCTGGACGGCGAGAAATTAGTAGGCCTGCTTCTTCTCGGAGGAATGCTGAAGGTGCGCGAGCGGCGCAGCGAGCAGTTCCTGACACTCTACGGCGCCTGCGCCGCCATCCTTATCAGGAAGGTTGTTCTCGACGAGGAGGAGCGGCGCCTGCGCGAGCGGCAACAGCGCGCGGAGAACCTCGCCACCCTGGGCAAGGTCGCCGCCGGCATCGCACACGAGATCCGCAATCCGCTGACCTTCATCCGCTCGGCGGCCGAGCACCTCTCGGAGACTTCGAGCGGCACTTCAGACGCCGGCGAACTAGCCGAAGGGATGGTAGAGGAGATCGACAGGATCAACAAGCGGATCGAGGAGCTTCTCTCCCTGGGCAGGATCGACTCCGAGGTCTTCGCGCCCGTCGATCTCGAGGCCCAGGTGCGGCGCACGCTGCAACTGGTGGAAGCGCAGGCGCAGGCCGGCGGCGTCGAGATGGCAGCGTCATTCGACCTTAAAGGCGCCAAGGTGGCCGGTAACGAAGATAAACTAAAACAGCTCTTCCTCAATCTTCTGCTCAACGCCGTCGAGGCGATGCCCCGGGGGGGAAAGCTGAGGGTGCGGGCAGAGCGCCGGGGCAGCGGCGCGCTCATCGAGGTCGAAGACAGCGGGCCCGGCATTCCGCCCGAGGTGGCGGATCGGATCTTCGAGCCCTTCTTCACTACCAAGGACGGCGGCACCGGGCTGGGGCTGGCTCTCTGCTTCAGCATCGCCAGCGCCCACGGCGGCACCGTCGAGCTTCTGCGCAGCGGTTCCGAGGGGACCTGCTTCGCCGTCGAGCTTCCGGTAGCGGAAGAAGAACCGCACCACGACGAGACTATCAAGAATCTGGAGACCCGATGAAACCCCACGTACTTGTAGTCGACGACGAGCGCAAGATCCGCCTCATCCTGAAGCGGCTGCTCGAGGGCCGCGGCTACGAGGCGGACCTGGCCGAGGACGGTGACGGAGCTCTCGAGGCGGTCTCGGCGCAGCCTCCGGACCTGATACTGCTCGACCTCAAGATGCCCGGACGCGGCGGCCTGGAGACGCTGCGGGAGTTGCGCGCGGGCGGGTACGAGGGCGGCGTGATCATGATGACCGCCTATGGCACGATAGCCAGCGCCGTGGAGGCGATGCGCAGCGGCGCCTACGACTACATCACCAAGCCGTTCTCCAACGAGGAGCTGCTGCTGGTTGTCGAGCGCGCGCTCGAGCACGACCGCCTTAGGCGGGATCTCTCATTCGCCAGGCGTCAATTAGAGGACAAGTACTCGGTGCGCGGCATCGTAGCCGCAAGCCGCGGGATGCTCGACCTGCTGGGCGCCGTCAAGCGGATAGCGCCCACCGACGCCCCGGCGCTCGTCGTCGGCGAAAGCGGCACAGGCAAGGAGCTGATCGCCAAGGCGATCCACCAGGAGAGCCGCAGGCGGAAGCGGCCCTTCGTGGCCATCAATTGCGGCGCCCTGCCGGCCAACCTCGTCGAAAGCGAGCTGTTTGGATACAGACGTGGCGCCTTCACCGGCGCCGACCGCACGAAACCGGGCCTCGTGGCCCAGGCCGACGGCGGCACCCTCTTCCTCGACGAGATCGCCGAGCTCGGCCCCGAGGCGCAGACCAAGCTGCTGCGCTTCACCCAGTCCGGCGAGTTCATCCCACTCGGCGGGACGGAGCCGAAGCGGGTCGACGCCCGCCTGCTGGCCGCATCCAACCGCGACCTGGAGGAAGCGGTCGCCGAAGGCACATTCCGCGCCGACCTGTTCTATCGTCTCAACGTGGTTATGCTACGGATTCCCTCCCTGCGCGAGCGCCGCGAGGACATACCCTTGCTGGTCGAGCACTTCCTGCGCCTGCACGCCTCCGCCTACGGCAAGGAATCGTACCGCTTCGACGGCGAAGCCCTCGATGCCCTGCGCCAACACGACTGGCCGGGAAACGTGCGCGAGCTCGAGAACGCCATAAAGAGCGCACTGGTGATGGCCGACAGCTCGCCTATGGGACCGCAGCTCCTGCCGACGGGCCTGAGTGCGCCTCATGCCACGATAGCGGAGATCGATCTCTCCCAGCCGCTGCGGGAGATGCTGAGCCGGCAGCAACAGGCCCTCGAGCGTGAGGCGATTCGTCAAGCGCTGACCAAAACGGGCGGGAACCGCACCCGCGCCGCCGAGCGCCTGGGCATCAGCCGAGTCACCCTTCTGCGAAAGATAAAACAGCATGGGATCGCTTAGCGCTCAACAGTTACCGAGCGACTCGGCGATCATAGCGAGCAGAGACTCCAGCGTCGTCTTCTCAGCCTGGGCGCAGTGACGTCTGAATCGAAATGTGAAAGCCGGGCGATAGCGGCCGACTTGGTGTTCCTAAAACAGGGCTTACGACAATTGCAGAAGAATGCCGATCATGTGACTGTTGTGCTTAACTATGGCTCCCTTCATAGACACAGATTTTGTGCCTATTTCAGGCATCACAAGATTCAGCTCCGTCGGCGAAAGATCGTCGAACAGCAGCCTGATGATGTAGGTGTCCAGAACAGGACGGAATTCCTGCGCAACCAGAGCCCTCAAGGTAGTATCCTTGAGTTGATTGCTCCTTCTCCCCAGAAGCCGTGAAGCGGCTTCGTTCGCTTCTACAATCTGCAGCGTGTCCGGCTTGACAAAAAGTAGTGCCTCATCGAATCCTTGGAAAAAAGTGCGATAGAATCTTTGTCTCCGCAGCATAGCATATCGATCTTTGATCTCCAGTTGCCTTTTCAGCAGAAGAGATTCCGTTCTTAGCACCTCGCTTTCTTTATCCGGGTGCTCGGCGACGCGATCGTACGCTAGCTGATCGGGCAAACTCAAGCCAATGCCTGCCCTTGGGGTTGTCTTTGATACCGGCTTCTCCGGCCGCTCCATCTCTGCGCCGACAGAGGGGTAGGGCTTATCCACATCGAAATCGTAAGACAGGTAACTCTCTAATATCCTGCTGAGGTCGGACAGCATCATAATCTGCGGCTTCCCTTCCGGACGGTTCCGATTGTTTTCGCTTGATTCATCGGCGCACCCAGCAGCACCGGCGCCGGCTGCGTCGCTGTCGAGTTGCCTGTTGTTCGAGCGCTTTAAAAACACAGCTGAGCTCACCAGTTAGCTGGTCTTCTCCCCCGTCTACAGGACCACTTCCGTTTGCGGAGACACACGCACCGCTGTCAGTTTATTAACTGCAACGAAAAGGTATGTGCTCTAAATCACGAGGCCGCGACGCCGAGCGCCCGTGAATCAGCCTCAATAACCCGCCGTGGAAAGTGTTGCTAGACAGTCCTGGCCTTCGGGAAGGCAATTGAGCTGAGGTATCTGCCGCCGCTTCGTCGAAGGCGAAAGAGCCGGCGGCGCCCCGGCCTGCCGACCGGGACGCCGCACGTGCCTCCCCATTCCCCCCGAATGTTTCAGAAGCTGAACGAAATGATTGCGTTGACCAGCGGTATGATCCTGTTGGGCACGATGCCTATGAGCAGCACCGCCGTGGCGGTGAAGTAGAGTGTGAATTCGGCCGCGTAGGGGATGACGATAGGACCCCTGGACTCCTCGTCCTCCGGCGAGGGCTTGAAGTACATGGCCATCACCGGGCGCAGGTAGTAGTAGACGCTCACGAGGCTGTTGACGGCTGCGATCACCACCAGCGGTATCAGGTCGGCCCTGACGGCGGCGCCGAAGACGTAGAACTTGCCGAAGAAGCCGGCCGTCGGCGGCACGCCGGCCAGCGAAATCATGAACAGCGTCATGCCCGCCGCCAAGGCGGGGTGTCGCCTGGCCAGCCCGGCGAAGTCGGAGACCTTCTCGTAGCGGTCGTCCTTGCGCGCCACCAGCAGCACCACGGCGAAGGCGCCGACGTTCATCAGCGTGTAGGCGATCAGGTAGTAGAGGATGCCCGCCATCGCCATCTGCGTGGTGCCCAGTCGCATGGCGGCCAGGACGCCGACGAGCAGGTAGCCGGCGTGGGCGATCGAGGAGTAGGCAAGCATGCGCTTGACGTTCTCCTGCACCACGGCGAGCAGGTTGCCGAAGGACATCGTCAGCACCGCCACCCACCACAGCGCCGGCTCGATCATCTCCATGAGCGCCTCGAACGGCACCAGCGTCAGCCCCACGCGCAGGAGCCCGGCGAAGGCGGCCGCCTTGACGGCCACGCTCATGTAGGCGGTGACGGCCGTGGGCGCGCCCTCGTAGACGTCGGGGGTCCACATGTGGAACGGCACCGCCGCGACCTTGAATAGGAAGCCGACCAGCAGCAGCGTCAGGCCCAGGAGAAGGTAAGGCTCGGCGGTTGCGGAGCCCGCGGCGGCGAGCTCGCCCAGGTGGCGGGCGATGAAGCGCAGCCGCACGGTGCCGGTGGCGCCGTAGATGAAGGCGATGCCGTAGAGCAGGAAGCCGGAGGCGAAGGCCCCCATGAGCAGGTACTTTAGGCCCGCCTCGTTGCTCCTCAGCCTGCGGCGCTGGAAGCCGGCCAGCACGTATAGCGGGATGCTGAGCGTCTCCAGCCCGAGGAAGAGGGTCAGCAGGTCGACGGCGCTGGCCATAATCATCATGCCCACGGTGCAGAACAGCATCAGGGCGTAGTATTCGCCCTTGGCGCAGCCCTCGCGCTGCAGGTAGCCGATGCTCAGCAGCACCGCCAGCGCGGTGCCGAGCAGGAAGATGTAGCGGAAGACGACGGCGAAGTTGTCGACCACGATCGAGCCGTCGCCGACGTAGCCCATAGCGAACCTGGCGCCGTCGAAGTTCTGGCGCACCGACCGGCCGTCGGGCGCCGGCTCGTAGGCGATCCTGCCCGCCGTGTACTCGAACTGCTGGTAGGTGGCGAAGCCGGCCATCAGGATACCGAGCAGGGCCAGCACCGCCAGCATCGTCTTCTTCTTGTCCTCGACGAACATGTCGACCAGCAGGATCACCAGGCCGGTGACGGCGAGTATGATCTCGGTGCTGATGGCGGCGAGGTCGACGACTACCATTTAGCGTTCCCCTCCTTCTTGCTGCGGCGGCGGTAGCAGCTCCAGATCGTAGCGCTGGGGCACGCGCGGCGGCGGGCACTCGCACTCGCTCTCCCCGAGGCCGAGGTCGCGCCCCGGGTAGGCCTCCTCGATCGCCGGCTGGATGCGCTGCAGCAGGCAGTGCAGCGAGGGCTCCATCTTCTCCAGGAAGGTCATCGGGTAGACGCCGATCCAGACGACGAAGACGATGATCGGCACCAGGTAGCAGATCTCCCGCCAATTCAGGTCCGCAAGCCCGCGATTCTCGTCCTTCTTTATCTCGCCGAAGATCATGCGCTGCAGCATCCAGAGCATGTAGACCGCCGCCAGCACGACGCCGACGACGGCGGCGGCGCCGTAGAGCCAGTAGAAGCGGAAGGCCCCGATCAGTGTGAGGAACTCGCCGATGAAGCCGTTGAGTCCCGGCAGACCGATCGACGAAAGGGTGATGATCATGAAGACGGTGGCGAAGACCGGCATCACCCTGCTGATGCCGCCGTACTCAGCGATCAGGCGCGTGTGGCGGCGCTCGTATAGGACGCCGACGATGAGGAAGAGCGCGCCGGTGCTCAGCCCGTGGTTGACCATCTGCAGCATGCCGCCCTGCAGCCCCTGCATGTTGAGGGCGAAGATGCCGAGCATCACGAAGCCTAGGTGGGCCACGGAGCTGTAGGCAACTAATTTCTTGACGTCGGGCTGCACCATGGCCACCAGCGCGGCGTAGATGATGCCGATGATCGCCAGCACGGCCACGGTGGGCAGGGCCCGCATCGTCGCCTCGGGGAACATCGGCAGGCAGAAGCGGACGAAGCCGTAGGTGCCCATCTTCAGCAGCACGGCGGCAAGGATCACCGAGCCCGCGGTCGGCGCCTCGACGTGGGCGTCGGGCAGCCAGGTGTGGAACGGGAAGAGCGGCACCTTGATGGCGAAGGCGAGGAAGAAGGCGACGAAGAGCCAGAGCTGCACGTCGCCGGGCAGCGGGTTGGCAGTCAGGTAGTCGGTGATCTCGACGATGTCGAAGCTCTGCGCGCCGCTGCCGAAGGCGAGGAAGAGTATCGCCACCAGCATCAGCAGGCTGCCGAACATGGTGAAGATGACGAACTTGATCGCCGCGTAGACCCTGCGCTCGCCGCCCCAGACGCCGATCAGGAAGTACATCGGCACCAGCATCACTTCCCAGAAGATGTAGAAGAGGAAGAGGTCGCCGGCCAGGAAGACGCCGAGCATGCCGGTCTCCAGCAGCAGGAAGAGGGCGTAGTACTCCTTGACCCGCTCGGAGATCGCGCGCCAGGAGCTCATGAGCGCCAGCGGCGTCAGGAACGCCGTCAGCAGCACCAGCAGGATGCTGATGCCGTCGACGCCGAACTGGAAGCATATCGGCAGCCCGGCCAGCTCGATCCAGTCGATCTTGACCTCAAACTGCACCGCCGCGGTCGGCTGGAAGGCCAGGAAGAGGTAGACGGCGAGCGCGAACGTCAGGATAGAGACCCAGAAGGCGACCTGCCGGATCGGCTCCTTCATCCGCCGCGGCAGCAGCAGCACCAGCACCATGCCCGCGGCCGGCAGGAATGTGATCACCGGCAGTATGAATTCCGTCAGCATCTCAAGCACTTCACCGGCCCCCTACAGAATAATAAAGAGAAGCACGAGCACGCCGGCCAGGAAGAAGAAGAAGTAGGTCTGCACGTAGCCGCTCTGGAACAGGCGCGCGATGCGGCCGAATGTGTTCACCGTCTTCGCCGAGCCGTCGACGGCGATGCCGTCGATCAGCGTCGCGTCGACAACTCCGAATAGAATCTTGTCGGAGCCCCTGACGACCGGCTGCACGAAAGCTACGTCGTAGAGCTCGTCCACGTAGTACTTTCTGTTCAGCACCCGGAAGAGGGCGCCGCTGCGCTGCTCGAGCAGGTCGGGCGGCTTGCCCTTGTAGAGCCAGCGGGCCAGCAGCCAGCCGGCCAGCGCGAGCGCCACGCTGATCCCCATGAAGAGCCACTCGCCGGCGATGTCGTGCTCGTGCTCGCGCGTCGCCAGCTCACGCTCCACATCAGCCGGCGTGGCGTCCGGGTCGGCGGCCAGCACGCTCGCTTCGCCAGCCCGAATCACCGGCTCGAGGAAGCTGCCGAACTGGTCGTCGGGGAGCCCGAAGTTCTCGTGGAAGGCAGGCGTAAAACCGATCCAGCCGCCGACCAGAGCCAGCGCCGCCAGCACTACAAGCGGGATCGCCATCGTCGGCGGGCTCTCGTGGATCCTCTTCCTACTCGCGGCGTCGGCCCGGCAGTCGCCGCTGAAGGTCATGTAGACTAGGCGGAACATGTAGAAGCTGGTGAGCAGCGCCGCGGCCGCGCCCAGGAACCACAGCCCGTTCTGCCCGCTCTCGACGGCGGCCCAGAGTATGGCGTCCTTGCTGAAGAAGCCGGAGAAGGGGGGGATGCCGGCGATCGCCAGTGTGCTGACGAGCATCGTCATGTAGGTGACCGGCAGCAGCGCCCGCAGGCCGCCCATGCGGCGCATGTCGAACTCGTCGCCCAGGGCGTGGGAGACGGAGCCGGAGCAGAGGAAGAGGCTTGCCTTAAAGAAAGCATGGGTCATCAGGTGGAAAATTGCCGCGCCGTAGGCGCCGACGCCGCAGGCGAAGAACATGTAACCGAGCTGGCTTACGGTCGAGTAGGCCAGCACGCGCTTGATGTCGAACTGGGCGACGCCGATGGTGGCGGAGAAGATGGCCGTCAGCGCGCCTACGTAGGCTATCAGGAGCAGCACGTCGGGCGAGAGCGCGTAGAGCACGTTGCAGCGCACAACCATGTAGACGCCGGCGGTGACCATGGTGGCGGCGTGGATGAGGGCGCTGACCGGCGTCGGGCCTTCCATGGCGTCGGGCAGCCAGACGTAGAGCGGTATCTGGGCGCTCTTGCCCACGGCGCCGACGAACAGGGCCAGGGCGATCCAGGGCACGAGCCCCGTGCCGGCCTGGGCCGAGGCGGCGGTGGCCGGCTCGAGCACCGTGTCGAAGTCGAGGGTGCCGAACACGGCGAAGATGGCGAAGATGGCCAGCAGGAAGCCGGCGTCGCCGATGCGGTTGACGATGAACGCCTTCTTGCCGGCGTCCGAGGCGCTGTCCCTCTCGTACCAGTAGCCGATCAGCAGGTAGCTGCAGAGGCCGACCCCCTCCCACCCTACGAACATCACCAGGAAGTTGTCGGCCAGCACCAGCAGCAGCATGGCGAAGGTGAAGAGGTTTACGAAGCTGAAGTAGCGGGCGTAGGCGAGCGGCTCCTCGCGGTGCATGTAGCCGACGCTGTAGAGGTGGATGAGGAAGCCGACGCCGGTGACCACCAGCGTCATGATTATCGAAAGCTGGTCGAGGCGCAGCTGGGCGCTGACGGCGAAGTCGCCGACCTCGATCCAGGTGTAATAGGCCTTCAGCGTCGACTCGGCCGGCAGCTGCAGGAAGGTAAGGAAGGCCACGAGCAGGCTGGCGCCGACGACGCCGACGCCGATTATGCCGACCGCGCGCTTGCCCAGCAGCTTGCCGACCAGGCCGTTGACGACGAATCCCGCCAGCGGCAGCGCCGGGATCAGCCAGAGATAATCGACCATCGCCCCTTCCTCTGTCCTCGTCTAGCCCCGCAAGGTATTCGCTTCGTCGATGTTGATCGTCCCCTTCGTCCGGTGCAGGGCGACGATGATCGCCAGGCCGACGGCGACCTCGGCGGCGGCCACGCTCATGACGAAGAATACGAATATCTGGCCCTCGACCGACTGCATGTGGTGGGCGAAGGCGACGAATGTCAGGTTGACGGCGTTGAGCATCAGCTCGACGCTCATGAAGATCACGATGGCGTTGCGGCGCAGGATGACGCCGAGCACGCCGATACAGAAGAGCACCGCGCCGAGTATCAGGTAGTGGTCGAGGCCGATGCTCATCTCACACCTTCCTTTTGGTCAGCAGCACTGCGCCTACGATGGCGGCCAGGAGCAGAATCGAGATGATTTCGAACGGGTAGAGGTAGCGGGTAAAGAGCATGTCGGCGAAGGCCACCGTGTCCGCCTCGCTCTCGGGGTCGAAGCGGTAGACGTAGTCGGCCACCGGCCCGGGCCCCCGGGCAGCCCCCTCAGCCTGCTCGGCGGCCGGGCGGGCGAGGAAGCCGCCGACGGTCCAGAGGATGACGGCGACCAGCAGCAACGCGAAGAGCTTGGTGAAGAAGAGCTTGTAGCTTGTGAAGGCGGTGCGGTTGAGGTTGAGCAGCATGATCACGAAGAGGAAGAGTACCATTATGGCGCCGGCGTAGACGATCACCTGCAGCGCCGCCAGCAGTTGCGCGTTGAGCATCACGAAGAAGGCGGCGACGCAGAAGAAGGTAATCACAAGGTAGACGGCGCTGACCACCGGGTTCTTCATCAGCACCATCAGCAGCGCCGAGGCCACCGCCACGGCGGCTATGGCGTAGAAGAAAATCGCTTCCCACATGCCCTAAGCACTCCCTCGGGCGACGGAGGCTCTGCAGCCTCCCGCCCGTCGCGATCAGCCCTCTAATCTCTCCATCGTGCGCCGGGGCGGGCGCACCTTCGAGTAGCGCGGCAGAATCCAGTACTCGTGCACGCTCAGAAGGTCTTCCTTCTGCAGGATGAAGCTGGCCCGCTTGTGCTCGCTCAACTCGTAGACCGGCGTCAGCTGGATCGCCGCCTCGGGGCAGGCCTCCTCGCACATGCCGCAGAAGATGCACTCCAGCTCGTCGATCTGGAACTTAACCGGGTACTTCTCCCGGTAGTCCCCGAACGGCGCCGCGCCCGCCTCGATCTCGATGCATTCGGACGGGCAAGCGGTGGCGCACATGAAGCAGGCGACGCACTTGACGTTGCCGCGGTAGTCCTTGTTCAGCCGGTGCAGGCCGCGGTAGCCCCAGCGCACCGGTACCCGCTCCTCCGGGTACTGCACCGTGATCTTGCGGGCGAAGAAGTAGCGCAGCGTCACCCACAGCCCCTTGAAGATCGGCCAGAGGTAGAGCTTCTCCAGGAAGTTCATCTTCGGGTTGGTGAGCTTCTTGACGCCTATCGCCATTTGCAAGCCTCTCTATAGCAACGCCACGAAGATGGCGGTAAGAATCACGTTGCCCAGGGCGGTCGGGAGCAGGATCTTCCAGCCCAGCGCCATCAGCTGGTCGTAGCGGAAGCGGGGCAGCGTCCAGCGGACCCAGATAAAGAGGAAGAGTAAGATGAACATCTTGAGCATGAAGGCGAAGATGCCGATCGGCGCGCCCAGCAGCGGCGGCAGCGCGCCCAGGTCGAGCCCCGGCACCAGCCAGCCGCCGAGGAAGAGCAGCGTCACCAGGGCGCTGGCCACCACCATGTTGGCGTACTCGCCGAGGTAGAAGAGCGCGAACTTCATGCTGCTGTACTCGGTGTGGTAGCCGCCCACTAATTCCTGCTCCGCCTCTGGCAGGTCGAACGGCAGGCGGTTGGTCTCGGCGAAGGCGGCGACCAGGAATACGACGAAGCCGGCCATCTGCGGCAGCACGTTCCAGGCCGGCAGGAAGCCTAAATAGCTGCCGCCCTGGGCCTCGACGATCCGCGTCAGGTCGAAGCTGCCGCTGTAGATCAGCACGCCGATGACGCTCATCCCCAGCGCGATCTCGTAGCTGATCATCTGGGCGCCGGCCCGCAGGCCGCCGAAGAGACTCCACTTGCTGAAGCTGGCCCAGCCGCCCAGCGCGATGCCGTAGACGCCGAGGCTGGAGAGCGCGAAGATCAGCAGGATGCCGATGTTGACCGAGGCGAGCTGGTAGTGCTGCATGCCGGTCCCGGCATCGGGCGGGCCGAACGGAATGACGCTGAACACCGCAAGCGCCGGGATGAAGATGATCGCCGGGGCGAGTACGAAGAGCGGCTTGTGTACGTTGTCCTGCACCAGGTCTTCCTTGAAGAAGAACTTGATGCCGTCGGCCACCGGCTGCAGAAAGCCGAACCAGCCGACGCGGTTGGGACCCAGACGGCGCTGGATCATGCCGGCGAAGCGCCGCTCGGCCAGCGTCAAGTAGGCCACGGCGGTGAAGACGACCAGCAGCAGCAGCGCCGCCTTGACGCTGGCGGCGACGAGCCCCCAGAGCAGCTCTCCCAGCAGGGAGTCAACGAAGGGGAAGACCGCTATGCAGCCCACGAAGATGCCGAAGCCGATGCCGAGGATGATCAGCCGCTTGATCAGGTCAACAATCCTTCTGCGCGCGCTCTTGGCAGGTCTCTGCTGCCAAACCCAGAGCTTGCGCTCCGTCGGCTTCATTTCCGCTTCACTCACCACGTCAGCCGTTTCCATTCTCCCAACCGCGGCAGATCGCCGCCACGGCCCTTATTCTCCTCTTTTTTGCTCCCTACGCCCAACTCCCGGCTAGCCCTTCATCGGCTGGCCCAGCTCGCCGAGGGACTCGTAAGAGATGCCGGCAAAGGCGCCGTTGCTCGCGGCCAGCAGGTCGAAGAGCCCGGCGGGGCCGTCGAAGTCCCAGTCGCCGCCGAGGGCGTCGCTGATCCGCTTGAGCCAGATCCACTCGCTGGCGGCTTGTCCGCCCTCAGGGACGAGGCACTGGTGGATCCGCTGCACTCGGCCGGCGGAGTTGACGAAGGTGCCGTCCTTCTCGCTGAAGTTGGCTGCCGGCAGCAGGGCGTGTGCCGCCTCGGCGAGGTCGGAGCGCCAGGAGTCGATCACCAGCAGGAACTCGAGCTTGCCCAGCGCCGCCCGCTCGCGCCCGCCCAGCGGCACGTCGAGTTCGTTGCCCAGCGCCACGGCGCCGGCGATCTCGCCGGCCTCGATCTGTAGGCAGAGTTCGTCGGTGCCGAGCCTCTCGAGACCGAGTGCGGCGAGCGCGCCGCGGACGTTGGGGGCCTTCTCGGCCTCGATCTCGAAGGCGGGGAACTTCTCGGCGCTCCCCCGGCGCGTCTCGCGCAGGGCGAACGTCGTGCCGCCGAGCTGCTCGACCAGCAGTCGCAGGGCGTAGTTGTCCTCGCAGGTGCTCTGGGCGCTGCCGATACCGGCCAGCTTGCCCCCGGGCAGCGCGCGCAGCCGCTCGGCTATCCGCTCCAGCGCCTCCAGGCGTGGGGCCTCCTCGAGACCGCCGTTGCGGCGCAGCTCCGGTCTCGCGATGCGGTCGTCGCGATCAAAGTAGTCGAAGTTGTGCCGACCGAAATCACATATCCAGTAGGAGTTGACCTGGCTGTTGGGCCGCGGCCTGATCCGCTTGATCCGGTTACTGCTGCTCTCGATGCGGATGTTGCAGCCTGCCGAGCAGTGCGGGCAGATGCTGTCGCGGCCGTCGAGAAACCAGACGCGGCTCTTGTAGAGGAACTCCTTGTCCAGCAGGGCGCCAACCGGGCAGAGGTCGACCACGTTGAGGGCGATGCTGTTGTCGAGCGGCCGCCCGGGGTGGCAATCGATCTCGGCGTGGGCGCCGCGGTTGACGAAGGTCAGCTCGCCGGTGCCGGCTATCTCGTCGCAGAAGCGCACGCAGCGGCTGCAGTGGATGCAGCGGTTGGCCCAGATCCAGATCTTGGAGCCCAGCTCCTTGGTGGCCGGAACGATCTTGGGCAGCTCCATGCGGCTATCGATATAGGGGCTGCCGGGGAACCTGCGGTGCTCGTAGGTGTAGTCCTGCAGCAGGCACTCGCCGCTCTTGTCGCAGACCGAGCAGTCGAGCGGGTGGTTGATGAGCAGAAACTCGAGCACCGCTGCCCGCGCGCGCAGCACCGCCTTGCTCTCGGTGTGCACCACCATGCCGTCGCGCACCAGCTCGCTGCAGCTGGTCTGCAGCTTGGGCGCGCCCTCGATCTCGACGACGCAGATGCGGCAGTTGCCGGCGATGCTCAGGGCCGGGTGATAGCAGAAGTGCGGAATATCGATGCCGTTGTCCAGCGCGGCGCGCAGGATCGTCTGCCCGGCGTCGACGCTGAGCTCGCGGCCGTCGACCGTGATCGTCACCTTCTCAGGCATTCTCCGGCACCTTGATGCTCTTGTCCTTGGCGATCGGGCAGCGGCCCTCGGCAACGTGACGCTCGAACTCGGAGCGGAATTTCCTGACGTAGCTCTCGATCGGCATCGCCGCCGCGTCGCCCAGCGGGCAGATGGTCTTGAACAGCATGTTGTCGCAGATGTCGAGCAGCAGGTCGACGTCCTCCGCCCTGCCCTCGCCGGCCTCGAGGCGCTCCAGGATGCCGGCCATCCACCAGCAGCCCTCGCGGCAGGGGGTGCACTGGCCGCAGCTCTCGTGGGCATAGAAGCGCGCGAGGTTGAGGCCGGCGTCCACCATGCAGACCGAGTCGTCCATGACGATGATGCCGCCGCTGCCGAGCATCGTGCCGGCCGCGGCGCAGCTCTCGAAGTCGAGGTTGACGCCGTCGATCTCGTCAGCCCTGAGCACGGGGACGCTGCTGCCGCCCGGCACCACGGCCTTGAGCGAGTAGCCGCTGCGCACGCCGCCGCAGTAGGTCTCGAGCAGCTCGACCAGCGGCACGCCCATCGGCAGCTCGTAGATGCCGGGCCTCTTGACGTGGCCGCTGACGCCGAACACTCGCGTGCCTGTGCTCTCCGCGGTGCCGTAGCCCCGGAACCAGCTGGCCCCCTTCTCGACGATGTGGGGCACGCTGGAAAGCGTCTCGACGTTGTTGACGATGGTCGGGCAGCCGAAGACGCCGACGCTGGCCGGGTAAGGCGGCTTAAGGCGTGGGAAGCCCCGCTTGCCCTCGAGGCTCTCGATCAGCCCCGTCTCCTCGCCGCAGATGTAGGCCCCGGCGCCGCGGTGGACGTAGATCTCGAGATCGAAGCCGCTGCCGAGTATGTCGGCGCCTATGTAGCCCCTGGCGCGCGCCTCGCCGATGGCCCGCTCGAGATTCCGGGCCTGGTTGGCGAACTCGCCGCGGATGTAGACGTAGGCGACTTGGGCGCCGATGGCGTAGGCGGTGATGATCGCCCCCTCGAGCAGCAGGTGCGGGTCGAGCTCGAGGAAGACGCGGTCCTTGAAGGTGCCCGGCTCGCTCTCGTCGGCGTTTACCAGCAGGTAGACCGGCTTGTCGCTGTCTTTGGGCAGGAAGCCCCACTTGACGCCGGCGGGGAAGCCGGCGCCGCCGCGGCCGCGCAGTCCGGATTCCTTGACCTCGGCGGTCACATCCTCCGGCTTCATCTCCCCTATCGCTTTGCGCAGAGCCCCGTAGCCTCCGTGCTCCTCGTAGGCCTCGATGGTCTCGGAGCCCTCCTGGACGGCGTGCTCGAGCAGGAAGCCGGTCTCGTAGATTATCTCCCTCATCGGCGGCTCACAGGCTCTCCAGGATGCGGTCGATCTTCTCCTCGGTGAGGCTCTCGTAGTAATCGTCGTTGATCTGCATCACCGGCGCGGTGCCGCAGCTGGCAAGGCACTCGACCTTCACGAGGCTGAACTTGCCGTCCGGGGTGGTGCCGCCACACTTGATATCCAGCTTGCGCTCCAGGTAGTCGACGACGCTCTGCGCGCCCATGAGCGAGCAGCTCAGCGTCGAGCAGACCTGGATCAGGTAGCGGCCCGTCGGCTCCTTCTTGAACATGGTGTAGAAGCTGGCGACGCCGAGCACGTGCGCCGGCGTCAGACCGAGCAGCTCGGCCACGGCGGCGCAGGCCTCCGGGCCGATGGTGCCGAATTCCTCCTGCGCCAGCCAGAGCGCCGGCAGCGTCGCTGCCTGGGCGTCGGGATAGCGCGTCGTCAGCTCCTTTATCGTCTGCTTGGCCTTGGGCGAGAACTGCACGCCTTCACTCCGCTCTGTGCCCACCTGGTTCTCCTAGCGGTCCAGCTCCCCCGCGATGACGTTGAGGCTGCCCATGACGGGCGGGACGTCGCTGACCATCCGGCCCGCAAGCTGCCGCGGGATGGCCGAGAAGTGCACCAGCGACGGGCTGCGCACGTGCACCCGGTACGGCTTGCCCTCGCCGTCGCTTACGATGTAGTAGCCGAGCTCGCCGTTGGGCGCCTCGGTGCGGCTGAACACCTCTCCCTTCGGGGGCTGCGCCCAGTGGCCGGTCATCAACTGCTTGAAGTGCAGGATCATGTTCTCTATGTTGCCGTAGAGCCGCTCCTTGGGCGGCAGGACGAGGCGGGTGTCCTCGGTGTTGATCGGGCCCTCGGGGAGTTTGCGGCACGCCTGCTCGATGATGCGGCAGCTCTGGCGCATCTCCTCCATCCGCAGCCGATAGCGGTCGTAGACGTCGCCGTTCTCGCCTACGGGGATGTCGAAGTCGAACTCGTCGTAGACCAGGTACGGCTCGTCCTTGCGCAAGTCGAACGGCACGCCGCAGGCACGCAGCAGCGGCCCCGTAGTGCCCTCGTTCAGCGCCGTCTCGGCGCTGGTGGCGCCGACGCCTATCGTGCGGTCCCGCCAGATGCGGTTGCGGTTGAGCAGCGTCTCCATGTTTTCAAGCGACTTGGGGACGCGCCGAGCCAGATCGAGGCTCATCGCCACGGCCGTCTCGTCCATGTCGCGCATGAGGCCGCCGAGGCGCGTGTAGGTGTTGGTCATGCGCTGGCCGCAGCAGCGCTCGAGGATGTCGTAGACCTCCTCGCGGTGCTGCCAGCCGTAGAGGAACCAGGAGAAGGCGCCGATGTCGACCACCTGCATCCCCATGGCGAACATGTGGTCGGCGATGCGGCTGAGCTCGCAGAGGATGACGCGGATGTAGGCGCAGCGCGGCGTGATCTCGACGTCGAAGAGCTTCTCGCAGGCCAGCGCCCAGCCGACGTCGTTGTTGATCGGGCTGAGGTAGTTCATCCGGTCGACGACGGTGGTGAACTGGTTGTAGCTGCGGTGCTCGCCGAGCTTTTCGAAGCCGCAGTGCAGGTAGCCGATCTCCGGCTTGCAGCTCAGGATCGTCTCGCCGTCGAGCTCGAGGATCAGGTGCAGTGTGCCGTGGGCGCTCGGGTGCTGCGGGCCTAAGTTGACGAAGAAGTTCTCGCTGCGGCGATACGGCTCCTCGAAGGTGAATTCCTCGCTCGCCATCTCAGCTCTCCTCGCCGCGCGCCTGGCGCTGGACCTTGAGCCACGAGCGGTCGCGCTCGCCCTTGCCGCGCAGCGGGTAGTCCTTGCGCAGGGGGTACTCGCCCTCGAAGTCGTCGTAGAGGAACAGCCGCCGCAGGTCGGGGTGGCCGTCGAAATCGATGCCGAACAGGTCGTAGATCTCCCGCTCCTGCCAGTCGGCGCCGTGCCAGAGCTCGTAGACGCTGGGAATCACTGGCTCCTCCCCGCCGACGACGACGCGGACGGCAAAGTTGGCGCCGTTGTCGATGCTGAAGAGGTTGTAGACGACGCCGAAGCGGACGGCGCCCCAGCTCCCCGGGATCTCGGTGCGCAAGTAGTCGATACCGGTCAGCGACGAGAGGTGGTTGTAGCGCAGCTCCTTGTGGTCGCGCAGGAATACCAGAACCGCCTGCAGGTGGTCGGGGCCGATGGTGACGGTGATGTCGTCGCGGAAGGTCTGCGCCTCGAGTATCTTGCGACCGAAGCGACCCTCGAGCAGCTCCAGCGCCCGCTGCTGCAACTTTATATCTTTCTCGCGCCCGGCGCGGGCGGCGGCCGAGAGCTTGTTGAACTTGGCGCAGGTGCCGGCGTCAGGCATCGCGGTACTTCGCCTCCCGGTCAGGCTCCACGTCGAGGCGCTCGCCCTTGATCTGCTCCTGCAGCATCATCAGTGCCTTGAGCAGATCCTCGGGCCGCGGCGGGCAGCCGGGAATGTATACGTCGACCGGCAGGAAGTGGTCGATGCCCTGGCAGACGGCGTAGGTGTCGAAGATGCCGCCGCTGCAGGCGCACGCGCCCTGGCTTATCACCCACTTCGGCTCCGGCATCATCTCGTAGGTCATCAGCAGCACCGGCACCAGCTTGTTCGGCACCCGCCCGGCGACGAACATCACGTCGGCCTGGCGCGGGCTGAAGCGGATCGCCTCGGCGCCGAAGCGGGCGACGTCGTAACGGTTCGAAAGGTAGGCCGAGAACTCGATGCCGCAGCAGGCGGTGCCGAACGGCATCGGCCAGAGGCTGTTCTTGCGCCCCCAGTTGACCAGTGCGCTGAGCCGCGTGGTGATGAAGCCGCCCAGGTGCTCCTCTATTCCCATTTCAGCGCCCCCTTGCGCCATACGTAGATGAAGCCGACCAGCAGTATGCCGAGGAACACCAGCACCTCGAGCAGCGGCATGGCCCAGCCGTAGGTGTCGAGCAGTGCGCGGTAGCGTATCGCCCACGGCAGCAGGCAGAGGCCCTCGAAATCGAAGACGATGAAGAGCGTTGCGATTATGAAGAAGCGGACGTGGAAGCGCATCCGCTGCGAGGTCAGCGGCGGCACGCCGCACTCGTAGAAGTCCTGCTTCACAGGGTTCGGCTTGCGCCGCCCGATGATGTGGCTGAGGATTATTATGCCGAACGCCACGCCCACAGCGAAGGCCAGCATGATTATGATCGGGATGAAATCAGTTGCAGCGGTCATATCGTCGCGTCGGTACTAGTCAGGGAGCTTTTAGTTTATTCGATCACTGTCCCACGGACCAAGCACAGATGTTAAGAGCGGGCCGCAGCGATGTCAAGAACCAAACCCTGGGATTTCCGCGGCGCACGACGCGATGACCGACGATCCTAACTAGGAACGTAACCTGTTGAATCGAAAACAGATAGGCGATATTTCTGTAGCGACCAGCTCCAGGTGGTTTAATCGACCTCTGCACGGGACGGAGGAATCCAGGCCAACGCCACCGGCGGCCTAATCGATATGTGGCGGCGGCCGAGGTGGCTAGGATTGCCCTACATCTGTACCCGCCATTAGTTAAACCTACCCGCCAATTACAGACAGAGCAACAGTGTCTGTTGATCCGGAACTGGTCACCGGAGGGCTTGACTAATGACAACTTGTTCAGTATTTTGTTCAGTATGCTGTTCGCGCACCTGCACTGCCATAGCTGCTACTCGTTTCTGCGCGGCGCCGTCAGGCCCGAAGAGCTGGCGACCGCGGCCGCGCGGCTCGGGATCGGGGCCCTGGCGCTGACGGAGACGGGCGGGCTCTACAGCGCCGTGGCGCTGCAGAAGGCGTGCGAGGAGGCCGGCATCCGGCCCGTCTTCGGCGCCGAGCTGCCGGCGGGGAAGGGCGGGGAC
>CAYOXX010000024.1:0-38084 GCA_964408025.1 uncultured Acidobacteriota bacterium | reverse complement strand
ACCTGGACACGCAGCACGTTGGAGCCAATTCCCTCGATCTGCGCGCCGAGACCGGCAGCGTCGAGAACGCATACGTAGAGACCGAGGACGGCTTCATCCTCACCGGCAGGATGCTGCGCAAGTACGCCGCCGACCGCTTCCGGATCGACGGCGCGCGCATTACCACCTGCACGCAACCGACCCCCTACTGGACGCTGCGCGCCAGCTCGATCGACTTCGAGGTCAACAAGGCCGCGACGATGAGCAATGCCCGCTTCAACCTGGGCGCGGTTCCCCTGTTCTACACGCCCTGGCTGCGGGTGCCGATGAACAACGAGCGCAGCAGCGGCATACTGATGCCGACCTGGGGCAGCTCCGACTTCCACGGCTTCTTCGTCAACACCGGCTACTTCTGGGCCATCAACCGCAGCCACGACGCCGCCTTCGCGCTCGACTACTACGACCTGCGGGGATGGCGCTACGGCGCCGAGTACCGCAACAACCTCGGCAACAGCAACTTCAGCCATGCCTACATCCACTACATCGACGACGAGGAGTACGGGCGCAGGCGCTACGAGGGACGCGTGCGCGGGCGCCAGGCGCTGCCTGGGGGCTTTGTGGCATCCGGCGACCTGCAGTTCCTGAGCGACCTGCACTACCGGCGCGACTTCATCAACCACCGCATCCACTACAGCCCACTCTTCCGCCGAGCCGCGTCGCTGGCCAAGAGTTTCGGCGTCTACTCGCTCTCGGTCGGCTACAACGACCTCAACCGCTTCTTAGGCTCGAACAGGATCCGCGAGATCCGCTACCTGCCGGTAGTCGATTTCCGGGCCCGCGAGCAGCGCCTTCCCCTGCTGCCGGTTTACTTCTCGTTCTCCGCCAACTACGCCCGCCCGGCGATCATCAACCGGCAGATTCGGCTCAACGCCGACGACCTGGTAAACAGCAACGAGTACCACCGCCTCGACCTGACCGGGACGCTGCAGCTCCCGATCAAGACCTTCGCTCCCTGGCTGACGGTGACGCCGGTCTTCACCGCCCGCGACACCGAGTACAGCAAGCGCTACAGCTCCAAGAAGGAGCGGATCGTAAACCGCCGCCACGGCCGCCGCTACTACGACGTCGGCGTTCAGATGACCGGCCCCGTGTTCTCCCGCATCTTCGGCGGCGCCGAGCAGCACGCCACCCGCTACAAGCACGTCATCGAGCCGCGCCTCTCCTACCGCTGGCGCTCCGACATCGAGCGTCCGGAAAGGATAATCGTCGTAGACCAGGTGGACACCTTCTTCAAGGTGCACGAGCTGCGCTGGGAGCTGCACAACCGCCTCCTGCGCAAGCGCTCCAGCCCTCGCAATCCGCAGGGGGAGATCGTCGAGGTGCTGAAGATCTCGCTCAGCCAGTACGTGACACTGGACGACGAGCTGCAGACCACCTACAACCAGGCCTACGTCTTCGACCCGACCGCCCTCGAGATCAGCGGCCGCTTCTCGCCGCTGCAGATCTATGCCGTGGCGCGCTTCAGCAGGCTGTTCAGCACCTCCGCCCGCCTCGAGTACAGCTTCACCGCCAACAGCTTCGTCAGCTACATCATCGGCGCCAACCTGCGCCACGGCTCCCTGCGCTACAACTTCGGCTACTACAAAACCCTGCGCCAGTTCGTCAACAACCTCTATTACCGCGCCGCCTCCAACCGCCTCGTCACCAACGGCTCCTTCGACGCCCTCGGCGGCCTCCTCAGCATCCGCGGCGCCTTCGACTACGACTTCGCGCGCCGGCGCATACTGAACTACATGGCCGGCTTCGACATCAATGGCCAGTGCATGGGATTCCGCTTCGACATGCGCAAGCTCAACATCCTCGGCCAGCAGGACATACAGATACGCTTCGGCATCACAATCGGCGGCCTACGCGCCCTGCTCTCGCCCGAGGAGGGGGCCTTCAGCCGCTACCAATAGTGAGTGCCGGCCGGGTTAGTGCCCGCTTTCCGATCCCCTAGTTTTAGCCGTATACGGGACTGAACACTACCTAAATCGTTCTCGCAACGCGCGGCCCGCACCTCGTCCCCTGGCCTTTACAAAGCTTCGTGTTGGTCTTAGAATTGCGCCCCGCGTCGGGATGTAGCGCAGCCTGGTTAGCGCGCCTGCTTCGGGAGCAGGAGGTCGCGAGTTCAAATCTCGCCATCCCGACCATTTTAATTGTTTATAATCAATAGGTTGTGGGTGCTCATCTTTAGGCGCTACTTCTTATTTCAGAACATCACCGACCACTGTCCCCACATAGTCCCCATTTTCTGTTGTCTTCAGCGGCTTTCCTTGGGTATCGCGTGAGTACCTAGCTGCGAAGGAGTCGGTGCAGCTCTCCATACTCCTTGTGTGAATATGGTGCGGTTACTGTAGGTGGTTATGCGCGCGGGCACAGCTTAAACAATTCCCCCATTGTTCCTATCGCGCCGTCCCGCGGCGTGTGGTGCCGCATTAGCCCAATGGAGTGGAGTTGCCGCGGCCTATTTTGTGTCGAGGTGGGTAGCCGTGACTACGAAGGGGCTACAGAAGGGATGGCTGCTGGAGAGCATGAAGCGGATGCTGCTGGTGTTACGGATGATTTTGGCTCAGGAATAGCTTCAGGCGAATGGTTGAGCACTGAGTCCATGCAAATTCGGTTCTAGTCAGAGCCAGCCGCTGGATCGCTTCGATGGCACATAGGCCAGTGCGCTGAGTAGGAGGCGGAATTGATTTGCCCACCAGCGGTTGCAGCGGGCGCGGTCAGTCCGCCTGAGGCGGACTACTGGTGCTTGGGAAAGGTGTCCATCCAAAATACTGGCGGCGATGGCGTTGAACCTCAAGCGTTGAGTCTGCCTCGCAGCGGTCTCTGGCGTATAGTCATATGGCCGGAGAGCCTGGAAATGGTCCACTTGAATCAAGCAGACAGTGCGTTCTTGTCAATGTAGGATAGCCAAATCAAAAGTTGATGTTCAAGCCTCTTCGCAGAGCTCAAAGAGGGCAAATGACACACAGGTACAATGGTTTTCACAGCTCTCTCACTACTAACAAAGAACTCTCTAGTGAGGAAGACATAGAGATGGTGGTGTCAATTCAATTATTCATTCTTCACACTTTCCTTGACGGTTTACTCTATGGCTTTATCACCTAGATTTAAGTGGTTATATGAGAGAAGCTTGGTTCGAATTTCTCAGAACGAATTATCATATCGCGCTTCTTTGTACATTTGGTATATAGAAGACACTGTTCCATTACTTATGGGATGTTGGCATGATCCCGAATTTATAGAAACTGACTTTGATATTGATTTGTATAATGAGCCGGATAGTGATTTCCTTTCTTTGGCAAACCTGATAGAATCAGCAATTAGGAAAGGCGAAATCAAATTGGAAGATATATATAATGAATTTACCGGAGTCAAGATTGGAGAAGGAGTAAAACCTTCCGAAATAATAACGTGGGCGAAAGAAAACTCATGGTGCCAAAGGAATATTGATCTTTTAATATGGGATGAATTTTTTCCCAAAGATGATTCAGTCAAGAAAGACGATCTTCAAGTTAAAAGTAAAAAGAGGCGAGGTCGCAAGAAAATATGGAATGAAATTCAAATTCGAAGAGTTTTTGCTCTTAGAAAGCTCTACAAGAATACATCATGGAAACAGTGTTACTTAAAGGAAGAATATAAATTGTACGAATTAGGAATCAACTCGGAGAAGGATTTTCGAAAATGTTATGACGCCGCTCGTAAGAGCACGTTGACTAAATCCTGAATTCCAGGTTTCTTTCCTGTTATCTTCTGTCAATTCGACTGGTCTTACTTTCTACCGTTAATCTGTAGTGCCAGCGCTCTAGAAATCGCCGTCTCTGCGTACCGATCAGGCCATATACAGCCCCTATTCACTACCGCATCTCATGCCGCTGCAGGTGCGATGCGCACACAATCGGCAATGAGGTTTACCCACCGCTTAACGTTGCTCGCAATTGATACCAAGATCATCTGAATGCTCACCCTCTCCAGATCCCAGTAGGCTGCCGCGGCGGAACGGCCGCCGCACCAAAGCTTCACAATCGCATAGGTCCTTTCAACGACATATCGTTCGCTGTTGTCCTTCTTCACTCCTCCTCCGCGTTTAATAATACGGTTGGCGATCCTCTTGCCACTCAGCACGGTGGTTGCGCAGTCCGCCTAAGGCAGATTTCCCAGCGTAGCGACCTGGATTACGATCATACCCGAGTCGGCGTCAGTGGATACATGATGCTTGTAACCAAAGAAGACCTTCTTTGCGCTCTTGTATCCGAAGCGGGAGTCGAGGTCAGGACAGCCGGGCAGCTCGGGTCCCGGTGTTGACAAAGCCGCTACTGTTATCATCGCCCTTGTCGCGGCCACGCCTTGAGGTTCTCTGGTTGTTCCAAAGGTCGATCTTGGCCTCGACGTCCTGCGCGTCGATGGCGTGCAGGCGGTCGATGATCATCCAGACTGCGCGCGCCGCCTCCATTAGCCACGGTGAATTGAACACGCTGCCGAAGCGCTCCGCACCCAACCGGCTGCGGAACTTGCTAATGGTCGAGTGATCGGGGCCGAGGGCTTCTACCTCAGCCCCAGGAAGAACCTGAAGCACTTGTTCAGCCGGATCTGCTCTTCCATCTGCCGGTCCAAGAGGTCAAATACGAACTGCAGGATCATCACGTTGAGCATCACCTCCGGCGGCATAGCGGAAAAATTAGGGCACAAGAGACCTGTCAAGATCCTTAACAATATTCCATCATTTTTTTCATATCTCTAAATTTCTTATTCTAAAACACTTATACTCGCACAGCTTTGAATGCGTGCCTGGAAAAATAATTGATTCCATGATTATTCCAGGATCTACGTATGCTGTATATGGAGCAACGGTCTGAACAGCGAGGTTAGTTTGAGGTGATGGACAGTGAACAATCTGGTTGAAGCACTTAATGCGGTATTGCCTTCGGTTTTGTGGCGGCATCGGTGGCCTGAATATCAAGATAAATATGGCATTCCCCTTGCGCGCGGGACAATGCAGAACCGTGATAGTGAAGGCCGTGGGCCGAGAGCAGGAAAAATGAGTGGTCGTGTCTATTACTGCAAAAAGGATTATCTCGCATGGCTATCATACCAAACGGAATCATCGTGTGGTGACTCAGCAACTCCATGATCGAAGAAGGAGGGGGGAAATTATGGGAATTCTGGTCAACGCAAAATGCGATGGAATCTACATAAATATCATCATGACTGGCCATAAGGATTATTACATGCATGATCTCGGGACTACATTCTCTGACTTTATCGAGCGGGCCTCAGCTGCTTTAGGAATATCTATTGGCCAACTTTATAAGAGAAAAGTTGTTCAAGTAGATTTTGCTGCTGATATTCGGATGAACCATGAAGACGTTTGGAAGAGCCTCGTCATTAACAGGAGGAGAGGAAATACTGGGGCACTACTTGGCAATCGTATTCACTCGACTCGATACACGCATAGAAAGCGAGCAACTGATCTAATGCTAGCAGTATATGATGTCGGAAATCGACATCCTGAACGATATTGTGAAGGCGACGGTGTTTTTACTCGCATTGAGCTTCGGAATGCACTTAAACCACGAATAAACTTCGATGATCTTCCGCTCTATTCCCCCCCCCCTCTGATTCAACCAGCTCGTTGGAGATTCGTGCGAGTGAGGAAACCGCGTAGCAAGAATTCGAAGATTCAAAGACGATACGAGTCTTTCCTCAAGGTTGCGATGGAGTGTCGCGGCTATTTGGGTATGGCAGTTGCCCAGTTGCGACGCAGAGACCCGAATCATAATTTCGCTCGTGATTTCCGGCAGATTATTTCCGAGAACGACCAGATCTCCCGGGCACTTGAAGAAGCGCACGAAATCCATTCAACTAGTTGGCGCAAATGGTGCGAGTCATGATTTGTCCAATTTTGGAAGTCACGTCAAAAGGGACGAGACATCGCCGACGATTTCTCTTTTGTTCCCAGCCACTTCCATACCTCTACCTCCTCCTCTCCGATCCAGTTCGCATAATAATGATAGGTCTTGTTACATTCTACTTAAAGCTTATTGTCTGGATTTCTGTCTGTTGGTTAATCCGTTTTGTGAGGAACGGGAGGAAGTGTGATGGTGTGTGTGTGGTGTTGTGTGGAGAGTGTAATTCTACCCTCGGTAGTGATTTGGATAATCGGGGGAGACTGAGAGCGTTCTATGGAACGCTTGAAAGGAGGTCACGGAAATGGATCCTACAGTAACGACCGGCGAGGTAAATGTTGCAGGGAAGGCTACAGGAAATGGGAGCACCGGGACTGACGAACGACGAGTTGTCGAAGTACAGTTACAGAGCGGCGAGACTCAGGAGCTGCTCTTTGATTCCGAGTTCTTCGCCCTGATCCCACCGGTAACTCAGGAAGAACGGAACGACCTGCAACGGTCGCTGCTGCGCGACGGCTGCTTGGACACGTTGAAGGTCTGGCGGAAGCCAGATGGAGATGTCCTTCTGGATGGTCACAGGCGTTTGGAGTTGTGCCGTCTTGGAAAGATCCCGATTCTTGGTGTTGAGCCCCTCGCGATTGCGACACGTAAAGAGGCCATCGAGTGGATCATTGAGAACCAGCTGGCCCGGAGGAACCTAACTCAGTTAGCGATGGCGTACCTACGGGGTAAACGATATAACTTGGAGAAATCTCCCCGTTTTGGAAAAGATGTGAGTCAAGGGGACTCAATCCCTCAAAGTGAGGGATTGAGCCAAGGAGACTCAGATTCTGCTCAGGAAGCGTATAAGCGAACCACAGCTGGATCATTGGCTATCCAGTTCGGAGTTAGCAAAGCCACAGTCGAGCGGGACAGCTTATTCGCCGCTGCATTGGATAGGGTAAGTGAGATAGCTGGGGAGGGGATCAGAGAGAGAACCCTGGCCGGGTACTTGAAACTGACTCGAACCAATGTAGTTGAATTAGCAGCGATGGTACCTGCTGATGTGCGGGTAGTAATGGAAAAGCTCCGAGAGGGTAAGTCATTTAGCGAGGCCGCTGGAAAACCCAAGAAACCCAAAGAGCCTGAACCCGAATCCGTAGTTATTGTACCCGATCAAGCCCCAGTTCCCGATACTGATGCGATATCGGGGAGTACACAACCCGATACTGCAGACGAAGAGCCCCGCCCGAAGACGGCGATGGAGACAGCTGTCGAGAAGGCAGATCAGGAGAATCTGGACAGGCACCGAGCAGCTGACGAACGGGAAACTCTTCACTCTGACGGTTCGGTTGTTGTCACCGATATGCCCCCTCTGGAGACATTGAGGAAGGAGGATCTTTACGTTAGAGCTGAGGATTTCCCCGGCTACGGGGTGATAGATCAGGCGGTTATAGATCAGTGGCAGGAAGACGCGCTTAGAGATCTTCGCCGGAGGTTGGCAGCGCTGGACGAGGAGCCTCCTCGGAAGACGGCTATGGAGGGGGCCGTCATAATGGTACCCGCCAGCGTACAGGGAGAAGTTCGTCCTCTTTCCGACAGCGAGCGTCTTGCTCCTGCAGACTCCAGCCTCCCTACCACCATCAGCGGTGGTGTTTCAGTGCTGGGAAGGGAGCCAGAGCGTCCAATCGATCAACCCACTGATAGATCAGCCGAAGAATTACCCTCCGACTGGGAGAAGCCGGAGGTACCGATTGAACAGACGAGGAAACTGGCCGGGACTTGGGCTCCGGGCGGGATGGCTGAGGGTTTCCTTGAGATAGAGGATCCTCCAATCGAGCAATTTGGAATTGTCGAGGCGCTGTATAGGTATAAACCAGACATCATGTTACTGGCCGGGAAACCCGTTGAACAGTGGGAAGCAATCGAGAAAATCATACGTGGTGAGCAGTTTGAGAAGCCCACCATAGACCACCTCAAATCAATCCTGCATGGGCCGCAATTCACAGTCCCAATCGCTCCCGAGCCCGAACCCCCTGTCCTCCTGCCGGGAGATAAAGGGCCGGATGCCGACGGACTTTTCGAGTATGTCTGTAGTCTCATGGGCGAAGACCCGAAGGAGGTAATGAAGCGCCCCCCCGGGAAGCGTCTCTGGAGCGTATATGACGTCCTCTGGGAGCCTAAACGAATCGCGATGCCAGCGGATGACGGTTCTTGGCTTATCCAACAAGACACCAGCGGGCCTGAGGATGCCCACCCCGCACTTGTCAACTCGCCCGGATACGAGCCGACGTTTGAGATGCGGGGAGACAATTCCTTAGCTTACTTGGCAGCCAAGGGCGATCCCAAGTTCAAGCTTCTGTACATCAACCCCATCTGGTTTGAGTGGACGCCCGAGTACCTCTCTAAGCTTCCCATCGGCGAAATAGCCCACGATGAAGCGCATGTGCATTTATGGGTTCATGAGCAGCACCTTCCCGACCTCAGATTCATCCTGGAAGAGAGTTGGGGGTTCAAGTTCAGGGGCGTATACGTCTACGGGATGAAATACGGGATAGGACTGGAGAGGTTCTGGTTCAAAGCTCACCATCTGCTGGCCCTTGGCGTCCGGGGAGATCTGCCGTTCTCTATCCAAGGTGTGAAGAGCTGGGGTGAGTATCCCGGTTCGGGGAATATTCGCAAGAGGACTAACAGCGTCCGGGAGTTGATCTGCGCAATGGGCCAAGGGCCTCGGATCGACATCTGGACTGATAAGGTGAGGCAGGGCTGGCACAATTTGATGGGGCCTCCGATGTGGGATTTCGGAGAGAAAAAGAAAGAGGAGAAGGAGGAAGCCGAAACGACAGCGGAGACTCCGGCTGAGGAGGGGGAGGTTGTGGATGAGACGACTGAGGAGACGGCGGAGTGACGGGGGATAAAAAGGGGCAACTTCCCCCTGATGCAGTAAAGCTGTGCCTCAATTGCCGAGGGGTAGCTGGTGGATACTGGCAGCTACACCGTGGAGCCATGATGGATTCTAAGTTCTCGGCTTGTGGGCACAAAGAGAACTTATGTCGCCCAGCTTAGAGTGGCTACGAGCGCCTGAGAGTCCCGTGGAGCGCCGATCCAGATTGGGTAGGAGGATGGGGCTGCGGAATGACGGACGAGGTAGTCTGGGAGGATGTGATACATGCCGAGAACACGTGCTTGGTCACTTATCCGCGCTGCCAACGGGGTCCACGAACTGGCGGCTCATATGTGGGAGCATTCCCCCGACGACTTCATTTGTCCGACCGAGTGAAAGGATTGAGCCTCTGGCGAAATGTTATTAGTGGTGAAAGTTGGTTTGAGTGACTGTTCCGCCCGGTTTGTATCGAGCGCGATTGGAGGTGGTTTATTAACGCTGCGGCAAACAAGCAGTCTATTCGTCGTTCCAACTCATGCGATAACACTTATACCGAGCCGATGGTTCGCGGGGGAATCATTTCTGTTTCTGCAAGAGCTGTAATATCATAGGTGCAAGCCTGCTGACGGGGAGTATTTCGATGAGAGTTATTACCGCGGTTCTACTGCCGCTCGTTCTGCTTGTCCTTATCGGCTGCCCAGCCGAGGACGAATCGGTTTCCAGGGGCGGCGAGGCGGAGCGCGGCCTTGGCGCGCAGCAGGAAGGCCAGGCGATCTCCGGCAGGCGCGTGGCCCTGGTGGTCGGCAACAACAACTACCCGACGATGCGGCTACGCAACGCGGTCAACGATGCCCGCTCGATGCGTGGCGTGCTGCGGCAACTGGGGTTTAGCGTCCAGGTCGCGGAGAACACCGGCCGCGCCGACCTGCAGCGGGCTGTCCGGGGCTTCATCGGTTCGATAAATCCCGGTGACGTGGCGATGTTCTATTACTCCGGCCACGGCATACAGGTAGACGGCGAGAACTTCCTGGTCCCCACCGATTTCGACGCCGTGGACGAGATCGAGGCCGAGAGCCAGTCGTACTCCGCGGAGCTGGTGCGGGAGAGGATGGAGCAGTCCGGCTCGCGCCTGAACATCATCGTCCTCGACGCCTGCCGAGACAATCCGTTTACTGCCAGCCGCTCGGGTTCACGCGGCCTGGCGGCGATGAACGTCACACGCGGCACCTTCATCGCCTTCGCCACCGGACCCGGCCAGACCGCCAGCGACAACCCCCGCGGTAACAACGGCCTCTTCACTTCCTACCTTATCGAGGCGCTTCGGATCCCCGGCTTGCGGCTGGAAGACGTCTTCAGACGTGTTGGCGGTGAGGTCTCCCGCGAAACGGGGGGCAGGCAGGCCCCCTGGATAGCCTCCAGCGTCTACGGCGACTTCTACTTCATTCAACATGAAAGGGTCGCAGATGTCGAACAACCCGCGGAGCCTGAGAGGCCCACGGAAACGGTAACGGCGGAGCCGCAGCGGCCGTCGGCCCAACCCCCCGCTCACGAGAGGCCTACCGAGACCGCAACCGCGGAACCGTCAAGGCCAACTGCGGAGGGGGTTGGCAGTATCTGGCGCGACAGGGCCGGCCTGGAGTACGTCTACATCCATCCGGGCAGTTTCCAGATGGGTGCTGTACCGGGCGACAGTGAGGCACAAGGCGACGAGAGCCCTCGCCACCGCGTGACGATCAGTCGCGGTTTCAGGATGAGCCGTACAGAAGTCACTGTGCGTGCTTATAAGAGGTTCTGCGACGCCACAGGTCGTTCCATGCCGCCGGCGCCCGATTTCAACCTCGGTTGGCGCAACCTAGACCATCCGATAGTTCGAGTTACCTGGAATGATGCAGTTGCTTATTGCCGCTGGGCTGGTGTGCGCCTGCCGACGGAGGCAGAGTGGGAGTATGCCTGCCGCGCTGGAACTTCGACTAAATACTACTGGGGCAACAACATGGATGGACGTTATGCTTGGTATTCAGTCAACTGCGACTTGCGAACCCATGAGGTTAGAGGTAGGCAGCCCAATGAATGGGGGCTGTATGACATGTTAGGGAATGTCTGGGAATGGTGTTCAGATTGGTATGATGATGATTATTATGGCCGTTCGCCATCTCGTGATCCTCAGGGCCCTTCATCGGGCGAATACCGTGTTTTGCGTGGCGGGTCCTGGGGCAATTACCCGAGGCTCCTGCGGGTATCCAACCGTAACGGGCTCACGCCAGGCAGCGGGAACTACAACGACTTCGGTTTTCGCTGTATCCGGGACTTGGATTCCCTTAATCCTTAAACCCTTGTCCCTTAACGGGATCTCCGCCGCGCCCACAAAGGCGCGCCCTGGCGTGGCGGACGGAGCCCCTGGTAGCGATTGTTAGGAGTTATGAGATGAAACAGGTAATGCGGGCTTCGGTACTTCTCCTCACAGGTTTATTGGCAATCGCTCTGCTCTTTCCTCCGGTCACGGATGCCGCGTCTCAGGAGAGCCGCCGCGTGGCGCTTGTCATCGGCAACAACGCGTACCGTCAGCCACTTAATGCACTCCAGAACGCCGTCAACGATGCGCGCTCTATGCGTGAGGCTCTGCAGGGCGTGGGATTTGTAGTCCAGATCGCGGAGAACACCAGCCTGCGCGAGATGGACAGGGCCGTGAGGAGCTTCACCGCCTCGCTGAGCCCGGGCGACATCGCGCTGTTCTTCTACGCCGGCCACGCATTCCAGACCGAGGAGGGCGAGAACTGCCTCATGCCGACCGACTTCGACGCCGTGAACGAGGTGGACGCCTTCCACGATTCCTACGCCGCACAGCGCCTGCAGTCGCTGATGGAGCGCTCCGGCGCGCGGCTGCGGATAATCATACTGGATGCCTGCCGCAATAACCCGTATAGCGAAACCCGGTCCGGTTCGCGCGGCTTGGCTGAAATGAACGCCGGTCAAGGCACCTGCATCATCTTCGCCGCCGCGGCGGGTCGAACGGCCAGTGACAATCGGCGCGGCAACAACGGCCTCTTCACCTCCTACCTGGTCGAAGCGCTGGATATAACCGGCTTGACCATAGACCAGGTGTTCCGGCGAGTTGGCGCTGAAGTACTTCGTGAATCCAGCGGAGGACAGCAACCATGGATCTCGTCGAGTATCTACACCGATTTCTACTTCATACCACCTGCCGGAGAAACAGCCGCACCTCCGGAGAGCGAAGGCGAACCCGTTCAGCCCGAGGTAAGCGCAGAGGCAGCAGTTGGGACACTGGCCGTGACTGTCAACGTCGCAGGTGCACATGTTGTAGTTGATGGTCGGACAGTGGCTACGAGCAGGGAGCCACAGATATTGACAATCTCGAACCTCCCGATCGGTTACCACAGCGTGACAGTCCGCCGCGACGGATACCGCTCGAACGTGGTCAATCGCCAGGTGGCGCTGCGCAGGTACCGGACGGAAGAGCTTGAGGCATGGCTGGAGCCGGAAGCCGCGGAAACTGTGTCCACCGGGCCGATTGCTGAAGGGGAAATCTGGCGGGACAGGGCCGGCCTGGAGTACGTCTACATCCCTCCAGGGAGCTTCATGATGGGTGCTGTGCCGGGCGATAGTGAGGCCGAAGATAACGAGAGTCCCCGCCACCGTGTGACGATCAGCCGGGGGTTCAGGATGAGCCGTACAGAGGTGACTGTGCGGGCTTACAAGAGGTTCTGCGACGCTACAGGACGTTCCATGCCGCCGGCGCCAGAGTCTAGCAGACAAATTTTCAATCCCGGCTGGCGTTACCTGGACCATCCGATATTGCATGTTACATGGCATGATGCAGTTGCCTATTGTGAGTGGGCTGGTGTGCGCCTGCCAACTGAGGCAGAGTGGGAGTATGCGGCCCGCGGTGGGCAGGATGGCCGTATATACGTCTGGGGTAATAACATTCTACCGATAGTGAACGGGATCAAGCAGGCCAACATCGGAGGTGAATCATGCAGGAGAGCGAATCCTGATTGGGACTGGAGTAGGGAGGGAAGAATATTTTCGGGATATGATGACGATTATGCTGGCACATCGCCTGTTGGCTCATTTACAGCCAACGGCTTAGGCTTGTATGACATGGCAGGCAACGTCTGGGAGTGGTGTTCGGACTGGTACAACAGCGGTTATTACAGCCGCTCACCATCGCGTGACCCGCAGGGTCCATCGTCGGGCGAATACCGTGTTTCGCGCGGCGGGTCCTGGGGCGTTCATCCGAGGCACGTTCGCGCGCCCAGCCGCTCCAGGCATGCGCCTGGCCTCAGGTACTTCGATGGCGGTTTCCGTTGTGTCCGGGACTTGGATTAGTGTTCCCTTTACTCTTTTTCCTTTTTCCCTTTTCCTGAGAGGGGGATACAAGGGGGCTTTGCCCCCTTGTCCGCGACGTAAAAATGATGAGGCGAGATGATCTAAAAACGAGGTACTGGGTAGCGTCGAGCTTCAACTCGACTAATCGCGCGTCAGCGCGATGCTTTCCCGCCTTCGGCAGGAATAGGCGATCTCAAGATCGCCGCTACGTTGTGTTCGCGGTCTCTGGGAGGTTCTGAGATGAAACAGGTCATACGAGCTTCAGGATTTATCATTTCGGTTTTGCTGGTAATCGCTCTGCTCTCTCCTCCAGACACATCTGCCGCATCGCAAGAGAGCCGCCGCGTGGCGCTGATCATTGGCAATAACTCATATCCGACTATGCCGCTGCGCAACGCGGTCAACGATGCCCATGACATGCGAAATGTTCTGCGGGAAATCGGTTTCGACGTTCGGATTGCGGAGAACACCAACCTGCGAGATATGGAACTTGCTATCCGGAGCTTTACAGGTTTGCTGCGGCCGGGTGACGTCGCGCTGTTCTTTTATTCCGGCCACGCTTTCCAGGCGGGAGGTGAAAATTACCTCATACCGATCGATTTTGACGCCCGCAACGAGGTGGATGCCAAGTACGATTCCTTCTCCGCTGAGCGTATACGGGAATTGATGGAGCAGGCCGGAACGCGCCTGAACATCATCGTTATGGACGCCTGCCGCGACAACCCGTTCAGCGTATCCAGGTCAGGAGCTCGCGGCCTGGCCGCAATGCAGTACGGCCGCGGCGGCACCTTCATCGCCTTCGCCACCGGCCCCGGCCAGACCGCCAGCGACAACCCCTCCGAGAGGAACGGCCTCTTCACCAGGCACCTGAAAGATACTATTCAGATCCCCGGCTTGACTCTGGACCAGGTCTTCAACAGAGTTCGCGAAGAAGTGTTTCAGGCGTCGAATGGTAACCAGGTGCCCTGGTCTACGTCGAGCGTCATCGGCGATTTCTACTTCATACAAACCGAAGGCGGCGCTGTCACCGAAGAACCCGGCGAGCCGGTAGAAATACCGGAGCCGGAGGTTCAGCGGGAGGCGATTGTCGGCATTCTAGTCGTTAATGTGAATGTTGCCGGAGCCCAGGTGCTGGTTGACAACCGTGTCATAGCCACCAGTAGCGGCCCGGAGAGGCTGACACTATCGAATATACCCATCGGCTTCCATAGGGTAACGGTCCGCCGCGATGGTTACCGCTCGAACGTGGTTAACCGACAGGTGGCTCTGCGCCGGGGCCAGACGGAAGAGCTTGATGCCTGGCTGGAGTCGGAAGCCGCGGAAACTGTGTCCACCGAGCCGACAGCCGAAGGCGGTATCTGGCGCGACAGGGCCGGCCTGGACTACGTCTACATCCCTCCCGGCAGTTTTCAGATGGGTGCTGTACCGGGCGATGATGAGGCCGAAGACGACGAGAGTCCTCGCCATAGAGTGACGATCACTCGGGGATTTCGCATGAGCCGCACTGAGGTGACAGTGCGGGCCTACAAGAGGTTCTGTGACGCCACAGGTCGTTCCATGCCGTCTGCGCCTGACTTCAACCCTAATTGGCGTAACCTGGACCATCCGATAGTTAATGTAACCTGGCATGATGCCGTGGCCTATTGCGAGTGGGCCGGAGTGCGCCTTCCGACTGAGGCGGAGTGGGAGTATGCCGCCCGCGGTGGACAGGATGGCCAGATGTACGTCTGGGGTAACCAGAGACTTCCGGTAGTTAACGGAATCAACCAGGCTAATGTGGCAGACGAGGCAGCCAAGAGACAATATTCGAGTTGGACGATATTTGGAGGCTACAATGACGGCTATGTCCACACAGCGCCTGTTGGGTCGTTCGCGGCCAATGGATTTGGCCTTTATGACATGGCGGGCAACGTATGGGAGTGGTGTTCGGATTGGTACAACAGCGGCTATTACGGAGCTCCTGCATCCCGGCGGGACCCACGGGGCCCGTCGTCGGGCGAACGCCGTGTTTTGCGTGGCGGGTCCTGGAACCTTAACCCGAGGTACCTGCGGGTATCCAACCGTCTCAGGCTCACGCCAGGCGACAGGAACAACATCAACGGTTTTCGCTGTATCCGGGACTTGGGATCCCTTAACCCTTAAACCCTTGTCCCTTGACAAAGGGGGGATACAAGGGGGCTCTGCCCCCTTGTCCGCGACGTAAAATTGAAGATCCGTAAAGGAGCAGAGAGTGCTATTGTGGTTGAAAAGGCATACGATTTTACTCTCTGGTTGCTTCCCAAGGTGGAAAAGTTCCCCAGATCGTACCGCTTCACCGTTGGCGAACGGATAGTGTTTACCGACCTTGATCTATTGATGACACTGGTTGAGGCGGCGTATTCGAAGCAGAAGTCCGGATTCCTGTCTGAGGCCGGCAAGAAAACTAACCTGTTGAGATATCTCATGCGCTTATCAAAGGACCTCAAATTGCTATCCACCAAATCTTATGCTTTCGCCGTGGAGAGGGTCGAGGAGATTGGCCGCATGGTCGGTGGGTGGGCGAAAGCACAGAGGCCGTAGAAGTGAAGCGTGTAGGAAACCTCTGGCCGGACGTGATCTCGCTTTCCAACTTGTTTGCGGCGGCCAAGGCTGCAGCGGCCGGTAAAAGATTTCGTCAGGATGTGGCAGGTTTCAGGCTGAATCTTGAGAATGAAATCCTGCAGTTGCAACGCGAGCTCGTGGAAGGCCGCTACATGCCGGGCCCCTATCGCACATTCACCGTCACAGAGGGGAAAGCACGCTTGATCTCAGCGGCACCGTTCAGAGACCGCGTAGTCCACCATGCCCTCACGCGGGTGATAGAGCCGATCTTCGAACGGCGCTTCAGCGATGATTCGTTCGCATGCCGCAAGGGCTTCGGAACCCACAAGGCGATCGAGCGCGCCAGAAAGGGATGCAGGAAGTACCGGTACGCGTTGAAGTACGATGTGGCGAAGTACTTCGCCTCCATCGACCACGAGATCCTGAAAGCGCAGTTGGCGCGGGTAATAAAGTGCCGGCAGACGCTGGACCTCGCGGGCAGGATCATCGACGGCTCCAACCGGCAGGAAGATGTGGCCTGCTACTTCCCCGGAGACGATCTGTTTGCGCCGTTCGAGTTCAGACGGGGCCTGCCGCTCGGCAACCAGACTTCCCAGTTCTTCGCCAACGTTTACCTCAACCCCCTGGACCACTTTGTTCGCCGAATCCTGAAGACGGATTTATACGTTCGCTACGTGGACGATTTCGTCTTGTTTTCCGACGACAAAGGCCAGCTCAACGAAAAACGTGAGCGGATTGCGGAGTTCCTGTGCGGACTCCGGCTCAGGATACATCCGGGCAAGAGCAGGGTTTACAGGACCTCCGACGGGATCACGTTCCTGGGCTGGCGAATCTTTCCCGAGAGGACGCGACTGGTGCGGGAGAACGTGGTGAGATTCCGGAGAAGGTTAGAAACTATCAGGGAGTCTTACAACGAAGGCCGGATTGGACTTGCAGAGGTCAGACAGAGAATCCGTGCCTGGATTGCCCACGCTGCATTCGGCAACACGTGGAAGTTGAGGCAGCAGATATTCGACGGCTTTGTGATCACTGGAAGGAGTGCGGTCTGACGGCCGTGTTTTGCGTGGCGGGTCCTGGAACAATAACCCGAGGAACCTGCGGGTATCCAACCGTAACAGGAACACGCCAGGCAACAGGAACAACAACAACGGTTTTCGCTGTATCCGGGACTTGGAGCAAGCCGAAAAGGTAGTTTGCGAGACCGGAGCCGCGGCGATCACGGTTGCCGTGGGGGTGTCTAGATCCAAGTCCGGACCGCGCTCCTGACGTCAGTCAAGCCCGGCGTCGAACATAACACGTCGCCCCGTTCCTGTAGTAGCCCGCGAGGGCGAACCTCGGACGGGGCGGATCGCTATGTGCTGGGTGCCGTGACAGAAGAGGTCTCTTCTTTCACCGCCTGGTTTCTACCCGCAGAGTCCCGACTGCGACTCTGCCGCGCAGACTTCGAGTCTCGCCCCTGAGGATCTGCCGCAGGTCTACCGACTCGGTGACAGCAACGCAGAAGAAGCGGTCGCTGCCGGCCGGCGGCCCGACGCGCAGCCCTGGTTGCCCCATGGGCGGGAAGAGGACCCTCTGGCCTGTGCCGACCTCCATAAGCGAGCCTGCGCCGCGGGGGATGATGAAGTGCCATTCCCCATCCGGATCGAGGTGCAGTAGGGCCACGAAGCTGCGCCTGCTGACCCTGAAGCCGATCTTCAGGCTCTCGCCGTAGTGGTAGACCGGCGGGTCGCCCCTGTGGCTGGCGGCCATAGTGACGTTGAAGTCGTCGGCGGACGACAGTTCCGCCAGGCGGTTTAATGCCTGAAGAAGGGTTCCCTCACGGCGCATGGAATCCAGGCTGGCCAGGATGAGCGTGCTCAGGTCCTGGGCTTCTCCTCCACCTTCTCCTTCGCCGACTTCGGTGTCGCCGCCCTCGACATTGCTGCCCGAAATCAGGCCGGTGCCGTAAACGTTATCCGGGCCGGGCGAGCCGAGGTCCTCGACGAATCTCATCGTCAGCTCTTTCAGCCGCGCCTGGGAAACCGAGCCGTGCATTTGGCGCAGCAGTGCCGCGAAGCCCGCGACGTGGGGCGTGGCGGCGGAGGTGCCGTAGAAAGCGCTGTTGTAAGCGGCCGTCCTGACGGCGTCGGGAGCGCAGACCTCCGGCTTCAGGCGCCCGTCGTCGGTGGGCCCCTGGGAGCTGAAGTCCTCGATCGCCCGCCGCTGCCAGTGGATAGCGCCGACCGCCAGCGATGAGCGAGCAGTGCCCGGATTGGCGACGCTGCCGCTGGGGTTGGTGGGCGTCATCTGGGCCCCGAAGACGAAGATGTGGAAATTGACGGCCCGCGTCGCGGCGTAGCGCTTGATCGCCAGCAGCATCCTCGCCCCCCTGGGAAGGGCCCTCGCGCCGAGCATTTCCACCGGCGGCTGGCTGCCGTTTTGGTAGGAATCCGACCTGGCGACGACGCGCCGGTTCTGGTCGAGAATGAAGAGGTCATAATCCTGAGTCGAGTTGGGCCGGTCAGGATCTTCGCCCCAGTCGTCCCAGCTCATGAGCACCGCGAAGGGCCCGCCGAGCGCCGTCAGGTCGATGGCCTCGTCGCCGGGGAGGAACTCGTGCATTGAGTCGCCGTCGGCGTCGCGGAAGGTTCCTCCCCAGTGGTGGCTCGCCTCGTTGCCCGCGGCCACGACCCAGAGGATGTTGTACTGTGCCGAGACATCGTCCACGAATCGGTCGATCAGCGCCCGGCCGTCGAACGGCCCGAAAGAAGTCCCCGCGGAGAAACTGATGATCTGCACCCCTTGCTGGTGCAGCCAGTTGACGGCGTTGATAATCTCGCCCAGTGTGTCGATCTGGGCGAGGACAAGCCGCGCGCCGGGAGCCATGTCGTGCACGATCTCGGCGCAGGCCGTCCCGTGCTCTGTGCTCTGTGCGCCGTCGAGCCCGGCCCGGCTGAACGACCTGGCAGGTATCCCGCTGGGAAGTTCGCCCCGGCGCTGAGCCTCGGCGAGCCCGCGAAAGCCCAGGTCCAGGACGCCGATGGTCACCCTCTGGCCGGTGATCCCCGCCTGGTGCAGCCTCTGGACCTGTGTGACATCGACGCCCTCGCTGACGACGCTGTTGGGGAGCATCATAGTCCTCAGCGGCGGCGTTTGGCCGACGTAGCGCACGAGGGAGCTGCGCGATACCTCTTCAAGCCTGTCGAGCGGCACCCACGCCTCAAGGCTGTAGTCGAGTCTGGCCGACACCTCACCCCCGGACCGCTCGATCAGGCGGGTAACCTCTTCGGGGTCACTCCCCTCGGCCACGTAAACAGTCACCAGCGCCGAGTTGCCGCTCAGGAAAATCTGGTTGTCCTCGGCGAGGTCGCGCAGGTCCTGGGCCGATCGCGAACGCCGGGCTTCTGCCAGCGCACTCAGGCCGCTGCTGAGCGTCGGGTGCTTGGTCTCCACCATGCTCCTGGTCGCGCGAGCGAGCTCTTCCGGATCTATCTGCTGCCCCCACGTAGTAACCGAGAACGAGAGGCAGAGGGCGCAGCTCACGCAGGCGACAACGAAAAACCTCTTCGGATTCGTGCCGGCGCTCTTCATCGGATCACCTCTGCTCCTGGGGTTGCGCTTCCTCGGGAGATTGCTCCTCTTCTGGTTCATCGCTTTCAAGTATCTCCAGGAATGACTGAATGAGCCGGCTGAGCAGTTCTTCGACGCCGGAGATCTCTCCCTGTGTCAGGGGGCGCAACCGCTGCGGGGCCGAGATGAAACGGACTTCGGGAAGCTGACTCAGCTCCTCCAGCCTCTCCGGCGGCACTGCTGCCGCGACGAAGTTCCTGTAGACGCCGATCACCTCGGCGTCTCCGTCCACGAGGAATTGGAGCACCTCCGGGCGATACTCCTCGCCCTCCAGCAGGATCTCTATCGAGATTGAATCGCCCTCGTACACCAGCTCGCGCTCCCGACAGAACTCCCGCAAGCCCGGCTCGTCATGCGCGCGGAGGAGGAGCACCACATCCCGCATCGTGCTGTCGAACTTCGCAAGCGTCGGGTCCTTCTCCTCCTCGGTCTCCAGGCCCGTGAGCTCCTGGGCGTAAACCGGGACCCAAGGTGCCGGGAGAACGAGAAGCAGCGCAGCCAGAAAGACACCGGCGAGGGGCCAGCGCTTCGTTCCAATAATCGAATTGCTCATCGTTCACTCCTCGATGAAGAATTCCGCCTCGGCGACGATATGGTCGATGAGGAAGTCAATAAGTTCCTCATCCGAGAAATTTGCCAGATTGATCCGTTCTCTGAGCGCCGCGGCGAAGAGGCGCTCTATGCCGGTAGGCTCGGTCACCAGCATCGTCACTCCCCGCTCCGGCGGGATGAGGAACGGCTCGCCCGCCCGCGCGAAGTTGTCACGGTATCCCCCGCCCGGGTAGAGCAGGCTCATGCGGCCGTCCGGCTGGAGATCGAGTATGTAGACGTAGCAGTCGCTGTCGGGCCTGAGGCCGATCTTGATCCGGTCGCCGACGCGGTAGCGTGGAGGGTCGCCGCGCTTGTTGACAACTAGCTTGATGTTGATTTCGGAGGAATACTCGGGCTGGAACTGCAGACCCCTCAGAGACCGGGCCGTGTCGCTTGACGCGGCTACGCTGTGCGAACGCATGCGCGAGATGTCGACAGTCCTCGCCTCCGCAGTCGGCGCCAGGAGCGCCACTAGATCCCGGCCGACAGGAGTCTCCGCTCCCGGCCAAAATTGCCAGATGGCGAGCCCAATCACGGCGACCACGACCACCGCCGCAACCGCGACCAGTGCTGGCTGTGCGAATGGAATCCGGACCCACCACCAGAGATCTTTACCCGGCGTCGCTTCCAGACGCTTCACGAGCTCGGTGCGAACCACCGGGTCACGGATCAATTCCGCCGCCTCCGAAAATGATGCCGCTTCGCCGAAGCAGCTCTGGCACTCTAGCAGGTGCGCCTCGAACTCTACCCTTTCCTCCTCGCCCAGGAGACCCTGCTCCCAGGCTCCGATCTTGCTCCCGATCTTCTTGTTTGTACACGCCATTTTCAGATATCCCAGTTGAACTTACGCCGCAGCTCGGCCTTCAGCCGCTGGCGGCAACGGTGGTCCCAAACGTAAACAGTGTTGAGCGACTTCACCTTCAGCCGCTTGGCGATTTCCGCGAACCTAAGTCCGTCCAGCTTCATCCTGAAAATCTCCCGACAGCGTACAGTCAGCCCCGACATGGCTTTCGTCAGTTGATCGATCATCTGGCTCCTCATCATCTCGCGATCCGGTGCATCATCTTCTGACGGAAACCGCTCCAGCTCCTCGCTGTCGACTCCACTAGTTTTGCGTCTACGGTCAAGCCGCCAGAGGTTGCTGATCTTGAGTCGCGCTATCTTGAAGGCCAGGCGCAGACATTCGCTGGTGTCTGTTACGTCGCCGTACTTCTCCGCGATGACCAGCATCGTCTCTTGCGCCACATCTTCTGCCCGACCGCTTCCTACCCGTGATGTCGCAAACCCCCTGATCCTTTCACTCAGCTTGGAGAAAAGAAGCTCTTTGTCCGGCATCGCCCCTGCCCCGCTCGTCCGGTTCTGTGCGCCGTTAATGTTGACGGCTAAAGTTCACACAAGAAATAAGGATCAGAACGAAGTACCGTGACGTGCTATTACTTATTACTATTGCTTGGGATATCCTCAAGTCAGGATACTCGGTTTGACCCAATTTTCGAGGGAAATTGTAGCATACATACGTTCAGGGCGGATAAGTGAGGACAATTGCGGCAATTTCGTTTTCGAGTGTAAGGAAAACCGATCTCGGGAAATCATGTAGGCGAGAGATGCGGCACAGGAACTCGATGCGGCAACCTTGACAGCCCATGCGATATGGACATAGATTCAAGAGGGGTTTCAACAAAACAGATTCTGCAATCGCTTCATCCTCGACTGGAGAGACGAAGATGGCTTGCCTGAGGCTTTCCCGGTTAACTTCCTTCGGCATAACGGTCGCGGCGCTCGCCGCCTTCCTGGCTTTCGCCTTGCTGTTTCCGCCCGGGTGGTCCAGTGCCCAGCAAGACGGACGGCGCGTGGCCCTGGTCATAGGCAATAACACCTATTCAGGCATGCCACTTCAGAACGCCGTAAACGACGCGCGCTCGATGCGGGATGTGCTGCGGCAACTGGGCTTCACCGTCAGGATCGCCGAGAACACCAACCGTGCGGAGCTTGAGCGCACAGTCCGGGACTTCATCGTCTCGGTAAACCCCGGTGACGTGGCGCTCTTCTTCTACTCGGGCCACGGCATACAGGTCGACGGCGAGAACTTCCTGGTGCCGACCGATTTTAATGCCGTGGACGAGATCGAGGCCAAGCACCGGGCTTATTCCGCAGAGCTGATCCGGGAGAGGATGGAGCAGTCCGGCGCCGGGCTGAGGATTATTGTCCTCGACGCCTGCCGCGACAACCCGTTCAGCGCCCGCCGCTCGGGCTCGCGCGGCCTGGCGGCGATGAACGCCAGCAGCGGCACACTCATCGCCTTCGCCACCGGACCCAACCAGGCGGCCAGCGATAACCCGCGCGGAAACAACGGCCTCTTCACCTCCTACCTCATCGAGGCGCTTCGGGTTCCCGGCTTGCGAATCGGAGAAGTCTTCAGGAGAGTCGGGGGGCAGGTTTACCGGGCCTCCAGCGGCCGGCAGGAACCCTGGACCGCATCCAGCGTCTACGGCGACTTCTACTTCATACCGCCCGCGGGTGGCGTTGTTTCGGAACCATCCCCTGTGATTGTTGAACCTCCGCGGCCGACGCCCACACCCCCGGCAATGGTCAGAGACTCCATCGGCATGAGGTTCAAGCTCATCCAATCAGGCTCGTTTCTGATGGGATCGAATTCAAGTAATGCTGATGACGATGAGAGTCCTGTCCATCGTGTGACGATTTCGAGGCCTTTCTACATCGGCATCCACGAGGTCACACAGGAGCAGTATGAGAGTGTGATGGGAACAAACCCGTCTCACTTCCGGGGTTCAAACCGGCCTGTGGAGAGCGTTTCTTGGAATGATGCCATGGAGTTCTGTAGGCGTCTGAGCCGGATGGAGGGTGTTACATATCGCTTGCCGACGGAGGCAGAGTGGGAGTACGCATGCAGGGCCAATATCACGACGGATTACTACTGGGGAAACGGTTCCGCCGAGCGCTATGCCTGGCATTACGAGAATAGCGGCAGTCAGACCCATAACGTGGGTCAGAAGCGACCCAATGCATGGGGTTTGCACGACATAGCCGGAAACGTCTGGGAGTGGTGTTCGGATTGGTATGATGAGGATTACTACAGCCGTTCGCCGGCTCGTGACCCTCAAGGCCCGTCATCGGGCGAACGCCGTGTTATGCGTGGCGGGTCCTGGGTCAATGTCCCGAGGAACCTGCGGGTATCCTTCCGTAGCGGGTACTCGCCTGGCTACAGTGACAACCCCCTCAACGGTTTTCGTTGTATCCGGGACTTGGATTCCCTTAACCCTTAAACCCTTGTCCCTTAACGGGATCTCCGCCGCGGCCGGACGGAGCCCCTGGTAGCGATTCTGAGGGGTTTTGAGATGCGACACATTATAAAAGCTTCAGGACTTCTCCTGACTGGTTTACTAGCAATCGCCTTGCTCTCTCCTCCAGACACATCCGCCGCATTGCAAGAGAGCCGCCGCGTGGCACTGATCATCGGCAACAACTCTTACTCGGATATGCCAACGCTACGCAACGCCGTCAACGATGCCCGCTCTATGCGGGATGTGCTGCGGCAGCTCGACTTCGCGGTTAGCATCGCCGAGAACACGAGCCTGCAACAGTTGGAGGGGGCCGTAGATACATTTATCAGATCGATTCGACAAGGGGATATAGCCTTCTTCTTCTACGCCGGACACGGCATCCAGATCGACGGCGAGAACTTCCTGGTACCAACCGATTTCGACGCTATTGATGAAGCTGATGCCAAGTACGATTCCTATTCCGCGGAGCGTGTTCGGGAGCGTATGGAGGGTAAAAGCACGCGCCTGAACATCATTGTTCTCGACGCGTGCCGCAACAATCCATTTAGCACCTACAGGTCAGGCTCGCGCGGTCTGGCCGCCATGTCCGTGGGAATCAGCACATACATTTCCTTCTCCACCGCTCTCGGCCAGGTCGCCAGCGATAATCCCCGCGGAAATAACGGCCTCTTCACGTCGTTTCTGATCGAAGCCCTCCGTACTCCTGGCCTGAACCTTGACCAGATCTTCAACTATGTCAGGACCGAAGTTCATAACAGCTCCAACGGCCGCCAGGTCCCCTGGTCCCTTACAAGTGTGATCGGTGAATTTTATTTCATCTCACCAGAAAGAGTTGCCGACACAGAACAACCTGCGGAACCTGAGCGCCCCGCTGAAACGGTAACTTCTGAACCGTCACAGCCGACGCCCACACCCCCGGCAATGATCAGAAACTCCATCGGTATGAGATTCAAGCTGATTCCCGCCGGCTCTTTTATGATGGGCTCTAATTCCAGTAATGCTGATGACGATGAGAGTACTATCCATCGCGTGACGATTTCGAGGCCGTTTTACATCGGTGTCTACGAGGTCACACAAGAGCAGTACGAGAGTGTGATGGGAATAAACCCGTCTCATTTCAGAGGTTCTAACCGACCTGTGGAGAGCGTTTCTTGGAATGATGCAGTGGAGTTCTGCCGGCGTCTGAGCCAGATGGAGGGTGTTACTTATCGCTTGCCGACGGAGGCTGAGTGGGAGTACGCATGCAGGGCTAATACCACGACGGATTACTACTGGGGGAGCGATTCTGCCGAGCGCTATACCTGGTATGGCCAGAATAGCGGCTATCAGACCCACGACGTGGGTCAGAAGCGACCCAATGCATGGGGTTTGCACGACATAGCCGGAAACGTCTGGGAGTGGTGTTCGGATTGGTACGATGAGGATTACTACAGCCGTTCGCCGTCTCGTGACCCTCAGGGCCCGTCTTCGGGCGAACGCCGTGTTTTGCGTGGCGGGTCCTGGAGCGATTACCCGAGGTACCTGCGGGTATCCTACCGTAACTGGTTCTCGCCAGTTAACAGGCTCAACTACAACGGTTTTCGTTGTATCCGGGACTTGGATTCCCTTAACCCTTAAAACCTTGTCCCTTAACGGGGTCTCCACCGCGGCGGACGGAGCCTCTGGTAGCGATTTTGAGGGGTTTTGAGATGCGACAAATGATAAGGGCTTCGGAATTTCTCCTGGCTGGTTTGTTGGTAATCGCTCTGCTCTCTCCTCCAGAAACATCTGCCGCATCGCAGGAGAGCCGGCGAGTTGCCCTGGTCATCGGCAACAACTCTTACACGGGTTTGTCTCCGCTTCATAACGCTGTTAATGACGCGTGCTCGATGCGGGAGGCGCTCCAGCGAGTGGGATTTATTATTCGCACAGCCGAGAACACCAGCCATAGGGAGATGGATCGGGCTGTCAGGAGCTTCATCGCCTCGCTGAATCCCGGCGATGTTGCCCTCCTCTTCTACGCCGGCCACGCCTTTCAATCGGAAGAGGGCGAGAACTACCTGATGCCGACCGACTTCGACGCCGGCAGCGAGGTGGACGCGGTCTACGATTCCATTTCTGCGCAGCGTCTGCAGGCGTTGATGGAGCAGTCCGGCGCCGGCCTGCGGATCATCATCCTGGACGCCTGCCGCAACAATCCGTTCAGCCTCAGCAGGGCGGGCTCGCGCGGCCTGGCGGCGATGAACGCCGGCCGCGGCACATTCATCGCCTACGCCGCCGGACCGGGGCAGACAGCCAGCGATATCTCCCGGGGAAATAACGGCCTGTTCACAGCCCATCTCGTCGACGCGCTAGAGATTCCCGGCTTGACAATAGACCAAGTGTTCCGTCAAGTCGGGGGAGAAGTCTTTCGCGCCTCCAACGGAAGCCAGGAACCCTGGATCTCATCGAGTATCTACACCGATTTCTACTTCATCCAACCGACCGAGGAGACAGTAGACGAGCCCGAGTTGGATGAAAAGCCGACTCTCCCTGAGGTGAGCGCGGAGACTGCCGTCGAGCTGTATCAAAGCGGGATGGAGGCCTTTGATCGAGGGGATTACCGGAGGGCTAGAGTACTCTTTTTAGCTGCCAGGAATCGCGATTCTGCCTTGGTGTCGATCATCGACCCCAAGCTCGCCGAGTGCGACGCCAGGTTGCGAGAGATCGCCGAGGAACGCGCGCGACAAGCAGCATTGGAGTCGGAGCGGCAACGTGTGCCCGCCTATCGCCTGGCGGCTCGCGACCACGCAGCCAATGAACGCTGGATCGAAGCCCAGGAGCTGTGGGCTAAAGTACTGGCCTCTTATCCTGATGATCCGGAGGCGACGGCAGAGATCTCTGAGCTGGAACGTAGGACAGGATTACTCATCAATTCAGTAGGCATGAGATTCAAGCTGATACCCGCCGGCTCGTTCAGGATGGGATCGAATTCCAGTGAAGCGAACAGCGATGAAAGCCCTGTACACCGCGTTACGATTACAAGGCCGTTCTACATTGGCGTCTACGAGGTCACACAGGAGCAGTACGAGAGTGTGATGGGAACGAATCCGTCTCGCTTCAGGGGTTCAAACCGGCCTGTTGAGCAAGTGTCTTGGAATGATGCCGTGGAGTTCTGCCGCCGTTTGAGCGAAATAGAAGGAGTTACTTATCGACTGCCGACTGAGGCGGAGTGGGAGTATGCCTGCAGGGCTGGGACGACTACAGAGTATTACTGGGGGAGCGATTCTGCAGGGAGGTATGCCTGGAATAGTGAGAATAGCGGCAGACAGACCCACGACGTAGGCCAGAAGCGACCCAACGCCTGGGGGCTGTACGACATGGCGGGCAACGTCTGGGAGTGGTGCTCGGACTGGTATGGGAGTTATGGCAGGTCAGCTCAGGTTGATCCACGTGGCCCGTCGTCGGGCGACGGCCGTGTTTTGCGTGGCGGGTCCTGGGCCGATGACCCGAGGAACCTGCGGGTATCCAACCGTCTCGGGATCGCGCCGGGCAACTGGATCGACTACTACGGTTTTCGTTGTCTCCGGGACCTGGATTAGTGTTCCCTTTACTCTTTTCCCTTTTTCCCTTTTCGGGAGGGGGGATACAAGGGGGCTTTGCCCCCTTGTCCGCGACGCAAAATTGATGATACGACATGATCTAACGAAGAAGCTTCAGGTGGAGTCATTCCACCTGTGGCGGATGACAGACAAGAATGTCTATCCTACCGGTAGGGTATGGAAAGTGTGACAGACAAGAGAGCTTGTTCGCCGCGGTGAATCTGTCCTACCTATATAGATTGCGTGTAGTGTGGTGATAGACTGAAAGGAAATTTCACCCGGGGACATTACCGCACCAGAGCGAAGATTTTCATTGCGTTTGGGAGAAGAGATCATGAACTGCCAAAAACGGATTATTCTAACGGCATCGGTAACCATCCTGTTTGTCACCTTGGCGCTTCCTGTTTTCCTGACGGCGCAGGAAGAGGACCGTGAGGGTAACGCCAGGGGGCTGTTCTACGCCCCTTACCACGCCGAGGGCGACTACGCGGGCCCGGTCGAGAACTACACCATCCAGGCCGGAGACACGCTGCGCGGCATAGCCCAGAGGAAGCTCGGCGACCCGACCAAGGCCGGCCTGCTGGCCCGCATGAACAGGATCAACGATCCCCACCGTATCTACGCCGGCCAGAGGATCAGTGTGCCGATCCCGCGGATCGGCCTCCGCCACGCTGTGGAGCTGCTGGTGGGGTCGGGCGACGACTGCGACCTGGTGCGAGTTGCTCCTGGCCACCGCTTCCACAGCGGCGACCGCTTCAGGTTGCGCTTGGCGGCGAACCACAACGGCTACCTCTACATCTTCAACAAGGACGAGAGCGACACCGTCCGCCGGCTCTTCCCCAACCCCCGCATCAACCGCGGCCGCAACTACGTGCGCAGTTACACCGCCTACCAGGTGCCACCGACCTCCTGGCTGCGGTTCGACGAGAACCCCGGCGAGGAGCAGGTCCTGGTGATCCTCGCCCTGGCGCCTGTAGATGAGCTGGAGGAGCTGGAGGTCGCTGACGACGGCGTTCTGCCTGCGAGGGAATGGGAGCGGGTCGAGGACCTCTTCCGCCGCCTGCGCGGAACCGAGGCGGGAGGCAACGGCGCTGAGGAGGGCGACGGCGAAGAGTCGTTCCTGATCCAAACGCGGACTGAGGGGACCAATGCCCTCGCCGTCCGCTTCACGCTACGTCACGAGAGGGAATGGTGATGAAAAGGTTGGCGATAGTACTGGCGCTGGCAGCTCTGCTCTTGTTCTCCGCTCTGGCGTCCGCGGGCGTGAGGCTGCGGGTAGATTACACACTTGAGCTCCAGCAAGAGGGAGAGTGGGTAGTGGTCCGCGAGACCGACGGTTTCCGCTCGGGAGACGGCCTCTCCATCCGGATCAGGGTTAGCAGGGACTGCTACTGCTACCTGGCCGCCACACGCCGCGGAGACGAATACCGTCTGCTGGTGCCGCTGCGGGAGGTCGACCGCGGCGCCAACTGGCTCAGGAGGGGGCAGGAGTATCGCCTGCCCGCGACGGGAGCGTTCGCCCTGGACCAGGTGCCCGGCGTCGAGCGGCTCGTGCTGATCATTGCGGAACAGCAAGTCCCCGAGCTGGAACATGTTTTCTTTGAGGGCGGCGAGCTGACCGACGAAACACTCATCGATGTAAGGGATCGCTATTCCCCGACATACTATTTCCAGAAGGAAGTCAGGACCGACCGGGTGACCATCTTCGGAAGGAACTTGGACAACCGCCCGACGGTCATCTTTGAAGAGATCGTTATTCGCCACAGCGAATAGCAGTATCGGCAAGGGACATGAAAGGAGAAGGGACAATGAGAGTTGGCACAAGGATTCTAATCGCACTGCTGGCCGTGCCTGTCGTCTGGGCAACCTCGGGGCTGTTGCAGGAGCAGGAGCAGGCTTCGCCCAGGGGTATCTACTACGACGACGAGGTTGATCAGTTGGGCGCAAGGTTCCACATCCAGCTCGTGCGGGGCGATCGGACACATACTGTCTCGACCAGGTATCCGTTCGAGTCGGGCGATCGGGTGCGGTTCGTCCTCGAAGCGAACGACGACTGTTACGTCTACGTGCTGAATCGCACCTTTAGCGGTGACCCCGACAGCCTGTTCGAGGACCGGTCCAGGGGAATCGTCTACGACGAGGACGACGTTACGTCTTCCACACGGTTCAGCGTCCTGTTCCCGACGCGCCAGGCGGGCACCAACAACCGCCTCGACGAGGGCACAGAGCATGTCATCCCCCACACCGGGAATTTCATCTTCGACGAGCGCACCGGCATCGAGCGGCTCTACGTAGTCCTCTCCCGCTACCGCGTGGACCCGATCGACGCAGTGCTCGAAAGGCTTGGCGAGGGAGAAGGCAGCAGCGCCCAGGAGCCGACCGACGAGGACCAGGAGGTTCTGAGCCAGCTGATGAGGGGTTGGCATGGAAGCACCCGGGTTCAGTACGGCACTGATGAGGATGTCCACGGCTACGGCATCGAGTACGATCCCCCGGAGGACACCTCGCATCGGAATCCGGTGGTGCTGGTTATTAACATAGAGCACCGGTAATCGCTGCTGCAGTGAGTATTTGATCCTTGAGGCGGGATCTCGCTTCGAGGATCAACGCTTTATCGGCAGGAAGGTCCAGAGGTGAGAAGAACGGTAGTATGGCTCGCGGTTGCGGCAGCGATGGCGCTCGGTCTATCGGCGAAAACGGTCGCCGATGACCGGGCCCTTCTTATCGGTATCAGCAGATACCACGACCCAAGGGTAACCAATCTCCAGGGCCCGGTAAATGACGTCGAGTTGATCAGCAGATTGCTCCTGGAGGAGTACGGTTTTCGCCGTGAGCAAATCCGTACACTTACCGATCAAGCGGCAACAAAAGACAGCATTCTGCAGCAGATCCGGGCTTGGCTCGTGCAGGGTGCGGGACCTGGTGACCGGGTTGTGTTCTTCTTCGCCGGCCATGGGACCTATATACGCGACAGGAGCGGCGACGAAGCGGACAATCGCGATGAAGCTATCTTGGCAACCGACTTTTCCCGGGAGTCCATGGCAGGCGGCGGAGTGCCGGCTGGGATGATAATCGATGATGAATTGAGCGAGTTGTTTTCCGAGATCAGGTCGAGGCGCGTAGTGCTGCTCTTCGATAGCTGCTATAGCGGCACCATCACTCGTGATATCAGTACCGGGTCGAGGCAAAGCAGGTATTTCCCCATAATTGAGGAGGAACCTCCTCAAGGGGAAACCGATTCTCTATCCATCGTTGATCTTTCCGCCGGCAGCGCGAGAGGGGGAGTTGCTCAGAATCCCTGGATCGTCCTTTCCGCTGCGAACGCTAACGAAGAGGCGTACGAGAACTTCTTCCTAGATTTCAACAGGCGACATGGCTCCTTCACCTACTACCTGTTCAGGGGGCTGCGGGGGCTGGCGGATCGCAATCGCGATAATTCCATAAGTTATGGCGAGATTCACGCCTACGTGGCGCGCAGCGTCTTGGAAAGGGACGAACGCCATCCCCAGCTTGAGTGCCCTTCGGGCGAAGTGAATTCTGCATTCCTTTGGGAAGGCACGCCATCTCCCGGGCCGGCTCCTGAGCCCGAACCTGAACCTGAACCGGGGCCGCCCGAAATCCCCAGCTTCCACAGGGTCCTAGCCGTATCCGCCGGAGCGGTAACCATTAACGCGGGAGCGGTTGACGAAATACAAGCTGGCTGTCGGTTCGCCGTAGGTTCGCTCTCCAGGCCGGTTGCCGAACTGGAGGTCTCACGAGCCGAGGAGACGCGTTCTTTCTGCCGGGTTCTTTCTCAGAGGGGACAAATAAATGTTGGCGATCCGGTCGTGGAAACTGAGCACATCTACAACTTCGAGCGACCTAATGTCTGCTTGGGTGTCGTTCTGACGGACCGGTCCTTCCGACCCGATTCTTCAAGTATGTCCGAGTTGAGGAACATCCGCGATCGGCTGGCAAGCTCGACAGCCATCCGTCTCGTGGGATCGGCCGGTCAGAATGCCGACTACCTCGTGGGGCTCATTCAGGACGCCGGAGCGCGGGGCCTCCAGACAGCGGGCCTGACCTTCCTCATCACCAAGGGCAACGGCAGGTTCCTCAACGAGGTAACACTGACCCAACCGTACCGATACGAACGGGTCGTTGAGGCCGTGCGCAATCTTGCACTCAGGGACCTGCTCGCCGACCTGGCAAACCCATCTCCTGCGTTCTCAGTCGATATCCGTCTGTCGGAAAGCCGGTACAGGGGCGGTGAGGACCTGGGCTTCAGCGTCGAGGCGTCGGCCGATTGCTACCTGCTGGTGCTTAACCTGAGCGTCAACGGCGACCTCCACATCCTGTTCCCGAACCGGCGAGAGCGTGACAACCTCATCCTGGGAGGCCGTGTTTACAATCTCCCGGACCCTCAGCGCGGACCGATACTGCGCATCGCACCGCCATTCGGCCGGGAACTGATAAAGGTGCTTGCATTCCGCTCCAGGGCAGACTACGAGCGTCTCCGAATCGTCTTGCCTCCCTTGGCATCCCCGACCGAAGTGCTTTCCTACGGCGGAAGCACTGACGTCGACGCCCTGGGATTCCTGCGGAATATCTTCCTCGCCGGCGGTGGGAGTGGCGCGCTGCATCGCTTCATTCCTCTCTCTCGCTGGGCGGAGGCGACGGTCGAGTTCGTCACAGTCGAGCGGTGATGAAAGGATCCGCGGCGTGGTGAAATAGGTAGTGTGAAGACGAACGAGCTTCTTTGAAGGGAGAAGCGTGATGAGAAGAATTCATGTTTCGGCCGTTATCGCGGGAGTGGTCGCTATCCTGGCTCTGGTCGTAGTTGGCCCCCTGGGAGTTTCGTCCCAGCAGGGCCGGGAAGACGCCTCGCGCGCCATGTCTCATTTCTACGGGAGAGGGATAGCGTACGATCCCGAATACGGCGACCGGGAACCGGTCCGCTACGCCGGAGTGCGCGCCAGCATCCTTTTGAGGACGCCCGATTGCGACTTCCGCGAGGTGACCGACCGGGCCGTCTTTTACAGCGGCGACCGCTTCCGCATCCGCATCATGCCCAATTTCGACGCCTACCTTTACCTGTTCCTGCGCGAGGCGGATGGTTCCGGCAGGCTCCTCTTCCCCAGCCGACAGTTCGGGGACGGAAGAAACCGTGTGGACGAGTACACGACCGTCTCGATCCCCGATGCCGGCTGGTTCCGCTTCGATGACGATCCCGGCCTCGAAACCATCTACCTGTTTGCCAGCGGCGAGCCGATCGACGCGCTTGAGGACATTTTCGACTCGGAATCCGCCGGCGAAAGCCAGGGCGCGCGGGTGTTGCGGCGGATAGAAGAACTCTTTGCCGGTCGACGGCATTCGCGGGGCTTGATGTACGAGGACTTCTCCGAGGAGTACGACTCCGAGGAAGCCGAGGGAACCTCCGCGATGTATTTCGTTCAGCGCTACAGGGGTGATGTGCCTTTCGTAGCCCGTAGGATAGTGTTAACGCATCGCCCTCGGTAGCTTCACTCAGGCACGATAGCCGGGGAGAAGGGAGATAGATCATGAAAGCACGCTGCTCGATAGCCGTTATGCTGGCGCTGGCTTTGCTTCTTCTCACCAACTGCCAGCCCGCCACTGACGAGGACGACAACGATCGCGGTGAATCCGCCGAGACGTCCACGCCTCTGATGGCCCTCACTTATCACATCGAAAAGGAGACCGAGGAAGGGCCGCTGGTTGTCGCTCTAGATACGCCGTTCCTAACCGGCGAAGGATTCCGTCTCTCGGTCACCGCTCATAGCGATGGCGTCCTCTATCTCTTCAACAGGAGTGCGGACGGGACGGTGCAGAGGCTGTTTCCCGATCCCCGCATCAACCGGGGAGAGAACAGCGTGGAAAGCAATGACACCGTCGTGATCCCGGGCGGAGAAAGCGGCGGCTGGTTCCGCTTCGATGAAACTGCCGGCAACGAAATCGTCTATATCCTTTTCGCTCCGGAGCCGATTGAAGCGCTTGATTCCTTCACGGCCGACAGCATCGGTGCCGGTGTCTTCGAGAGCACTTTGGAGGAGATCCAGGAGCGCCAGGAGGGATTAGCCCTGCGCCGTGCTGTGCGGGATAACCACGTGCTGCTGGAGCTAGAGGGAGAGGACGAGGATGCCATTCTGATCGGAACTTTGGCCTTCATCCATCAGCCTTGATCTACGGGTAGTCAGGAGGGAAAATGAGACTGACTTCGCTGGTTATGAGCTGTGCCCTCGTCTTCACGACAGTCGGTTTGCAAGCTCAGGATGAGGATCGTGATCCGACGACGGCGCCGACTCGTTACCTCCTTGTCGAGGAATACGCCCGGCCGCCGGCGAACAAATTGGCGATCCTCTCACAGGCCGGCGCACAGAGACACACGTTACCAGTTGTGCAGCGCCAGGGAAGACCCGATTACGACGTCGACATCCAGCTCAACAAGAGTGCGGGGACTTACTACAGGATAAACGAGCAGTTCTCCTTGAGGCTCGTGCCCGAGAGGGACTGCTACATTCTCCTTTATGACATCCAGCCCGACGGTCTTCTCAACATCCTCTTCCCAAACCCGGCTTACCCATCTGGCAGGGTCCAGGCCAACCAGTCGTATGAAATCCCTAGCCCTCAGCAGCCACGCATAGGTGTCCAGAGGCCGCTTGGTTTGGAATTCCTTCAGGCGATAGCCTCGGCAGAACCTCTCGACATTTCCGCTGCGGGAGCATCCCCCGCTTCGAGCCAGTTATTCAGTTATACAGTGACCGTTGACTCCCTCATCTTCGTCAACGACCTCCGCCGCCAGCTCTCCTCCCGTTCCGTGGATTCCTGGGCCGGCAAGGAAGTCTTCTTCATCGTCAGCGAGAACTACTCCGATCCTACTCCTGAAGAGGTGGAGATTTATCGATCTACGGGCTCAACCGGCACCCGCGCCGTCGTCCCGATAGAGCGCTGGAACTTCCAGGAATACCTGATCGTCTGGGGCGACACCCTTTGGGGTATCTCCGAGAGGTTCTATGGTCGAGGGAGCCTGTTCCCCAAGATCGCTTATGACAACGGTATCGTGAATCCAGACCGCATCTATGCCGGGGACACCATAAGGATTTACCAGCTTACCGAACAAGATCGATAATCAAGAACCCGGTTAGCGTTTGTTAATATCGTTATAACGGCTTCTGCTACAATGATTGCACTAATGCTTGTTGAAGCCCTTTTTGGTGCGTGCCGATGAGAGCTGCAATCGCGGTTTTGTTATTCGTCAGCCTGATTGTTCTATCCGGCTGCCCTGCCCAGGAAGAGCCTCCGCCAGCCGAGCAGGGCGCCGAGCGTGGCCTCGGGGGGGCAACTGTCTCAGGCCGTCGTGTAGCCCTGGTTATCGGCAACAACTCTTACTCGGATATGCCGCGGCTGCGCAACGCCGTCAACGACGCCCGCTCTATGCGGGATGTTCTGCGGCAGCTCGACTTCGCGGTCAGCATCGCCGAGAACACAAGCCTGCAACAGTTGGAGGGGGCCGTAGATACATTTATCAGGTCGATTCGACAGGGGGATATCGCCTTCTTCTTCTACGCCGGCCACGGTATACAGATCGACGGCGAGAACTTCCTGGTTCCCACCGATTTCGACGCCGTGGATGAAGCCGACGCCAAGTACGATTCCTACTCCGCCGAGCGCGTGCGGGAGCGGATGGAGGGTAGAAGCACCCGCCTGAATATCATTGTCCTCGACGCCTGCCGCAACAACCCATTTAGCACATCCAGGTCAGGCTCGCGCGGCCTGGCCGCCATGTCCGTGGGAACCGGCACATACATCTCATTCTCCACCGCGCCCGGCCAGATCGCCAGCGATAACCCCCGTGGCGAAAACGGCCTCTTCACGTCGTTTCTGATCGAGGCACTCCGTACTCCCGGCCTGAACATCGACCAGGTCTTCAACTACGTCAGGACCGAGGTTCATAGCAGCTCCGACGGCCGCCAGGTCCCCTGGTCCCTTTCAAGTGTTATCGGTGAATTCCATTTCATCTCACCAGAAAGAGTTGCCGACACAGAACAACCTGCGGAACCTGGGCGTCCCACTGAAATAGTGACTACTGAGCTGCCGGGAGTGTTGAATTTCTCTGAACCGTTTTTACTCCGCCTGAGAAGGCGAGATAGCGTATTGTCAGGGGATGCTTATCTTAAGATTAAGCTTTCTTTCGAGGTGAGGAGCCAAGAGATTCAGCAAGAGATGGAGAGCGAACCTGCAGTCATGTCACGGATAAGGGATAATATATATACTTTTTTCGCAAGGCAGTCTTCTGATGAGTTAGATTCCCCCAACTGGCCACAGCTCAAGCAGCGCCTACTAAACAGGATTAATGACCAATTACCAGAGCGTTATCACTTGCAATTGGTGCACTTCGAGGAATTCCTCATACAACCAAGGTAACAGCTGTGGAATGTATGATTTTATTAACACATTGTAGTGTCATGATATCTATTGGCGAGAATGGTGACGGGATATTTCAGTTTGAACTTATTGGATAACTGATATGTGTTGTTTCAGATTATTGATGGGAGCACACTGTTGAGGTTGCAGGATGAACAAACTTTTTAGAGCATCAGGACTGATTATCACCGGGTTGATCATTTTATCCCTGGTCTATGTTCAAGAAACATATGCAGCATCTCAGGATAGACAGCGTGTGGCGCTTGTCATCGGTAACACCGCCTACCCGACCATGCCGCTCCACAATGCCCTCAACGACGCACGTGACATGCGCAATTTATTGCAGCGTCTCGGTTTCGCTGTGAGTATCGCCGAGAACACAACTCTACAGGAGATCGACAGTGCGGTCACCGGGTTCATCAGCTCCCTTGCTCCCGGTGACGTCGGAGTGTTCTTCTACTCTGGACACGGCATCCAGGTCGACGGCATAAACTACCTGCTCCCCGTCGACTTCGAGCTGCGCGACATGGCTGACGTTCCGTACACGGCCTACCCCGCCAACCGGGTTCGTGAGCGCATGGAGGGCTCGGGGGCGCGCCTGAACGTCATCGTTCTCGACGCCTGCCGCAACAATCCTTACGTCGAGGGCAGAGACGTATCCCGCGGCCTCTCGGCCATGCACGCCGGCCGGGGTACGCTGATAGCCCTGGCCACCGCCCCGGGAGATACCGCCAGCGACAATCCGGCTGGCAGAAACGGCCTCTTCACTCAGCATCTGATCGAGGTCTTGCAGATCCCGGGCCTGGGGCTCGGGGAAGTGTTCGATAGGGTCAGAGCGGAGGTCTACAGGGCCTCCAACCAGAGGCAGTTGCCCTGGACCGCATCGAGCGTCATCGGCGATTTCTACTTTATACCGGTTGAAGTAGGCGCTGTCGCGGAAGGGCCCGGCGAGCCGGCAGAAATACCGGAGCCGGAGGTTCAGCGAGAGGCGATTGTCGGCATTCTAGTTGTTAATGTAAATGTTGCCGGAGCCCAGGTGCTGGTGGATAACCGTGTCATGGCCACCAGCGGGGGCGCTGAGAGGCTGACCATCTCCAATATCCCTATCGGCTACCACAGTGTGACAGTCCGCCGCGATGGTTACCGCTCAAATGTAGTCAACCGGGAGGTGACTCTGCGCCGGGGCCAGACGGAAGAGCTTGACGCCTGGCTGGAGCCGGAAGCGGCGGAAACGGTGTCCACGGGGCCGATGGCCGAAGGGGGTATCTGGCGCGACCGCGGCGGCCTGGAGTACGTCTACATCCCTCCGGGCAGTTTCCAGATGGGCGCTGTGCCAGGCGATGATGATGCCCTAAACGACGAGGGTCCTCGCCACCGCGTGACGATCAGTCGCGGTTTCAGGATAAGCCGCACGGAGGTTACTGTGCGCGCATACAAAAGATTCTGCGACTCTACCGGCCGATCAATGCCCCCGGAGCCCGTATACGAGGGTAACAATTTTAATCCCGGCTGGCGTTATCTTAACCATCCGATAGTGAATGTTACATGGCTTGATGCCGTGGCCTATTGCGAGTGGGCTGGAGTACGCCTGCCGACTGAGGCGGAGTGGGAGTATGCTGCCCGCGGAGGGCAGGATGGCCGGAAATACGTGTGGGGTAACACCCTGCTGCCAATAGTCAACGGAATCAAGCAAGCTAACGTGCGTGATGAGGCATATGGTAGAGATCAGAGCAGTAGCAGTATATTTCAGGGTTATGATGACGGCTATGTATTCACTTCGCCTGTAGGATCGTTTGCAGCCAATGGACATGGCTTGTATGACATGGCGGGGAATGTGTGGGAGTGGTGTTCGGACTGGTACAACAGCGGCTACTACGGAACTCCCGCATCCCGGCGTGACCCACGGGGCCCGTCGTCGGGCGAACGCCGTGTTTTGCGTGGCGGGTCCTGGCTCAATAGCCCGAGGGGCCTGCGGGTTTCCTACCGTCCCGGAGCCACGCCAGGCAGCAGGGACTACCACGGCGGTTTTCGTTGTCTCCGGGACTTGGAATTCCTTAACCCTTAAACACTTGTCCCTTAACAAAGGGGGGATACAAGGGGGCTCTGCCCCCTTGTCCGCGACGCAAAATTGATGATACGACATGATCTAAAGCCGAGATATTCAGTAGCGTCGTCCTGAATTTATCCACCACTGGCGGAGACAGATAGGCGCGCGTCTAGCTGTCCGTCCTGCTGAGCTCGGAATTTGGGGATCAAAACCAAGCTATCATACCTAACAATAACGGAGCGGCCCTGCGTAACTAAACCCTCGCGCAGTTGTTTAGTTACGGTTTTGCGGCGAGGCGGATTTTGTAATTGCCCAGACACTCGGTTGATGTGGACGCTTTTCAAAATGTCCCCCTCTTTATTATGTAGGGGAGACGTGATTTTGTTGCCGGATTGATGCTGGAAGGGGCAGAGAGACGCGGCTGCTGGGTAGATTACCCGTGGCTCGTTCACCTATCCTTCCGCGTCAGGGGCGCGCCAGCATGCCTGGAACTGATAGTCGCTTAAAACAGCACCGAATCGCCCCGATCCTTTTCGATCACACTCGACAAGTGGCGCCAACAGTTCCGCCAAGGGAACGAAGAGACAGACGTTTATCTGCTGCCGTCTCCAAACCGGGGGACTGTGGATTTGCAGTGTGACACATAGGAGTTGACAGTCGAGCGCGAATGCAGACACCTGGCGGACTTCGCTACGGATGACAATCGTCTCCCTCCTTAGAGAGAACTAGAGGCGGAAGCGGAGAACGTCGCCGGGATGTTCTGGGAAGACAACGAACACCCGGCGAAAGGATTGTGTCAGGCCACGAGAACGTTTTAGAGCGCCTCTATTGTTT
>CAYOXX010000023.1:31760-42464 GCA_964408025.1 uncultured Acidobacteriota bacterium | reverse complement strand
CAGCAGGACCGCCTCGCCAGTGTCGAACGGCTCGAAGGAGGGGTGCTCCGCCACTAGGCGGTAGTCGCCCGGCGGCACGACAAGGCGGTAAGCACCGTTGGAGGCGGTAATCGCGCGGGCCGCAACCTTCCCGCTCTCGTCGATGGCCGCGACAACGGCCCCCGCCACCGGCTCGCCGAAGGCGCCGTCCGGGGTCCCGGTGCGCACGACGCCGTAGACGCCGTTGGAATCCTGAGCGGACACCGCGACGGCGAGCAACAGCAGTAGCGCCAGTGGCAGAGGCAATGATTTCATCGGTCCTATTTTACTCCCTTGCACTCGCCCGCAGCGGAGCGCCCCACGTCCTCCGCCCCCATGTCTCGATTCGATTCTAGCGGAGAGCCGCTCTCCACGGCAAGAACTGGGGGGCTGAAAGCGACTATAGCAGGTGCCGAGAGTATCGGCCTCTTCGGCTCCGCAACGAATCCCTCAACGTTGTCATTGCGACCCCGAGCGAATACAAGGGGGAGGCAATCTCAGGTATCTGCAAAGGTCGCTTCGTTCGTCTGCCGCGGCGGACGAAATCTCGATGACGGTTTTGATTGAAGAGACCGGCTTCAAAATACGGTCGCCGGTATGCCGGCCTCCCTGACCAGCGCGGCGATCTCCTCGAGGCGGGCGGTCTCGATCCGCTCGAGCGCGGAGTCGGCGGTGGGGCGGTCCAACGTGTAGATCTGGACCTCCGTCGGCGAAATCATCCGCAGCCGTCGCAGCCAAGCCCCGACGGCCGCCTCGCCCGAGTTGTTGACGGTGCCCGCCATGAAGGCGGACTGGACGACTACCTCCCCCAGCCGCCGCAGGCCCTCAACAATGCCGCCTAGGTCGATGCCGGCGAGCGGCCGGTTGACGGCGGCGAGGAGCTCCTCGTTCCCCGCGTCTAGCTTCATCACGCGGCGGTCTAGGCGACGAAGCGCCTCGACGACGTCGTCGCGGCTCAGAGTAGTCGAGTTGGAAAGGGCCTGAACCGGAACCGCCGGCGCTAGGCGGTCACGCACGGCCAGCACCACGTCGACCACGGAGGGGAACTCGGGGTGCAGCGTCGGCTCGCCGTTGCCGGAGAAGGTGATCACCGCGGGCGGCTCGTCGTCCCCCAGCGCGCCACCCAGCGCCTCCTCCAGCGCCCGCTCAACGCTCCGGATACTAGGAAAGGAATCGGCGATGAAGCTGGTGTCGTTGGTGTGCATGAAGGTCCAGCCGTAGTGGCAGTATACGCAGTTGAAGGAGCAGACCTTCATGTCGGGCGGCAGCAGGTTTATTCCTAGCGAGGGCCCGAAGCGCCGCGAGGATATGGGGCCGTAGATGATGCCGGGCTGCAGCTTGAGCGTCGTCACCTCCCACCTCCCAATCAGTCGCCGTCTGAGAATAAAACGATCCTGGGGGCGCAGGATTCCGCGCCGCCCTTCAGGCCCGCCCGGCGCGGCCGAAGCTCAGCAGGCTGGCCAGCAGGCCGACCACGAGTCCCCCGGCAAGGAGTAGCGCCACCATCCAGAGGGGCAGGAAGCGCAGCCGCAGTCCCTCGAGCATCTCGATGCGGAGCAGGCCGAGGTAGGCCGCACCGGCGTGGAATACGGCGAGCATGGCCAGCACGGCCAGGACGCTGGCCAGCAGCCCCTGCACCAGGCCGCCGACGATGAAGGGACCCCTTACGTAGACCCCTTCGGCCCCTACGAGCCGCATGATCTCGATCTCCTCGCGGCGGGCCATGATGTTGATCTTGATGATGTTAGCGGCCGTCACAATCGCCGCCAGGATGAGCAAGCCGCCCAGCACCAGCCCCGCGTACGTAATCCCCGCCGCGGCCGCGTCCAGCGTCTCGACCCATTGGCGGTCGTAGCGGACGCTCTCGACGCCGGGAAGCCCGTGCAGCGAGTCGACCAGCTCGTCGACAGCGCCTGCGTCGCCCCGGCGCTCGTCACGCAGGCCGACTTCGAAGGAGGCCGGCAGCGGGTTCCGTTCGAGCACTTCCAGCAGCCCCGCCTCGTCGGGGAAGAGGGCGCGGAAGCGCGCGGCCGCCTCCTGCTTGCCGACGAAGGCTACGTCGCTCACCAACTCGTCGCCCCGCAGTCTGCCCAGCAGCGCCTCCCGCTGCTCATCGGTGATCTCGTCGACCAGGAATATGTGGAGCGTCGGACCGTCGCCGTAGCCCTCGGTCAGGGCGCCGACATTGACGCCGACTAGCAGGAAGAGCCCGAGCACAGCGAAGGAGATGGCTATGGTGCCGACGCTCAGCAGGCTGACCAGCTTCGTGCGCCACAGCGCCAGCAGCCCCTCCTGTACCGAATAGAGGATGGCCCGCCACAGCATCGGCTACGCCCCCCCCGCCGCAGAGTCCCGGCCGGGGTCGAGGTACTCCACCAGGCGGCCGCTGTCCAGCACGATCACCGGCTTGCCCATCGTCTCGATCAGCGAGCGGTCGTGGGTGGCCACGAGAACCGTTGTTCCGCGCTCGGCGTTGACCCGCTCGAGGATGCGCATGATCTCCAGCGAGAGCTCGGGGTCGAGGTTGCCGGTCGGCTCGTCGGCCAGCACCAGCACCGGGTTGTTGATCAGCGCGCGCGCGATCGCCACCCTCTGCTGCTCGCCGCCGCTGAGGCGCGGCGGCGGCTCGCGCATCTTGTGGGCGATGCCGACCAGGCGCAGCACCTCGTAGGTGGCGGTGCGCCGACGCCAGTAGGGAACGCCGAGGATCTTGGGCACAAACGACACGTTCTCGAATACGGTCTTGTGCCGCAGCAGCTTGAAGTCCTGGAATACTATCCCCAGCTCGCGGCGCAGGGCCGGCAGCTTCGAGACGGGGATGCCGACGACGTTGCGGCCGTTGACGATGATCGTGCCCCGCGTAGGCATCTCCTGCCGGAAGAGCAGCTTAAGCAGCGTGGTCTTGCCGGCGCCGCTGGGGCCGGTGAGGAAAACGAAGGCGCCGCGCGGGATCTCGACGTTGATGTCTATCAGAGCGGTGCTCTTGCGGTCGTAGTCCTTGTAGACGTGGTAGAGGCGTATCATCGCGACTGCGGATCCTCCCCCACCTCCCCGTCAGGTCGCAGAATCAAGATCTCGCGCACCGAGCTGATCGTGTCCTCCCAGGGGCTGCCGTCAGGCAGCGTGCCGTGCGGGCGCTGCGCGCCGGGGTGGCGCCACACGGTGGTCATCGCCGTGCCGTTGCTGAAGACCACGCGGATGGCGTCGGCGCTGTCGCCCAGACGCTCGATCCGCTCGATGGTCTCCAGCGGCAGCAGCAACGGCTGCCGGCCGGTCGAGAGCCGGTGGCGGTAGTAGCCGCTCCCCAGGTGGAAGTCGGTAAGCTGGATCAGCGTTCCGTCGTCGAGCAGCACCTTGGCGGCGAATACCTGGGCGTCCTGGGCGGAAGCGTATGGCGTGTCGGCGCACAGCAGCAGCGTCGCCGCGGCCAGCGCCGGAACCAGAAACCGGCTGGATTCGCTCGTCATGGCCATCACCCGTCCGAACTATAGCCCAGCCGCGCCGGCTGTTCAACGAGCCCGACGACGCCGCGTATTGAGTCTAAGCCCCCGGCGAATATAATTTAGTGAGTGGCTATCTTGTATCAGCGCGGCGCTCCGCAGCATTCCCGGGCTCGTGAAAGGGGAAAACCTATGATTCGGACTTGCTCGCCGTCATACGCCATCGCAGCCTGCTTAGTCGCCTTGGCTTTCTTATTTTTTCTTCTCGCTGCGCCAAAAGTAATAGCGGGGCCGACGGAAGACCGACTGTCGCCAACCGCAGATGGCGACTCGCCGACGGTGACCAGTCTCGACATCACACCGGTTCAGCTGGAGCGCAACCGGATCGCCCTGGTCGCCACCAAGTTTGGGTTCAAGGACAACGGACGTAACCTGCACGGAGGCATGGCTAACATCAATTTCGTCTACAGCAACGGCAAGACGCGCTTCGTCACCTACGAACTCTCCCACAAGAAGTTCCGGAGGAAGCGGGGGAAGTGCACCATCTACACATCGCTGCTGGCCGAGGGCTGGGACTGGGTGGACATCAACATCTGGCTGCGCGACGGCGACGGCAACAACGGCACCAACCAGCCCGAGGCCAGGCTTACGGTGGACACCGAGGAGCCGGAGGAGAAGCAGGGCCGCAAGCGCGGCCGCCAGGCTTACGACTTCTCCCTCTACGATCAGCGCGGCAATCTGACCAGCCTCTACGACTACCTAGGCAGCGTCGTCCTCATCGACCTCTGCACCATGTGGTGCGGCCCTTGCCAGAGAGAGGCCGCACAGCTCTAGCAGCTCTATCAGACCTACGGGGCGCAGGGGCTGGTGGTCCTCACCGCGGTGTTCCAAAACGCCAATGGCAATCCATCGACGCAGGAGGATTGCCTGCGGTGGGCCAACACCTACGGGACAACCTTTCCCGCGATGGCTGACGTGTTCGAAGGCGTCTACGGCGCCTTCACGGGCCGGACGTTCAGAAGCACGAAGAAATTCCCCTACAATGTAATCGTCGACCGCAACATGACCATACGTTACGGCGCCTATGGCTACACGCAGAAGAAGCACCGTAAGATGGAATCGCTGATCCAGACGGCGCTCGCCGAGAGCTAGCACGGTTGCGGGGACAATCCGCGGTCGCCCCCTATAAGCGCTGGCTGGCGCCGATGCCGGGCGGTGTGCCCACAGCGCACCCACGATAGAAATCCGCTCTCCTTCCGACTATACTTGCCAGATAACAGGTGCGAGCTTGGGAGACCGAACGAAGTGAAGTCCAAGCGCAGTCCCAGCTTCTCAGTCTTCCCGACGATCATCGTAATCGCCGGCGTCCTCATACTGGTCCTGGCCGTCTACGCGGCCCTGCGGTCGCTCGCCAGCGCGGCGGCGAGCCTTGAGCCTTCGGTCACCGAGCCCGCCCCGGCCTCTACCGTTAAATCCTCGACCCACACCGGCACCCGCCTGGGCAACAGGGCCACCGACTTCACGCTGCGCGACCAGGATGGCCGCCAGGTGTCGCTCTACGACTACGAAGGCAAGGTGATCCTGATCGACATATCCGCCATGTGGTGCCCCCCGTGCCGGCAAGAGGCTCGCGAGGCGATGGCTCTCTACAGCGCTAACAAGGAGCGCGGCTTCATCATCCTCTCCGTGCTCATGGACGACGAGCGGCAGCTGCCGCCCGACCAGCAGGACTGCCGCCGCTGGGCGGAAGCCTTCCGCCTCACCTTTCCCGTGCTCGCCGACACCTCCCGGTCCGTCTGGCGAGCCTACGACGAGAGCGGAGGCGTGCCCCTGAACCTGGTGATCGACCGCGAGATGGTGATCCGCTACAAGCGCGCCGGCTACGCCCAGGGCGAGATCGAGACGACCGTCGAACGCATCCTGTCCGAATGAGCCGGGCTGCGATCGACGCGGCCCCAGATATAAACTGCCGCACTGTTTAGCACCATTTCTCTTTAAGATGTCGGGGTATATAGTTCGTCCGCACGGGCAAGCCCGCACCGCCAGGGCGCGCCTCCGCCAAGGCGGATGTAGGGAGCGCGCTCGGACGGCAACGGTTGTCGTCGGGCCGAACAGGGAATCAGCCGATAATCCGATGCCGCAAAAGCACTTGACTGCGTTCAGGGCCGGTCCGTATGATTTTCATCCGTCTTAGCGGAGGGCCTCAGCAAGCCCGCAAGGAGGAGGATCCCGTGCTCAGATTCGCAATCGTGGGGGCCGCGCTGGCGGCTGCGGCGCTGCTGGTCGCCTGCCCGCCCGGCGACATGCGCCTGGACGTGACGCCGTCGCTGGTGATCCACTACTACCAGCGCCCGGAGGCCCGCGTCGTCGTGATCGACGCCGGCGCCTACGTCGACTTCGAGTTCACCTGGAGGGTCGGCGCTAACTACTTTCCGCCGGGGGAGCTGGTGCGGGCCTTCGTCCACTTCCGCGACAACACGGGCGGCCTGATCGAGCCGCAGCCCGGCCAGACGTTCCAGATAGACCACGACATCCACCCGGCCCCGAGCGCCTGGCAGCCGGGCCGCGACGTGGTCTACACGCTGTCGATGATCAAAATCCCCGAGGAGATCGGCGGGCGCAACTACCGCGTCGACGCTCTCGTCGGCCTCTACAACCCCGGCAACAGCCGCCGCGCCGAGCTGGCCTGGCCCGCCGGCGCGCAGCCGGAGGACCGCGCTTACCCGGTGGCCTCGCTCCGCGTCCGTAACAATCCCCGGATCTTCCCGGCCTTCGACGACACCTGGAACGGACCCGAGCCGCTCCCGCAGCACAACCGGCGCTGGAGCAGGCGGGAGAGCGTGGCTACCTTTACCCGCGACCCCAACGCGCCCGCGGCGGAGCTGGTGATCGCCGGCCACTCTCCCGCCGAGGAGATCGAGGGCGACCAGCTTATGTGGATCTACATCCACGACACCGAGGAGCGCTTCCTGCTGCCCGACATGCCGCTGGTCTTCAGCACCGAGCGGGTGCCGCCGAGGCGCATCCCCGTGCCGCAGGACCTCTACCAGACCTACAGCGACCGCGACATCAGGATATTCTTCGTCGTCGACAAGCTACGGCCGCCGGACCCCGGCGACTCCCGCAGCGAACTGGGATTCGAGTTCCACGAGCTCCTGCTGCTGCCGAGGGAACCTGAAAGCTAGCTTGCCTTCCCGCGGCGTTTACCTGGCGGGCGGGGCCGTGCTAGAATCACGGCCAACCGTTTCCCAGGCAACCTCCGGTCCCGGCGCGCAGCAGAAGCCGCGCCCGCCGCAGCCGAGTTGAGGTCGGGAGGATGACCGCCACAGGCGAGGGCAGCAAGCCTTTCGGAGCGCGTCTGCGGGAGCAGCGCGAGCTGCGCGAGGTCTCCCTCGAAGAGATATCCAAGGTCACCAAGATAAGCGTCCACCTGCTGGAGGCGATGGAGGAGGACCGCTGGGACGACCTGCCGGGCGGCATCTTTACCCGTAACTTCCTCCGCCTCTACGCCAAGCACGTAGGCCTCGATCCCGAGCGCCTAGTCGTCGAGTTCCAGCACTACGTGAAGGCCGCTCACCGGGCCGGCGGCGAGGAGGAAGACGAGGCGGAGGAGGGTACGGCGCGCCTCGAGATGCCCAAGGTCTGGCTCTACACGCTGTTCGCCGCCGTCGTTGTGTTACTGGTAGGAGGCTCCCTCGCCATCGAGTATCTGCGCGGAAACATGGGTGCAGCGCCGGCCATCGAAACGACGGAGCCCGCTCCGGCCGACGCCCCCACCCAGGCGGAGGCCGCGGACGATCCGGCCGAGGCGGTCGAGGGCCTGCGCCTGCAGCTCGTAGACGAGCGCGGATCCAGATGCTGGTACCAGTGGTGGGCTGACGGGAACCTCGAGACCCCGGCCGACGGCGCCAGGCTGCCCGATAACGAGCCGGTGACTCTCGAGGCCGAAGAGAGCATTCGGCTGCACCTGGCGCACATCAACGGCATCGCCGTCTACTGCGACGGCGAGGAGATTCCCTGGGGGCAGCTCGACCCCGAACTGCGCCCGCTGGAGGACGACAACACGATGTACATCGTCGAGATAGATCCCTCGAAGCTCCGGCGGTCCCCCTGAGGAGCGGCCGCGGGCCATGGACAGGGAGGAGCTGATCGCCGCCATCGAATCCGGCCGGGTGACGCCCGAGCACCTGCGCGACGTCTTCGACGAGAAGGCCGGCCTCGGCGAGGGCTCCAAACTGCGGGCGCTGGCGCAGGCGATCAAGACCGACCCTGAGAGCACGCGCCCCTTCTTCGAGCGCCTCGATGCCGACCGGCTGGCGACAGCCATCGACGGCGACCAGCTCGAGCCGCCCCTAATCTCCCTCGCCGTGCGGGCCCTACCGATCTCGCGGCGGCTCGACGACGCCGCCCTCCGCCACCCCCGTACCCCGACGCCGGCGCTGCTCATGGTGGTCGAGCGGGCCGAGGAATCGCAGCTGACGCACCTGCTGCGCGACGAGCTGCGGCTGGTGCTCTCGCCCGAGCTGGCGAGGACGCTCTCGCGCAGCCCCCGCCTGAGCGAGGAGCAGCGGTCTAAGCTAGCCGAGCTGGTAAGGAAGCTGGATACGGAGGAGGATCTCCAGGTCAGGGAGGGCCTGCGTCCCGAGAATATGTCTCTCGAGGATCGCAAGCTGATGCTGCGGGAGAGGAATTACGGCGCGGCCGACGACGGTGAGGCGCCGAAGCACCGCGAGAGCATCTACATCAAGCTGCAGAAGATGACCGCGGCCGAGAAGGCCCTGCTGGCGATCCACGGCAATCGCGAAGCGCGCATGCTGCTGGTGCGCGATCCCAACCGGCTGGTGGCCAAGGCGGTGATACGCAGCCCCAGGCTCACGGAGCGCGACATTGAGTCGATCGCGCAGATCAGGGACGTCGACGAGGAGATCCTGCGCATGATCGCCTCCAGCCGCCGCTGGATGCGCAAGTACTCGATAGCGAAGAAACTGGCCCTCAACCCGCGCACGCCGGCGGCGATCGCCCTCAAGCTGCTCGAGCGACTCAGCAACACCGACATCCGCCTCGCCAGCCGCGACCACAATCTGGCGGAGGTGGTGCGCAAGGCGGCCCTCCGCATAGCGAAGCGCCGGGGGCTTCGCTAGCGCCGCCCCGTCGCGAAGGTGCATCGCGGTTCTCGCGGGAGTAACGATGGAGCTGGAATTCGAAGCCGTCACCGACGTGGGCCGGCTGCGCACGGCCAACGAGGACAGCTACGCCGTCCTGCCCAAGCTCGGCCTTTTCGCCGTCGCCGACGGCATGGGAGGGCAAGCGGCCGGCGAGGTGGCTTCCAGGACGGCCTTGGACTGCATCGTCGAGTTCATCAGGCAAAGCGCCGAGCAGGCGGACATCACCTGGCCTGTCCCCTACGATCCCTCGCTGAGCCTGAACGAGAACCGGCTGCGCGCCGCCGTCGCCCTGGCCAATATGGGGGTCCGGAGGGCCGCCGAGGAGGACGCCGGCCTCGCGGGAATGGGCACGACGGTGGTCTGCGCCCTCGACGGCGGCGACCGCGTAGTGCTGGCCCATGTCGGCGACAGCCGCGCCTACCTGCTGCGCGGGGGGGCGCTCGAGCGGCTGACCAGGGACCACTCCTGGGTCGGCGAGCAGATCGACCGGGGGTTGCTCTCCGAGGACCAGGCGCGCGATCACCCCCTACGCAACGTCGTCACCCGCGCCCTCGGCGTCGGTGCCGAGGTCGACGCCGAACTAAGCAGTTTCGAACTGCGTAGCGGCGAGATGCTGCTGCTCTGCAGCGACGGGCTGACCTCGATGGTGCCCGACGCGCAGGTCCGCGGCATCCTCGAGCGCTGCGGCCACGAACTCAGCGTCTGCGTCAAGGCCCTTGTATCCGAGGCCAACCGTCAGGGCGGGCACGACAACATCACCGTAGTCCTGCTGCGCCGTCCTAGCCCGCAAATTGCACAAGGTTTGGCCGGCAATGCGATTAAGTGATTGATGTGTTGATGTTTCCAGCGCCTTTTCACATGACTTTGATACGACGGTTTGTCACCGGCGAGCCGATTTTCCCGAAGGTCGCGGCAGGGGTGGTTTTGGACCCGTAGGCGTGGTTAGCGCCACGTCGAGGGGCCAAAACCGGCCTCAACAAGGAGATTCGGGAAAAGTGGCCGCCGAACGGCTGAATCCTGTGCAATATGCGGGCTAGCGCCTGAAGCGGATGGCTCAGTCCCCCGCCCTGCGGAGTCGCAGCAGCCACAGGGCCGCCACCAGCGGCACCAGCACCAGCAGCTCGCCCGCCACGACAGTCAGGTTGTGCCAGCTCAGCAGGTGCTCGAACCGACCCTTGATGACGCCGCCGAAGATAGACACCGGGCTGCTGAAATGGGCCCCGGAAAACGGCCAGAGCAGCGGGATGCCGATCGGCTCGCGCGAGTCGCCGGTCAACAGGTCCAGCAACAGGTGCGACCAGGCCGAGGCCAGGAAGAACGGCAGGAGCAGCAGCGGCGACCCGCAGCCCAGCGCAGAGGCTGCCAGCGTCAGCAACGCCGCCGCCGCGCCCGCCAGGAGCAGGCTGTGGGTGATCCCCTGGTGCAACTGATTAGCCGCATCGAGATCGCCCCAGAGCAGAGGGAAGAGGTCGACATCGGGCGCCAGCGCGGCCGCCAGCAGCAGACCCAGCAGGATCAGCCCCCGCCTGCGGCCGCCTCCGGGCGTGGCCAGGAATACGGCCAGCCCCATAAGCGCGTGGCCGGCGGGCGTGGTCACCGCTCCCCCTCTGCCCTCGCCGCCCCCCCCGCATCGCGGTGAGCCAGCACGGTTACCGGGGCGCCGAACAGCCTGCGCAGGCCGAACCACGACAGGAACCGCTCCGCTGCCAGCGTGAAGCGCCGCGAGCCGATCAGCTTGTGCAGCGCGATCGGCAGCACCCAGAGCCTGTCGACCCGCCGCACGGCGAAGCCGTGGCGTGCCAGCCGGCGCCGTACCTGCCGCAGGCTGAAGAGCCTGAAGCGCTGGACCGCCGGCCGGAAGAGGGAAGCGATGGCCCGCGCCGGCACCTGCAGCGAGGCCAGCGCCCAGCGGGGCGGGAAGTCGAGGACCAGTGTGCGCCCGGCGCAGCGGCAGGCCTCGTCCAGTGCCTGTCGCCAATCCCGCACGTGCAGGAGCACGCGCAGGCAGAGCACCGTCTCGAAGGCGCGGTCGTCGAAGGGCAGCGCCACCAACATGCGGCGAAGCTTCTGGTTCATTTCGT
>CAYOXX010000023.1:0-31750 GCA_964408025.1 uncultured Acidobacteriota bacterium | reverse complement strand
GGCCCTGCGGCGTGCCTCGGTCAGCATCGCCTCCGAGGCGTCGGCGGCCACCACCCTGGCGCCGGCCGCCGCCAGCGGGATGGCGGCGCGGCCGGTGCCGGCCCCCACGTCGAGCACCGTTTTGCCCGCCAGGTCCCCCAGCCAGCGAGCCAGGTGCTGCTGCTGCCGCTCGCGCAGGTAGGAGCCGATAGGCCCACCAAAGCGCTGCGACTCGAACGACCTCGCAGTCTCTTCCCGAGCGTATACTTCGTAGCTGTAGTGCTTGCGCTCGTCAGCCATGAGCCGGCGTCCGCACCTCCTCGTAGAGCCTCCGGGTCTTCTCCACGTAGCGGCCGTAGCTGTACTCCGCCTCGCTCAGCCGCAGGGCGTTGGCGCTCAGACGCTCGCCCAGGCCGGGCTCGTCCAGGGCCCTTTCGATCGCCGCGGCAAACGGTTCCGGCTCGGGTGGCGCCAGCAGCGCCACATCGCTCCCGAGCACCTGCGTGTGGGTGGGCAGGTCGGTGGCGACTATCGGGGCGCCGGCCCTCAGGTAGGAGTAGATTTTCAGGGGCGTGTTCTCCCCCCGGCTGCGCGGGGAGACCAGCGCGTCGGCTAACTTGAGGTAAGGGGGCACATCGGCGTGGGGCACCTGGCCGGTGAAACGGCAGATGCCCGCCGCGCCCAGCTTCTCAGCCTCAAGCTTGCGCTGCTCCACCTGCCGCGGCCGGCCGCCGACCAGAACCAGGACGGCGTCGGAGCGGCGCCCAGCGATGATCGCCGCCGCCTCGAGCAGCAGCTCGAGCCCCTGGTAGGCCTCGAAGGTGCCGGTGTAGAGAACCACCTTTCTGTCGGCCAGTCCCAGCCGGCGGCGCAGCTCCTCACGTTGCGTGGGCGGTACCCCGTCGACGGCGTGGCTCTCGGCCGTGTTCTCGATCAGGGTCACCCTGGCCCGCGGGTTGATACGCTTGGCGACCCTCACCAGTGCCGGACAGATGGCGATAACCGCGTCGGCGCCGTTGACCGTCGTCGTCTCCATCCAATCGAAGGCGGCGCGCACCAGCCGGCTGCGGGTGAAGCCGAATGTTTCGAGCTGGTGCGGCAGGCTTGAGTGCATGTCGTAGATATGCGGAAGCCGGTAGAACCGCGATAGGAAGACGCCCATGATGCCGGCCTCCTCGTGGCTGTGGATGAGGTCGTAGCCGCCAGCCGCCAGCCGCCGCCAAGCGGCGCCGAACAGCAGCGCATCCAGCGGCAGTTTGGGCCACGAGGGGCCGATCGCCACCTCCCTTATACCGGGCACCCTGCGGGTGCGGAATATCCTCAGACCCGGCACCTCCACGTTCTCGCCGATTGGGTAGGTCACCAGGTCCACGTGGTGCCCCAGCTCGCCGAGGCAACGGATGCGGTAGTACTCCGAGAAGGGCGTGCCCCGGGGCTGGAAGAACGGCTCCGGCGCGATCATCAGCACTCTCATGGCCACGGCCCGCAGCTTCGGACCGCAGATGCTAACCTATCGCTCCGGGGCGGTCAAGGCAGCCCGCGTTGTGCGCGCCCCGCCGCCGTGCTAGAATTCGCCGCCTGAGATGGTGGAACTATGTTCGACGACAGCGATTCCGACAGCGCCCGCCCCCCGAAGCCGCAAGCCGCGGAGGGTGAGGGGGAATGGGAGGGATCGTCCACGAACCCGGATTCGGAGTCGGGCGGCGTCGAACCCGCCTTCGGCTACGGCGAGGGTCTGACCGAGCGGGCCGAGCTGGCGGCGCAGAGCGAGCTCGTCGAGGCGGCCGTCCGCGAAGGAGGGCTGCGGGGACAGATTTTCCGGGAAATCCGGAGCTGGCTGCGCGACCTGGTGATCGCCGCGCTCATCTGCGTCGCCCTCATCGTCTACGTGATGCAGCCGTTCCGCGTCGAGAAGACCAGCATGGAGCCGCTTCTCGCCGACGGCGACCGCATCCTGGTCAGCAAGATCTCGCTGCTCTACGAACCGATCCGCCGCGGGGACGTGGTGGTCCTCTGGAATCCGCGCGCCCCGGGCGAGAGCTGGATCAAGAGGGTCATCGCCCTGCCGGGCGAGGAGGTGCGGATTGAAGACGGCGTCGTCTACATCGACGGCGCCCCCCTGACTGAAGGCTACATCCCGGACCTGGAGCGCAATCCGCCGAAGAACCAGTTCCCCTCCGCCCAGGCGACCTGGCTGGCGCTGCGCCACCGCGGCAGGATGCGCGAATTCGGTCTTGTGCTGCGCAACAACCCGCTCGACGGTGACGTCGATGAGGTTTACCTGCACGTGCCGGAGGGCTACTACTTCGTGCTTGGCGACCACCGGCGCTTCAGCATGGACAGCCGCGACAGCGCACTCGCCCCCGACGAGTCGGGGCCGGGATTAATCCCGGCCCGCTACATCTACGGCAAAGCGATCTTTCGCTACTGGCCGCTGGATAGCTTCGGTCCGATACCCGCAGCCAGCTTTCCCGCAGTCGATGAGATCGAGGAGTATTAGCCCCCTTCTCCCACGGCGTCCGCCCGGCTGCCGAAGTAAATAAATTCAATGGCGGGGTTGGTAGCTCATTTCGGTTATTCTGATAATAAAGCGGCCGCCGCCGGGCAGATTTTCTCCAAGCTCGCAACGGCGACGTATTGGGGCCTGAGGTAGGGCGATAATTGTGCGCAGCAAAGGGATTCCGTATACGGTGCCGACGCGCGCGCGAACCGGTGTGCAATATGCGGGCTAGCCCCCTGCGCCGCGTGCTGAGGCTGCTTGCCGACAGCGCGGGCGCCGTAATCCTGCGGCGGGCTTCGATCCGCCGCCTGCTCGAGGCGCGCCCGCTTGCGCTGCCGACCGTGTTCCTTTTTGTGGCAGCTTTTCTCGACCTCTCGCTGCCGTCGCCGACGCACCCAGAACCGGCCGGCGGGATCGCGGCGGTCCTCATCAACCTTGGTATGGGCGCCGCGCTGGCTGCCTTCTGGCTATTGACCGTGCTGGCCGTGGCGGAACCTACGTTGACGCTGCTGATGCGCTCCGCCGAGGACGATCTGCTGCGACTGCATTGGGCGGAAGAGCTCCGGCCGGCCGCCCGCTGCGCCTGCCTCACCGCCCTGGCTGCGCCGCAGCTCCTGCGCTGCGCCGCCATGGCAGCGATCGCGGGCTTCCCGACCGCCTTCCTCGCGATGCATTTCTTGGCCGCCGTCCTCGGCTACGCGATGCTTGTGCGGATGGTAGTGGTTGTCTGGCGGTTCCCGTTCTTCACCTCCGCCGTGCTCGCCTCGGGCCCCCTGATCGTGGCCTCCGTGGCCGCGACGGCGCTGTCGAATCCGATCACGGCCGCGGCCGCAGCGGCGGTCATGCTGTCGCTGCTCGTCCCGGCGACCCGCGATATCCGCGGCAGGCTCGCAGCGGCGGCGCGCGTACGGCTCCTGCTCGCCGAGGGGGAGAGCTCCGAAGAGGCTCTGCGGAAGGCGGCGGAGGCGACCGCGGCCGGCGGCTCTGCGGCTCTCGCGGAAGAGGTGCTGGAGAGGCTGCGCGCAGCGAAGCCCTTCCAGGGCCGCGGTGTCCTCGAAGTCGAGCTGCTCACGGCGGCCGGCCGAAATATGGAGGCTGTAGACGCGGGACTGGCGGTGCTGCAAGAGGGGCAGGAGCGAGCGGGGCGCGAGTGGCGGGGCGGCGCCGGCGTCCACCTGGCGATGGCCGAGGCCTGCCTGCGGGTGGACGACATGGAGAACGCCGCTGCCCACGCCGACGAGGCGCAGGAGCTCGGCGCCGGTCCGCAAGCGCTGCTCCGCTTCGCCCTGGCCTCGTTTGCGCTCGGGGAGCGCGAGGCGGGTTTGAGAGCCTGCAGGCGGATACTGGCCTCGCGCGGCTCGACAGGACCAGCGCGGGTCAAAGCGACGGCGCGCGAGGCCCGCCGGCTGCTGCGCCGCTTCGAGCCGGTCGAGGAGGAAGAGTTCTAGTCCGATTCGCTCAGCCAGCGGGCGATAGTCTCCACCGCGCCCGGCAGGCGCTTGAGGATCCAGACGCCGTGGCCGACGTTGTCGTAGAGCCGGCGGCCCGGCTGGCCGGCCGGCATCCCTTCCTGCGAGGCTGGGAAGAGCTGCATCAGTTCGGCCACGGAGTGGGCCGAGTAGAGGTCCTCGCGGCTGGCGATCAGCAGCAATCTTTCAGGCGGCAGCTCCGTTATCCGCTCGCCGACGGTTACCCCGCGGTAGTTGAGCCCCGGGCTGACGGCCACGACTTTGTCGACGGCGCCGTCGGCGGCGGCCGCCACGATGGCCAGGTTGGCTCCCAATCCCGCGCCCAGGATGTGCAGCGCCCCGTCGCTCCGCTCACGCGCAAAGCGCAGGACGAGGGCTATGTCGCCTGCCATCTCCCCGATCTGGGGGTCGGTGAAGAAGTAGTAGGCCCGCGTGGCGCCTCCGTGCCCGCGTAGGTTGAACAACACCACGGCGAAGCCGAAGCCGCGCAGCCGCTCGGCGATGTCGGTCCAGCGCTCCAGCGAGCCGCCCCAGTCGTGCACCACCACCACGGTCGGCGTCCCCCGGAACTGCGGCTGGTAGTAGCGCAGCGGCAGCGCGTGCCCGTCCTCGGCGGTTATCGTGTGCAGGGAAACCTCCTGCGGGGGCTGCAGGAGGGCGACGGCAACCAGCAGGATAATCGCGGTCACCGCTTCAGTCCTTCACCCGCAGGACCATCAGCGTCAGGTCGTCCTGGTGCGAGGCGCCGTCGAGGAACCCGAAGAAGTCGTCCTTCACGCCCTCGCTTAGCCCCGCGGCGTCCTCGCCGCGGTGAGCGTGCACAGCGCTCTCGAAGCGCTCGAAGCCGTACTGCTCCTCCTTGCCGTTCAGCCCCTCGATGAAGCCGTCGGAGAAGAAGACCAGGAAGTCGCCGGGCTCGAGGCTGACGCTGTGCTCTTCGAAAGGATACTCGCTGCGCACGCCGAGCGGGTAGGCGACCGTCTCCAGACTACTCAGAGAGTCAATTCTCTTGCGATAGTGATATGGGAAGAGGTGTCCGGCGTTGGCGAAGGCGAGCTGTCGTCGCGCCACGTCCAGCTCCGAGTAGAAGAAGGTCATCAGGGCGTGCGGCTCGGAAAGATCGTGGATGAGTGCGTTGAGCGTGCTGAGCACCTGCGTGCAGGAGGTGTCCACTTTTGTCAGGGTCACCAGGCATGCCTTGGCCATCGCCATCAGCAGCCCGGCCCTCATGCCGTGGCCCGAGACGTCGCCGATCACCAGGCCAAGCCTGCCGTCCGACAGCGGCAGGTAATCGAAGTAGTCGCCGCCTACCTCGCTGCTCGGGATGCAGAAGCCGGCTATGTCCAGTTCCGGGTACTGCTGTAAAGGCTTGCTCGGCAGCAGCCGCTTCTGCAGCGTCCCGGCGATCTCCAGCTCGCGCTTCATCCGCTCCTGTTCGATCGCCTCGCTCTGCAAGCGATTGTTTTCAAAAGCCAGCGCCGCCTGCGCCGACACTGCCGCCAGCAGCTGGAAGTCGTGTGTGGCGAAATCCTTGCCATCCCGCTTGCGGCCCAGGCAGAAAAGGCCGATGAAGCGGTTGTGCGCCTCCAGCCCGATGCAGACCTCCGTCGAGGTGAAGCGCAGGATATCGCGCTCCTCCTCGTTGAAGTAGTCGAGGACGTCCGGCATCGCGCTGGTAACCAGCGGCAGCCGGTTGTTCAGCAGCCAACGCACCAGCTTGTCGTCGGCCTCGAAGTAATAATCACCCCGAATGCGCAGACGGGGGTTGAGGTCGATGCCGCGGCTGTGGATGAGGTTGAATCGCGAGCTGGCGCGGTCGAGCAGGAACAACGCTACCTCATCCACGCCGATCAGGTCGCGGATCTTGCCGATCACCGACGGCACCAGCTGCCGCATGTCGGTTATCGAAGAGAAGGCCTGACTGAACTCCAGCAGGTCGCGGCTCAGGCGGGTGAACGGGTTGCTCTTCCGCCGCCAGAAGCGTAGCTTCTTTATGATCTTGTTAGCCACCGGATGCCGCCCCTCCCGCAAGGCTGGCGCCGCCGTCGCCGGCTATTTATCAGCTAAGCCCTAGATGCTAACGTAGAAGACGCATCCAATGCAAATCAGGTTCGCCCCCTGCCCATCTGGTGGGCAACAAGCGTTGTGCGGCCTGCGGGGAGCCGTGGACAGGATTGCCCGCCAGGGCGCGCCTAGGTGGGTCCCCCCTCCTACACGGGGAATGAGGGTCTTTATTCATGCCGGCCATTATGTTTCCAATTTAGGAGTTCCGACATTCCTGTCGGCCAAATCGCTGCGGCTACAGGCGGTAACAAGATCACCAGACGTGTAGCACACCCACGCCGTTCAAACGTCGTGCGGGCGAAGCACTGTGCGCTTGATCTCTACGCCCCGCGCCGCCAGCTCCGCTGCCAGGCGCCCGGCCGGCACCGCCAGCTCCTGCGGCAGCGTTCCCCGCTCGCCGATCGAGCCTTCGGCCAGCATGCGGGCCACCGCGGCCGCCGGGAAGCCGGTGCAGCGCTGCATCGAGCTGAGGCCGTTCTCGGAGTCGGCGTAGTCGATGAGCTGGTGGCGGATCGTTGCCGTTTGGCCCTCCAGTTGCCCCATGCAGTCGATGCGCAGCAAAGTCACGTCGAGTCCGGCCGAGGGCAGGTGCCGATCCAGCAGCGCCTCGAGAGTCCGGCGCGGGCTCACCGGCTGGCCGTCGACAGTCAACGGCCCGCTGTCCGCCAGGCCGATGGCGACCATGGCACGCATCAGGCGGCAGTGGCCGGGGTAGCGTATCGTCTTGTAATCGAGTTCCCGCACGCGGCCGCGCAGCGTGCTCACCAGCGTCGACGTCCCGCCCGAGGTGTAGAACGCCTCCAGCTCGCCGAACGGCTCCGGGAAGGAGACGTCCTCCAAGCCCGATAGGCCGTCGACAGTGACCTCGACGCCGTCGGAGATGGTGCGGCACGGCTCGACGTACTCGTTGATCAGGCCGGTCATCGAGAACAGCTTCATGTAGTTGAGCGGCGGCAAGGGCTCGACAGGCAGGCCGCCGCAGCGGATGCTCACCCGCTCGACCTCGTCCAGCGCCTCGACGCCGGCCATCGCCCAGGTGCTCGCCATGCCGGGCGCCAGGCCGCAGTCCGGGACCACCGCCACGTCGTTCGCCTTTGCCCGCTCCGACATATCGAACTGCGCGTCGACCACGGAGTTGTTGCCGCCAAGGTCGCAAAAGTGGACGCCGCTGTCGATGCAGGCGGCCGTGAGGCCCTCGTTGAAGCGGTATGGGACGCAGCTCACCGCCGCGCCGCAGCCCGCGATCGCACCGGCAACCGATGCCAGGTCGCCCGCGTCGCAGATGCGCGTCTCCACGTCGCCCGCGAACGATTTAGCCGACTCCAGCCGCCCCGTGTCGTTGTCCAGAAGCAGGACATGCTCAACGCCCTCGCTGCGCACCATGTCCCACGCAATAGCTCGTCCCATCAGCCCCGCGCCGATAACTCCGATTCTCATTACCACGACCCTTTCTTTGCGTAAGAGTATAGTACCCGGTTTTCTTCACCTCAAGGAAGCTTGTTTGGTCCGGCGGAACACGAAATCAAACAAATTTTTGCTTCAGGCGTCCATGTCGCCTCACATCATCCGGAGAAGATGTAAACGGATTTAAAATCACGTAATTTTCAGAGCATGGGTAAATGAATGGCCGGAGCAGCTTACTGTCCCGGCCTTTGAACAACGTAAAGAATTCTATTATCTCCCCATGAACTGGCTGATGCTTTTAGCCTGCGTGAAAAGGAGTAGGTAGTCGCGGCCGCCGGCCTTGGAGTCGGTTCCGCTCATGTTGAAGCCGCCGAAGGGGTGGACGCCGACCAGGGCCGCGGTGCACTTGCGGTTGAAGTAGAGGTTGCCGACGTGGAACTCCTCGCGCGCCCTCTCGAGCTTTGACTGGTCGCGGCTGTAGACGGCTCCGGTGAGGCCGTACTCGGTGTTGTTGGCGATCTCGAGGGCGTGGTCGTAGTCGCGGGCCTTGAAGACGGCGAGCACCGGTCCGAAGATCTCCTCGAGCGAGATGCGGGCTCGCGGGTCGACGTCTGCTATAACGGTCGGCTCGATGAACCAGCCGGCCGGGTCGCCGGTGCCGCCGCCGCACATCAGGCGCCCCTCGCCCTTGCCGATCTCGATGTACTCCTGAATTGAGCCGAACGCCCACTTGCTGGAGACGGGCCCCATCCAGTTGTCCTGGAACTTGGTGGGGCCGACCTTGATCGCCTCGGCCCGCTCGACCACCTTGGCGAGCACCTCGTCGTAAACGTCTTCGACGACTACGGCGCGCGAGCAGGCGCTGCACTTCTGCCCCTGGTAACCAAAGGCGCTGACGGTGATCCCCTCGGCGGCGGCCTCGACGTCGGCGTCTTCGGCGACCACGATGGTGTCCTTGCCGCCCATCTCGGCGATTACGCGCTTGATCCAGATCTGGCCAGGGCTGGCCTTGGCGGCCAGCTCGTTGATGCGCAGGCCGACCTCCTTGGAGCCTGTGAAGGCGATGAGGCGCGTCTTGGGGTGCTGCACAAGGAAGTCGCCGACCTCGGCGCCGCTGCCGGGGCAGTAGTTGAGCACGCCGGCTGGCAGGCCGACATCCTCCATCAGCTCGGCGAACTTGTAGGCGAGCACGGGCGAGTCGGACGACGGCTTCAGCACCACCGTGTTGCCGGCGACGATGGCGGCGCTGGTCATGCCGCACATGATGGCGTTGGGGAAGTTCCAGGGCGGTATCACCAGCGCGACGCCGAGCGGGATGTAGCGCAGCTCGTTCTCCTCGGGCGGGTAATGAACCAGCGGCTGCGGCCCGCCCAGGCGGATCATCTCGCGGCCGTAGAACTCGAGGAAGTCGATCGCCTCGGCGGTGTCGCCGTCGGCCTCGACCCAGTTCTTGCCGACCTCGAGCACCATGACGGCGTTGAACTCGAAGCGGCGCCGGCGCATCAGCTCGGCGGCGCGGAACAGATAGCGCGCCCGCACCTCGGGCGGCACCAGTTTCCACTCCTCGAATTTCTCCGCCGCGGTGTTGATCGCCTTGTCGGCCAGCTCCTGGTTCGCCTTGCCTACCAGGCCGACTGCCTCGTCGAACTTCGCCGGATTGACGCTGCGGATCTTGGCTTCGGTGGCGATCATCTCGCCGCCGATGCGCAGCGGGTACTCCGTGCCGAACTCACTCTCCACCTTGGCGATCGCCGCCTCCATGAGCTTGACGTTTTCCGGATCGCTGAAGTCGGTGAGCGGCTCGTTGGCAAATGGTTTGATCATCGCCTCCTCCTATCTGTTGTCGATCTGCGCGCGCTGGAGCCTGCCGCTGAAGTCGATATAGCAGGTCTTGGTTTCTGTGTAGAAGTCGTAGACCTCCCAGCCGCCCTCGCGGTGGCCGTTGCCGGTCGCCTTGAAGCCGCCGAACGGCATGTGGCACTCGGCGCCGATGGTCGGCCCGTTTATGTAGGTGATGCCGCACTCGATGTCGCGAATGGCGGCGAAGGCGGCGTTCACGTCGTTGGTGTAGATGCTCGAGCTGAGGCCGAACTGTGTGCCGTTGAGCACCGCTATCGCCTCCTCGAAGTCGTCGACGGTAAGCACCGAGAGCACCGGGCCGAAGATCTCCTCCTGCGCGATCCTCATCCCCGGTTTGACCTCGTCGAAGACGGTCGGCTTGTAGAACCAGCCGCTCACGAGGTCGCCGCTGGTGGCCGGCTCGCCGCCGCAGAGCAGCTTCGCCTTGTCCTCCTTGAGCCCGATCTCTACGTAGCCGTGGATCGTGTCGCGCTGGCCCTCGTCGATCACCGGCCCGACCTCGACCTCCGGATCGAGGCCGTCGCCGAGGCGCAGCGCCTCGACGCGCGGGATCAGCATCTCCATGAACTTCTCCTTGATCGGGCGGTGCAGGATCAGGCGGCTGGTGGCGGTGCAGCGCTGCCCCGTGGTGCCGAAGGCGCCCCACAGCACACCATCGAGCGCCAGCTCCAGGTTGGCGTCATCCATCACGATCTGGGCGTTCTTGCCGCCCAGCTCGAGGCTGACGCGCTTGAGATCGCGACCGGCCACCTCGTTGATGATGCGGCCGACATCGGAAGAGCCGGTGAAGCTGACCAGCCGCACGTCGGGGTGCTCGAGGATGCGCATGCCGACCTTGCTGCCGGGGCCGTGTACGATGTTGACCACCCCCTCGGGCAGGCCCGCCTCGAGCAGTATCTCGACCAGCACGGCGGCCGTCGCCGGCGTGGCGGAGGCCGCCTTGAAGACTACCGTGTTGCCGCAGACCAGTGCGGGGAAGATTTTCCATGTCGGTATCGCCATGGGGAAGTTCCAGGGCGTGATGATCCCGGCAACGCCCATCGGCAGCCGCACGCTCATGTTGAACTTGTCGCGCATCTCGCTGGGGGCGGTGTGGCTGAACAGGCGCCGCCCCTCGGAGGCGGCGTAGAATGCGGTGTCGATACCCTCCTGGGTGTCGCCGCGCGTCTCGGCGATCACCTTGCCCATCTCGCGGGTCATCAGGGTAGCGATCTCCTCTTTGCGCCCGACCATGATGTCGCCGACCCGCTTGAGCAGCTCGCCGCGCTCGGGCGCCGGCACCAGGCGCCAGCCCTCGTAGGCCTTCTTGGCAGCCTCGACCGCGCGGTCGACGTCCCGGGCATCCGACTTCGGAAAGGTGCCGACCAGCTCGTCCCACATTGCCGGGTTGCGGTTCTCGAACCGCTCGCCCGAGGCGGCGTCGCACCACTCGCCCGCTATGTAATTCTTGTACTCGGTCATGACCGATTCCTCCTCGCTCTCGATGCTAATAAATCGCCGAAGGTAAATTCGGGGATTGCATAGTAGCCATCCGGGAACGTTCTTTCAAGATATGGCCGCCTGAATCTGGGGCGCTTTCGCAAGCGATTGCCGGGCAACCCGGTGGTTGCTATACTGCTATGGCAAACTCAATAGGAGCGGTGCCGATGGAGGACATGGATAGTATTACCTTCAAGTCCGGAAAAGGCGGCAGATTCGAGTTCGACCGCGAGCTGACAGTCCTCGAGATTCTGGGAATCGCCATCAAGAGCGAGATCAGCTCCTACGGCCTCTACAAGCGCTTCGCCCTGCGCGTAGCCAATCCGCTCGCCAAGCAGCGCATCCTCTCGCTCGCCGAGGACGAGCAGAACCACCGCAAGCTGCTCGAGGGGAAATACATCGAACTCTCGGGAGAGGAGCGCCCGCCGATTCCCGACACCGGCGACCTGCGTCAGCTCGAGGCCGATATCGAGAAGATGAGCAACCGCGAGGTGCTCGAGCTGGCCGCCGCCAAGGAGGCCCAGGCCCGCAAGTTCTATAGCGCCGCAGGTGAGAAGGCCGCCGACCCGGGCGGCCGATCCGTCCTCGAATACCTTGCCGAGATGGAACGCGGCCACGAGGAGATACTGCGACAGGAGATCAAAGCCCTCGAGAAGAATCCCCTCTGGCACGAGCAGCAGGCCGGCCAGTTCTTCCACTTCGGACCGTGAGACGTAAAGGCGTCAGCCTTAGGTTTTAATGTCCTCCTGCCTCTTGAGGTCAGGTTGTTTCGCAGTCACGTTTTGAAACAAAAACCTAAGTACTGATCCCTAAGTTGGGAGAACCTCTTTCCCCTAAGCGGAATTTGGATCGGGCTCCAATCTTGATCAATCTTCACCTGCGTAATAACATCACTCGCCCTCTTGAGGGGCACTAGTGGAGAAATCGCGGTGCATATTTCCGACGGCGTGCTTTCGGAGACGTTAGCCGGGCAGGCGATCCTGGTCGGGGGCGCGCTTCTGGCCCTGGCGGGGACTATGGCCGGCCTGAGGAAGATGGACTACGAGCGCGTGCCGCGCGTGGCGGTCCTCTCGGCGACCTTCTTTGTCGCCTCGCTGATCCACGTCAAGTTCGGCCCCACCAGCGCCCACCTGATCCTCAACGGCCTGGTGGGCCTGATCCTCGGCTGGGCCGCCTTTCCCGCGTTCCTGATCGCGCTCTTCCTGCAGGCGATATTCTTCGGCCACGGCGGCCTGACGACGCTGGGCCTCAACACCTTCAACTTCGGCTTCACGGCTCTGGTGTGCTTCTACCTCTTCAACAGATGCGTCCGCCGCGCCAGGTCCAAGGCGGCTCTCCTCGCCGCAGGCTTCGCCGCGGGCGCGCTGGCGATCGTCTTCGCGGCGCTGCTGGTGGCGGCCGAACTTGTGATCACCGGAGAAGAGTTCGGATTAATCGCCAACGGCGTCTTCATCGCCCACCTGCCGATCGGGATAGTCGAGGGCTTGGTGACTGCGGCGGCGGTCGCTTTTCTGCGCCAGGTGCGGCCCGAGCTGCTCGACCCACCGTACCTGTTGACCAGGGAGAAACAGAATGCCTAGCAACGCCTCGATTCCGCTACTCTCGCTTCTCGCTCTCGCCTCAGCTCTGCTCCTGCTCCTGCCGGCGCCCTCACTCGCCCACGGTCTGCACCTCGACGTCTACGTCGAGAGCGGCGCCGCCATCCGGGGGGAAGCCTATTACCAGGACTCACAGGCCGCGGGCGCCCGCGTCGAGGTTTTCGCCCCCGACGGTGAGAAGCTGGGCGAGACCGAGACCGACGAGGAGGGACTGTTCGCCTTCGAGGCCAGCTTCAGGTGCGACCACCGCTTCGTCGTCACCCACATGGGTCACCGGGCGACCGAAACGATCCCGGCGGAGGACCTTCCGGATTCGCTCCCGCCCTACGAGGGAGGGTCCGACTAGCGGGCGCGGGACCTCGTTTGCCGAAGGAGTTTTCGATGGCTATTAATAAACGGCGTGTTTTCCAGATAGGTTCAGTGTTGGCCGCCGCTATAGTTCTCCTCTTCTGGAGCAGCGGTATGATGGCCCAGGATACAGCGGCGGAGCAGGACGACACAGAGGTCCTGAACGATTCCGGCGCCGGGGCGGGCCTCGTGGCCGACGAGGAGACCCTCGCCCGGGTAGTCGAGCGTTCGGTCGCCATGAGGGTCCGGCCGCTGGCGAGGGAGCTGAAGGAGTTCAAGGAGGAGGTCCGCTTCCGCGACGTGCTGGGCGGCATCGGCTACATCGTCGGTCTGGCGGGCCTGGCATTCTACTTCCTGGGCGTCCGTCGCCGGGATCGGGATAAAATGCAACCGGGTGATCCGGGACGACGGTAACCGCCGCCGCCCGAGCGGGAGCGCAGCGCGATATGTCTTGCGAAACATTCCTCAAGGGTAACTCGGTAGTCCGCCGACTCGATCCCCGCCTGCGCATCGTAGTTGCCCTACTATTCTCCGTCCTCATCGCTCTCAGCAGTAGTTTTACCGTCCTGGCTGCAGGACTCGCCCTGACGGTACTCCTGGCCCTCGCAGCCGACCTGCCGGCCGCCGCCGCCTGGCGCAGGATGCTGGGCCTGAACGCTTTCATGCTCGTTCTCCTGCTGGTTCTGCCCCTGTCGACCCCCGGCGAACCCCTGCTGCAACTCGGCCCGCTCGCCTGGACGGACCGGGGGCTTCGCCTCGCCGGCGCCATCGCGCTCAAGGCTAACGTCATCGTCCTCGGCTACACGGTGCTGCTCAGCACTATCGATCCGGTGCGGCTCGGCCATGCCCTGCACCGGCTGCGGCTGCCGGACAAGGTGGTCCACCTGTTCCTCTTCACGATCCGCTACATAGACGTTATCCACCACGAGTACGACCGGCTGATCTGCGCCATGAAGGTCCGCTGCTTCCGGCCCCGCCTCAACTTCCACACCTTCCGCAGCTACGGCTACCTGGTCGGCATGCTCTTGGTCAACAGCTTCGATCGCTCCGACAGGATCGTCGCCGCCATGAAATGCCGCGGCTTCCGCGGGCGCTTCCACGTCATGCACTCCCTCCGCGCGGGCGGCCGCGACGTAGTATTCACGGCTATCTCGCTGGCCGTCTTGCTGACGCTGGGGTGGCTCGAATGGGCGTAGGCAACCACCCGATCAGGCTGCGGGGCGTCAGCTTCGCCTACCAGCACGGCCCACCGGTGCTCGAAGGTCTCGACCTGGAGCTGCGCGAGGGCGAGTCGATCGGGCTCGTCGGTTCCAACGGCAGCGGCAAGACCACACTGCTGCACCTGATCGTGGGGCTCCTTAAGCCCGCCGCCGGGGAGGTCGAGGTTTTCGGCAGGCCGCGGCGCACGGAGGCGGATTTCCGGGAGGTCCGCGCTCGCGTAGGTCTCCTGTTCCAGGACGCCGACGACCAGCTCTTCAGCCCCACCGTGGCCGAGGATATCGCCTTCGGACCGCTCAACCTCGGCATGTCGCGCGCCGAAGCAGCGGCGACAGTCGGCGAGACGCTAGCCGCCGTCGGCCTCTCCGGCTTCGAGGAGCGGGTGATCTACCGCCTCTCGGCCGGCGAGAAGCGGCTGGTTTCACTCGCCGCCGTCCTGGCGATGCGGCCGGATGTGCTCCTGCTCGACGAGCCGGTCTCCGGCCTCGACGACGTGGCCAGGGAGCGGATTGTGGAGATCCTGGCGGGTATGGCCCAGGCGAAAGTCGTCATCTCACACGACCGCGACCTCCTGCGGCGGATCACAAACCGCGTCGTCCGACTCGAGCGGGGCAAGTTACAACCCTTCAGCCTAGACGAGTAAGCGATTTCGTCGCACGCCCACACTTCACCCATCAGACGCTCTTGATGCGGGCGGTGATTACGATGTAGATTCACACTAGTAAAAGGCAGTGCCGTCCGGCCCGGACGGTTGATATTAAACGCGCGGCGGCCGCCGGAAGCGGCTAACGGCGCACCGGAAAATACTTGAGAGAGAGAATCGATGGCTGAGGAGGCGATCAAGGTTGGCAGGGCACTACTGTCGGTAAGCGACAAGAGGGGCGTAGCGGACTTCGCCCGTGGACTGGCCGAACTCGACGTCGAGCTGATCTCGACCGGCGGCACGGCGGCGGCGCTGCGGGAAGCCGGCCTTGCGGTGCGGGATGTTTCCGAGGTAACCGGCAGCCCGGAGATGCTCAACGGCAGGGTGAAGACACTGCACCCGTCCGTCCACGGCGCCGTTCTGGCCCGCCGCGACAGGCCCGACGACATGGCGCGACTACGCGAGCTGGGCATCGAGCCTATCGACTTAGTCATCGTCAACCTCTACCCGTTCGCCGAAACGATAGCCGACAAGGAAACGCCCCTCACCGACGCCCTCGAGCAGATCGACATCGGCGGGCCTACGCTGCTGCGAGCGGCGGCGAAGAATTTCCGCGGCGTCGCTGTCATTTGCGATCCCGAAGACTACCCGGAAGCGCTGCGGCGCCTGCGCGAAAGCGGCGGAACCCTTGATTTGGATTTCCGCTCCGAGCTGGCCGCGAGGGCGTTCAGTCACACTGCTCAATATGATGCCACGATATATTCATATCTCAGTGATCAATTGATTGAGGGTGAAAGTGCCGGTTTTCCGGCCTCCCTGACGCTGCGGCTGGAGAAAGTCGGGGACCTGCGCTACGGCGAGAACCCGCACCAGCGCGCCGCCCTCTACCGCGAGATCGAGGCGGCCGGCGACTCGCTGCCGGCGGCGGAGCAGCTATCCGGCATCGAGCTGTCGTTCAACAACCTGCTCGACTTCGAGGGCGCCTGGCAGCTCGCCTCGGAGTTCGAAGGCAAGCCGTTCTGCGCCATCATCAAGCACTCCAACCCCTGCGGCGCGGCGCTGGGCGACACGACGGCCGAGGCGTTCGAGACCGCGCTGCAGTGCGATCCGGTATCCGCCTTCGGCGGCGTCGTCGCCCTGAACGCTGAAGTCGACCTGGAGGCCGCAGAGAGGATCGCAGGCATCTTCGTCGAGGGCGTGATCGCGCCCGCATTCAGCGACGAGGCGCTGGCCAGGCTGAAGAGGAAGAAGCGGCTGCGCCTGCTGCGCTGCCCGCCGCGCCAGCAGCCGGGGCGCTGGGATATAAGGCGGATCAGCGGCGGACTGCTGCTGCAGGACTACGACTGGGGTTTCGACGATCCCAGGGAGTGGCAAGTCGTCACAGAGCGCAAAGCGACCGAGGACGAGCTGCGCGCCCTGCGGTTCGCCTGGCGGATCTGCAAGCACGTCAAGAGCAACGCCATCGTCTTCGCCGCCGCCGACCGCATCCTGGGCGTCGGCGCCGGCCAGATGAGTCGCGTCGACTCGGCCCGCATCGCCGCCGCCCGCTTCGAGGCCTTGAAGGTCTGCGGGCCGATTGCGATGGCCTCGGACGCCTTCTTTCCCTTCCGCGACGGCCTCGACGTCGGCGCCGAAGCCGGGGCCAGCACCGTAGTCCAGCCGGGCGGTTCGAAACGGGATTCCGAGGTGATCGCCGCCGCCGATGAGCACGGCATAGCCATGCTCTTCACCGGCCGGCGCCACTTCAGGCACTAAATCCCGGACTACTAGCCGGAGAAACATTGCATCGGGGATCGCTGCCTGGGATAACCGATTGAGTAGACTTGCGGGCAGGAATTATTCGCCCTTGGACTTCTTCGGCTTCGCTTCCTCGTCGTCCTCGTCGTCCGCGTTGTCTTCGTCCGCCTCTTCCAGCTTGGGCGGCTCCTCGCGCACGCTGCGCTTGAAGTTGGAGATCGCCTTGCCGAGGCCGCGGCCGATCTCCGGCAGCTTGCGAGCGCCGAAGAGGAGCATGATGATGCCGAAGATGATGAGTATCTCGACCCAGCCGAGAGACCCGAACTGGGCTCGCGACACCTCCCCCGGCGACAGCGCCGGGCCGCACAGCAGCGTGACGAAAAGACTGACGGCGGTGGTCATGACAACCCCCCTCGGCTGGTATCCTGGCGAGGCATTGTATTGCGGCGGGCACGCAGGCGTCAACACGCCGCTCGCAACTCGTACATGTTGCGTCGATGCAACAGTTAAGGTCGGCGGGAGTATAAAATGCACCAGACGCGCCGTAGCGGGCGCTGGCCCGCTAACATCTCGTTATCTCCACAACCCGGAGATGGCCTGACAATTCGGCGGCCGCCGGATCCCGCAGAGCCCTATTCCCAACGTTGGCATGAAATATGCTTTCATTTAATATCGAGTTCTGTTAAGCATCTGAAGACAGATCCTCAGATTTACCTCCTTACTCCTACCCCGCTAGTCGCTACGGCGGCTAGCGTGTACACAGGGCAAAATAGAACCATCTTTGATTCAATTCATTACAACCGGCTATTGCATAAAGCTGCCGCAACGCGAAATGAACCTGGCGGGCGGATGTCCTGATCAGCTTCTCTTCTGCGAAACTACAATCCCGGCGACAGTCAACGGTTTTCAGAACGAAGTTTAAACGGTCAATAGATATTTGGGATCGACCGGCAGCTTCTTCGTAGTGCACGGGAACGGCGGGACTTTATTACTGCGACGATGGCGCCGCGATCTCGTCCTGTTCTTCAGGGGTTTCCCCATCCGTGGCCGGGCGGAGGATGAAGAAGAGGACGACGCCGATTAAGATCAGTAGGACGACGATTGCGGCGCGCAGGTAGGAGCGCAAAGGCAGGGACAGAACGGCGAAGCCCGCTGCCCGCTGGCGGCGCAGCTCGTTCATCACGCCGCTGCTGATCCGTCGCAGGCGCACATCCTCCATGGGGTCGATGATCGACCCGCGCAGGATGCCTACTTCCCGCCTGATCCCCTCGAGTTCGAGTCGGAGCCCGTCGTCCTGATCGAGGACGCTCTCGACGGCGGCCTGCTCCTCATCCCCGAGGTTGCCGTTGAGGTAATCGAGCAGCATCTCCCTGGCGGTCTCGCGGTTCATTGCTTCCGCCTCTCGCCACCGCCGAAGAACGCGGCTTTCAGCTTCTCGCGCGCTTTATGAACCAGCTCCTGTACGGTCGCAGGGCGGCAGCCCATCGCCTCGGCCGCCTCCTCGATACTGTAGCCCTGGTGGCATGTCAGCACCAGCGCCGCCCGCTGCCTCGGGCTGAGCATGTCGAGGCTGCTCAGCAGCCACTCGGTGAGCTGCCTGTAGTCGGTTACCTCGATGCCGTACTCGGTCTGCATGCAGCCGGGCATCAGTTCGGCCACAGCGGCGGGGCGGCGGCGGGCGCGTAGCACGTCGTAGCAGCGGTGGATCGCCACGCGCCGCAGCCAGGCCCGGATGCCGCGGTCGGAGCGCAGGCGTCGCAGTGTGCGGAAGAAGCGCAGGAAGACGTCCTGGCAGACGTCCGCGGCCGCTTCCGGCTTGCCCAGCATGCCGAGCGCCAGGCGGTAGACGGGACCGCGGTGCAGCCTCAGCAGCTCCTCGAAGGCCCAGTCGTCACCCTCGCGCCCTGCGGCGAGCAGCTTGTCGGTGCGCTGGGCCGAGGCTGAAAGCGGGGCCGCTTGCGCCGGCGATGTCACGGCAGCTTTCCTCCCGCGCGTCCGGATTCCCGGTCGCCATATATACTGTTGCGCCCGTAGCGTTGTTTACTAGAATGGCACTCGGCAAGTCCGAGGGCAAGTGTATCACGCCGAGGAAGGTTAACGATGATCAAGGCCGATCTTCTCATCACCGGCGCCGCCGAGCTGGCGACTGCGCGCGGCACCGAACCCAAGAAGGGCGCCGAGCAGGGCGAGCTGGAAATCGTTCCCGCAGGCTGCCTGGCGGCCCACGAGGGCCGAATCGTCTTCGTCGGCCCCTGCGCCGAGGCGGACTCCCGCGTCGAGCTGACGCCCGGGGCCGAGGTCGTCGACGCCAGCGAGGGCACGATCCTGCCCGGCTTCGTCGATCCCCACACCCACACCGTATTTGCCGGAGACAGGTCCGACGAGTTCGACCGCCGCCTGCGCGGCGAGAGCTACGCCGAGATCGCCAGGGCCGGCGGCGGCATCCTGCGCACGGTGCGCGCCACCCGCGAGGCGAGCGAGGACGAGCTGGTTGCCTCGGGACTCGCCCGCCTGGACAGCATGCTCGAGCACGGCACCACGACCGTGGAGATCAAGAGCGGCTACGGCCTCGAGCTGGAGACGGAGCTGAAGATGCTGCGGGCCATCCGCCGCCTGGCCGCCGAGCACCCACTGACCATCGTCCCCACCTTCCTCGGTGCCCACGAGGTGCCGCCCGAATACCGCGCGCGCGACGACGGCAGCCTCGAGTTCGCGCACCTGGTGGCCGGGGAGATGATCCCGGCCGTCGCCGAAGCCGGGCTGGCGGAGTTCTGCGACGTCTTCACCGAGACCGGTATCTTCAGCATCGAGGAGTCGCGCTTGATACTGGCCGCCGCCCGCGACGCCGGCATGGGCCTGCGCGTACACGCCGACGAGTTGACCCCACTGGGCGGCGCCGAGCTGGCGGCCGAGATGGGGGCGGTCAGCGCCGAGCACCTGCTGAAAATCTCCGACCGCGGCATCGAGAGAATGGTCGAGAGCGGCACGATAGCTGTGCTGCTGCCCGGGACAGCGTTTTTCCTTATGATGAGCGACTACGCCCCGGTCCGCAGGATGATCGAGGCCGGCCTGCCGGTGGCCCTGGCTACCGACTTCAATCCCGGCAGCAGCCACTGCGAGTCGGTGCCGATGACGATCACGCTCGCCTGCCTGAAAATGAAGATGAGCGTCGCCGAGGCGATCGTGGCCCACACCCTAAACGCCGCCTGCGCCCTGCGGCGCGGCGACAGCATCGGCAGCCTCGAGCCGGGCAAGATGGCAGACGCGGTAGTGCTGGACGCGCCGAGCCACTTCCACCTCGTCTACCACTGGGGCGTAAATCCTGTGCGCACGGTGGTCAAGGGCGGGCGGATCGCCTGGCAGAAGCGGGATGGTCGGGAGTTACTAAAGTAGCTTGGCCTCAAGGCGCTCCGTTCGCTGCTTTTCTTCAAGAGACGACAGTAGCTCGCCGATAGTTTTACCGCTGACGGGATGGATCTGTTCGGGAGCGACCTCGGCCAGAGGCTCCAGCACGAAGCGCCTCTCCGCCAAACGTGGATGCGGGATTTCCAGGCCCGGTTCGCTGACGACCAGATCGCCGAAGAGCAGTATGTCCAGGTCGGCGGTGCGGTCCGGGCCGGTTTCACGGTCGCGCCCCAGCTCGGCCTCGATCCGCTGGCAGCGGGCGAGTAGCTCGCCGGGGCTGAGCCTCGTGCGCAGGCCTAGGACGGCATTAAAAAAATCTCCACTAAATCCCTCACCTACTGGTGCGGTTCGATACAGATGTGAGGCAGCGACGAGTTCGCTTCCCGGCAAGCACAGCAGCGACCCGGCGGCCAAGCGCAGCAACGCGCTACTATCACCACGGTTCGAGCCAAGGCCGATCCAGGCCACACTATTCTGCCCAGTCTGTGCGGACATAGAGCGAGTATACGTTTCGCCTGGGCTTGCGACAACTTCCGTCGGCAGGTGCGGTTGCCTTGAGTAGTGCTCGGCGCTACACTGATTGCCTTTTCCTCGGCGACTGAACCGATGGGCAAGAAAAAGGGCGGCCCGGGCGGCCGCGTGCTGGCGACTAACCGTAAAGCGTTCCATAATTATCACATCTCGGAGCGCTTCGAAGCCGGCGTTTCGCTACTCGGCACCGAGGTCAAGAGCCTGCGCGAGGGCCGCGCCAACCTCAAGGAGAGCTACTGCCGGCCGCGCGACGGCGAGCTCTGGCTGCTCGACTGCCACATCAGCCCCTACCACCACGGCACCGCCAGCAACCACGAGCCGACCCGCCCACGTCGCCTGCTGCTGCACAGGCGGGAGATCAACAAGCTGATCGGCGCCGTCAGCCAGCGCGGCTTCACCATCGCTCCCCTGCGCTTTTACCTGAAGAGCTCGCGCATCAAGCTCGAGATAGGCCTCGCCAAGGGCAAGCGCCTCTACGACAAGCGGGAGACCAAGCGCCGTAAGGAGCAGGACCGCGAGGCCGAGCGCGCCATGAAGGGCTGGCGCTGAACCGTAGATAAAGTAGAGGTTTTTCGAACCTCAGAGACCCGCCTTCGTCCGCCGTGGCGGACTTCGTCAGGCAAGCCCGTTAAAACCTTGGCGAAAGCGAGCACAGAGAAAAAAGAATATATCAAGAGAGAAGTCAGGATTCCCCCGCCTCGGGCGGAGGACACCGGGCGTAGCTGCTATACTTCGGCCTGCCAGAGGAGGTCACCGTGCGACAGGCCCTGTTGTTCATTCTTTCCATTGCGGCAGTTGCTAGTGTTTTCTGCGGTGGAGGGATCGAGAGCCCGATCGAGCCCGGCGGCGAGATACCGGAGCTGCTCACCACGCTGCCCGACGGCGAGTACCTGGCCGTCGGCTTCCTAAATATCGAGGAGGTACTCGACTCAGAGTTCGGCCGCTACGCGCTCGCTCGCCTCGCCGTCTTCGACCTGATGCTGCAGGGCAGCGGCGTGAACCTGCGTGACTTCCACGAGCTGGCCTTCGCCGTGGCCTTCGAGAGCCGCGCCCACCCGAATCCGCTGCGCTCGCTGCCGCTGATCGTCGTTCTGCGCGCCGATGTCGACCCGGAGACCGTAGAAATGTGGCTGTCGGCGGCTGCACGCGAGACCTTCGAGCTGGAGGGCACGGTGGTCCACCGCTACCGTGGCCGGTTGCCCACCGGCGGCCGGCCGCTCGAGGGCACGGCTTTTGTCGCCGTGCCCAGCAGCGGCTACGTCGTCCTCAGCACATCGCTAGAGCTACTCGAGGACTACTTCGACGTCCGAGCGGGCCGACAGGCAGGAATAAGCGCCGGCGGCGCGATGGGCGGTCTGCTGGCCACGGCAGACAAACGGGTGCCGGGCTGGATGGCGCTGCGCCACAGCGAAGAGTCGCGCTCTCTGCTCGACTGGCTGGCGCCGTTCGACGACTGCGTCATCTCGCTGACCGCCGACGAGGAGCTGAGGGTGCTCTGCGTCATGCGCTTCGAGCAGGAACGCGACGCCGAGGAGGCGGTCGAGAGCTTCGAGATCAGCCGCCGCGAGATGGGGCGTTACCTGCCGCGGGAGCGAGCGATGGGCCCGGAGCTTGCCGGCGCAGCGGTGACCGAGTTCCTCCTCGAGCTAGAGGGAAGCCAAAGGGGCCGCCTGGCGATCTTCAGGGGGGAATATTCACGCGAGTGGGTCGCCGGGCTCTTCTCTCCGTCGGAAAACGAAGCGGAGGCGGGAGAGGATCCGGGCGAGGAGCGATGATGCGGACCCGCCACCTGCTGGCGGCCGTCACGACCGCCACGCTACTGCTCTTCTCCTGCGTCTCAGGCGACGAGGCGGCGGCTCGCGCCGCCCTGCGTGAGGCGTTCCGGGCTGCGCAGCAGGGCGATGTCGAGAGCGCACTGGAGCGGGTCGCGCCGGAGAACCAGACCAAGGCGATGCTGCTGGCACTGAGGGATAGCGACGAAGAGCGCTACCGCGCCACGCTGGCCGAGCTGGGCGAGGCTATGGAGAGCAGGCTGGCGGGCGCCGAGCTGTTCTTCCGCTCGGCGACACTGACGGACGGGCGCGCTACCATGCGCTGCCTGGTGATTAAAGAAGGCGCAGAGTGGGAGAGCGTCGCCGAGCTGCTTCGCCGCAACGGCCGCTGGCTGCTGGGATCGTTGCCGCTATTCCCGGCCGTCGAATAGTACGGGCTAATCCGACCGCCCGTTTCCCTCACTGTTCGAGAACTAACATCTCTTCCGCCTCCATCCGGTAGCGTAGGCGCTCCTTGTAGCGCAGCTCAACTCCGGGGCGGGAGCATCTTATGGAGATCGAGATCGGTCCGTCCAGCTCCTCGTCTTCGTCGAGGTAGAAGCCGAGCACGTAGTAGGCGCTCATCTCGTAGTCCACCTGCTCGAGCAGCGCGAGCAGGTCGTTGTGGTAGCGGTAGAGGCGGCCGCCGGTCGGCTGCGTGTAGAGACCCAGGTTGAAGCTCTGCCGTATGAGGGCGGCCACCTGCGGGGAGAAGCGCGCCACCCTGGCCCCCGGATCGCGCAGGTTGAGTCCGCCGGCGTCGACGCCGTAGATGCGCACGTCGGCCGCCTGCAGCGACTGTATCGTGTTGTCGTATACCCGGAAGGCCGCCGGACCGCCGATCCCCAGCATGCCGTCGGCAATCAGGATGATGGTAACCTTGTGCTCCATGCGCGCCAGCCGCGCCGCAAGCTCCTGCAGGTAGGCGTAGAAGTGGTCGTACCACTGGATGTTGCGGTGCCGCAGGTACATCCCCTCCAGCGCCTCGAGCACCAGCCCGCGGTCGCTTGTGAAGTCGAGCTCGAAGTCGAGGCGCTTGTCGAAGGCGACCACGGCGACGTGGTCGTTGGGCAGCATGCGGCTGCGCACGAACTCGATGGCCGCCGCCCTGGCCCGCTGGAAGGCTCCGAAGCGGAACTGCATCTGGTGGAATAGCAACAGATAATAGCGGGGCGGGTAGGAAGACTGTGCCAACGCCTGGCGGTACTCGACGCCGACCGGCCTCAGCTCGCCGAAACGCTCGAGGCCGACACGCACCGGCCGGAAGAAACGGATCTCGCGCTCGCGGCCGTCGGCCCTCAGTGTCAGCTCACCGGCTTCCAGGTCGGTGATGTGCCGGCCGTCGGCTCCCTTGGCCTGCAAGGTAACCTCCGCCAGGCGCACCCGCGCCCGGAACTGCGGCACCTCCTGCCTATCCTGCGCCGACAGGGAGCAGCAAAGCGACAACAGTGATACAATGACCGCAAGTGCGCTGCGCTCGAACATAGGTCGCACCCGACTTCGCTTATTCGGCCGATCGATCTTAGCCGACGCCGGTCGGGGAAAATATAACAGACGCCACAGTAACCGGGAGGGAGACGAATGAAATCCGACAAGGGACGGAAGAGGGCCCGCCGCCCGCTCAGCCGCCGCGGCTTCCTGCAAACTGCCGCCCTTGCAGGTGCCGCCGCCATCGGCTTACCGCGCGCCGAAGCCGGCGAGCTCCCGGCGCCGAGGGGTCGACAGGATCAGGTCGACCCCGACTCGATCGGCTCCAACCTCGCCGACGCGATGGCCGTGCCCCGCGGGCCGCACGCGCTGCCGGGTCCCTACCCCGGCGTCGTGGCCGAGATCCACCACGAGGGTTCGGTCGAGGGAATGCAGCCCAACGCGGCGGTCGCGGCGGTGATGCTGGCCGAGGGGATGAAGACGCTGACAGGCGCCTCCGATCCGCGCGACGCCTGGGCCTCGTTCTTCTCGCCCGGCGACCGCATAGGCATCAAGATCAATCCAATCGGCGGCCGCCTGCTGACCACGGCGTTCGAGGTAGTCGACGCAACCGTAGCAGCCCTGGAGGAGATCGGCGTCCCGCGCGCCAACCTGGTGATCTGGGACCGTCGTGAGTACCAGATGCACGAGGCCGGCTACGTCGCCGAGCGCTACCCCGGCATCGAGATCATCGGCACCGAGTACAAGGTGATGGAGGGCGAGCTTGAGATCTGGCGCGGCCGAGACCGGATCGCCGAGGACGTCTACTACGAGTTCGAGATCGCGGGCGAGTACAGCGACGAGATGATGCCCTACATGATCAACGGCGGCACCAGGAGCTACTTCAGCACCATCGTCACCAGCATTGTCGACAAGATCATCAACGTTCCGATCCTCAAGAACGCCGGCCCTGCTGTAACACTATGCTTCAAGAACCTCGCCTTCGGCTCCACCAGCAACACCGCCCGCGCCCACGGCCCGATGTGGAACCGATACAATGCCGAGGTCTGCGCCTTTCCGCCGATCAGGGACAAGACGGTCCTGAACATAGTCGATGGCCTGCGCGGCTGCTTCGAGGGCGGCCCGGGCGCGACGGCTCGCTACATCTGGAACGCCAAGACCCTCTGGGTCGCCACCGATCCGGTCGCGGCCGATCTGGTGGGTTGGGACTTGATATTCGCCAAGCGCGTCGCCGAGGGTATCGCGCAAGAAGAGGATCTGGAGCCGACGCAGCGGCGCTACGATAAGCTGGCGCGCGCCGCGAAACTCGGCCTCGGCGTCTGCGACCGCGAACGGATCAGCCACCGCCGCGTCCTCCTCGGATAGGCGTCGGGGGGACGAATATGCTCAGCTCAATCCTGGCCGTGATGCTCGCCTTGCTGCCCGCCCTAGGTGTCGACGACCCGACCGACCTGCTTCCACCCGACGGCGTTCCCACCGGCTGGGCCGGTGAGGGGCGGCCACGGCTGCTCGAGGGCGAAGCGCTTTACACGCACATCGACGGCGGCGCCGAGCTCTTCCTGGAGAATGGCTTCGAGCGCCTGGCGGTGCAGGACTATCGCAAGGACGACCTCGAGATCAGGATCGAGATCTACGACATGGGGAGCGCCGCGGGCGCGTCCGCCGTCTTCGACGAGAACAGTTACGGCGCGACCACCGAAGGTAACTTCGGTGATGGCTGCTCCACCGACGAGCTGCAGGTTATCTTCTACCGCGGCCGCCACTACGTCACCATAACCTGCTACGAGATCAGCGACGAGACGCAGCAGGCGATGGCCTGCATGGCGATGCATATCGACGATCTGATTTTGAGGGAAGGTGCTTAGCCGTGGACAGCGCCCCGCTCTGAAGCCTGGGTGGCACCTGCACCCGGATTAGTACGGAAGGGTAGGAAATGACGCGCATTGTTGCTGCTCTCTCGCTCCTTTTTATGCTCTTCGCCCAGGTCCAGTCGGTAGCGCAGGAGGAGCGGTCGGTCCGCGCCGTCAGGTTCCCCCGGCCGCCCGCCATAGACGGCCGTCCCGACGAGGAAGCCTGGGGGCTGGCCGAGCCGATCGAGGACTTTATCCAATTCAAACCGCGTCACGGCGAGCCCTCGCCGTTGCGCACAGTGGTGCGCATCGGCTTCGACGACGACGCCCTCTACGTCGCCTTCACCTGCTACGATCCCGAGCCCGACGGTATCGCCGCTGCCCTAACGCAGCGCGACAGCGACCTGCGGGATGACGACGCCGTCGTCGTCTTTCTTGACACCTTCAACGACGACAGCTCCTGCACCGGCTTCGTCACCAATCTGCTCGGCACGCAGTGGGACCTCCGCCTCGCCGACAATGGCCGCACCGGCGACTCCACCTGGGACGCTGCCTGGAGCTGCGCCGCCGCGCGCTTCGACGAGGGCTGGACGGCCGAGTTCGCTATCCCCTTCCGCATCCTGAAGTTCCGGGGCGGCGCAGACAGGACCTGGGGGCTAAACCTGGGTCGAACCTACCCGAGGCGACTGGAGAAGAGCTACTGGGTCGGGCCGCTGGACGATGAAGTCCGGGTATCCCAGTTCGGCGAGCTGACCGGCCTCGACCTGCGGGCGCACGTCAGGCGGTTCGAGATCATCCCCTACGCGCTCACCCAACTCCAACAGGGCGAGTCGGCGGAGTGGGAGGCCGGCCTCGACCTGCGCTACCGCCTGAGCAGCACCCTCGGTGCCGAGATGACGCTGAATCCCGACTTCGCCACCGTCGAGGCCGACGTCGAGGAGGTAAACCTGACCCGCTTCGAGATGTCGATCCCCGAAAAGCGGCCCTTCTTCCTCGAGGGGGCTGAGATGTTCAGCCAGCGTGTGCAACAGTTCTACTCGCGCCGGGTCGGCGACATCCCCTGGGGCGCGAAGCTAACCGGCAGGATCGGCGGCTGGGACCTGGCGGCCATCGGCGCCCAGTCGGAGCCGATAGACGGCGGCGACGGTCCCGACGCCACCTACACCGTGCTGCGCGCCAAGCGGAGTCTCTTCGGCGGCTCCAACATAGGATTTCTGGCGGCAAACCGCCGCTGGCTGGGGGCCGACCAGGGCTCTGTCGGCGTCGACGCGACGCTCTTCTTCACCGACACGCTCGGCATGACCGCCCAGTTCATCCGCGCCCACGGCCCCAGCAACGACGGCGCCACGGCCTGGTTCGTTCGCCCCGCCTACGACAGCGCCAACACCCACTTCCACGTTCGCTACTCCCACTGGGGCGAGGGGCTGATGGAAAACATGAACGCCGTCGGCTTCATCCGCGACGACGACCGCAGGGAGTTCGACACCAACCTGTCGCACCAGTTCTGGCTCAACAGGGCCGGTATCGAGGTGATCGATGCCAGGGTCAACTACAACCGCTACTGGAGCCAGGCCGGAGTCCTGCGCAGTTGGGTCCTGGACGCCGACGTAGACGTGACGCTGACCAGCAAGTGGGTGCTCTCCCTCTACCACAACGACGAGTTCAAGCTCTACGAGAAGGGATTCCGCAACCGCCTCACAGAGTTCTACCTCGAGTACGACACCCGCACCGGCAGCAGCGCCCAGGTCTACTATATCTTCGGGCGCAACTTCGACAGCGACGTCCGCATGTACGGCGTCGACGCCGAGCTCAACATCTCCGGAGCCTGGAACGTCAGCTACGGCCTCACCCGGCTCCTGCTGGATCCCGATCCCGAGGGCGAGAGCACCTTTATTCACGTGCTGCGCAGCAGCTACTACCTCAATCCCAACCTCTTCTTCAAGCTCTTCTTCCAGACCAACACGTCGATCGACAAGCGCAACGTGCAGGCAGTCCTGGTCTGGCGCTTCCTCCCACCCTTCGGCGCACTGCAGGTGGCCTACCAGCGCGGCACCTCGCGCTTCGGAACACGCTCCGACCAAGGCCACACGCTGTTCACCAAGTTCTCGTGGGTCTTCTGAGCGATAAGATCCCTGGAACTGATCTCTTGTGTAAAAGAAGCTCAGCGGTAACAGGAGGCAAGCATGGCCAACGATTTCTGTCACATGGACTTGCAAACCACCGATCCCGAGGCGGCGAAGAAGTTCTACGGGGAGTTGTTCTCCTGGGAGCTGGAGAAGATGGACATGCCCGGCGGCGTGGAATACACCTTGATCAAGCCGGGGGAAGGCCCACTGGGCGGCATCATGCGCCAGCCGGTGGAGGGCCTGCCATCGCACTGGATGGTCTACATACAGGTGGAAGACGTCGAAAAGTCCATAGCCAAGGCTGTGGAGCTGGGCGGCGAGGCGCTGCGTGGCAAGACGCCGGTGGCCAACGTGGGATTCATCGCCGTCGTCCAGGACCCGACCGGCGCCGCCTTCGCCCTCTGGCAGCCGGCTAAAAAGCAGCAACACTGAATAAGCATTAGCAAAAAGGCGATCGCCGGGCTGATCCGATCCTCACCGTTCACTTAAGCGAAAAATCTTCCACCCTGATACTTTTATCCCCGCAGCCAAGTGGCCACTGTCCCCTCTTCGAACTCTTTCTGGGTGAAGCTCAGGAACATGAGGCTGTCGGGGTGATTAAAGAGCTCCAGGTACGCTCGCTTAAGCCGGGCAAATTAGATTTCATCCCGAGCTGGAAAGAACTCCTTGATCGTCCTTCCTACCCGGCCTGAATATACTAGCCAAACAACTCTTTCAGTCTGTCGAGGAGGCTTTTGTCGGAGCCGGGAGAGTAGTCTTCGTCGTCGAGGAGCTCGAGCTGGCGGAAGAGTTTTTTCTGCTCCTTGCTGAGTTTCGTGGGGGTTTTGACGTTGACGATGACGAAGAGGTCGCCGGTGCGGCCGCCGTTGACGACCGGCATGCCCTTGCCTTTGAGGCGGAAGTGGTCGCCGCTCTGGGTGCCTGCCGGGACCTTGAGCTTCGCTTCGCCGTCGAGAGTGGGGATCTTTATTTCGGCGCCGACCGCAGCGGCGCTGAAGGATATCGGCACCTGCAGGACGAGATGGGCGCCGTCGCGCTGGAAGAGCTCGTGCTTGGCGACGCCGATGTCGATGTAGAGGTTTCCGGGCGGGCCGCCGCGCAATCCGCCCTCGCCCTCGCCGGCGATGCGCAGGCGCTGGCCGCTCTCGACGCCGGCGGGGACATTTATGGTGATCTCGCGCTCGGCGCCGACGAGTCCGACCCCGCCGCAGGTCCGGCATTTTTCTTTGATGGTCTCGCCGACGCCGCCGCAAGCCGGACAGGGCTGGCGGACGTGGAGGAAGCCCCGGTTGTATATAACCTCGCCGCGCCCGCCGCAGGTGCGGCAGGATTCGATGCCGGAATCGGGTTCGGCGCCGGTGCCGCCGCAGCCGGCGCAGGTTTCGCGGCGGCTGAGCTTGATTGTGCGCTTGACGCCGACGTAGGCATCCTCGAGCGAGATCTCGAGCGTGTAGCGGAGGTCGTTGCCGGCCATGGCGCGGGTGCGCGGGCGCCTGCGGCTGCGGCCGCGACCGAACACATCGCCGAAGCCGAAGAAGTCACCGATGATGTCTTCGAAGTCGCGGAAGATGTCGGAGCTGAAGTCGAAGCCGCCGCCGAAAGGCGAAACGGGAGCGGCGTGGCCATAGCGGTCGTACTGGGCACGCTTCTGGGGGTCGGCCAGGACGGCGTAGGCCTCGGCAGCCTCTTTGAACTTGCTCTCGGCGTCGGGGTCTTCCTTGTTGCGGTCGGGATGGTAGCGCAGCGCCAGCTTGCGGTAGGCCCTCTTTATCTCGTCAGGGCCGGCGTTGCGCCCCACGCCGAGGACCTCGTAATAGTCTCGCTTGTCCATTGCTCTAGCGCCGCGGCATCATCTCACTGAATCGGTATCGTCACAGGGCCGTCGCCTTCCGCATCGCCCTCCTCGCCCTCGGAATCCTCGGGCGCTGCGGCTACCTTGACGCGGCTTGGCCGCAGCACGCGGTCGTTCAGCCTGTAGCCGCGCTGCAGCTCCTCGATGACCACGCCCTCCGGGTGCTCGCTTGTCGGCTGGCGAATCACGGCTTCGTGCACGCTGGGATCGAACTGCTCGCCGACTGCCGGTATTGGGCTGAGGCCGCTGCGCCCGAGCACCTCGAGGAACTGCTTGAGTGTCAGCTCGACCCCGCGGCGATGTGAGTCGCGGTCCTCGCCGTCCGCCGCGCCCAGAGCCAGCTCGAGGCTGTCTAGCACCGGCAGCAGCTCCTCGATGAGCGAGGAGTTGGCGAAGCGGGCGAACTCCTCCCTCTCTCGCCGAGCCCGTTTGCGGTAGTTGTCGAACTCGGCCGCCTTGCGCAGCAGCAGGTCCTCGAGCTCGGCGATCTGCTTTTCGGGCTCGGAGGCGGTGGGCTCCCCGGTTCCCTGGTCGGCCGAGGAGGGTTCGGCGGCCTCGCCGGCGTCGGCCTGCCGCTGGTAGGCATCGAGTGCGGCGCCGTCCCCGCGGCGGGACTGATCCTCGCCCGCTGCGGACTCATCCGCGGGCGGCCCGCTCGCCTCGCTCCTTTTCTCGTCCTTTGTCATCCGCTTCCGCTCAGCCGCCCGCGCGGCTGACCTGCTTTGATATGTAGTCCACCAGGAAGACCGTGCGCGGATAGGGCATCCGCGTCGGCCCGAGGACGGCCACCGAGCCGCAGGAGCCGTCGGGGAAGCTGTAGGCGCTGGCGACCAGGCTGCAGCCCTCGATGCCGCTCAGCTCCGTTTCGGAGCCGATGACGATGCGCACCCCCTCGCCGTCCAGGCAGCGGTTGAGCAGCTCGACTATCCGCCCCTTCTCCTCGACGGCCTGGATGAGGAACTGTATTTGCTCGGGGTCGGAGAACTCCGGCTCGCCGACGATGTTGGCCGCCCCCTCGACGTAGACTCCCTCCTCGCCGAAGCCGCCCTCGAAGGAGGCGCTGGAGAACTCGAGGGCGTTGTTTGCGAGGTCGTCGATGCGTGCGCGCTCCTCCCTCATCAGCTCCTGCACGTGGGTGCGCACCTCGGCCAGGCTCATGCCGGAGAACTCGTCGACTACCCAGCGGCTGATGCGGTCGAGCTCCTCCTGGGGGTAGTCTTTACGGACCTCGATCAGCTTGTTGTGCACCAGGCCCGTCTGGGAGACGAAGATCACCAGCACCCGGCGCTCGCCCTGGCGGATGAACTCTACGTGGCGGAAGACAGTGCTCTCGAACTGGGGCGCGGAGACGATGCCGATGTAGTGGCTGTAGTGGCTGAGCAGGTGCGAGGTCCGCTCGAGTATCGAGCCGACCATGCCGCGGTAGCTGAGGAAGAACGACCTGATCTCCTCCAGCTCGGCCAGCGGCAGCGAGGGCTCTTCCATCAACGCGTCGACGTAATAGCGGTAGCCCCTGTCGGTCGGCATGCGGCCGGCGCTGACGTGCGGCTGGGCCAGGTAGCCGAGCTCCTCGAGGTCGGCCATCGTGTTGCGGATCGAGGCGGCGCTGAGGTGCTCGCCCTCGAGTTTGGACACCGTGCGCGAGCCGACGGGGGAACCGTGGGTGACGACGTGCTCGACGACGAAGCGCAGGATGCGCTCCTCGCGCCTGCCGAGAAACCTTCCGCTCTGGCGGTGCTTCGCTTCGGCCATCACTCTGAGTATAGCAAATTGCCCGGAAGCCGAGGGCCCGGCGTCACGCCGCTGCGCGTCGCCGAGCCCTGGCTGGAATGCTGGTGCTTAGTACATATCCATGCCGCCGCCCGGCATCGGAGGCATGGCCTTCTCTTCCTTGGGGATCTCGGAGATCATCGCCTCTGTGGTGATCAGGAGCCCGGCGATCGACGAGGCGTTTTCGATGGCGTTGCGGACCACCTTGGCCGGGTCGATGATGCCTGAGGCGAGCAGGTTCTCGAACTGGAGCGTCTGGGCGTTGAAGCCGTAGTCGCCTTCGTTCTCGCGCACCTTCTCGACGACGATCGAGCCGTCGTGGCCGGCGTTCTCGGCGATCATCCGCAGCGGCTCCTCGAGCGCGCGCTTGACGATCTTGACGCCGACCGCTTCCTCGTCGTCCTCGATCTTGAGGTCGGCCAGCCGCTCGACGGCCCGCAGCAGGGTGACGCCGCCGCCGGGAACGATGCCCTCCTCGACGGCCGCCTTGGTGGCGTGCATTGCGTCCTCGACGCGCGCCTTCTTCTCCTTCATCTCGACCTCGGTGGCGGCGCCGACCTTGATGACGGCCACGCCGCCGGCCAGCTTGGCCAGCCGCTCCTGCAGCTTCTCGCGGTCGTAGTCGCTGGTGGTCTTCTCGATCTGGGTGCGGAGCTGCTTGACGCGGCCCTCGATGTC
>CAYOXX010000022.1:0-44229 GCA_964408025.1 uncultured Acidobacteriota bacterium | reverse complement strand
ATTATCATCCTCTTCTCTACGCTCATCCTCTCCCCCACTCCTTACCTGTCAGCAGATAGCTCTCTCGGTCTTCGGGCACGGGATCGAATCCGCCGGGGTGCAGCGGGTGGCAGCGCAGGAGCCTGGCTGCCGCCATCGGCCCGCCGCGCACGAGCCCGTGGCGCCGCAGCGCCTCGGCAGCGTAGTCGGCGCACGTTGGGTAGAACCGGCAGCGCTTCGGCAAGTATCTCGAGATGTATCTTTTATATAGGCCGATCAGGCCGATAAGTGCCCGTGTGACCATGGCTATGTCAACGCAGCCGCGACTTGATGCTCTCCAACGCATCGCGCCAGCGGCGCTCCGTTTCTCGGTAGCCATCTTCCAGCAGGGCGGGCCGAGGCACGACGACTATGTCGAGCCCGGGCTCCCGCCCCGCAACGGCGGCGTAGCTTCGGAACAGCTCCCTCAGGATCCGCTTGGCCCTGTTGCGCCACACCGCGCCCCCCAGACTGCGCGAGACGCTCAGGCCGAGGCGGTCGTAGCCGAGACCGTTGGCGCGGTAGCTGATCACGAAGGTCTTCGCGTCCAGCCGCCGCCCGGCGCGAAACACCTCTTCGAAGTCGCTCCGGCGCCGGATGCGCCGGGCTCTGCGGAAGGCGAACCTGCGCGCCGCGCCCATACCGGCGGCGGCTAGACCGCCAACCGCTTTCTCCCCTTCCGGCGGCGACGGTTCAGCACTCTCCGCCCGCCCTTGGTCTTCATCCGGGCGCGAAACCCGTGCGTACGCTTCCGACGCTGGTTGTGCGGCTGAAAGGTCCTCTTCATCGTCACACGCCCGTGGTTTCCGCAACTGCAATCGCTGCAAGCGCTTGGCGCCGTCAGTAGACGCCAGACTGTAGACCAGGCGCCGCTATATGTCAATACCGTATGGAGGAAGGGGAAAGCCTGAGTAAGCTCGAGCTGCCGATGCGCGGGGCGGGGTGCGGGCAACCGCAGCGGAGGCAGAGAAAACCGATATGGAGCCCGAATCACGGTTCCGCCTTCGTCCTAAGCAGCGGACTGCTGCGGATATAACCACAGAGACCACAAAAAAAAACGGGGGCCCTAAAGGACCCCCCTACGCTGATATTGTGCTCCTGCTGGTTAAGGAGGAAAAGAAGTGGCGATTCATGACTTAAGTCAAGGCTCTCTCTACGCGTCGATGGAACCATTACCGGGCGACGGCGATAGGAGGTGCCGGCTATGGCACTTCGAGACGCTGCAATCGACGAAGAAAGGTATATCGGCTGCGCCAAGTGCGTAAACGCCTGCGCTGGCGGAGCGCTCTAGCTTGTGTCCGGCAGGAGTTTCGTTATCGCCTGCCCCAAGCCGGACAACAAGGCGGATTACCTGGAGAAGCTCACCGACCTCTTCAGACACTCCGGGCCCGCAAGCGTGACGATAGCAAGGATGGAGGTCCTGTGTTGCTCCGGCTCGACGAACATGATTCTGGCGGCCCGCGACGCCGCGCAGAGCGATCTACCGCTTACCGAAGTGATAATCGGCCTCGGAGGTGATACTATATCGGCAAACCAACACCTGTCGGTACCTAAGGAAATCCCGGTGCGAAATTGAGTGGGCTTCAAACCCGCGGCAATAGGCACTTCTGCGGCCAAGACGAAAGGAAAAACGATGTTCTGCTACCAATGTGAACAGACAGCAAAAGGGAGTGGCTGCACGGTGAAAGGCGTCTGCGGCAAAGATGCCACAACCGCTACGCTCCAGGATTTATTGATCCACGCCGTGCAGGGGATCTCGATGTATGCCCACAGGGCGGGAGCCCTCGGCGTAAGAGACCGAGAGGTGGACAGGTTCGTAATAGAGGCACTTTTCACAACGGTGACCAATGTCAATTTCGATCCCGAGAGGCTCGCCGAGTATCTCAACACGGCGCACAAAATCCTCGAGAAGGCCAGGGGTTTTTATCAGTCGGCCTGCGAAACGGTCGGCAAGACCCCCGAGGAGCTTTCCGGTGCGGCGCAGTGGTTCCCGGCCGCCGACGTCGAAGGCCTGGTGCGGCAGGGTGAGGAAGTTTCCATCGCCAGCCGGCAGGAGAAACATGGAGACGATGCCGCCGGCCTGATGGGACTGATTACTTACGGGCTCAAGGGCGCGGCCGCTTATGTCGACCACGCTCTGCTGCTGGGAGAAGAAAACAGTGAGATCTTCCCGCTCTTCCACGAGGCGCTCGACTTTCTTGCCAAGGAAAACCCAGCGCTGGATGAGCTCTTCGGTTGGGCCCTCAGGGTCGGCGAGATCAACCTGAAGGCGATGGAGCTGCTGGATGCCGCAAACACCGAGGCCTTCGGCCACCCGGAGCCGACGGAAGTAAGAGTCACGCCGGTCGAGGGAAAGGCCATCCTGGTTTCGGGACACGACCTCAGAGACTTGGGAGAACTGCTGAAGCAGACCGAAGGTAAGGGTATCAACATCTACACCCACGGAGAGATGCTGCCGTGCCTGGCCTACCCGGGGTTGAAGAAATACGACCACCTGGTGGGCAATTACGGCGGCGCCTGGCAGAATCAGAGAAAGGAATTCGATGCCTTCCCCGGCGCGATCCTGATGACCACTAACTGCATACAGGAGCCCAGGGATTCGTACAGGGATAGGATATTCACTACCGGGCTGGTCGCCTGGCCCGGCGTTCGCCACATAGGAGAGGACAAGGACTTCGCGCCGGTGATCGACGCGGCGCTGCAAGCCCCGGGCTTCGCCCAGGACGCTCCCGAGAAGAAGATCGTCGTCGGCTTCGGCCGCAACGCCGTCCTCGGTGTGGCGGACAAGGTCATAGGGGCGGTCAAGTCGGGCGCCATAAGGCATTTCTTCCTGGTCGGCGGTTGCGACGGGGCCAAGTCCGGCCGCAACTACTACACCGAGTTCGCCCAAAAGGTGCCCGACGACTGCCTGGTCCTCACGCTGGCCTGCGGGAAATACCGCTTCAACAAGCTCCCCTTCGGGGATATCGAAGGCATCCCTCGCTTACTCGATATCGGGCAGTGCAACGACGCCTACTCGGCGATCAAGATCGCCCTGGCGCTTGCGGAAGCATTCGACTGCGGCGTGAACGATCTGCCTCTGTCCCTGGTGCTGAGCTGGTACGAACAGAAGGCGGTCGCGATCCTGCTGACGCTTCTTCACCTGGGAATCAAGAATGTCCGCATCGGGCCGAGCCTGCCCGCTTTCGTCACCAAGCCGGTGCTGGACGTGCTGGTGGACAACTTCAATCTCACGCCGATCACAACCCCGGACGAGGACCTCCGAGCGATCCTGGGGGATGGGTGATAACAGCGGCCTTTTGATCGGCCCTTGAGCAGGCACCGTGCCGCGAGCCGTTGCCTGAGAGAAAACTCCGTGCTCTGCGCGGTGAGAGCGGGTGCCCTCAGCAAGAGACTGACAAGTTCAGGCCCCCCATAAGACTTCGTCTCTGTGGTCTATTTGGCTAGAGAGTCGTTCGGGCAGCGCTGCGTCGATTCAATCAGCCTTGTAGAGAGGCCTCTCCAGGCTGCGGACCCAGTCGGTGAAGCTGCCGTCCCTGTCGGCGTCGCGCTCGATGGCGGCGCGGGCGATCTCGAGGCGCGAGTCGAGCATGTCGAGGTGGTGCAGGGCGATCGCCTCCGGGGTCATCGGTTTCCTGGGCGAGCCGAACTCCTCGAGGCCGTGGTGGCTGACCACCATGTGCAGGACCCGCGCGCGTAGTGCGTCCGGGAAACTGAGCTTCCGCATCCTGCCGTCCAGATCTGCAGCGGCCATGACTATGTGGCCGACGAGGCGACCCTCATCGCTGTATTCGAACTCGCGCTCGTAGCGCAGCTCGCTGATCTTGCCCAGGTCGTGCAGCAGGACCCCGGCCAGCAGCAGGTCGCGGTCCACCAGCGGGTAGTGGCCGGCGACGAACTCACCGAGGCGGACCAGCGACAGCGTGTGCTCCAGGAGCCCGCCGCGGAAGACGTGGTGGTGGTGCTTGGCCGCCGGGGCGCGGCGGAAGCGCTCGGCAACCCCCTCGTCGCTGAAGACGTCCTCGAGCAGCCGCCGCAGCTCGGGGCGGCCGACCGAGGCGATCACCTTCTCCAGCTCGCTCCACATCTCGCCGACGTTCTTCCCGCTGGCCGGGACGAAGTCGGCCTCGTCGAGCTGATCGGGCTCGAGGCGGCGCAGGCGGCTGACGACCACCTGCGGCCTCTCCTGGTAGAGCGCCACCTTGCCGGTCGCCTGGGCGTAGTCGCCGGGGGAAACGGTGTCGGCCGCCTCCCGCACGTCGTCCCACATCACGGCGCGGACTTCGCCGGTGCGGTCGGCCAGCGTCAGCTTGAGGAAGTCTTCGCCGTTGCGCTTCTTGGCCACCTCGATGGCGGCGACCAGGAAGGGCGAGTCGACGTGGGAGTCGACGATCAGGTCGCGCACGTAAGCTTTTTCCATAGCCTTAATCCTCTACCACTCGCCTACTGCTCCGGCTCCTCGTGCTCTTCCGTGTAGAGCTCGCCGAACTCTTCGACCATGATGCGGATGTAGCTCTGCCGCTTGAGCCGCACCAGGTAGCGCCGCATCTCGCGGTCCCGCGTGTCGACGTACATGTCCTGCAGCACGCGGTCGTATACCTCCTCCAGCGGCGTCACCCTCACCTCCTCGCGCTCGCTCACCTTCACGATCACCAAGGCTCGGGGCATCGAGATGATCTCGCTCACCTCGCCGGCCCCGAGGCCGGCGACGGCGGCGGCCATCTCCTCGCGCAGCTCGCCGGGCTCGACGAAGCCGATGTCGCCCGCGTCCTCGGGGCCCGCCCCGGGCGTGACGCCGCGATAAGCCTCGCCGAAGTCGGCCCCGCCCCGCAGGCGCCCCAGCAACGCCTCGGCCTCGGCGAGGCGCTGCTCACTGTTGCCGGCATCTAAGGGCATCACGATCTGGCTGAGGCGGATGCGCGCGGGCTGGGTATAGCGCTCGACGTTGTCGTCGTAGAACTCCTGCACCCGGCTCTCCGAGGCGAATAGCTCGCGCCCGACCTCGTAGCGGAAGATCGCCTCAACGAAATACTGGTACTCCACCATCGAGCGAAACTGCTCGAGCGTCATGCCGTCCTGGGCCAGCACGGCCTGGAACTCCTCGTCGGTTGTGGCGCCTATCTGGCGCTTGTAGAACTCGACTCGGTCGCGGAAGAGCTCGTCGCTGAGCCGTAGGCTGATCGCTGCGGCGCGCTGCCGAATCAGGAGCTCGTCGATCATGCTGTTAAAAAGCTGGCCGCGCAATTCAGCGAGCGATTGTTGCAACTCCTCGCCGCTGTAGCGGCGCTCCAGCTCCTGCCCGACCGGCTCGAAGCGCTCGCGGAACTGGCTGGAGGTTATGATGTCGCCGTTTACCTGGACGATCACTTCCTCGACCACCTGCTCGTCCTGAGCTGCGATCGCCGCCGCAAACAATAACGAGAAAACTAACAACGCAAACTTCCTCATCGCCGCTCCCTTCAGCCTTCGTCTCCCTCACCGGCGGCTCCGGACATCGCCTCGATTGCGACCCGGGGATTGAGCTCCACCTCTACCTCGCCGCGCCCGCGCTCGATCAGCTCCCGCTTAACTCTCCCCCACTCAGCCGTGTAGAGTTCGTCCTCGAGGTCGTCTCGAACCTCGTCCAGCGTCGGCCTCTCCAGGAACTCCTCGACCTGCGCGATGATGTAGCCGTTGCGCCACGGCACCGGCTCGGCGATGCCCGGCCCCTGGAGCGCGAACACCCTCTCGCCGATCTCCTCGGGCATGTTGAGCCGCGAGTAAACCCCCGTGCCGATCCCGGGCGCCGTGAATTCCTCGGGATTGTAGCGCTCCATGTACTGCTCGAACCCTGAGGGCCGCCGCCGCAGGTCGCTGTAGACGCTGTTGGCGGTCGACTCCTCCTCGACGTAGATGCAGCGTATGCGCGCCCTCGGCTCGCGGTAGCGCTCCTCGTAGAGAGCCATCACGCTCTCCTCGCCGACCTCGATCGTCCTGTTCGCCTCGCGCGCGATGTAGCGGCTCTTGAGGATGTTCTCCCGCTCGAGCCGCCCCGGGATCTCGCGCGGCGCCACCATGCCGGCCGCCAGCGCCCTCTGCACCAGCAGCCTGTGCTCGAGGAACTCCTCAAGGTAGGCCTCGAGGACATCAACGTTTATCGGCGGCTCCGCCGATGGGTGCGCAGAGCGCAGGAATTCCCTGAATTCCGCCAGGCCGAACACCTCGTCGCCGATGCGTAGCAGTGGCGCCGGCTCCCGCTCCTCGCCGCAACCTGCAGCCAGCAGCAGCACCGCCGCAAACATAACAGCGGCAACGATCCGGCCCACCGACAACTCCTTTCTCTTCAACAAATCCGCCAATTCTGTCCTAGCCTCCCAGCGAATGCAAGAGCTTTGTCGCCTCCTCGAGGACCCCGGCGGCGGCGTCCAGTGCGCAGAACAGGACCCCAGAGCTCGTGAACCTGGCTCCAGGCGTGGAGGCGACCAGCGCGGTAAGCTTCTCGCCGCTCACCTCAGCATCAGGCGTGAACCTGATCGCCAGCTCGCCGCCCTCCCGGTCGATCCGCTCCAGCCGCATCGCCGATGCGCGCAGCTTCAGCGCGGCGTAGCGCAGGAGCGCGGAGACCGAGCGCGGCGGCGGACCGTAGAGGTCCGCCAGCTCCCCAGCCAGCAGCTCGAGCTGCCCCTCGCTCTCGGCGTCCGCCACCTGGCTGTAGATCCGCATCCTGCTCCCCTGGTCTGGCATGTAGTCGTCGGGGATGTGCAGGTCAAGCCCGAGGTTGAGCTCGGTTCGGAATTCGGCGCGCGTCACCTCGCCGCGCAGCTCCCTGACCGCCTGCTCGAGCATGCGGTTGTAGAGCTCGAAGCCGACCGCCTCGATGTGGCCGCTCTGCTCAGCCCCCAGCAGGTTGCCGGCTCCGCGGATCTCTAGGTCCACCGCCGCCAGCCGGAAGCCGCTCCCCAGCTCGCTGAACTCCCTGATGGCCCGCAGGCGGCGGCGGGCGACGGCGCTCAGCGTCCGTAGCGGCGGCACCAGCAGGAATGCGTACGCTGGGCGGTCGCTGCGGCCGACGCGACCGCGGAGCTGGTAGAGCTGCGCCAGGCCGAAGCGATCGGCGCGCTCGACGATCAGCGTGTTGGCCCTCGGAATGTCTAGACCGTTCTCGATGATCGAGGTGGTCACCAGCACGTCGTGCTCGCCGGCCACGAAGCGGCTCATCACGCCCTCCAGCTCGGCCGAGGGCATCCGGGCGTGGGCCACGGCAACGCTGGCCTCGGGCACCAGCTTGGTCAGCATCGCGGCCGCCCTGCCGATGCTCTCGACGCGGTTGTGGAGGTAGAAGACCTGGCCGTCCCGCTCCAGCTCCGCCGCCACCGCCCGCCGCACCGTCTCTCGGTCGAACGTCAGCAGCTCGGTTCGGATCGCCAGGCGGTTCTTCGGCGGCGTCTCGATCAGGCTCATGTCGCGCAGGCCGGCCAGCGACATGCTCAGCGTCCGCGGTATCGGAGTTGCGGTCATCGTCAGCACGTCGACGCGCTTGCGCAGCGCCTTGAGGCGCTCCTTGTGGCCGACGCCGAAACGCTGCTCCTCGTCGACCACCAGCAGACCCAGGTTGCGGAAGTCGACGTCGCGGCCGAGCAGGCGGTGGGTGCCGACGACGATGTCGATGCGCCCCTCTCGTGCCTTGCCGACGACCTCGCGCTGCCGCGCCGGCGTGAGGAAGCGGCTCAGCAATCCGACGTCGAAAGGGAAGCCTCGCAGGCGTGCGCGGAAGGTCTCGTAGTGCTGCTGGGCCAGCACCGTGGTCGGTGCCAGCACGGCTGTCTGCCTGCCGCTGACGGCGGCCTTGACCGCCGCCCGCACCGCCAGCTCGGTCTTGCCGTAGCCGACGTCGCCGCACAGCAGGCGGTCCATCGGCCGCTCCGACTCCATGTCAGCCTTGATCTGGTCCATCGCTCGCAGCTGGTCGGGGGTCTCCTCGTAGGGGAAGCTGCGCTCGAGGGCCCGCATCCGCTCGTCGTCCGGCGCGTGGCTCAGCCCCCTGATAGTCTTGCGCACCGCGTAGAGGTCGAGCAGCTCGCCCGCCATCCTGCGGACCGACCGCCTCACCCTCACCTTCACGCGCTCCCAGCCGCCGCTGCCCAGCCTGTCAAGCCTCGGGCCACTCTCGCCGCCTGCCGCATCTCCGAGCACGCTATAGCGCTGCAGACTCCCGAGCTTGTCGACCGGAAGCAGCAGGCGGTCGCCGCCGGCGTAGACGACGCGCACCACGTCGATGACCTGGGTGCCGCGCCGGATGGTACGCAGGCCGTCGAAGATGCCGATGCCGTGGTCGGCGTGGACGACGAAGTCGCCGACCTTCAGTTCCGAGACCGAAGAGCCGAAGGCTGCCGCGCGGCTCGACAGGCGTCGCGGCCGCGGCGGTGTCCCGAAGAGTTCCGAATGGGCGACCAGTCGCAGCCCCGCCGCTGCGATCAGGAAGCCGCTACGCAGCGCCCCGCAGGTGACGACGGCGGCGCCGACCCGCTTCTCCCTCAGCGAGGCGACCACGTCCCCGGGCGGGCGGCCGGGGTCGGGCACCCAGATCGCCCTGGCGCCGAGTTCGTCCAGCCTGTCGAAAGCCCTCCTGGCATGTCCCTCGCTGCCCATCACAACCAGCGCGCAGCCGCCGGAGCGGCAGATCTCCTCGATCCCGCCCAACGCCGCTGCGGCAGTGCCTTCCTCGCTACTCCCAACCGCTCTCCCGAGGCCGAGATTAACCGTGTTCCCGTCCTCCACCATCGCAAGGGAGGTTAGCTCGACTATCGCGCGGCTCCGTAGATCCGCCAGCGGGTCGGCCACAGGCATAGCCGGCCGCTTGCCCGCCCCCGCCTCCCGGCGCTGCGCGCGCCAAAGCTCATCCTGCGCCGCAAGCGCGGCGCCGACCTCCTCGCGGTCGGCCAGCACCACCAAGCCGTCATCCGGCAGCGCACCCGCCGGTGAGGTAAGCGCTGCTCTCGCTGCCCGCTCCAGCCAGAGCCAGGGCCCCTCCTGGCCGCGCCGGAGCTGGCGGCAGCGCAGCTCGCGAGCCTCCTCACCGAGATCGGATCGCCGGCCAAGACTCGCCCTCAGCTCCGCTTCCTCTTCCTCCGCCAGCGGTAGGCCTTGCAGCGGTATGGCGTGGTAGCCGTCCAGGGTTCCCAGTGAGCGCTGCGTAGACGTGTCGAACGAGCGAACGCTCTCGACGCGGTCGCCGAACAGCTCTATCCTCGCCGGCAGTCCCCTGTCGGGCGAGAACACGTCGAACACATAGCCGCGCACGGCGAACTCGCCCGGCTCGCCCACGAGCTGCCTGCGGGCGTAGCCGATGCGGACCAGGTGACGCGCCAGCTCCTCGCGCTCGATCCTGTCGCCTAGCCCCACGCTCCGCTCGGCGCCGCGGAATCGCCCTGGGCTCGCCAGGCCCCAGCGCAGCGCTCCCGCCGGGACGACGATCGCCGCGCCGCCGTCGCCATAGAGCCGAGCCGTCGCCTCGGCCCTTGCCGCCAGGACCGCGGTGTGCACAGGCAGCTCCTCGTACGGCGAGCGAGCCGGCTCGGGCAGCGCCGCCGCCGCCACGCCCACCAAACCAACCAAGTCGAGAGCGGTGCGCATCTCAGCCACCCGGCGCTCCAGTCCGCGGCCCGAGGGGACCACCACGAGCAGCTTGCGCCGCCCGCGCCGCATGAGTTCTGCAGCCAGCAGCGGTACCGCCGCCTCTGGGCTACCGCAGGCAACCGCAGAGCCCGCCTCCTCCAACCGGCGAGCAAGCTCGGCGGGCGCCGTCCACCCCCCGGCTAGCAGCGAAAATAGGCTACAGTCTTCCATCCCGATAACAAAAACGCAGGGGATGTGCCCCTGCGCCTGGTTCCCAACGGGTTGCTGCCGGCTAGGCTTGCCGCCCGGCGCGGCGGCCTCACTGCCGGTGCTGCATCTCTTCCCTTCTCTCCCGCAGCACCATCGCTTCGTACTCAGTCAGCAGCATCGCCCGGCCGCCTTCCATCATCCGGTAGGGATCAAAGCTCTTAACGACCTCGTTGTTGGACTGTCGGAAGTCGACGCGGCCCGTGAGCCCGTCGAAGCGGACGGCGTTCATCTCGATGCGGAAGTTGCGGGGATCGTCCAGCGCATCGGCGGCCGACTCGCGACGCAGCGTCAGGGCAAGCAGCATCGCGGTGTCGTAACCGTAGGCAGCGTAGAGGTCGGGCTCGCCCCCGTAGCTCCGGCGGAATGCGCTGACGAAGCGCCGCACCAGCGGGTTCTCATCGTCGGTGGGATCGAAGATGCGCGTGAAGACCAAGCCCTCAGCAACGTCGGCGGCGTTGTGGAAGAACTCCGCCGTATCGACCGAGGCGGAAGCGTAGAGCTGCAGGTACTCGCTCTGGAACGGCTCCGCCCCGACCAAGCCCTCGCGCTTGAAGGCCCTCATCAGCGTTTCCACGTCGTCGGCAAAGCCGAAGATCACCACCGCCCCGCGGTTGCTCAGGTCGTCGCCCGGCATAAAACCACGTGCCCTACTCAGGATCTCCAGCATCTGCTCGTTGTACTCGCCCTGCTCGCCGGGCTCGGCCTGCAGGAGCTCCTCGCTGAAGTAGATCGGGTCCTCGTAGCGCAGATGCGACCGCTGGAGCTCCACGTAGAAGGCCCGCCAGAGGCCCTCGGAGTAGATGTTATCGCGCCGCACCAGCACCAGCACGCGCATGTAGGGACGCTTGAGGAAGGGGAAGCTGGCGCGGGCGCGCCGCACCTCGGCGGCGATGCTCCCCGCGTCGCTCTCGTCGGTGGGGCAGATGCGGAAGAAGAACTCGTCTCCGTTGCCGCTACGCAGCCCCGGCGAGCTGGCCGACGGGCTGATCAGCATCACTCCGTTGGCGGCGGAGATGGGGATCATCGCCTCAGTGAGGTTGCTGGTCTCGGCGCCGACAATTATCTCGGCGCCGTCCCTGACGAGTTCGCTCATGGCGGCCGCGGCCTCCTCCGGCGTGCTGCCGGAGTCCTCGTAGATGATGACGAAATCGCGGCCGCCGACGCCGCTGAGGCCGTCCTCGTCCGGCGTGTTGATCGTCTCCCTGGCCAACTCCATGCCGCGGCGGATCGACTCGCCGTACTCGGAGTAGCGCCCGGTTAGGGACAGCACCGCCCCGATCTTTACCTCACGCTGCTCCGTCGGCCCGTTGCCCGGGCAGCCGGCCAGCGCGAGCAACACAGCCACCGCGGTGAAGATCAAGATTCGTTTCATCGAAAGACCCCCGGATGCCGTTCCGCCGTAAGTACAGGACAGGACCAGCTAATATTATTCACATCAGCGCCAAATGCAAGAGTAATCCCCGTTACAGGCCTGCGGCGGCCGTCGCCCTCTCAGTCGCCGTCGTAGCCCAGGCTACGGCGGCTGATGCGGTCGCGCAGGTCCTCGACCAGCGCCCGGTTCGACGGCGTGACCTCCAGCTCCGCCAGGGCCGCGTTCGCCTCGTCGAACCTCTCGAGCTCCACCAAGATCTCAACCAGACGCACGTAAGCCTCCTGCCGCGAGGAAAAGGTAACCTCGGAATCGAGCAGCTCCCTGAGCTGCTCAACGGCCCGCTCGTGGTGGCCGCCAACGTAGTAGTAGCGGGCCAGCACCAGGTGAGCCGCCTCGAAGTAACGCCCCGGGCGATCGAGGTTGATGATGTCCCTGAGGCGCTCGATGGCCAGCCCGACCTGGCCGCTGCGCTCGTAGCACTGGGCCATGATGAGGCAGACCTGCTGGCGGCTCTCGAGATCGGCTATGCCCCCGATGGCCGCTTCGTACTGCTCCAGTGCCCGCTCGTAGTCCCCCGTGGTGGAGTAGATCTCGCCCAGGAAGAGCCGCGCGCGCTGGACGTACTCGCATTCGGGGTAGTCCTCAATCAGGCGCCGGAATGCCTCCTCGGCCATCGCTCGCAATACGTATCGCCTCTCGGCCGGCTCCTGCGGCGCCTTGACGACGTAGTAGGTGAAGCCCTCCTCGAACCGCGCCTCGGGCGCCAGCGGCGAACCTGGAGCCATTAGCGCCACCTGCCCGAACAGCTCGGCGGCCTCCTCGGCCCGGCCGGCGTCCCGCAACTCCTGGGCGCGCATCATCATCTCGCCGGAGCGATCGCGCAGAAGTAGCAGGGCTACAGAGATGATCGCGCCCAAGATGAGAATCGAGATGACTAAGATCCACCTTCGCCTCACGACTCCGGCCTCAGTCTTTTTCCACCACCTTGGCAACGGCCACCAGGGTGTCCCCCTCGCCGAGATCGATCACCCGCACGCCTTGCGTGGCCCTGCCGATAACGCTCACGTCGGCTACGCGCGTCCTGATGATCTTGCCCGCGACGCTGATCAGCACCACCTCGTCGTCGACGTCGACGAACTCGAAGCCCACGACCTTGCCGGTCCGCTTGGAGGTCTTGAGGTTGACCACTCCCTGCCCGCCGCGCCTCTGGATCGGGTAGGCTTCGATTGCCGTGCGCTTACCGTAGCCGCCCTCCGAGACCGTAAGCAGCGCACCGCGGTCGCCGACCACCTGCATGCCGACCAGCCTGTCGCCCTGGCGCAAAGATATCCCGCGCACGCCGTGCGCCGAGCGCCCCATCGGCCGCACGTCGCTCTCGCGGAAGCGTATCGCCTTGCCCATCTGCGTCGCGAGCACCACCGTGCTCATGCCGTCGCTAAGCTTAGCGTCCAGGACCCTGTCGCCCTCCCTGACGCCGATGGCGATGATGCCGTTGGCGCGCGGGCGGCTGAAGGCGCCCAGCGGCGTCTTCTTGACGGTGCCGCCGCGGGTGACCAGAACCACCTGGCGGCGGTCGTCGAACTCCCGCACGCCGATGATCGCCGCCACGTTGTCTTCCTTGTCGATCCGGATCATGTTGACAATCGGCTTGCCTCGACCCGCAGCCCCTACCTCCGGCAGCACGTGAACCTTGAGCCAGAAGATCCGCCCGAGCTGCGTGAAGATCAGTATGTAGTCGTGGGTCGAGGCGACGAAGAGGTGCCTGACCCAGTCCCCCCCCCTAGTCTGCATCCCGATGCGGCCCTTGCCGCCGCGGTGCTGCTTGCGGTAGGAGCTCAGCGCGGTCCGCTTGATGTAGTTGCTGTTGGTGACCGTGATGACCATCGGCTCCTCTTTGATCAGGTCCTCGACCTGCAGATCGTCGGCGGCGGGTACGATCTCGGTGCGGCGCTCGTCGCCGTAGCGCTCGCGCAGCTCGCGCAGCTCGGCGACAATAGCTTTGCGCTGGCGCTTCTCGCTGGCCAGAAGCGACTCCAGCTCGCCGACCAGCTTCTTGGTCTCCCGCTTCTCGCGCGCGATCTTCTCGCGCTCCAGCCCCGTCAGGCGCTGCAGCCTCATCTCCAGGATCGCCTGGGCCTGGCGCTCGCTCAGCCCGAAGCGCTCCACGAGGCCCACTCGGGCGGCGGCCGGATCGGGCGAGCGGCGGATCAGGTTGACCACATCGTCGATGTTGTCGACAGCCACCGCCAGGCCCTCGAGCAGGTGCAGGCGCGCCTCGGCCTCGCGCAGGTCGAAAAGTGTGCGGCGTACGAGGACCTCACGGCGGTGGCCGAGGAATGCCTCGAGCATCGCCTTGAGGCCGAACAAGCGCGGCCTGCGGCCGTCGATGGCCAGCAGAATGATGCCGAACGAGACCTGTAGCTGGGTGTGCTTGTAGAGCTGGTTGAGCACCACCTCGGGCACCTCGCCCCGCTTCAGCTCGATCACCACCCGCATGCCGTCGCGGTCGCTCTCGTCGCGCAGGTCGGCGACGCCCTCGATCTTCTTGCCGCGCACCAGCTCGGCTATCCGCTCCAGCAGCCGCGCCTTGTTGACCTGGTAGGGGAGCTCGCTGACGACGATGTTGACGCGCTCGCGTTTGGCCACCCTCTCTACCGCCGCCCGGGCGCGTATCTGGATGGTGCCGCGGCCTGTGGCGTAGGCGTCGCGGATGCCGTCGCTGCCGCAGATGAACCCGCCCGTCGGGAAGTCTGGACCGGGCACGATTCGCATCAGCTCCTCGAGGCCGACATCCGGGTTGGCAAGCAGCGCCTCGAGGGCGCTGACCGCCTCCGAAAGGTTGTGCGGCGGGATGTTGGTCGCCATGCCGACCGCGATGCCGCTGGCGCCGTTGCAGACCAGGTTCGGCAGCGCGGCCGGCAGCACGGCGGGCTCCTCGAGGCTGCCGTCGTAGTTGGGGCCGAAGTCGACGGTGTCCTTCTCGATGTCGCCCAGCAGCTCGCCCGTCAGGCGGGCCAGGCGCACCTCGGTGTAGCGCATCGCTGCCGGGTCGTCGCCGTCGACGCTGCCGAAGTTGCCCTGGCCGTCGATCAGCGGGTAGCGCAGGCTGAAGTCCTGCACCATGCGCACCATCGTGTCGTAGATGGCGGCGTCGCCGTGCGGGTGGTAGCGGCCCATCACGTCGCCCACTATGCGGGCGCTCTTGCGGTGGGGGCGGTTGTGGGCGGCGCCGCTGTCGTACATCGAGTAGAGGATACGGCGGTGCACAGGCTTCAGCCCGTCGCGCACGTCGGGCAGCGCGCGGCCGATGATGACGCTCATCGCGTAGTCCATGTACGACTTGCGCATCTCGTCCTCGATGTTGACCGGAATCTTCGCGCCCTTCATGTACTCAGGCATATCGAGACCTCGTTGGTATCCGCCCAAGCGCGGCAGGACACATTATACAGCCTCCCCCGCCCACGGCCAAACGCGGGAGGCGCAGCAGTATTGAAATTGAAAAAAACAAAAATAGATATAATGTAACGTTTACCGAAAGTTCCTTCTGCTTTGCCACGACTGAGATTGCCGCGGTCGCTGCGCTACCTCTCAATGACCACTCGCTGTCACTGCGAGGACGTCCGCCCCGCCAGGGCGCGCCTAGGTGGCCGCTGCGGATCCGCCTGTGGCGGAAAGCAGTCCCATGCGCTAAGAATTTCTGAGCGACTTCATGCGTTATTAAATTGCTTTTGAGAACTACTATATCCGTTTTGTGAGATAGGTTGCCACCCGCCAAAGGCTGATAAATTCAATCCACCTCGCTCTAAAATCTGGGCCTAACCCACAAAGCCTCCTGATATGCTACGATGCCGCGAACCGTAGCGAGGGGCACCGCCGCGCTGTGAGCTCCGCAGACGATCTGGTCCCGATACCCGCGCAGTCGATCGAGGAGGGCGTCGTGCCCTTCGACATCTACGCCGCCCTGCTGCGCGGCAAGCCGGTGCTTGCTTCCCCCGCGGGAGCCGAGATCACGCTGGAGAACCTCGAGAACCTGCGCGTCTACCGCCGTCAATTCTTCACCGACGCCGCCCAACTCGACCTCTACTGCGCCTACGCCGAGAAGCGTCTCGACAACATCATATCCTCCAGAGAAGTTATTCCCGACGAGAAGGCCCGTGTCCTTGGCCTGGTGGGCACCTGGGCCCTCAAGGGGATCGCTTCCAACCCCGGCGGCGCAGCGCAGATGCGACACTGCCACAGGTTCGTCGACGGCTCTGTAGAGTTCCTGCTCTCCGACCCGCGCCTCCTCGCCCGCCTCTTCGTATCCACCGAAGGCCTGCTCTACCGGCAAAGCCACGGCGTCAACGTCTGCACGCTCTGCCTACTGATCGGCGAGAAGCTGTTCGGGCGGCACTCGTCGCTGCTGGCCGAGTTTGGACTCGGCGGCCTGCTCGCCGACATAGGCAAATCGAAAATCGACCCACGGCTGCTCGAAAAACCCGGTCGCCTCAGCGACGAGGAGCTGGAAGCGGTACGCCTCCACCCCATCTCCGGCTACGAGATTCTCGGCGCTCACGACCTGCCCCCTGCTGTGCGGCTGATGGCACGCCACCACCACGAACGTGCCGACGGCAGCGGCTACCCCGACCACATCCCCCTCGGCAAGATCCACCCCTTTGCCCGCATCGCCGCCGTCGCCGACGTCTACGACGCCGTCACCTCCGAGCGGGCCTACGGACGCGAGGCGGACCACGTCGAGGCCCTCAAGGAGATGGCCGCCGACGCCCGCGCCTTCGACCACTACGCCCTCACCGCCCTGTTTCGGGTGGTGCTGCGCGACGAGAACCTCGTGCGCTCGTTCCAGAGCAGACGCCCGGTGAAAACAGAATAGCCGCGCGGGTTAACGACGCGTTCCGCGCACCCGCCAAAGCGAGCAGTCAGGGGAACCTCCAATAATTCCACTCAACATTGACAAGAAGCGCTGGGCCATACAAAATGGGCAAAACCCAACGATCCCCGCACCCGGATAAGCAACCTATGTCGACACAGCAGATGACAACCGTGGTACCTTCTTCCATCGAGCTCGGCCCGATATCGTTCGACCTGCACGCCTCGGGCCCTCAGGGTAACCTGGTCCTGTTCTGCCGCTCCGGTTTCGAGATCACCAAGCGTCACCTCGAGGCGCTGGGCGACAGCAACCGCAGCTTCTACGTCAGAACGAAAGATGCCGCACAATATCTCGATTACGCTTACGAGCGCCTCGAGCGTATCGTGCGCGACCCGTCCGTCAAGGTCAGCGACAAGGCCAAGATAGTGCACGGCGTCGGCAAGCGCATCGTACAGCAGCTGCTCGAGGAGCCGCGAAGCGGCAAGGTGCTTGCGAAGTCGGGCCGCTACGTCGAGAGCCACATCGACCTCATCATGGCCTCGCCCATGGCCGTCAACCACCTCTTCGCCATCTCTTCGACCGACAGCTACACCTTTTCCCACAGCGTCAACGTCTGCACACTCTGCCTCCTGATGGGCGAAAAGATTTTCGGCCGCAAGCGCGAGGACCTCTGGAACATCGGCATGGGCGGCCTCCTGCACGACATCGGCAAGACGAAGGTAGACCAGAAGATCCTCTTCAAGAGCTCCCCGCTTACGGACGAGGAGATGGATGAGATGCGCGAGCACCCGCTGCACAGCTACGAGATAATCAAAGAGCACAACCTGCCCGAGCCGATACTGCTCACCGGCCGCAACCACCACGAGCGCTGCGACGGCAGCGGCTACCCCGATAAACTCACTGGCGACGGCATCCACACCTGCGCCCGCATCGCCGCAATAGCCGACGTATACGACGCCATCACCTCCGACCGCGTATACAAGAAAATGCGCCCCCACCTGGACGCGCTCAACGAGATCGCCGACTACATACACGAGTTCGATAAAGAGATCTTCAACATCCTCTTGGAAATTGTCCTCCACAACGACAAGCTGATCCAGGACTTCCACCGCAAACTCCTGACGTCGGAATACCTGCTCAAACGCGCCGGCGAAGATTCGGCAATAGCGGGGCAGTTAGGCGAGAGCAAGGTAATGATCGCCGAGCAGTTCGGCACCGACGATCACCGGTAAACCCCGGCTGGCGAGGCCGCGCCTGCTCGGCGAGCACCGAAGCCGCACCGCGCAGGTGCTCCACTCCCAATCGATTTGGCTCGGGTGGAGACAAGGAATCACAAGAATCCGAAGCACATCAAACTCCACAAAATAATGTGATACGGATAACCTATTGATTATTGACTGTTACATATATTTTTACTGTAATTAGACCTCGTTTTTTGCCACGTGGGGGGCAAAAAATGCCAACACAACAGATGAACTCTATCATCCCCTCCTCAATCGAGCTCGGCCCGATTCCGTTCAACCTCTATGCCTCCGGCGAGGGCAGGCGCTTGGTCCTGTTCTGCCGCTCCGGTTTCGAGATAACCGACCACTACATAGCGCTGCTCAGCGATTGCAACAGGTTGTTCTACGTCGGCTCAGACGACATGGGTTCCTACTTCGACTATGCGGCCAAGCGCCTCGCCCGCATCATCAGCAGCGACTCCAGCAGGATCAGCGAGAAGGCGAAGATCGAGCGCGGCGTTGGCATGCGGATCACCCAGCACCTAATAAAGGACCCGCATAGCGAGCAGGCTGTCTCCAGGTCGTCCAGTTACGTCGAAAACCTCACCGAACTGATGATAATCTCCTCACCCGTGGCTGTAAGCCACCTGTTCGACATCTCCTCCGCAGATAGCTACGCATTCTCCCATAGCGTCAATGTCTGCACGCTCTGCCTGCCCGTCGGCGAGAGAATGCTCGGGCGCAATCGCAAAGACCTATGGGGCCTGGGCATGGGCGGCCTCCTGCACGACATCGGCAAGACTAAGGTAAACCAGGAGACCCTTACAAAGAGCGAGCCACTCAGTGAGGATGAGATGGCCGAGATGCGAAAGCACGCAGTTTTCAGCTACGAGATAATCAAGGGGAATAGCCTTCCGGTCTCGGTGCAGACGGTTGGCCGCAGCCACCACGAGCGTGTCGACAGCAGCGGATATCCCGGTGGTCTCGGAGGCGTCGATATACATCCGTTCGCCCGCATCGCGGCCGGCGCCGACGTCTACGACGCCATTACCACCGAGCGCGAGTACCGGAAGATGCGCACCCCCCTTGCCGCGCTCGGCGAGATAGCCGATTACGTGGATGGTTTCGACCGGGAAGCCTTCGACGCCCTCCTGGACGTGGTCCTCCACAACAAGCAGCTGATCCGCAGATTCCGTAGCGGGAGCATAATCGCCGACCGAAAAATCGAGGACGCCGGCGACGCCCCGGCGGCAGCGAAGATCATCCGGGACACCCGTTCTATCCCTGGTAGCCTCTAAGACCAATCCGCCGCCGGAGAAGACTGACCTCTCAAGCTTTCATTCCTCGCGTCCTTGCCTCTTCCAAAGCCGGCCGAGATAACTTAAACTCTCGGGGGTTGTCCCGGCACAATCCGGTGTGGCAAGTGCCATAGTGTTGTTCAGCGCCGCAATTCGCTGACCGTCACAGCAACCGCCTACTCAACCGCGGAGCAAGCCAATTGCCCGGCGCGACCAAGACTCCCATCGCGGCTGGCTCAATCGAGCTCGGCCCGATACCGTTTAACCTCTATGCCTCCGGCGAGGGCGGTCGCCTCGTCCTCTTCTGCCGCTCCGGATTCAAGATCACCAAGCGTCACCTCACTGTGCTGGGCGACAGCAACCGCTCATTCTTCGTCAACTCCGACGAGGAAGATTCCTACATGGACTACGCCTCCGAACGCCTAGACCAGATCGTATCCGACCCCAAGATCCAGGTCAGCGAGAAGACCAAGGTGGTGCACGGCGTCGGCAGGCGCGTCGTCCAGAAGCTCCTCGAGGACCCCCGCAGCGGCCACGCCCTGGCCACGTCAGGACGCTACGTGGAGAGCATAACCGATCTCCTGATGACCTCGCCCATGGTCATCAACAACCTCTTCGCAATCTCCTCGATCGACAGCTACACCTTCTCGCACAGCGTCAACTCCTGCGCCCTCTGCCTGCTGATCGGCGAGAAGTTAATAGGCCGCAAGCGGGAAGAGCTCTGGAACATCGGTTTGGGAGCCCTCCTCTTCGACATCGGCAAGACGAGGGTAGACAAAAAGATCCTCTTCAAGGCCTCGTCGCTTACCGATAAGGAGGTGGAGGAGGTACGCAAGCACGCGCTCTACAGCTACGATATCATCAGGAGCCAAAACCTCCCCGAGCCGGTTGCCCTGATGGGCCGCAGCCACCACGAGCGCATCGACGGCAGCGGCTACCCCGACGGCCTGAAGGGCGGAGACATCCACCTCTGGGCCAGGATCGCCGCCGTGATCGACGTCTACGATGCCATCACCTCCGACCGTGTGTACAAGAAGATGGGAACCCACCTCGACGCGCTCAACGAGATCGCGGAGCAAACCGACAAGTTCGACGGAGACATCTTCAACACGCTGCTCGATGTGGTCCTCCACAACGAAAGGCTAATCAAGGACTTCCACAACAAGCGCCTTACGCCCGAACAGCTCGAAGCGATCATCGGCGACGGCGGCGAAGCGGACGAATAGACTGCGATCCCTGGGAACCTTCTGTCAAAATCGCCTGTGGGCGTGGCGTGGGAATCGCTGCTCGCTATACGTCGACGTTAGCGGCATAGAGGGCGTTGGCAACGATGAAGTCACGGCGCGGCTCCACCTCGTCGCCCATCAGGAGCGTGAAGATCTCATCTGCCTCGACCGCGTCCTCGATCGTCACCTGCAGCAGCGTGCGGCTCTCCGGGTTCATGGTCGTCTCCCACAGCTGCTCGGGATTCATCTCGCCAAGGCCCTTATATCGCTGTACAGACATCCCGCGCTTGGCGAGCTCGAACACGTCGTTCAGCAACCCCGCCTTGCTCCCGCTCCTGGCTTCGCGCTTGCCGTCGCTGACCAGGTAGGGAGCGTTGTCGAACTCCTCGGTCTCCCGGTACAGCCGCAGCAAGCCCTGATACTCAGGCGTGGCCACGAAGTCATAACCGACCAGGAATGGCCGCTTACCGTTGATCGCCTCGGTAACCAGGAGCTCGTGCAGGCCGTGCTCCTCATCCAGTCGTACCTCCAACACGCGGAGCTCCGCGTCACCGTCTAACATCTTCTTCAGCTTATTGGTCTTCTCCCTTTCGGCAAACGTCTGCTTGTAGCGGATGTCGCTGCGCAGCAGCAGCTTCAACGCCCGGGGGTGGATTCCCCTCATCAGTGCCCGGTCGAACAGGCGGCGGTACTCGGTCAGCTTCTCCAGCTTGCGGCGCAGCGGCACTCCCCTTATCTTCTCACCGCTGCTCTCGATAGTTACGCTCACCTCCTCGGCCGCGATGTCCAGCAGGAAGCTTTCAAGCTTCGCCTCGTTCTCGATGTAGTCGATACGCTTACCGCGCTTTACGCGGAATAGAGGCGGCTGCGCTATGCAAACGTGGCCGCACTCGATGAGCTCGGGCATCTGCCTGAAGAAGAACGTCAGCAGCAGAGTCCTTATGTGCGAGCCGTCGATATCGGCATCAGTCATAATGATTACCTTGCCGTAGCGCAGCTTGCCGATGTCGAAGTCGTCCTTGCCGATGCCGGTGCCCAGGGCGGTGATGATTACGCGGATCTCCTCATGAGCCAGTATCTTGTCGAAGCGTGCCTTCTCGACGTTGATGATCTTGCCGCGCAGCGGCAGTATCGCCTGAAAGCGACGATCGCGACCCTGCTTGGCGCTGCCGCCGGCACTCGGACCCTCGACCAGGAACAGCTCCGCAGAGTCCACGTCGTGCTCCTGGCAGTCAGCAAGCTTACCCGGCAGCGACGAGCTCTCCAGAAGGCCCTTGCGCCGCGTCAGGTCCCGCGCCTTGCGCGCCGCTTCCCTTGCTCGTGCTGATTCGAGCACCTTGCCCACGATGCGCTTCGCAACGCGTGGATTCTCCGCGAAGAATGTTCCGATGCCGTCGTAGACAACCCCCTCGACCAGACCCTTGATATCGTTGTTCAGCTTCGTCTTGGTCTGACCCTCGAACTGCGGGTTGGGCAGCTTCACCGAAATCACCGCCGTCAGACCCTCACGCGCGTCGTCACCGCCGGGCAGCACCTTCGCCTTGTTGAAGAGCCCGGAGTTTCGACCGTAGGCGTTTACCGCCCTCGTCAGCGCCGAGCGAAAGCCAACCAGGTGGGCGCCGCCGTCCTTGGTGTTGATGTTGTTGGCGAAAGAGAAGATCGCCTCTTGGTAACCCTCGTTGTAGTGCAGCGACGTCTCCACCTGCACGCCTCCGCTCTCGCCGCTGATGTAGATCGGCTTGGTGTGCAGCGTCTTCTTGTTGCGGCTCAGGTGCTGAACAAAGCTGGAAATGCCACCCTTGTAGTGGAACTCGCGTCGCTTCGGCTCCGCCTCGCGCTCATCGGTTATCGATATCCGCAGCCCCGAGTTGAGGAAGCTCATTTCTCTCAGGCGTTCGCAGAGCGTCTCGAAACCGAAGTCTATCAACTTGAATATCTCACCGTCAGGACGGAATGTAATTGTAGTTCCCTTCTTCTTCGTCTTGCCGATCCTAACCAGCTTGCCGACCGCATCGCCGCGCTCGAAGCGCTGCTGCCAGACGACGCCGTCGCGCCGGATCTCCATCTCCAGCCACTCGCTCAGCGCGTTGACAACGCTCACGCCGACGCCGTGCAGGCCTCCGGCAACCTTGTACGACTTGTTGTCGAACTTGCCGCCGGCGTGCAGGTAGGTCATTACAACCGTCGCCGCAGCGATCTTCTCCGTGGCGTGCTTGTCAACCGGGATGCCGCGGCCGTTGTCCTCGACAGCAACCGAGTTGTCGATGCGGATTGTCACGTCGATGCGGTCGCAGAAACCCGCCATCGCCTCGTCTACGCTGTTGTCGACCACCTCGTAGACCAGCTGGTGCAGCCCCAGGGGCCCCGTCGAGCCGATGTACATGGCGGGACGCTTGCGCACGCCGCTCAGGCCCTTCAGGATCTGGATGCTCTCGCCGGTGTAGCCGCCCTTGGCTTTAGCCTTCCCAGACTTCTTGCTTTTGATCTTCGCACTCATGATATTGCTGACAGCCGTTAAACTTACCGGACATATTGTATTACAAACAAGCTCAGCTTTAAAGAACTTCCGCGTTCAAATCTCTTCCTCAAAATTGGCCGGGTCTTCGCTTCGACGGTATGCAAAGCGCCGTATTTACGGAAACGTGCAGCGCCCCGTAATCTGCTGCGCGCGGTTAACTGGAAACCTTAATCGTCTCTTCGATAACGATTCAAAGCTGGGCCGCTCGCCATTGCGCTGGCGGTGCTCCGCGGGAGCGATTAGACGGTTCGTACCTGCAACTTGTTAGTCTGTAGGTCTGCTCGCCGCTGACGCAGTAGACTAGCGTCCCCTCGCAGAAAGTTTGGCCTCCGCGCGGAACATATATGCTTTCATCGCATACTATATCACCGGTCACTATATTGAGAGTGTTGAAAAACTCGAGGTAGCGTCGGGCTTCAGCCCGACTGATCGCGCATACGCGCGATGACGGCTCCCGTCTTCGACGGGAGTAGGCGGACTAAAGTCCGCCGCTACAGTATTTTGCGGGCAGATAGCTCCTAATCGGATTTCATGCACGGATACGCATTAAACCGGATGTTGCGGTAAAAATCGCCGGAAGAAACTCCGAACAGGAGTTTATCGACAGTCTCATATTAACGACAGACAGATTATGTGCTCCTTAAGGTATTAAAAACTTGCAGTGAGATCTCGCTGCTAATACAATTGACTTAACATTCACGTTTGTCCGTCATGCGATACGTGTAGGGTTATCAATATATAAGTAATTATAATCAGGTGTGAATCGCCTAACTATCCACAAAACAACCACAGAAGCTAGCGTAAAGATCTCGCGTCTTTAAATCCTCATAGGCATTATCACGTATTTGTAGACTCCCTCGATGTCACCGCCTGGTCGCATCAGTCCAGCCGATGCTTCATCCTTCAGCTCGAGAATGACCTCATCCGTTTCAAGCGAACCTATGAAGTCCGTGATGTACTTGGCGTTGAAACCGATCGACAACTCAGGACCATCGTACCCAGCGTCAATCTCTTCCTTTGCCTCACCCATCTCCGGGTTCGATGAGGAAACCAGCAGGCTACCCTTCGTCACGCTCAGCCGCACCGCGTGCGATGTCTCGTGGCTCAGCAGCGCCACGCGCCCTATTGCGTTAGAAAACGTGCTTCTATCCAGCCTGATCTCTTTATCGTTGCCCTTCGGGAGCACCTTATCGTAGCTCGGGAACTGCCCCTCCAGAACTCTGCTATCAAGCACCCGCTCGCCGATCCTGAAGAACAAGTGATTCTCTGTGTGTCCAAAGATCACCGAGTCTAGACGCTCGTCGATCAGCGTCCGCAGCTCAGCCACAGTTTTGCGTGGTACAAGTATCTCGATCGCCTCGCCATCGTAACCATCGAACAACTGCTCGACGTAGGCAAGACGGTGAGCATCCGTGGTCACCATCTTTATGCTCTCACCATCCAGCGATATCTGGGCGCCGTTCAGAGCGTATCGCGTCTCCTCAGCAGTTATGGCATAGAGTGTCCGCACGATCATCGCTTTCAGAAGCTGCGCTGGAATCTCGATACCACTTGCAAAATCGAATCGCGGAACTACCGGGAAGTCCTCCTTCGGTGCGCCAGCGAGCTTGTACTCGATCTTGCCGCAGGTGATGCGCAGATAGTTATTCTCCATCACCTCGACCAGAACGTCTTGCTTCTCAGGCAGCAGGCGCACGATGTCGGCAAGCTTGCGAGCCGGTGCGGTTATCGCGCCGGCCTGATCCACCTGGGCCGCGAAGCGCGAGCTGAGGCCCACCTCGAGATCGGTTGCGTAGATACCCACCGAATCTGCATCGCTTTCCAGGAGCACGTTGGTCAGTATCGGCCTCGTGCTTCTCTTCTCCACGATTCCCTGCACCAAGAATGTCTCGCTAAGAAGGTTCTCCCTCTTCGTCACGAATTGCATGGCTACCGTCCTTGGTTCGTTGTTTCTAGAGACTACCAATCACCTTTCGAAGAATACCACTCAATCTAGTAGTACCACAATCTCCTGTGCAAATGTGGATACCTTGGTGCTCGAACTTGAAAAGGACCGCGAAAGTGAGCGGTTCGAACCTCTTACAGTGCTGAAATTGACACCATCCAGTAGTGAGGTGCTGTGAACAACTTGTGCATGGTAGCGTGCAAAGAATGTTGAGCGCAAGGTGGTTGGTGAATTTTCCACTACGCCAAGCGCCGCACGAACATTATCCTAACAGCGTTTGCACAGCTCCATGTGAAAATGTTTGATTCTTTAAAAAACCCATGGGATTTCCACAGATTTTCCACAGGGATTGCAAAACTTCGGAGCTAAAGACGGAAGTGAATTAAGTAGAGGTTTGAAGACAGTTTGATATCCCCTTAAAACAAAAGCTACATGCAGTAGTGTAAGGAGGAGGGTTATAGAGCTCGGTTTTCTTGTACGGAGCTGCGATATGAGTTTAGGTCGCCGTCGGAATTTATGATTTCCGCAAGGTTGATGGCCATGCGGATCGAGTGGTCCATGTTGTTGTACCAGAAGGTCCCGGTGCGGCCGAGAAGCAGAAGGTTTTCGTACTTGCTGAGGTTGTCAAGGGCAGCGTGGAGCTTGTTGCGGTAGTCGAGGGAGTAGATAGGATAAGTGTTTCGGATGCGCTCGATGTGGAGGTCCAGGATCTCGTTGTAGCGCCGCACCATGCCGACGCCGATCATATCGCGTTCAACTAGCGGGCGGAGGTGCTCGGGATCCTGCCAGATGCCGTCGCCCTCCATGCAGGCCAGCTCGACGCAGATGCCGTTGTAGCCGTCGGGCGAGGTGTGGGGAGCAAAGTTCTTAGGGATCGACGCGCGGTTGAAAATCAGCTCCTTGGCCCCATAGTAAGTCCACTGGTAGGGCAGGATCGGCTCGCCCTCGATCTCGTAGTTGAAGGTTATGACGCTGAGGAACTCCAGGCCCCACTTGGGCAGCTCTAGCAGACGGCCGATCTCGGTGATCGGCGCCGTCCAAACCAGGAGGTCAGGCCGCAGGTGGAGATTGCCCGGGCCTGCGGGACTCGAAACACTGACGCCTGTTATTTTGTACCCAGCGGTAGCAAGGTCGGAGACATATGAGCCTGTGAGAACACTACCGCCGGTTTTCTCGATGAGATCTACCAGGTGCTGCGCGAAGGTGTCGCAGCCGCCGTGGCCGGGGTAGATGAACTTGGCCTTCACCGGCTTGGGCAGGAGTGTTGACTTGATTACCTGGAAGAGGCTGTCGGCCTTGTAGCGCTTGTCGATCACCGCGCGATTGATCCCCGACGAGGCCCAGTCGGCGTGGAGCTTGTCGCAGGGGTACTTTAAGAACTTCTCGGTGAAGTGCTTGAAGAAGTGATTGTAGAGCGTGCGGCCGTAGCGTCCGAGGATGTACTGCTCGAACGAGTCGCCCTTCGGCTTGGGGCGGAAGAAGAGGTCGAACGAGGCGCCGAGCATCACTCGCAGCGGCATCTTAAAGATACTCGAGAAGGCTAGGGGCCAATCGAGGTAGCGACCGTCAAAGAAGACTCCGCTGGCGCGGTCGATGATGATCTTATCGTCGCCCAGGACCTCTTCGATGAACTCGATGACTACCGGGTCGTCAGTGTGGAAGCGGTGAGGCCCGATGTCGAAGGTAAAGTTGTCGTAGTAGAAGGACCGCGCCAGGCCGCCTACGGTATCCTCGAGCTCGACCACGGTGACGTCCCAGCCCTCGCGGGCAAGCTGCCAGGCGGCCGTGAGGCCGGCTACGCCGGCGCCGACAACCAAAGCACTGCCGCGACTCACCGCTTGCCTCCGAAGGTCCTGAGCATCCGTCTCACAGTCATCTCCCCCTTGGTTTCGAAGCGGCCGGTCGCTATGTTTACCAAGTGCCGGAACATGCTCAGCGGGTGAAAGATAGCCTTGGTGAGGGCGAAGCGCAAGTACAGTTTGCGGCGCCAACGGGCCAGACTCTTGTAGTCTGGACGCCAGCGCGGGCTCCAGCAGAGCTCCTCGTAATCGCGCCAGCCGCCGCCCTCGCCGCCGGCTTCCTCCCAGGCGGCGGCGCCGGGCAGGGGCGTCATGATAAAAATACTGAACTCATCGGCACCGAGTCGGGTTAACTCGCACACAAGGCGCGATGTAGCTCGACGATCCCCGTCGGTTTCGCCGGGGTAGCCGATGATGAAGAACAGCCCGGTGCGGATGCTCGTTTTCCGGCAGTGTCTGATGATATTCCTCAGATGGTCGTAGTCGAGCGGCTTGTCCATGAGTTCTAGCACGCGGCTGCTGCCGCTCTCTGGCGCCAGGCAGAGGTAGCGGCAGCCTGCTGACCTAAGTGCGTTTACGGTTTCGTTGTCGACGGTGTCTACCTTGATGCCGCTCGGCAGGCTGATACTGAGGTCGAGGCCGCGGCGGTTGATCTCAGTGCAGATCTCTATGACACGCTTCTTGCTGACGGCAAAATTCTCGTCCTGAAAGTGGAAGTCGCTGACGCCGTAGCGCCGCATCCACTTCTCCATCTCGTTGACAACGTTTGCGGCGCTGCGCTGTCGCCAGCGTCGGCCGCAGATGCCCGGCGTGGTGCAGAAGCGGCAGCCGTAGGGGCAGCCGCGCGATGAGATCAGAAAGAGATGGCGGCCACGCACCGGGCCGTGGCTGAAGCCGAGGTTCCAGTAGTTGTGCAGCGGCAGCAGGTCGATGGCGGGGAAGGGGATGGCATCGAGGTCGTCGATCTCCTCGGACGGCGAGCGCCTACCGTCGTGGTGGATCAAGCCCGGCACGTCGTCGAACGATATCTGGCCGTCGTAAGCGCTGCAGAGCCTCTCGAGCGCCACCTCGCCCTCGCCGTGAACCACGAAGTCGGCGCCCGCCTTTAGGAACGGCTCGTAGATGACCGTCGGATGGTGGCCGCCGACCACTATGGGAATGCCAAGGCTCTCCCTGACAGCCGCGATGAGTTTTAATGTGATTGTGTGCTGGGCGCCGCTGTGGCAGCCGATACCGACCAGATCGGCGTCGAGCGGGATGCGCTTGACTATCTCCTTCGGCTCGAGGCCGCGGGCGACGTAGCGCTTGCGGAACGGCAGCGCGGCTCCAGGGTCCTCGCCGAAGGCGTCTATAAGGCTGACGTCGATGCCGCGCTCACGCAGCCAGGAGGCTAGGTAGGCAAGGCCGGTGGGCATAGCCGGGATGCCGCCGAACGGATCGCCACGCTGGTGTACCAGGGGCGGGCTGACGAGTGCCACGTGCATCGTGTCAGCGCTTCTCAGCGGTCCAGAGCATGCGGATGCTGAAGTAGCTAAGCGGCCTGAACCTCATGACAGCGTCCATGAAGCTCAGGCCGGCTTTTATGATACGGCTGTTTGTGCCGGTCACGTGGTTCAGGTAGCGGGAGCTCGGCGGGCCGATATGATTCCTCACCAGGCGGCGGATCACCCAGGGGTAGTTCCGGCGAAGCGCGTTACGCTCCTCAGGCGGCAGCGCGTGGGCCAGCCAGACAACCGGGTTGAGCACGTTGGGCTCGATAGAGGCGAAGCGGCCTCCGGGACGCAGCACTCGGCGTACCTCGGCCATCGCCCGCTTGAAATCGGGAATGTGGTGCAGAACATCGAAGCCGAGAACGGCGTCGAAATGGCAGTCGGGAAATGGAAGCTCCTCGGCGTTGGCAACCCTCGCATCGACGTTGTCCAACTCCTTTTTGTCTACGAGGCGCTGAGCCGCCTTGATCATCTCTTCACTTGTATCTATGCCGATCACGTGCTCAGCCATACCGGCGAGCAGAGGGAAGTAGAGGCCGCTGCCGCAGCCGATGTCCAGCAGCAGCTCGGCTCGGCGTGGGAAGGCGGCACCGAGTAGCTTTTCGAACTCGGGAACCAGGTCGGGACGACTGTCGAGCAGGAAAGGGTCGAAGCGCGAGTCGTAGCCGCAGCTCAGACCCCTGGTGGGGCGGCGGCTCGACATCATGTCGTCGTAGAAATCCTTCTGCTTGTCTTCCTCGGGCAATGCGTACTCACCCCTGCGGGATCAAGGCGGGAGTATAACACGAACCTCGCGCGCACAACGTTATGAACGCGGTTGTATATAGACTGTTTAGTGTGCAATTTGAGAAGACGCATCGGCTGTATGTTGTCCCGACACGCGAGTGCATGCTGAGCCGGGTTCTTTAATTGCCGGGTAGCGGATAGGGTATTAATTCAACGGGAGTCTTTTCGGCCTCGAGGAGCCAGACGCGACGGTCGTCGAAATATCTGATCAATTCGCGATTATGCTCCTCATCCATCTCACGCGCCCAAACCACCTCCGAGCGGTCAATGTCGGCGTCGTTGTATACCCACTCGTTATGCACGATGTGTTCAGGTCCATAGCGGACGATAATCAGGTGAAGGTCTTCACCCCGCTGAAGTTCCCTGATGATCCTGGCGCGCTCGTAGGACCACGATCCGTCACTGCCGATGACATCCAGACCGAAGTGACGGTAGCCGAGGCTGGCGATGGCGATATGGCCGACGACGATGACAACCGTGAACGCCACTACAAGCCGCGCCAAAGCCCGCCCTTTAGGCTGGCCACGCCAGCGCCACACGTTCAGGTGCCGCATCCCCTGCAGTGCGAGGGCGTAGACGATGCCCAAAAACGGGGCCATGTAATGTACATGGAAGTACTTCAGCACCAGAGCAATGACGACTAGCGTGGCAAGGAAGAAGATCAGAATGCGGACTCGACGATCTCTCAGAACCCACGGTAGGAAAAGCAGTGGAAGTATGAACGCTGGTCCGAGGAGCTGCCTCACGACGCTCAAAGGCCTCCTAATAACGGTGTTCCATAGATACCCTTCAAGCGTGGCCGTCCTCCTGTACTCTCCTATCTCTGATGCCCGCCAGTATTTCCTTAGAACCTCGTGGCGGAATAAGGGTTCGGCCATCGGCTCCTGCCATACGAACGGCCTGCCCTGTTTGAACGTGTTTATGTACACCTGGTAAGGGGTGGTCAGCGGATCGCCCGTTACGCTCCAGAAGTAGAAGGTCATTGCGCCGGCGGTCACGGCGAGAATCAGAACAACCGGTATGGCCACGCTGATGAGAATCGTTTTCAGCGACCACCTCCTTTGCCGCAGCACCCAAATGAATATTACTATCGCCATAGGAATGGTCATGACCAGGCCTTCGAAGGGCCTGCTGTTTGCGAGGATCGCTATTCCAACCCCCACTAGGGTCCCTTGAAACAAGCTCGGACGTTTCAGGATCCTGGGCAAGGCACCCAGCACCAGGTTTCCCCCGATAGCGGCTACGGCTCCGCCCCAGTAGGAGGTTGACCAGTAGCTGAAGAGGCCGAGCTTCATCGCGCAGATCAACCCCCCCAGGAGTGCCCAGCCCGGCGGCAACCAACCCTGCAGCATCCAGCAGAGGGTGGCGCACATCAGCGCACAACTGATCCACACGCCCACCCACGGGTGGCCGCCGATCGCAATACCTCCCGCGAGGGCCAGGCCCTGCGCGGGTGGGTACTTCGATGTGCAGGTCGGTTGTTGGATGATGTGTATGCTCTCGAAGTGAATCCACATAGGGTGGGTCTGGTTAGAAAGACGCCCCGAGGCGAAAGTGTCTGCCTGCAACAGGTAGCTGAACTCATCATGGACCCTCGGTTCACCCGGGGGGTATATCGGCAGAATTGCGGCTCGCCCGATCAGCGCCACTAATCCGACAGTGAGGACAGCAAGAGAGCGCCTTCGAGCCAGACGCCCGAATGCTCGAGTGACCCGGTCGAGCGGCTTCCATCCAGATTGGGATAGCACTAGAACAGCGATGGCTAAGGCGACGAATATTAACGCTTCGAAAAAGGCTAATAACGCCTCGTATGTACTTACTGGGAACCAGGCAAGAAGTTGTTCCATTTCACTTCCGATGCGAATAAGGAAAGGTTGGATGTTACTCTACATTGACGAGTAGCACACGGGGTGTCTTTGCGATGTGTGCTTCTGTTTCTATTGGGAACCCCCCATCCCAAGTTGTCAAGGAAGGTATTATAAATCAACGCTGCCAGTATCTTTCGGGTTATCATTCTGAGAATCACGGGGAGGGGACGTCTGAATTTAACAATGTTCGGCGGAGACTGTCTGGCTAGATCGCGTTCTTTCTCCACCCGCAATTCTGGATTGTACCAGGGATAAGACAACGAGAGTTCCAGTGATAAAAGAACAGGCCCTCTAACTTGCCGGCTGGGAGCAATGCTCTGCTGGTGGATGTTGGTGGAAGTGTTGCTATCAGTCGAGTCGGATCGGGGAGCCGAGGGAAAAGACACAGAAGTCTTTCTTTGATCATCGTCTAATGGGTTAGCGGTGAGCTGGATATGCGCGACTGAAAGTGGGCAAAGGAGTAGATGAATAGAAGAGCTCCAACCGTCTCGAACAGCTCCTCGAAGAATATCTCAACTCGCGTGAAGGCGTGGGGTATGCTCGTCCCGATCCCCTCGAGCAGGAGCGTAACAACCCAGGAGGCCACGCCGAGGATTACAAGCCGGCGCAGTCCCGGCTCCTCGGGCATCGCCTTGCGAATCCATAGGACTAGCAGGACTGCCGCCAGCAGGAGCGGAATCGAGTAGATCAGCACCCAGCGGTAGACCATGTGCCAGCTAAGCGGGCCGACGCTTATCGTTTCCGGGCCTCCGAGGCTGACGCCTACGATCTCGTGAAAGCCGGTGGCCTCCTCGATCGAGAGGAACAGCATTCCCGCTCCCGCCAGCAACCAGCCGGCAGCGATAAGGTTGCGCTTCCGGGGCAGCGACGAGTAGACGAGGAAGGCGAGGAGTCCGCAAAGGGCGAACTGCAAGGTGCTGACCCAGTTGGCGAAGCTCATCTCGGCGTCCAGGTCGAACTGCTTTGCTAGGGATATGAACAGCGAAGGCTCCATACGGTCCACGATACGTTCGGAGTAGGATGGATCGACGTTGAAAGCTCGCTCCGCATCGGAGATAGTGAACGGCTTGACGACGGCCAACACGAGCAGCAAGAGGGCGAAAGCGAGGTTGAGAACTACCAGAGACCACCAAACGGAGCGGGCAAATGGGTGTCGGGGATCAATTCTCATGTTCCGATCCTGCAGCTTTAATCAGCAGGCTGTCGGGATGGTATCATAACTAACCCGATCTTCAACGGTTCCCTCAGTGCACTGCTTCCCGTCCAGAACCCTGACCGAGCCAGACGGAGATGTCGTCGCTGTACTCGTTGGCCACTGCGAGGTCGGGGAGGCCGTCGCCGTTGAAGTCGGCCGCCACCACGGCTGCGGGGGACCAACCGCAAGGCAGGTAGCCGACGGGGCTGAGCGAGCCGTCGGAGCTGAGGAGCAGATGGCAATCGTGTGTGCCGAAGCTGGCCGCGGCGGCGTCTGGCCTGCCGTCGCCGTCGAAGTCAGCGATGTCGATGCTGGTGATGCTGCCGCCGGCGGAGACGAACTCGGCGGGACGCAACGTTCCGTCGCCGCTACCGCGCAGCATCGCCAAGTCCTGATCGCCGCAGTCGGAGAAGATGCCGCCGTTGCCGACCAGCACGTCGGTTGTGCCGTCGCCGTCGAAATCGGAAGCCGCGAGGCAGAATGGGAACGGCCCCGCGTCGTACTCTACGCCGGGGCGGAAGGCCCGCTCGCCGTCGTTGATGAACACCGTCAGCCGCCGCTGGTCGACCACCAGCAGCTCGGGCAGGCCGTCGTTGTTGAGGTCGGCGGCCACCAGGTTCTCGCCTCGCCCGCCGAGCGGCAGCACCAGCGGTTCGGAGAAGGAGCCTGCGCCGTCGCCGAAGAGTACGCGGGCGTCGCCGCTGCGGTTGTGGGCCAGTGCCAGGTCAACGTTGCCGTCGGCGTCGAAATCGGCCGCGGCGATCGATTCTGGGAAGCCGCCGACCTCGAAGCGGGCCTGCGGGCCGAAGCGCCCCCCGCCCAGACCCGGCGAAACGAGTAGAGTTGCCGCGGGGCTGGAGGTCGAGGCTACGGCGAGGTCGAGAACGCCGTCGCCGTCAAGGTTCACCGGTAGTGCGAACTCGTTGCTGCCGCCGCCGGCAGGCAGCGCAAGGCGGGAGGGGAAGCCGCCCTCGCCGTCGCCCGGCAGGAACGAGACGCCCCCGTCGTCACCGGTTACCAGGTCGATCCTGCCGTCGCCGTCGAGGTCGGCGGCGCGGATCGCCTCGGGGTCATCTCCGGTCGGAACGCGGCCGGCGAGGCGGAATTGGAGGCCGCCCTCAAGGGTCACGATGGTGCCCTCGGCCGCCGGCTCCGGGCCGCCGGGGGCGAAGAAGCCGGCGTCGGCGCGGAAGCGCGTCTGGGCGCGCCTGAAGGTCAATGCCTCGGTGATATCGACTGGGCGCAAGCCATCGCCGAAGTCAGCGGTGCCGGAGACCGACGTCGAAGTGCGTCCGGGCAGCACCGCGCCGCGGACCGTGCGGTAGTCTGAGTAGATGGTGGTAACCGTCAGGCGTATGTCGTTGCCCTCGATGACGAAGCTGTCGCGCGCGATACGCCCGTCGGCGGCCAGCTCGAAGGTGCGCCGCAGTCCCGAGGGATAGTAGGCGGCGATGAGCGCGCGGCCGCGGCTACGAGATGGCAACAGCGACAGCCGCACGCCGAGCCGCTCGGCATCCATCAGCGGGAAGAGCGCCGCCTGGGCTTCCATGCGGTGGAAGGTGTAGCGGTCGAAGTTGCCGCCGTCGGGACCGTGGAACGAGCGCGCGCGGCGCGTCGAAGGGTTGATGACGTAGGCGAACTGGCCGTCGAACGAGACTGACTGCCGGTGCCCGCCCTCGCCCTCGACGGTGTAGCGGAACAGCCAGTCACCGCCGTGGTAGTCGGTACGCGTACCCGCTGGCTCGCCGTCGAGTGTCAGGTAGTAGGTGATGCTGGCGGTTTCGAAATAGATTAGCGCCTCGACGCCGCCGATGGCACGGCGGTGGCGGCGCATCGCGCCCCTCAGCTCCTCGTCCTGGCCAGCCGCGGTCGCCGCGCCGCAGGCATAGAGGACGATAGTCATAGCAGCGGAAACGCAAAAAGCTGCTGCCCTCATATCTTCTCCGTTCGTCTTACAGCGGCAGGATGGATCAAACAGCCTGCGGTTGAGTTCACAATTGCACAGTATAACATCGGCGGCGTGCAAGCCGGCTTGATGAAATGTAGCATCGGCCCGAAATTATCCACTTCCGGCGTAGGCCGGCTAAGCTCTACAGGATATCAATATCCTCCCGGTGGGACACTCCGCCGCGGCGAATTCCTGTCTGTCATTGCCGACCTCAACGGTGGGACAGTTCGACGCTGCCAAAGCTATGGCGTACAGGTCCGCCGAAGTTTTAACGAAGGCGGATTCCTGTCTGTGATCCACGGCAGGTGCACCACTGCAGGTTTTTTCGACGCCAGCCTGTTTCGGCGCGGAGTAAACAGGTAGTAGGTCAATCAGGGGGCTCGTTAGCGGGGTGTAAAAAGTGCTTGCATCGTCGCGCAGGGGTTGCTATAGTAACCGCTACTTTAGGGACCAAGGAATCATTTAGAGGTGGAGATCGAGGTCCTGTAACACCATGCCGACCGAGGCTGGCCTTGGAAGGCGCTTAAGGGTTGTCCTAACAAAACAGGGCGTTGCGGGGTGGAAAACACAGCCCATTAGAGCAGTACGGTCTAACGTAGGACGTGCTGGGGACAGCGCCCCAACGTTTCAAGGATTGAGGAGGTGGATCAATGAAGAAGTTGATCGCATTGCTTCTGGCTAGCCTGCTGGCCCTCGCGGTTCTGACGGCCTGCCCGCCGGCGGAAGAAGAAGTGGTTGAAGAGGAAGATGTAACCGAAGATGTGGTAGAAGAGGAAGCTCCTCCCGTAGAGGAGGAAGAGGAAGTTCCACCGGCCGAGGAAGAAGTGCCGGAGGAGACTCCATAATAACCCAGTAATATCTCAAGACGCTCCGCATCGGCTTGCCGGTGCGGGCGTTTTGAAGAGCGACACCTCGATTCCATCGCATTCGGTGGGCTGTCCGAAGGGTCCCGCGGCAGCGTCAGGGCAACTCGCAACGCGATTCAGACACTAAACAGGGCGGGTCGGCACGAACCGATCCGCCCTTCCTCTGTATAAACGGCACAGCTTTGACGGTCCCGGAACTTATCTACCGTACCTGCGCATTGTTCGCGACCGAGACATTCCGGAGCGCTGCACGGAAGTCTTATTATCTTCCGGGAATTAAACCCAACACCTGATGTTGCGGGTTCGCCGCAGCGGGACAACGCCTGCCGCGCCGGTCTGCGCGCAATGACAACGATGCGGAGAACATCTATAGTATCGGGCGGGAGAGGGGGGGTAGATGCCTATAGCACTGATCGCTGCCTGGTGCGTTGCCGGCCTGCTGGCCGCACTGACGGCCCACGTGGTCTACGTCGGCCTCAGGGAACGTCGCGGCCGGGCCGCGGCGGTGAGCGGCTGCCTGCTCGGCGGCCTCACTCTGCTCTGGTGCGCGGCCGTCGTCCTCCTGCCTGGGCTGCGCGCGGCGGCGGTGATTGTATTCATTACCGCGGTAGCCGTACTCGCGATATTGATGTTCGCACCGATTGGAAGGCGCTACGCCCTGCCCGCGGCACCCGGCGAAAGGTTTGACGAGCGGATGGTGATGTTCGCCCGCGCGCGCTACAGCCCTGGCGACGGCCGATACGAGACGTTCTACCTCGAGCACCCGGAACTGAATGAACCGGACGACGCGATCAGGGAGATGCCACGCCTGGGCGAGCCGGGCAGCGCCACCTGGGACCCGCTCAACGCGCCGGTACAGGATGCTCTGTTCGGCTGGCTCGATCGGGTGCGCGAGACCGCCTCAGGCCCCGTTGCGGAGGGGGCGGTACGGATGGACCCTGGGGACGCGGCTGTCAGGCTGAAGGGGATGGCGATGGCGATGGGCGCCGTGTCGGCCGGCACCACCGCTGTGCGCCCCGGCCACGTCTACTCGCGCATCGGCCGCGGCAGCGGCGTTTGGGGGGCTCAGCTCGACCCCGGGCGCTACCCATACGCTCTCGTATTCGCGGTCGAGATGGCTCACGAAATGGTAGGCTCCGCGCCGATGCAACCGGCGGTGGCCGACAGCAGCCGCCAGTACGTCGAGGCGGCCAAGATCGCCCTGGCGATCGCCACCTACCTGCGCGCGCTCGGCCACCGGGCGCGGGCCCACATCGACGGCAACTACCGCCTCGTGCTGCCGCCGCTGGCGGCCGACGCCGGCCTGGGCGAGGTCGGGCGCCTGAGCCTGCTGATCACCCCCGAATACGGCCCCAGGGTGCGGCTGGGTGCGGTTACGACGTCGCTGACGCTGCCGCAGGACGAGCCGGTAAAGTTCGGGGTCGAGGACTTCTGCCGCACCTGCAGCAAATGCGCCCGCAACTGCCCGTCGCGCGCCCTGCCGCTGGGCGACAAGGAGGGGGTTCGCGGCACAAGCTACTGGCGGATTGACCCGCTGGCCTGCTACCGCTACTGGCTGCGGGTCGGCAGCGACTGCGGGCTCTGCATAGCCGTTTGCCCCTACAGCCACCCGCGGGCGCTGATGCACTCGCTGGTGCGGGCCGCCTGCCGGCGCAGCGCCGTCAGCCGCCGCATATTCTCCTGGGCCGACGACCTGTTCTACGGCCGCAGCCCCCGCTCGAGGCGCTACCCGGGCTGGATGCTCGCCGGCCTCGACGACGAAGCCCGGGAGCGCCTCGGCCTCCGCTGATGGTTGACACCCCGGCGGGCGGGGCGAATAATGACTTCCCCGGCCGGGGCGCCGGCGCCCCGCAAAGGTCTTTCCGCAACGGCAAACTCGAGCGCGGATGGGCAACCATGGATAAGAAGATCGCCGTCGTCGCCTTCGGCGGTAACGCAATCATGCGGAGCGGCGAGGAAGGCCACCAGGACGAGCAGCTCCGCCACGCCGACGAGGCTTGCGACCTGATGGTCGAGTTCATCGAGCGGGGCTACGAGCTGATGGTGGTGCACGGCAACGGCCCCCAGGTCGGCAACATACTCATCCAGATGGAGGAGGCGGCCAACAGGGTGCCGCCGTCCTCGCTCGACGTAGGCGTCGCCATGACCCAGGGCTCGATGGGCTACATGCTGGAGAACGCGCTCCTCAACGGCCTCCGGAAGCGTGGGATAGAGAAGGACGTGGTGGTGATCATCAGCCAGGTGGTGGTCGACCGCGACGACCCGCTCATGAAGCACCCCACCAAGCCGATCGGACCCTTCTACACATACTACCGCGCCAAGCAGCTAATAGACTCCAACGGCTGGCAGATGATCGAGGACTCCGGCCGCGGCTGGCGCAAGGTGGTGCCCTCGCCCAAGCCGAAGCAGATCCTGGCGGAAAAGGCGATCCGCCGCATGCTCGAGGGCGGGGCGGTGGTGATCGCCGGTGGAGGAGGAGGCATCCCGGTCTACATCGGGAAGGACTGCGATGTGGTCGGCATCGAGGCGGTAATCGACAAGGACTACACCGCCAGCCTGCTGGCGCGCGCCGTCGAGGCGGACCTGTTCGTAATCCTCACCGAGACCGATATGGTCTACTACGACTTCTTCACCCCGGAGGCGAAGCCGCTGCCGCTCCTGACGGCCAGCGAGGCCCGCCGCCACCTCGAGGAGGGCCAGTTCCCGCCCGGCAGCATGGGCCCGAAAATCGACGCCTCGATCGACTTCATCGAGTCCGGCGGCAAGGAGGTACTGATCACCAGCGACGGCGTCCTGCGCCAGGCGCTGGAAGGGGAGGCCGGCACCCGCATCGTGCCGGACTGAAAACGGAGGCGAGCGAGGGATGGAACGAAAAGACCTGATTTCGATCCACGAACTAAGCGCAGTCGAGATCGAAGAGATCTTCGAGTTCGCTAAGAGGATGAAGGAATCGCCGCTGGACTACCGCGACAGCCTCGCGGGCAAGACATTGGCCCTGCTCTTCCAGAAGCCGTCGACACGCACGCGGGTAAGCTTCGAGGTCGGCATCTATCAGCTCGGCGGCATCGGCCTCTACCTGTCGACCTCCGACCTGCAGCTCGGCCGTGGCGAGACGGTGGCCGACACCGCCCGCGTGCTGGGCCGCTACGTCGACGGCATCATGGCGCGCGTCTACGCCCACCAGGACATCGTAGACCTGGCCCGCCACAGCGGCGTGCCGACGATCAACGGCCTCACCGATCTGCTCCACCCCTGCCAGGCGCTGGCCGACTACTTCACACTCCTCGAGAAGAAGAGCGAGCTCAAAGGCCTGCGGTTGGCCTACGTCGGCGACGGCAACAACATGGCCCACTCGCTGCTCTTCGGCGGCGCCAAGCTCGGCGTCGACGTGCGGATAGTCTGCCCGCCCGGCTTCGAGCCCGATGGCGAGATCTTAAGCCAGGCCAGGAGCGACGCAGCCGCCTCCGGTGCCGCCCCCGCCCCCGAGGTTACAAACGATCTGGCGGGAGTGGACGGCGCCGACGCCGTCTACACCGATGTCTGGACCTCGATGGGGCAGGAAGCCGAGGCGGAGGAGCGCCGCAGCCTCTTCGAGCCCTACCGGGTGGACGCCAAGCTGATGGCCCGCGCCGCGCCGGGTGCTCTCTTCATGCACTGCCTGCCGGCGCACCGGGGCGATGAGGTGACCGACGAGGTGGCCGACAGCCCGTCCAGCGTAATCTTCGACGAGGCGGAGAACCGCCTGCACGTCCAGAAAGCGATTCTCTACCTGCTGATGAGCAGCCGATAATATGAAATGCAGCATCTCGAGGGGAGGTTTTGATGAGTAAGAAAATCGTATCCACGGACGCAGCACCGAGCGCCCTGGGTCCCTACAGCCAGGCTGTCGTCGCCAACGGTTTCGTCTTCTGCTCCGGCCAGATCGCAATCGATCCGGCCACCGGCGAGCTGATCTCCGGCGACTGCGCAGCCCAGACCAGGCGTGTTTTAGATAACCTCAAAGCCGTTCTGGGGGCGGCGGGCAGCGGTCTCGAGCGGGTGGTCAAGACCACCGTATTTCTCAAGAGCATGGACGACTTCGCCGCGATGAATAAGGTCTACGCCGAGTTCTTAACCGACGAGCAGCCGGCGCGCGCCGCCGTCGAGGTTGCCCGCCTGCCCAAGGACGTCCTGGTCGAGATCGAGTGCGTGGCCCTGATGGATTGACGCGGGGCGTAACAATAACGGGTGATTGCATCAAGGTTCCGCCTCCGCCGACTCCAGCGGCACCTCGAAGACGCACAGTCTCCTACTACTCGCTATGAAAGTGTTGCGCTTGTCCCTCCTGAGCTCACCCAACTTGTCTCTAGCGGTCAAGAGTATAACCGCCTCCTCCTCCCCGCTCGGGCTGAACTGCCGGCCGAACATCGGGATCCACTCTTCCCTGACGGCGAAGTCGATATCGTTTCTGTAGAGGTGTAGAACCAGGGCCGCCGCCTGCGGCCAGAGATCGTGCTCTTCAATGGCGAGGTAGAATCTGCCGAGGCCACGCCGCTCGATATGTTCCAGGAGCGTCTCGGAGATCATTCTCTCGATTGATCTCGGACGAGATCCCGCTTCGCCGCGCTGCAGAATATTTATGGTGGCCAAACCGGCGAGGAAAATCGTCAACACAAGTGCTGCCGATGCCCATCCCCACCGCGGCAGCGCTTTTCGAGTGGCGTCTGTGCGACCGAAAACGGCAAGCGAAAATGTCCCCGCGGCAGCGATGAGGGCGACCAGCATCAGCGACGAGATCCAGAAGACCAGATAGCCATGGACCTCGCCCACAATCCTCGTGGCCGACCAGAGCGCGGCGGCGAAACCCGTCCAGCTTATAACCAGCAGAGCGGCGTTGAAGTGGTTGCCGTATTTTCGCTCTCGCAGCCATGCCCAGGCGCTCAACGCCAGAAGCAAGGTTAGCAGTGCGATAGAGGCGGCTTGTTGAGCAGCCGGAAAGCGGCCCAGACCGAGGACCTCCAGCACCCGCAGCGCCGGCCACGAGGCGGCTCCGGCCACCGCCAACAGCGGAGGAATCAGTCCCCTTTCTTCGCCGCCCTGCTCAAGGAAGAAAGAGACGAGACTGCTTATATTGCCGGGGCTGTTCGAGATCTCCTCGATTACCGGCGGGGCCCACATCACAGCCAGGACGATGCCGGCCGCGATCCACCACGGCGCCGCGCTTCTCTTGCTCCCGCTCCGCTCGATGCTGCGGCCGAGGAAGCGCATGATTACCGCCGTAGCGGTGGCGACCAGCGCCACTGGAAGGTACATCACGTGCGTCTGAACTACGAACGAGGTGACGAAGGCCGCCGCGGGTAAAGCCCAGTTCCTGCCGACCGCTATCGCGGCGCAGCAGAGGATCAGCAGCACGAGCGGCAGCACCGTTACGTACGGGTTCCAGATCGAGCGAAGGGCGCTGCCCATGTACAACAGATAGCCGGCAAGAAGCGGCGCGACCACGCAGAAGCGTCGGAAGCCGAGCTGCTTGCGGGATAATAGGAGGATCGCAAGCACCGTCAGCAGCGTAACGACCAGGGCGCCGACGCGAATCCCGGCCCTCGTTCTTCCCAGGAGCTCGTAGGTTGGCGCGATGGCGTAGAGATACGCGGGTCCAGGGTGGTTCCACCCGAACCTGGAATATGGGCCGAGCAGTTGGGTCCCCTTGAGTGCGTGCAGCGTGTAGATCTCCAGGACGGCCGCGTCACCCCTGGAGATCCTCTGATCCCCGGTTTTCCCGGCAAGGTTGGAGTAAACAAGGAGCAGTAAGGGTATTACAATTACTACTGTGAGTGCGGTTACGGCGATCCCTTCTATGGATATTCTAAGTTTTTTCATTCGGTTTATGTTAAAGCGGAATGACCGGATGACACAAGGTCGTGAGGAAATGGGAATGCGACGCGCCGGAAAGATCGGGATGCTACTCGCGGTTTTCCTGATTGCCGCGGGCGGCGCTCTTCCGCAGCGGGGCAACGAGGTTCTGCTGCGCTTCGAGCAGGTCGTGGCGGAGCAGGTGACCTTCCGCTTCTGGGTGCCGGTCGATGCCGTTGCCGATCTCTACCCCCAGCCGCTGGCGCCGGCCGCTCCCCGCAGCGACGGCCTCTCCGCGCCTCCGCCGGCGGGCATGGTCGAGAGCCGCCTGGTGATCCGCATCGGCTCGTTCAGCTACCCGGGCGTAGGCGGTGAAACAGTCGAGCGGCGGATTCTGGACGGCTACTGGCTCCTGGCGGCCGACCTGCCGGAAGCCTACAATCCCGGAGCCGGCGCCGACGCGGCGCTGCTGCTCGAGTACTACTGCTCGAGCCCGGCACTGGCCGCGCTCCTGGCCGAGGCGGGCGTGCCGGTGAGCCCCGTCGATGGCGAAGTGGAGTTCCGCTTGCGACCCGACGGCTCGGAGGTTGTCGAGGGCAGCGCCGTCACGGAGCCCCACGGCGAATGGCGCATCCGCGGAGTCACAACCGACGGGCGCCGCTACGACACCGGCGCCTCAGTAGTGCGCCTCTACTACCTTGCCGACGGCGAGCTGCGGGCTCTCGAGATTCTCGAAGCCGACGACTACCGCATGAGGGCCACCGGCGGCATCGAGTTCCTCGGCGCCTCGCCCCTGGATAACTGGCCCGACTGGCGCTGGGCCGACGACAGCGCCGAATTCCAATACAACACCAACAACGCACACCAGGTGCTGCGCGTTACCGAGCCATAAGTCTCTTGCGAGCAACAGCCGGGGCTACGCCCTCTCCAAGCAACTGTAGGGGGGTCATTTATGGCCCCCGTTCGCATCTATCCAAGCACCTGTAGGGGGGTCCTTTTAGGGCCACCGCTCTCATCTACACAAGCACCTGTAGGGGGGTTCTTTTAGGGCCCCTGCTCTCATCTACCCACGCACCTGTAGGGGGGTCCTTTTAGGGCCACCGCTCTCATCTACCCACGCACCTGTAGGGGGGTCCTTTTAGGGCCCCTGCTCTCATCTACCCACTCACCTGTAGGGGGGTCCTTTTAGGGCCCCCGTTCTCGTCTCGCTTGTCCTCCCTGCCGCAGGCGGGATCACTATCTTTTCATACTCGATGCCATTACACGGTTAAATGGCGGCTCGACGGCAAAACTCATTCCTCCCCCTCCTCCTCCAACTTCCGCAGCAGCGCCTTTACCTCATCCCGCTTTTCAAATGTTCTCCTGTGAATCGGATCACCCTGTTTGAACACTTCGCACGCCTCCTCAAGATGACCGGACGCGATTTCCAGGCGCTCCTTTTCCGGAAGAGGAAAACCATCCTCAAGATAAACAAGTGCTAAATTGTGTTTAGTCTCTCCGAATTCTATTGGGAAACTCTCGTGAGTGTGGATATCCAGCGCCTGCGTGTGGTGCTCGATGGCGTTCTCGATGTTCTCCGCTCGCTCGCCGCGGATGCGGTCACTATAGGCTGCGCCCAGGTTGTTCTGCGTCGTGGCCCAATAGGCGGGGAACGCCTCGCGTGTATAGACCTCCAGCGCCAGCTTGAAGTGTTCGATAGCGTTCTCGATGTTATCCGCTCGCTCGCCGCTGATACGGTCACTATAGGCTGCACCCAGGTTGTTCTGCGTCATGGCCCAGTCGGCGGGGAACGCCTCGCGGGTCCATACCTCCTGTGCCATCTTGTAGTGCTCGATGGCGCTCTCGATGTTCTCAGCGCGCTCCCCGCGGATGCGGTCACTATAGGCAGCACCCAGGTTGTTCTGCGCCATGGCCCAGTCGGCGGGGAACGCCTCGCGGGTATAGACCTCCAGCGCCAGCTCGTAGTACTTGATAGCCTTCTCGATGTTCTCGGCGCGGTTTCCCGTCGGCAGATCGCACCAGGAGTTTCCGAGGGAATTGTTCAGCGATGCTTCGCGCACGCTGTCCTTCACGGCCGCTATTGCCGCCTCGAGCAGATCTATCCTCCGCAAGCAGAGCGCCGCCCTGTCACCACGCGGATATTCGAATAACAACGTGTCAACACTATCGAATATCTGAAAAAGCTCGTTTTCGGAAACGCCGGCGCCCGCTTGCGCGCAATAAGAGCTGAAGTCCTCCAGCATAGCGTCTGCAACTGGCCGCGTTTCTTCATCCCCGGACCACTCACGATATGTCGCGGCGAACTTCTGCCACGATTCGAACGGCCGCAACTGATAGTCGTGGAAGATCGTTTCGAGGAAAGCGGCCATGCCTTCTTCATTATCAAAGTAGCCAAGGCAAACTTCATTCATCGTTTTCCAGAGTTTTTTATTCTCCTCCAACCACTCGAAGCGGACGGCATCCTGCAGAACGAGGTGGCAATTAAACCAATCTCCTTCTCTGCGAACAAAGCTGTATCCTCTGATCTTCTTGAAAAACTTGCTCACCTCCAACGAACCGCGGTCGGTCTCGAGCTTTTCAAACAGAGTCGAGAAAAGAGTTCCATTGAAGCGGCGCGGGAAGGCCGCAATTCTAAGCGAGCCAGCATCATCCCTGTCCAATTTTTTAAGAACTTTCATAATCTGCTGGTTAAAGAATTCTTGCCGCTTTTCTTCCGTTATTTCCCTACCGAGAGAGACAGTAGGCAGTTCCTCGAGACCCTTATTGCCCAGTGTTTCCAGGACGAAAGTAACCAGCAGTGGAAACCCGACCGTCGCATCCTTTATGCGGCTGGCATTTATCTCTTCTTCATCAGACGCTCCTGCACCCGGCTTCAGCCACTCGCGGATATCGTCTTTCTCAAGATCCTGCAGCTCATCCTCTTCAACTACCGCTTCCCAGCCTTCACCCCGAGGCAGGTGCTTTTCAAGAAGGCTCTCCCTCCCGGCGATTACAATAAGGGCTCGCTCATGAATATATTCCAATACTCTAAGAACCGTACCTACTACGGAGGTGTTGCAGCGCTCGAATTTGTCCAGGAGTATTGCTGTGTTTAGATTTCCCTTTGCCATACTTTTATACAAATCACTTGCTAGAGCATCAATCATTTCCGCATTGAACTCTTGGGTAGATTTGTCTCCGTAATCATCAGCAGTGTCCCTAAACCCCTTCACCACACCGCTGACAACTTCAACGGCGGCGTCTGTGGATGTACCCGCGCCTAAAGCGACGGTATCTAAAGCAACGGCACCAACTTTTCTGAGACCAGAAATTACACCCTTCATTTTTTTCGATATCGCATATTCTTCAGCTTTGCGCCTTTTGCGCCGCAGTTTATCGATGTTCTTGATTTTCTTGGCCATGGCGCGGAAGGATGAACGATTCTCTTTTGGCAAGCATTCCCATAGTTTCTGGAAGAATGTTTCGGGATCTGGGATCTCTTTGAGATCAATATTTATTGTCAAAAAACCTTGTTCATCTGCCTTGTCCCCCAGCTCGGCCAGGAGCCAGCTTTTTCCGATGCCGCCGATACCGTAGATCGACCAGACTTTGCGGCCATCGGGCGGTGTAGCGAGCAGCCGTTCAAATTTCTCGAATAGGTCGCGGCGGCCCATGAAGTATTTTGCACGGAGTTTCTTTTCGCGCAGTCGATAGTCTTCCAGCGCCGCCTCTCTTTTCGTCGGGCGCTTGCCTTTGTCCTTCGGTTTTCGGGGCATTAGTACGCACTCTGTAATCGGTGTGGGTCTCAGAGGCATTAATTGTAGCAGGAAGAGCCGAATCATTTAAGTGAAATGTTGAGGAATTGTAGATCTGTTATTAAATGAAAGTGTTGATAAACTCCTATTCTAGGTTTTTTTAGACGATTTTTACAGCGACAGCCAGGTTGAGGTGCATAAGTTCATGTTATCCTAAGAGCAGCTATCTACCCGCAAAGTACTGTAGCGGCCACCTTTAGGTGGCCTAGTCGGCCTAAAGGCCGACGCTACATTATTTCAATACTAGTCGGCCTCCGCCTGAGGCGTATGACAGACAGGAATGACGGCCCGGCAAAAACTTCATTCGGGATTTTACCCATTTC
>CAYOXX010000021.1:30263-44334 GCA_964408025.1 uncultured Acidobacteriota bacterium | reverse complement strand
GAGCTGATCTTGCTGGTGGCGTGGCGCTCGAGGGCCAGCAGCAGGTCGTCGGCGTCCATGCCCTCGCCGTCGTCGAGCACGCGGATGAGGCTCTTGCCGCCCAGCTCGAGGTCGACCCGCAGCTCGGAGGCGCCGGCATCGAGCGCGTTCTCGAGCAGCTCCTTGAGCGCCGACGCGGGCCGCTCGACCACCTCGCCGGCGGCGATCTTGTTGATCAGCCTGTCGTCCAGCACGCGTATCTTGGCCATGGTCGAGCCATTCTAGCGCGCCCCCCCGGCACCCACAAGCGGACCCCGCATTCTAGACGGGGAGAAAAGTCGCGTCGGGGCTGGAGTTATCGGAGGCGAAGGAAGTATCATGATCCCGCGTGCGGTACCAATTCGCGGAGTCCAGTATGGAAATCGGACCCTATAGGCTTGACGTCATCAACGACGGCGTCTTCTGGCTCGACGGCGGCGCCATGTTCGGCGTCGTGCCAAAGGCGCTCTGGAGCCGGCTGATCGAGCCGGACGAGCGCAACCGCATACCGATGGCCGCCAACTGCCTGCTGGTGCGCGGCCCGGCCGGAACATTCCTCGTCGAGACCGGCCTCGGCGACCACTACAGCGAGAAGCAGCACAGCATATACAGCTTCGAGTTCGGCGAGCGCCTGCTCGGCGGCCTCGGCGCGCTCGGCGTCGCGCCGGAGGACGTCGACATGGTGGTCCAGACCCACCTCCACTTCGACCACTGCGGCACGCTCGTGCGGCGCGGCGCCGGCGGAGGCTGCGCACCGACCTTCCCGCGGGCCGAGGTGGCGGTGCAGCGGGCCGCGTGGGAGGCGGCCCTCGAGCCCGACACCCGCAGCCGCCCCAGCTACTTCCCGCGCGACTTCTACGCCGCCGTCGAGGATGCCGGGCTGCTCAGGCTGCTCGACGGCGAGACGGAGCTGGCGCCCGGGCTCACGGCGCGGCCGCTGGGCGGGCACACGCGCGGCCACCAGGTCGTCGAGATCGCCGCCGGCCGGGAGAGGGCCGTATACCTCGGCGACTTCATCCCACAGAGCCACCACGTCGCCCTCCCCTACATCATGAGCTACGACCTCTACCCCCTAAAAACCCTGGAGGACAAGGCCGAGTTTCTGCCGCGGGCGATCGCGGGCGGCTGGACGGTGATCTTCGAGCACGACGTGCGCGTCCCCCTCGCCACGCTGCGCGAGGAGGATGGCCGCCCCACGGTACTCCCCCGTCTAAGCGGAACCGGTGCGCATTGATTATCGTCTAATCTAGGGCTAGAATTACGGTACCTCCAGCGCGGCGGCGGGGCGACAGGGCGGTCGGGATGGCACGCGACCACCCTGCAGCGGAGTGTGCCCTATGGATCAGCGTAACCCCTCTGACGACAAGCGTCGCGCCATCGAGGGCCTGCTCGGCCCCCAGGGCTCGGAAGAAAACCCGGAGCTGCCCGACGACTACAGCGTCACCGGCATCGGCACCACCTCGAGGCCACCGCCAGCGCGTCGCCGCGGCATCAGCGTCGGCGCCGCGGCGCTGATCGCCCTGGTGATCATCATCATCGGCCTCATAGTGGCCGTGCTCATCCTCGCCAAGGACCAGGTTTTCGCCCTCCTCGGCGGCGGCGGAGACCAGCACGCTCTGGTACGGGAGCTGCGCGACGAGATCCAAGAACTGCGGGCATCGGTCGCGGCGCAGCCGACTGCCGAACCGGTTGAGGTGGAGAACCTGCGCCAAGCCAACGAGGCCCTGCGCGCCACCGTCGAGGAGCAGAGCGAGCAGATCCGGCAGCTGCAGGACGAGCTGGGGGAGCTGCACGACAGGGCGACCTCCCCCCAACCCGCGGACGGCGACGAGTCGGACGCCGCCCTGCGCTCACGTCTGCAGGAAGCCCTGCGGCGAGCCGAGGCGCTCGAGCGCGAGAACACGACGCTGCGCCACGTCAGCCGCCAGCAGGAGGCGGCCGAGCTCGAGCTCGAGCTGCTGCGGAACGACAACCAGAGCCTGAGGGAGGAGCTGAACTCGCTGCGCACACAGCTCGGCAACGCCGAAAGCCGGCTTTCCGACCTGGCAGCGAGTTCCGCCGGCGACCGCAGCAGCTCCGAGCAACTCGAGGAGATCAACAGCGAGTACCGCCGCGTGCTAGCCCTGCTGCAGGAGCTGCGGACCTCGAACCAGGAGAAGGACAGGCGGATCGAGGAGCTCTCAGACGAGAACGCCGTCCTGCGCCAGCGCCTCGCATCGACCGGGCAGACGAGTGAGGAATTGGCCGCCGCGGGACGCACATCGACCCAGCCCTCCCGGCGGTCCGCAGAGGTCACCGGCCCCACGCCGATCGAGATCGTGCGCCCCGAATACCCGCTCTCCGCGCAGCGGCGCAGGGTTTCCGGAATAGTGGTGGTCAGGGTGCTGGTGGGCGAGGAAGGAGCGGTGCTCGAAGCCGAGGTGCTATCCAGCCCCGACCCGCTCGGCTCTCTGGACCGCGCGGCGCTCGAGGCCGCCCGGCGCTGGAGGTTCGAGCCGGCCAGGAGCGACGGCGCGACGCTTCGCTACTGGTACGAAATCCCGTTCGAGTTCGCCGGCCGCAACCAAGAATAGGGACCGGCGCTACTCCCCCTGTGCATCCTGCTGGAAATAATGCACTTATCGCGATAATTGGTGCCTGTCCCTACTTTCTATCTCGGAAGTGCTCTACAACCTGCTTGGGCAGGGACGTTGGGCGGCCGCTTTCGCGGTCGACGACAACGTGGGTGGTCGCCCCCTCGGCGATCAGCTCGCCCGTCTCGGCATGCAAGATGCTGTAGCCGAAGCGGCAGACGCGGCGCCCGATCTTCGTCATCGCGGAGCGGACTATCAACGGGTCGTCGTAGCGGGCCGGCCGCTTGTAGCGCACCGTGGCCTCTGCGACCACCAGGACGTATCCCTCCTCCTCGATGCGAGAGTAGGGGTAGCCGACGGCGCGGCAGAACTCCGAGCGCCCCACCTCGAACCAGACGAGGTAGTTGGAGTTGTGGGCGACGCCCATCTGGTCGGTCTCGGCGTAGCGGACTCGCAGGCGGCAGTCGACGGTCGGCGCGGGGGGCATCTCAGGATTCGTCGCGCGGCACCATCCCCTCGCGGTAACCGCTGCTGGGGATGATGTCCTCGAGGTTGGCGCCGGTGAGGATCGCCTCGGCGTCGCGCGCCTCCCTGAAGTCGGCGTTGCACAGGTTGGCGCCGGTGAAGTCGGCCCCGGTGAGGTCGCACTCGCGAAAGTCGCCGGCCTCGATGTTGGAGTGCGACAGGTTCGATCCCAGCAGGTCGGAGCCGCGGAAGTCCACCTCCTTGAGCTCGGCGTAGCTGAGGTCGGCCCCCCGCAGGTCGGCACCGCTGAGGTCGCTGAAGCTCAGGTCGCAGCTGCGGAGGTTGACGCCGCCGAGGTCGGCTTTGAAGAGGTTTACTCCCTGGAGGTTCAGCCCGTCGATGCCGTGCTCTGCGCGCCAGGCGTTGAACTTGTCGCAGTCGTAGAGCAACATCTTGATGATCTGCCTCTGAGTCAGATCCTTTTCCAACGGCCCCTCCTCTGTTCGCAGGTGACGGAATCGGGCCGCGATTTTACCATCACCGCCCCTGGTGTCAAGCGCCGATGCCGACGCGCGCGACGGCCGCCCCGCCGCGGCGGCGGAATCCCAGCACCTCCGGCAGCACGGGGTAGAGGTTCTGCGTTGCCGCGGCCGCGAGGTCGGAGTCGAAACCCAGCTTCGCCAGCTCGAGCCCGTGGGGGCAGGTGCGCATGAGCGCCTCGAGGCCGCCGGCCAGCCGCTCCCGCCAGCGGTTCAGCATCTCCGCCTGCCCGGGGTCGATGTCGGGGCCGATCGCCTCGGCCAGCAGGACGGCCGAGGCGAAATCCTCCTCGCTCTCACCGCCCATGTCGCCGGCCGGCACGATCACCACCTCGGTTCTCGCCGCCAGCGCTGCCCGGGCCGCCAGGACGACAGCCTCGGCGTTGGTCGCACCGCCCATCAGGATGCGCCCGGCGCCGCAGCAGCTCACTAGCATCGGTGCGCCGTTGCTGCTCGTGAAGACTACGCGACGCCCGCTCAGGTCAGCCTCGGCGGCGGCTACAGGGCTGTTGCCGAGGTCGAAACCCTCGGGCGTGCTCGACCGCCACTCGCCGGCCAGCAGGGCGTCGCCAACCTCGGCCGCGACGCCGCGGGCCGTCTCGGGATCGGCGCAAACGAGCACCTCCGAGGCGCCCGCCGCCAGCATCGCCGCCACCGTGGCGCTGGACCTCAGGGCGTCCACCACTACCGCCAGCGCCCCAAGCTCCGCAGCCGCAGCCGCGCCGGCCGCTCCCCCGATGATTCGGATCATTCTGTTTCGACAGTCCCGTCAGGTCTGCCTTCTGAGGCTGAGCCGCCCCCGGCGCCGCTTCTGCTTGGCGGCGTACTTCTCGAGGATGTCGGTCTCGCCCGCACCGTAGGACTCGGTGCCCTCGTCGGCGGGCCCCAGGCCCCTGAGCGCCAGCGCCGCCTCGCCGCTTTCCAGCTCCCGCTCGGCCTCCTCGCGCTGCCCGTAGAGTCGCCGTACCCGGCGCACCACGGCGCCGCGGCGGAGCCTCAGCAGCGCCAGCACCGCGGCCGCCACGCCGGCGGCCGCCGCCACGGCGATCCCCATCTGCCCCAACCTGGCCAAGTTCGAGTCTCCGATCACGGTCAGGTGGAAGGCTGCGTAGATGGCCGCGCAGATGATCACGAAAACGGCGAGCAGCGCCAGCCGCTCGCTGCCCTTTGCCATCTCGAGGCCGCGGATGCGGTCGTTGAACCGGCGCAGCTGCAGGCGGGCGCCGCGCACGCGCTCCTGCAGCAACTCGGTGGGCAGCTGGGCGTCGATGATGTCGATCGGTAGGCGCCTGATCGCCTGGCCGTCGAGGCGACCGCCGCGCCAGACCAGCTTGAAGAGCGCACCGCAGGCTTCGCAGCGGTGGTAGCGCCTGCCCGCCGCCAGCAGCTGTGGCGCTCCGCAGGCGACGCAGCTCCAGCGCTGCCCGCCCGTCTCCCGCTGCATGCTATTCATCGGCCGTGAGCGTCTCCACGGTCAACTCTTCGTTGGTGTAGACGCAGATGCCGGCGGCGATCCGCATCGCCTCGCGCACGACCGCCTCGGCGTCCAGCTCGGTGTTAGCGATCAGCGCCCGCGCCGCCGCCAGCGCGTAGGCGCCGCCGCTGCCGATGGCAATCGCGCCGTCGTCGGGCTCGACCACGTCCCCGGTGCCGGAGATGAGGAAAGTCCGCTCGCGGTCGCAGACGATCAGCATCGCCTCCAGCCGGCGCAGGCTGCGGTCGGTCCGCCAATCGCGGGCCAGCTCAACCGCCGCCCGCTCGAGGTTGCCGTGGTACTCCTCCAGCTTGGCCTCGAAGCGCGTGAAGAGGCTAAAGGCGTCGGCAGTCGAGCCAGCAAAACCGGCCACTATCTTGCCCTTGTACATTCGCCGCAGCTTGGTGGCGCTGTGCTTAACCACCGTATCGCTCAGCGTCACCTGGCCGTCGCCCGCCAGCGCCACCGTCGCGCCGCGCCGCACCGCCAACACTGTTGTTCCCCGGCTCTCCATAGGCTCCCTCTGCGAGTGCGGCGTATTGTATAGGGCCGCCGGTGGCGGCGCAAGTTGGCACGCATGCAGTTTCATATTGAGTCTTATAGACTCAAATTGAGACACCCGGCGAGCGCCGGAAGCCCGCCGCTGGATGCTTAACTTATTCAAGTACATCCAATTAACTGATCAAACTCGGTTGGTACGGCATTTGCTCTCCCCCGAGGCTATATGTGAGTGGTTTTAGCAGAGGAGTGGAATCCAGATGACAAATCTTCGCGACAACTTCGTCACGGCCAAGGAGGTCGCCTACAGCTTCGGCTACTCCAACATCAAGAGCTTCTACAACGCTGTCAACGCCGGCCGCTTCCCTGTGCGCCCCGTGGTTTTCGGCAAGCGCTGGTACTTCAGCCGCAACGCCATCGAGGGCCTGATGTCTATGCTCGGCGTAGCCTGAACCCGAGAATAGCGCAACCCGAGCGAGCAGCAGCAGCCTAACGCAATCGCCGGCGGAGGACGGCCAGTGTCAGACCGCGTTCGCTTCGCAGCCGAGTCCTCGCGGACGGGCGCCCGCGAGCACGATTCCGCTCCCCGGAGCACAGTGTTGGCGCAACCGCCGCCCCCGGGACACGGACCGGTTATCGCTTTAAGACGCTCCTGCAAGCCGATTTACTGGTTGGAGTTGATGCCGCTGAACAGCGACTTCGGTCCACGCGGATTCGAAACAGGCGGCTGCTTCCTCTCCCCCAAGAATGTCGTGAGTGCTGCTAGTCAGCCACACCGCGGCAGGGATCATGAAACCTTGGCCTTCTTCGGTAAGCACCGTTTCCGCTACCTGGGGCCCGACGAACCGAAGTCGAAGGGGGCTGCCGACATACCGGATTGGAAGGGCGGCAGCCTCGTAATATTGTTGTGAAATCGCCGCGCGGGCTTTGCATCAAGCAGTAAAGTTCCTGCACGCGCCCCAGAGCGTAACTATCGCGGTGGCGACCCGTGGCAAGCGCGTATTTATAGGGCGCGCTCTCATGCAATGGTTCTGCGAAAGATCCTTTTCTTTCGATCAGAAATCATCGAAGTTCGTCGATAGCCGGTGTCGGTACGGAAGTCCGTTCGATCAGCGCACGAAATTCGTCGGCAAGCTGCTCTCTATCTTCGGGCGCCGCATTGGCGTGCCCGGCCTCGTGAAGGTGGGCCGCGCATACGCTACCCAACAGACACGGGATCCTGATCGTCACGCCTCCGCAGCCGTGCCGTCATGGCTTCCCCTTCCGAGCGATGAATAGCTTAAGGATCACCACTTCATCACTCGAGGGGCGCTTGAGGCCGGCGAACCTGTGATCCCTAAGCACCGCGAAGCCATTGTCGCGGAGTAGTCTCGACACGTATTCATCGCTATGCCTGAACATCTTGACCTCCCACTCCTCATCGACTACTTCCGCAATATCGTCTCCGGTGTAACTTGCGCGGCCATCCCGGCCCCCCGTTTTCAGTTCGAATACCATAAAGCCAAAGATCCCACCGTCTCTTATGATTCTGGCAACCTCCTCGAAGATAGGCCCCAGCTCCCCGATGAAATTGAAAACCGCAATGGAGATAACGTGATCGAAGGAATCATTAGCATAGGGCAGCGGTTGTTTCCGAATATCGTGCTGTTTGAGTCCGGAAGCGAAACCTTTCGATTCGCAGACCTTCAGCATCGCACCCGAGCCGTCCAATCCGTAGACCCGCAGGCCTGCCTTATGGAAAAGGATGGAGCTCAAGCCGGTGCCTATACCTATATCTAGCAGGGATTGACCCGGCTTGACGTATTCGTAAGTCAACCCGAATAGGGCTTCGGAACACAGCCAGTCATACTCGGCGGCCTGGTCATCGTAAACCTCTGCGGATTTGTCGTGGCCGCTAATGGCATCGTACGATTTCATCGAGCAACTCCCTTTTAGTTTTTGATATCTAATCATAAAGCTCGGCCGCAAACCACCGTCCATCGGGCAGACATGCCCGGGTGGTCAAGGCGAACGTATCCACGTGGAAGCGAACCGACCGTGAGCCGGAGTGACGCAAGGAAAGCGACTCCCCTCCCGGCTTCCGGAAGATCGTTGACGGCCCACGTCGCTCACCCAACCCGGAGGCCGTGTGCTACGACGGTCTTGATGATCGCCTCGTTGACCATCTTCTGGTTTCAATCCTCACCCGACCCGAAGGCCGGGTGCTACTCCCTTTGAGGCTTGCGAATATACCGCAGTCTTCCCAGTTTCAATCCTCACCCGACCCGAAGGCCGGGTGCTACGCGAAGCCGCAGCGCTGATGGATCTGCTGGGCATCGTTTCAATCCTCACCCGACCCGAAGGCCGGGTGCTACACGATAATGCCAGACTTTTATTGTCCATATTGCGGAGTTTCAATCCTCACCCGACCCGAAGGCCGGGTGCTACCTGGCTTGCCAAGACAGGATGCCTAGCCCAGACGTTTCAATCCTCACCCGACCCGAAGGCCGGGTGCTACTTCGTCGTCTTCGCGCTCTATGTCTTGCAGCTTCCAGTTTCAATCCTCACCCGACCCGAAGGCCGGGTGCTACGCCTACGGCGCACTATTGAGGCTGGCAGACGCGGTGTTTCAATCCTCACCCGACCCGAAGGCCGGGTGCTACTCTTCTATACTCGATGGCAATTGCCCGCCAGCGATGTTTCAATCCTCACCCGACCCGAAGGCCGGGTGCTACCGGCCTGATATCCAAGCTCATCCTCTGGGGCACGAGTTTCAATCCTCACCCGACCCGAAGGCCGGGTGCTACGCAGGCGGGAGTGGTGTTGCAGAGGAGGATAGGGTGTTTCAATCCTCACCCGACCCGAAGGCCGGGTGCTACTTGCGCGCTAGGGAGTAATATCGGTAGGGTTGCGAAGTTTCAATCCTCACCCGACCCGAAGGCCGGGTGCTACGGCTTGACACTCCAGGCGTGCCACTGTCCGAAAGCGTTTCAATCCTCACCCGACCCGAAGGCCGGGTGCTACGGAAAAACAGGCGCTAACGCAGCGACTGGCCTCCGGTTTCAATCCTCACCCGACCCGAAGGCCGGGTGCTACCCGCTGCGCCGCTATCGCCGTCGTCAACTTAACCTCGTTTCAATCCTCACCCGACCCGAAGGCCGGGTGCTACGCCTCGTCAACGAACTGTCCGCTAGTCACGTAATCGTTTCAATCCTCACCCGACCCGAAGGCCGGGTGCTACGATCGCGTCTGCGGCTTGATCTCTACTGCCCTAAAAGTTTCAATCCTCACCCGACCCGAAGGCCGGGTGCTACCGACCTTGGCTCGGGGACGCGGGAGATACCGAAAGGTTTCAATCCTCACCCGACCCGAAGGCCGGGTGCTACCGCCTATGCGCGGCAAGGACTTCCTGCGCCGCGCCAAGTTTCAATCCTCACCCGACCCGAAGGCCGGGTGCTACCCCTTCGCCGCGCGAGATCGGCTCGCTCACCACAGAGTTTCAATCCTCACCCGACCCGAAGGCCGGGTGCTACGAGGGAGGTGATCTGTATGTGCGGGCAGGCGCGCAGTTTCAATCCTCACCCGACCCGAAGGCCGGGTGCTACGACGGGCCGTTTGAGATGACGGACTATCCTCCGGGGTTTCAATCCTCACCCGACCCGAAGGCCGGGTGCTACGGTATCGCCGCCGCAGCTATCTTCGAGGCCAAGTGTTTCAATCCTCACCCGACCCGAAGGCCGGGTGCTACCAAGTTCCTTACCGTTAAGCCCCGCGGTCTTAGAATGTTTCAATCCTCACCCGACCCGAAGGCCGGGTGCTACACATGATGCTCGTTGGCCCAGAAGGAGTCTTGGAGGTTTCAATCCTCACCCGACCCGAAGGCCGGGTGCTACCAAACTCCATACGCTTGCCGTCGCGTTGTAGCTCGTTTCAATCCTCACCCGACCCGAAGGCCGGGTGCTACCGCCCTCGGTCACGGTCATCAGCGCCCTATCCACCGTGTTTCAATCCTCACCCGACCCGAAGGCCGGGTGCTACCACGACACGGCTCCATGTTTCTGGCTCGATGATATGTTTCAATCCTCACCCGACCCGAAGGCCGGGTGCTACCCAGTTGATTCTGTGCCGGGACGTCATCGCCTCTCCAGGTTTCAATCCTCACCCGACCCGAAGGCCGGGTGCTACTCTCCTCGTCCGGGAAATGCTTATTGCTATATTGGATGTTTCAATCCTCACCCGACCCGAAGGCCGGGTGCTACGGCTGGTATGAGCACCAGTCGCCTCGCCCGGGCGAGTTTCAATCCTCACCCGACCCGAAGGCCGGGTGCTACCTCATCGGCGCGATAGGGTCTTCATACTCGCGACTCGTTTCAATCCTCACCCGACCCGAAGGCCGGGTGCTACAGCGCTACTACGATGCGATGACCAAGATCCTGGAGTTTCAATCCTCACCCGACCCGAAGGCCGGGTGCTACTTATTGGTGCAAGGGCTTATCGTTCAGCCAGACAGTTTCAATCCTCACCCGACCCGAAGGCCGGGTGCTACCGCCGACCTGCGCGGCTACCCGGCCTACCTCTTGCGTTTCAATCCTCACCCGACCCGAAGGCCGGGTGCTACCACTGATCTACCGTGACTACCGTGCGCCCATTGCGTTTCAATCCTCACCCGACCCGAAGGCCGGGTGCTACTTCTGGTGCCCTCCCAACCAACCCCCTCTATGTTGTTTCAATCCTCACCCGACCCGAAGGCCGGGTGCTACCAAGCCTAACTTACAACAAGGCCATGTGGGGCCTAGTTTCAATCCTCACCCGACCCGAAGGCCGGGTGCTACGTATTGCTCCTCGAATAGCTCCAGCTCGGCGGTGTTGTTTCAATCCTCACCCGACCCGAAGGCCGGGTGCTACCGTCGGAGCCGCGGCCTGCGGAGGAGGGCAGAATGTTTCAATCCTCACCCGACCCGAAGGCCGGGTGCTACCTGTTCGAGAGCCTGGCGCACCGCGATGTGTGTCGGTTTCAATCCTCACCCGACCCGAAGGCCGGGTGCTACCGCTCTCTACGCGTTCTGATGGAGATACCTATGTTGTTTCAATCCTCACCCGACCCGAAGGCCGGGTGCTACCACATGCCCTTCCGGTACGCGGTCATAAGCAAGGGTTTCAATCCTCACCCGACCCGAAGGCCGGGTGCTACGGCCTCGCCATTGCGGCACCCGCTTGTCTTACGTGTTTCAATCCTCACCCGACCCGAAGGCCGGGTGCTACCGTCGTCGAAAGTCACGTCGTCGACGTGGCCGGTGTTTCAATCCTCACCCGACCCGAAGGCCGGGTGCTACCGTCCGGAGCGGAGGCTCAGGTGCGTATGGCGATGTTTCAATCCTCACCCGACCCGAAGGCCGGGTGCTACCCGATGTCGGTGATCGCCGCTGTGCCGCCGTAGCCGTTTCAATCCTCACCCGACCCGAAGGCCGGGTGCTACTTATCGTCGAAGACTACATCATCGACGTGGCCGGTGTTTCAATCCTCACCCGACCCGAAGGCCGGGTGCTACACCTGAGCTTCTGCTCCGGACGCGTAGGCGATGCAGTTTCAATCCTCACCCGACCCGAAGGCCGGATGCTACATCTCTATCGTGACCTCCTGGCGCCGATCATCAACGTTTCAATCCTCACCCGACCCGAAGGCCGGGTGCTACCTGGAACCGCAGCTACCTTCAGCGACGTTAACACAGTTTCAATCCTCACCCGACCCGAAGGCCGGGTGCTACATGCAGCAGGTTACCGGCCGGCATCGCCTCGATATCGTTTCAATCCTCACCCGACCCGAAGGCCGGGTGCTACCTCCTCGGCCGCCCTCTTCGCCTCGAGGGCATCGTTGTTGTTTCAATCCTCACCCGACCCGAAGGCCGGGTGCTACCACGGCTCCGAGCGTGATCAGCAGGAGCATACCGAGTTTCAATCCTCACCCGACCCGAAGGCCGGGTGCTACATTATTTCTAGACCTAAGGGACCGGATAACACAAGGTTTCAATCCTCACCCGACCCGAAGGCCGGGTGCTACCTTTCTGTTTACTGTCGTTGACTTTCAACGACTGTGTTTCAATCCTCACCCGACCCGAAGGCCGGGTGCTACATTTTCTCGGTCCTGACTTCCGACGGGAGTTTGTAGTTTCAATCCTCACCCGACCCGAAGGCCGGGTGCTACTCAGCAGCGTCGAGATGTCGAGCCGGCGGCTGTCGTTTCAATCCTCACCCGACCCGAAGGCCGGGTGCTACCGCAGAACCTGAAGATGGCCGCCGATCTCGGCCTCGTTTCAATCCTCACCCGACCCGAAGGCCGGGTGCTACCTGTGATGCGCAGACGGTCCGAAGAGTCCGAGCGCGTTTCAATCCTCACCCGACCCGAAGGCCGGGTGCTACGGGCGCCCAGGAGAGCGTCTTCCTGCAGCCCGCCGAGTTTCAATCCTCACCCGACCCGAAGGCCGGGTGCTACGCACCTGCGGCACAGGCGAAGGTGGCGGCACCTACGTTTCAATCCTCACCCGACCCGAAGGCCGGGTGCTACGGGGCACGAGCGCGGGCAACAAGTCCTCGCGCACGTTTCAATCCTCACCCGACCCGAAGGCCGGGTGCTACCTCGATGCTGCATCGCGTGTGGCTCAAGGCCCTGCCTTGTTTCAATCCTCACCCGACCCGAAGGCCGGGTGCTACGAAGTTCTACTACGCCAATTACTTCACCAAGATTGTTTCAATCCTCACCCGACCCGAAGGCCGGGTGCTACCGGATGGAAGGAGCTTACAATGAGTGCAACAGTAGTGTTTCAATCCTCACCCGACCCGAAGGCCGGGTGCTACACCTGAGACAAGACGTAGCTGAGGACCTCAGGCATGTTTCAATCCTCACCCGACCCGAAGGCCGGGTGCTACCTGGAAAAGGCAAAGGCGGTCACAGTATGGGAGTAGTTTCAATCCTCACCCGACCCGAAGGCCGGGTGCTACCTTTTAAACTTGCGAATATACCGCACTCTTCCCAGTTTCAATCCTCACCCGACCCGAAGGCCGGGTGCTACCAGGCCAAGTATAGTGTTTACTGCCTTAGACTGTGTTTCAATCCTCACCCGACCCGAAGGCCGGGTGCTACATCGCACTGTCTTGTAATCCACTACCAAGGCCATGTTTCAATCCTCACCCGACCCGAAGGCCGGGTGCTACATCGCGCGTGTCGGTGACGCCGCCGGAGTAGACCCGGTTTCAATCCTCACCCGACCCGAAGGCCGGGTGCTACGCGCTGTTGTTGACGTTCTCCTGGGCCACGCCGACGTTTCAATCCTCACCCGACCCGAAGGCCGGGTGCTACCTACCTACAAGGAATTGTTCGATCAATATTTAGATGTTTCAATCCTCACCCGACCCGAAGGCCGGGTGCTACGCTATCATCGCGGCAATAGCCGCACCCGCACCCAGTTTCAATCCTCACCCGACCCGAAGGCCGGGTGCTACCGATGCCTTGTAAAGCCTGAGCTCCGCTTGCACCGCGTTTCAATCCTCACCCGACCCGAAGGCCGGGTGCTACGCGTCTTTATCTTCGGCGTCGGCGCCGGCGCGGACGTTTCAATCCTCACCCGACCCGAAGGCCGGGTGCTACTCTCGTCTGCTGCCGTCTGCCCCTTGACGCGGATGTTTCAATCCTCACCCGACCCGAAGGCCGGGTGCTACCAGGGACCAGGTGTCGCCGACGATGCCTGGATACAGGTTTCAATCCTCACCCGACCCGAAGGCCGGGTGCTACCGGCGTCGAAATCGTCTCGCGCAAGTATGCGCAGACGTTTCAATCCTCACCCGACCCGAAGGCCGGGTGCTACACTAAAAACATGCAAGAAGCATGTAAACTTGCCCGTGTTTCAATCCTCACCCGACCCGAAGGCCGGGTGCTACTTTCAGGGTGGGATTGCTTCCCCTCTTGCCTGGGGGTTTCAATCCTCACCCGACCCGAAGGCCGGGTGCTACATGATTACATGGGAGAAGATGGAATCAACTGGCAGTTTCAATCCTCACCCGACCCGAAGGCCGGGTGCTACATTATGCGCTGGCCGGCGGCTTCCCCGACATGCTGGTTTCAATCCTCACCCGACCCGAAGGCCGGGTGCTACTTATGCGCTGGCCGGCGGCTTCCCCGACATGCTGGTTTCAATCCTCACCCGACCCGAAGGCCGGGTGCTACAGCGCTTGATTTGCGCGTAGAGGTGCAGGTGGCATGTTTCAATCCTCACCCGACCCGAAGGCCGGGTGCTACCGACCGAACAGATCGACGTTCGCCGCCCTGAGGCGGTTTCAATCCTCACCCGACCCGAAGGCCGGGTGCTACCTCCGGCAAGACCATTGTCTTCTATGCACCTAACGCTGTTTCAATCCTCACCCGACCCGAAGGCCGGGTGCTACTCGTTTGTGCACTGTCGTTGACTGCCAACGACTGTGTTTCAATCCTCACCCGACCCGAAGGCCGGGTGCTACCCGCCGCGGTGGGCGTGG
>CAYOXX010000021.1:0-30163 GCA_964408025.1 uncultured Acidobacteriota bacterium | reverse complement strand
GTTTCAATCCTCACCCGACCCGAAGGCCGGGTGCTACCCGCCGCGGTGGGCGTGGTGGTCGCCGCGTATGCCGTTTCAATCCTCACCCGACCCGAAGGCCGGGTGCTACTCCATATCGACCTCCTCCTGTTCAGCGACTACCGGTTTCAATCCTCACCCGACCCGAAGGCCGGGTGCTACGTGTAGTCCGTCGGGGCGCCGACGGTGCCGAACTTGTTTCAATCCTCACCCGACCCGAAGGCCGGGTGCTACCGGCGGTGCGCTCCATCTCTTTCTGATCCTCCTCCGGTTTCAATCCTCACCCGACCCGAAGGCCGGGTGCTACCGACGACCTGCTTGATCTCGATGACATGACGGACGTTTCAATCCTCACCCGACCCGAAGGCCGGGTGCTACGCGGCTCGGCGGCAAGGGCCAAAGTGCCAGATAGGTTTCAATCCTCACCCGACCCGAAGGCCGGGTGCTACCGGCAAGATCAAAGAACTGGCCGATGCGCTAGAAGTTTCAATCCTCACCCGACCCGAAGGCCGGGTGCTACTCACACACACTTATCCCCTGTATTCAGGTCATTTACAGCACCTTTTTCGCGAACCCGGCTTGGTCGGGCTGCGGATTCGTAGTTGCCGCGGTTCGGAATCCGGCATCTCTTTCGCCTCCAGTAGTTTGGCGGCGCCGCGAACCTCCCGGGATTTTGCAACCGCGGATGGTTCGCGCTCGTTCAGACGATGAGCGGGTCGTCAAAGTCTATCTTTGCGCTCAGACCGTATTCCTCGACGTCGCCCCTGATGTGGTAGATGCGCAAGCTATCCTCCTCTTCGTTGATGATTTCGAGCAGCTTGTGCTTGAGCTCCTCGAGCTGCATGTCGCCGAGGCTGCATTCGAACACAGACTTCTGGACACGCTGGCCGAACGCCTGGCAGACGATGGCGACGTGGCGCAGCCGTCGCCGCCCCTCTTTGCTCTCGGTCGAGACGTCGTAGGTGACCAATATCTCCACGCCGGGCTCCTACTTCGGTGTGAATGGTATGTAGTGCTCGATGTCGCCGCGGAGCGTGCGGGCCAGCAGCCGCGCCTGCGCGTGCGGCACCAGGCCGAGCGGGAGCTTGCGGTCCAGGACGTCGTGGCGGACCTCAGCCTGCTTGCGCTTCTGGTAGGCGACGATCACCTTCTTTCTACCCTTGTCGTTGAGGCCGACGGCGCCGCCGCTGTGGCGTTGGAAGTGCTTTTCGCCCAGTTGTGCCCTGTTGATCAGCGCCAGGGCGAGTCGGTCGGCCAGCGCCGGCCGCAACTCCTCCATCAGGTCCAGGGCCAGGGCGGGGCGGCCGGGGCGCAGGGCGTGCAGGAGGCCAACCTGCGGGTCGAGGCCGACTCCCTCGAGTCCCGATGCGCAGTCGGAGCGCAGGAGGGCGTAGAGGAAGGAGAGCAGGGCGTTTGTTGGGTCGCGTGGCGGCCTGCGGTTGCGGCCATCGAATGAGAAGAGATCCCCTTCGCCTTTGAGCAAAAGGGAAAAGTGGTCGAAATAGATCCTGGCGCTGTCCCCCTCGATGCCGCGCGCCTCGTCCAGCGAGGCGGCCTTTTCCAGCTTGGAAACGTTACGGCGCAGCGCCGTGGCGGCTCTCTTTAACTTGCTTTCCCGCGCCGGGTCATCAGTCTCGCGCGAGCTCCTTAGCAAAAGCTGCCTGGAGTTGCGGATCTTGCCGGCGATCATGTTGCGCGCGATATTCAGCGCCAGGATTGATCCGACGGCTTCGTGTTGTGCGCGGCGCAGCAGCACGTTGCCCGAAGTGCCGCCCACCAGGCGCGCCTTGAAGCGGCCGTTGCGATCGAACCAGCTGAGCGAGCGGCCCTCCTCTGCGAAGGCGTGGATTAGGAAAGGGCTGAGCAGGACGTTGCCGAAGGCCGCGAGGCCGCCGAGGTGGATCAGCGGCACGCGCAGCACCGTCTCGCCCTCGCGCTCGATCCTGACTGTGTCGTGGTCGAGGCGGACGTAGGAGCCCTCTGTAGTGACGAAGAGCGTGTTGAGCAGTGTGCTCATCGTTATTCCTCCTCATGCGGGAAGTCGGCGTAGAGCGACCTGGCCAGCTTCGCGAGCCTGTCGCGCCGCGACAGGACATCGGGTAGGCAGGAGCGCCGCAGCGAGCAGTGGCGGCAGCGGCCGTCGTCGATGGGGGGCGGCAGGCCGGTGCGCGCCAGCATGGCGCGGATTTCGTCGCAGGTTTCGACCACCCGCCCGCGCAGGGCCGCTGTGAACTCGACGGGCCTCCTGCGCCTGGAGCCGACGTGGTAGACGGCGCCCTCTGGCACCTCGCGGCCGAGCATCTCTTCGAGGCAAAGGGCCTGGGCGCATAGCTGCAGGTCGGCGTGGCGGTCCGGCCGTCTCTTACCGACTTTGTACTCGACCGGGAACGGGACACCGCGGCGGAACTCCACCACGTCGGCCTTGCCGACCAGGCCGAGCCTGTCGCTCCAGAGCGGCGTGCCCCGCTCGATGCGGAGGTCGCCCCTGTGCTCGCAGCCGGCCTCGTGGACGACGGCGTGGGCGTGCCGGCCCCGGAGGGTATAGATGTTCTCCTCGTAGCTGTCGTCGAGGTGGATGAGGGCGCACTGGCGCGGGCAGTAGCTGAAGTGCTCGAGCATCGAGACCAGCACCGGGCCCGCGCCAGGGCCACAAGCTGACTCAGTCACATCAACCGGCCAGCCTTTTAAGGCTGACACCCTGCGGCAGGCCAGCCTCGTCTACGGTTACTTCGTAGTCGCCGAAGGAGCGCGGTGTCTCGATTCCGTTCCTGAGTTTCGCGTCGACCAGTGGGAAGAGTGCGTGGGCGGGTGCGTTGCCGTGCTTGCTGTCGTGGCTGAAGACGTAGAGGCCGCGGCAGGCCATCATGCCGCGGCTGGAGGAGTGGTCGAGGTCCCACATGTTCAGGAGCGCGTCCCAGAACAGGGCCAGGTCGTCGTCGCTCATGCCGGTATCGGCGGCGAAGGCGGGCGAGAAGAAGCCGTGGGCGCGGTAGAGGCCGTAGGGCACGATAGCCTTGCGGCCCATCTCGGTCCGCTTGCCCTTGCCCTCGGTCTCGCCGCCCTCGACCTCAACGACCTCCATGTCCTCGGGCCTGGTGATGGCGATGCGGGTGATGGAGAGGTCGAGGGGTGTGATGGGGTCGATGGAGCGGGAGAAGGTTATCTGGACGGGGCCGCGCACCTGGCCGCAGTTGACATGAGTGGTCATCACGGCGCCGAAGGTGCGGATGTCGAAGAAGTTCTCGCACATCCAGGCGCGGACTTTAGTTACGTCTTCGCGCTTTTGTTTCGATCCGGTCGGTTTGATCTTCAGCGCTGTATAAGCGCGTTCGTGGAGAGTATTTAGGGCCTCGTTCTCCTGCACGTAGATCTTCATACGCTCGCTGTCGCCGTGGTGGGCGTCGATCCAGTTGCGCACCTTGCGTTTGATGCAGACGTCGGTCACCAGCCCCTGCATCGTCTCGGGATCGACGCGCGGCAGGTTGCCGGCGTCCGGGTCGCCGTTGGGGTTTCCATCGGCGACATCGAAGAGAAGGACGAACTCGTGACGACGGTCGGCCTTGGTATGAATACTATCGGTCATTGCTCTATCTCCTTGTCATCAAAGGTTGGAGGATCTGCGACGGCGTCTTCACTCGTCGGCTTCCTGGTCGTCGGCCTTGCTACCGCGGTGGGCGCGCTGGTGGTAGTAGCCCAACGAGAAGAGCGCCTGATCCTTGAGGCTGAGCTTCGCGGGGAATCCGCTGAGGTTTGCCGTGACCCCTTCGAGTTCTTTCTGAAGGTTGACGTGCAGTCCCGGTTTTGTCTTGCGCAGCTTGGACAGATGCGCCTGGCTGCCGCGTAAAAGCGTGCCGAATACGGTGGCTGGAGCGCTTGAGGCGGTGCCGTAGTATCGATCAACGATGGTTGCGCCCACCTTGCCCAGGGCTGCGCGCTGCACGTTTTCCAGCACGGCCAGAAGGCGGCCGCACTGGTAAGCCGGTTCAGGCCTGTTGTAATCAAGTTTGACCATTTCTTCCTCCTTGAGACCAAAATCGTTGTTGGAAAGCAGACAAAGTTTGATCAGCGCGGCGCGCGGCCTCGTAACGCTTTGCTCGGCCTTGTTGCGCCTGACCGCCTGGAAGAGAAGATCGCGGGGCAAGACGCCTCCCGTCAGTGCGAACCTGATCAGAGCCCGCGGCACGCGGGCGGGCAAGTCCTTGAAGTCGCGGACGGTAGCACCGGCGAGGCTGAAGAGTTTCAGCGGTTCCCATCTCGATCCGTCCCATTCAGTGATTTGCTGGAGCACGAAGTAGCGCGCCAGAGCCCTCTTGACGGAGCCGACGGTGGTGTCGATCCAGTCGCGCACCGCAACGCGCGCGCCGCTGGCGGTGAGGGCGGCGGCGTAGAATGGCGTGTAGTCCTCCCTCGACTGGAATTCTTTGCCTTTCCACGCGGATTCGATCAGCGCCTTGACGCTCTCCGGTTGCGGATCGAAGAACATCTGCCGGGCATCGAAAGAGGTGTCCTCTTTCGTCCAGAAGACGTAGACCAGCGGGCCGACGGCGATGTGGCTTTGGGGCTTTTGTAAAAGGTCGTTGGCGGCGTGGCTGAATTTCTCGGCGCACTGGCTGCAAGTAGGCGCGATGAGCGATGCCCTGAGCCCGTGCGACTCGAAGGCGGGAGCGTTAGCCGAGATGAGAGCGTTACCCGAAGTCTGTCCGCCGGGGATGCGCTTGATCTTCTGCTGGAGTCTTTTCTCAGGCACGCGTGCTTCTCCGCAGACGACGCACTGCATCTTCGCGGCGTCTGGATCTTCGAATGTGGATGCCCAGTAGCGCTGGACGTCGTCCTGATCGATTGGGAATCGGTCGTCGACGCGGAAAGTGATCTCGTGGGAAGGATCGAAATTGTCGGGCAGATCGAGGTCGCCGGGGCTGTAATTTTCCAGGAATTTTTGGACTGCGCGGACGTCCGGATTCCCCGTGGCCTCGGCGCAGTCGCGGACGGCCTGAACGAACGACTCGTGCCTCTCCTGCACCTTCTCCGCGTTTCCGCCTTCCCGGGTGATTCCGAAGACATACTCGCCGTTGTCGGCAAGCAGCTTGGCCCTGATGGCAACTGCACGCATTGAGTGAGGGCAGAGTTTTTGTAACAGTGAGCTTCTGTCTTTGGGATCGCCGGTCGGCAGTACACCTCGCATATCTCCCTTGCCGTCTAACTCGACAATCCAGGCTACAGGTTTCTCGACGTAGTTGGGTGGAGGCAGGACGAGGCGGTCGGAATACTCAACTAACCGTTGCAGGAGCATGGCTGCCCTCCGTTCTGTCGTAAAGTTCCTGAGGAACCTTGAGTACGCCGCCTTCGAGCCTGGCGTCGAAGAAGATCGGCTCGCCGCCCAGGCCTATACCGTTCTCGTCGTGTCGATAAGCCAGGTCGAAGAGCATGCTGCCCAGGTCCTCGTCGATCGATTCGGGCCGGTCCGGCTCCTCGCGGGGGCCGAATCCGGCGGCGAACTCGCGGCAGCCGAGATAAGGACAGTGGTAGAACTGCCCTCGCTGGACGCGGCGGCGAAACTGGTCTCGGAACTTCGCGGGATTCTCTTCTACACCCGGTTTCACATCCACGTCGGCGAAGATGAGGTAGGCGACATCCCGCAGGATGAAGGAGTTACGCTGGGCGCGGTCGTTGGCAGCGAAGTAGCCGCCCCCTTTATGCCGCCACTGCAGGGCAGATCTGTCCGAAGCCTTGCTCTGGACCTCGTTGCGCAGGATGGACAGGTACCTGATCGGCTTGAGTACCCAGATCTCCTTGACCCGCCATCGGAACTGAGGCTTCCAGAAGATCGCTTCCAGAACACCTCGAGCCGCCGACGGCGTCGGGGCGGGGTAGCTCGCCCGCTCGGCCTTCATCTCGGGCCGCGTGAAGCAGGCGAAGTCACCCCAGATCTTAACTTCGAGAGGTGGTTGTCTTTGCATAGTAACCTCCTTGAATGATGTGTTTAGTTTGAGGTGCCTAACTAACCAATTCTTCCGGGTTAGGTTGATCCCAGACCAAACCTCTTTTCTTGTCATAATTCCCGAGCCATAGGTAAAGACCCGGAAAAATCTCTTCGGCCGGGGCAATCTCCGCTTTTCTAAGCTTGTATTCGTTGACGTTGACGATGTATGGCTGGAGCTTTCTGATCACTGTTCTGGCGTCCTTGGGGTGTACCGATCTCAGCGACTCGATGAGCGGATCGGCCTTTTCGTTGTAGCGGACCACCACCGGAATGGTGCTTTCCGTAATCAGACGGTACTTCTGTGCAACCTCGGGATAGTTGAACCGCTCCCTGAGACCTTGAATATCCCTGTCGGTTTTCACCGTTTTAAGAAGTTTTCTGAAATACTTATCGACAGTGGCGGGATCATCGGGATCGAAGACGGGCTCCTGAAGAAGCATATCTGTGGCCTCGTAACCTGTCTGGTATTCGCCACGGGGCATTCCTCCCTCCGCGGGGCGGTAAACGATGACCCGACCTTTCTCCAGCTTGCCCTCGCGGTTGCAGCGACCCGCAGACTGGATGATTCGGTCCAGGGGACCGATGGCGCGCATGACCAGCGGGAAGTCGATATCAACCCCCGCCTCCACAACCTGGGTCGACACCAGACGGCAGTGCTCGCCCTCGGCAAGCCTTCTCTTCACCTCCGCTATAACTTGCCTGCGATGGGCGCCACAGAGTTGTGTCGTCAGATAGAGGGCGTCCTCGTCATCGAGGGCGTCGAAGAGGGCGAGGGCGTCGGCCTTGGTGTTCACAACCGCCAAAGCCTGTTCTGCAGAGCGCATTTCATCAGCTACGCTGCTCCAATCCCAGGTCTCATCTTTTTCCGGGAACCGATAGTCAACTCGCGACAGCCGCTGGAACATCCCGTGGGTATCCGGCACGATCTCGGTGATCCCCGGGAGGCCGTCGAAGATTGGATTGACCTCGAAGGCCGGCTGCGTGGCCGTGCACAGGACCACTGTAACCTTGTAGCGCTCTACGAGCTGGCGCAGTACGTCCAGTGTGGGATCGAGCAGCGCCAGGGGGAGGGTCTGAACCTCGTCGAGGATAACCACGCTTCGGGCGACGTTGTGCAGCTTGCGGCAGGACGACGGTTTGTTGCCGAGGAGGCTCTCGAAGAGCTGGACGTTGGTCGTGACGACGATCGGCGCGTCCCAATTCTCCGAGGCCAGGCGCGACCACGACAGGCCATCGCCCCTCTCGTCGTCTTCGGAACGCCAGGCCGCCGCGCTGTGGTGCTCGAGTACGTAATCCTCGCCAAAGATCCCTCTGTAAACTTCGGATGTTTGCTCGGTGATGCTGGTGTATGGGATGGCCATGATCACGCGATCGAGTCCGTGGCGCAGTGCGTGTTTTAGAGCGAAGGCCATTGCGGAACGCGTCTTGCCGCCGCCCGTGGGCACTGTGAGGCGGAAGAATCCCTGTTCGCTTTCGGCTTTCTCCAAACATGCTAGATATATCCTGTGGCGCTCTAGATTAACCGGACTGGAATCTCTACCCGACATCTCATCTTGGGATCTCTCGAGCTCTTTCCAGAGCGCTTGGAGGCCATATTCCCTAGCCCTGGCGGCCCGCTTCTCCGGTTTGAAGTGCTCTTCTGTGTCGAGGAAATCTGCATCGACGAGGGCCGAAAACAGCATGCGGATGAAGAACTCCACTTTCATTCGATTCTTCAACCATTCATCGCCGGTAGGTCCGGACGGCGCTGCTTCTGGAACTATTTCGCGTACAATTTCCCGAGCCTTCAGGAGTAGCGATGAGTCGGAATCTCTAATCATGCTCTTGACGTATTCGGTGTCTCCGATGCCCCCATGGTGCCCAGCGATCGCAAAGGCCAGCGGCAGGAACTGTTCTGACGCTAATAGAGCGCCGAGGCCCTTGTGGTCACCTCCGCGCTTGCTATCGGGGTCCCTCAGGTAGTCCTGGAACTTTGGGCTGATCTTGCCGAGGTCGTGATACAGCCCTACTAGGTGTCCAAGGTCGCCGAAGCCAAACTTGCCCGCGAAATCTCTTGCCAGCCTCGCCACTCCCAAGATGTGATCGCGCAGGATGTGCGGTTGCCCCTGATCGTTCTCCGAGTGCGCCCAGAATTCTTCGCTACTCATCTGCACTCCCTTTTTTCGTGAAGAGTGTGAGAATCGTGCGGCGACCCGGTTTGGGTTGTCGCTCGAGGTCGCGAACTCCTTCCCGCAATACAAAACTCCGCAGAGCGGTTATTACGGAAAAGAGATTCAGCGGATGGCAAACATTTCTTTCTGGCTCGGCGATAAAGCGCCGCTATGCCGTCACGCGTTCTTGTCAATGCGCTCCGGCTTCGGCGAACGATAAGAATGCCTGTCGAAGTGGTATGGAGATTGTGTTGGTGCGCGGCGGTTTTCGGAAGCTATTTCGTGTCTGCAAGTAGGAAGAGCAGGACGGCCATCCTGACGAATAGGCCCCGCGCGCTCTGGCGGAAGTATTGAGCCTGAGGCAGGCTGTCTACCCCGCGCTCGATCTCGTCTATGCGCGGCAGGGGGGAGAGAATTACGGCTCCGGGCTTGATGGATTTCGCTTTCTCGACGGTCAGCAGGAAGCGGCCTCCGGTGGCGTCGCCTTCTCGGGATTCCGCCTCGCGCCGTGGGTAGCCGGCCATGTAGACGACGTCCGCTGTAGCCGGATCGAACGTGTCCGACTCCATAACCGAAGCGCTTCCCGGCCCGGCGGTCTCGAGGTACCCGCGCGGCATTCTTTTCTCGGGCGGGGAGACGAGCTCGACGCGCACTTTCGGAAAACGGGTAAGCAGGATGAAGAGGGAGTGGGCGGCACGCATCGATGCCAGGTCGCCCACGATCTGAACCCGAAGGTTCTCGATCGCCCCGAAGGCCTTCTTGATGGCGAAGGCGTCGACGAGGGCCTGGGTCGGGTGCTCGTCGGTGCCGTTGCCGCAGTTGATCAGCGGCACGTCGCAATTCTCCATCGCTATCTCCAGGGCGCCCGCGTCGGGGTGCCTCAGCGCCAGGACGTCGGCGTAGGCGCTCACCACGCGGACCGTATCGGCGAGGCTCTCCGCCTGCGTCATCGTGAAGTGGGTTCGGCTTTTCGTTACCTCCACGGTGGTTCCGCCGAGTTTGTGCATCGCCACGGTGAAGCCGACGCGGGTGCGGGTCGACTCCTGCATAAATAGCAGGGCCAGCGTCCTGCGCTCCAGCGCGCGGGCGTAGTCGCCGGGCGATTCCTGAATTCTCTCGGCGAGCGAGAGTATGCGAGCGACAGCCTCCCCGTCCAGAGAGCCAACTCTATCGATAGCTTTCCGTTTCGCCATCGGCCTTATGCCCGAGGTTGCTTACCATTTCCGACAAGGTCGGAGAGCTGCCCCACACGGCAGCTTTCAGCGCGGCTGCTAGTGGTAGAAGTACCCCTCGCCGCGGGGGAAGGTAAGCGTGTTGTGTTGGCACGGGATGCAGCGGGGCGCCAACTTGACACCGAGGCTTTCGGTGATCTCGAACGCCTCTTCGTAAACCCGCGTCATCAGCTCGGCGCCCGGCGGCGGGAAGTCCCTGAGCTCAGTGTGGGGCGAGGGGCGGAACGGACTGAGCATCGGATCGCAGCCGATCTCGGCCAGCGCGCGCACCCCCTTCAGGGTTTCATCCGCCGGCTCGAGGCCGACCAGAATCGCCGACCTGATTTTGCCCGGGCCGAACACGTCGACCGCCTTTTCGATGAACCGCGTGTACTGCTCGAAGCCGATCTCGTGCTTCTGCGGGGCGTACCTTCTGCGCGCCTCCTCGCCGAACAGCTCGATGTTGATCGACAGGTCGGAGGCGCCCCACTCCTTCAGGATTCGCGGGTAGTCCAGGTCGTCGCGCGCTGCTAGCATGATTCCCACCGGGAGCGGCGACTCCCGGCAGATCGTCTCGTAGACGGAGTCCAGGTAGCCGCGATCTTCCGGCCGCGGCGTCCCGCCGCTGATCATCACGTGCCGCGCCGGCATCTTCGCATCGGCGATCGCTGTGAACATGGCGTCGGCGAGGTGGCCGACGGGCTTCTTGCGGTAGGAATGAGTAATCGGGCTACCGCAGAAGGCGCACCGGAAAGCGCAGCCCTCTATCGGCGATAGCCTCGCCCGGTCGGTGTGGGTGGCTACGTAGCAGTCGTAGGCGATGCCCTCCTTGTTCTTCTGCTTGTGATAGTCTGGAATCGGATAGGCGCGCACCTCGTGGGCCCTGCCGCCGTGCTCGAGCAGAAGCCTCTCGCCGTCGAAATTCAATACGGTCTTGGCTTGCCCGCAAAACGATTCGATGAACGGCGCGTTAACGTAGATCTCCTCGTCGAGCACGAGCGGGATGCCGGAGGTGGTCACGTACTCGGCCAGGGTGAGCGGGGCATCGTCGTCGCCGGCGAGGTGTTGCCTTGCGGCGTCGCTGACGGTGATGCCGCGGTTCATTATCTCTATCTTCAGTTTTTCCAGCTCGCTCAGCATTCCAGTTCCCGGCGCGTGCGTACGTTATCGCGGCAGCGCTATTCGCCCGGCCCCAGGAAATAGTGTATCTTGATGCGCTCGATCTGCTTCTCTGTCTTCTTGAATAAAGTGAAGCCGTCGCCCTCTATTGTTTCGCTCTGTCTATGTGATTTGTATAGTGATTATCCTGATTAGTCGCTAAGTCTATGCTTTGCGGCCTGAAGGAAAAACAGCAGCAATAAAGGACTAAGTAACCTTTGTAAGCCCTCATATAAATCCGTTGTTTCATTCTCTATCAACAAATGTGGTTGCAGAATTACTGTTGATGTTTCTACCGAATGACGAAGAGCTTCAAGGTAGTCTAACTCTTCATCTTTTTGATACTCAAATACTTTCAAGTCTGAATTATACTCTTTATAGGCCGCTTCTTGACCCCAATATGCAAACGTTGCAAAGGAAAAGACACAGACCAGCCAAAATATTAGAGCCCTGACCCATCTCAAACCATATCCACTGATAAATTGGTATAAAAACAAGGCAATGACTTCAAATAAATTCTTTCTCTGCAACATTTTCATGTTTAATTGCCCGGCCCTAAATAGTCGCGCCAATTGTTTGTCATTGTTATTTTGTGATAAAGTTTTAAGTTTCAAATATACCGATTCGGCTTCTTTATATGTTGTGTCTGGACCAAAATTCACAATATCCCTTGATCTTAGCTCATTATATATTGCTTTATTTGGTCTTCCTAGAAGTAAAGAGTCCCAAAGCCACCAGCTGTTTTTGTCTGGTTCAACAAAATGTGGATCTTCAATGCTGGCATATTCAATGTGTGTTCCGACAAAAGAAATTCTACCAAAATCAGTGTTCACTAGCTTTATAGCTTTAATTGTGCTATAATTAATATCAGCATATCCTTTCCCTGTAGTGTCTTTAAAAGTTATGTTGGCCATAATTAATTCATCTTTTGCACTAAAATCGCCTGACATACCGGTCGTTGAAATCTCTAGAATGCTGAAATTACCATTCACCAATAGATCATCCATTATTAACTTGCCCAAATTGTGTATCTTGCTTATGAATATGTGTTTATTGACATGTGCTGTGGTAAGATTTATTTCTGCTATACTTAAACACTTATTAAGTAATAATAAGCCCTCTATTTCTGCTTGTTTCAGATTTAAATTACCACTTATGAAGCTATTCGAAATGGTCAAGTCGCCTTTTATCGCAATATAGTTAAGATCTAAATCACCATTAATTATTGAATAATCAAAATTTAAGTCTTCTGTAAATACGTAGCCTACAAAGCGAGCTGTATTCTCTGGAAATTTGAAACCTAGAAAATCGCTGTTTTTGAAGCCTTCCCTCTCATATTTTCTGTGCAAACTAGAATTGCTGGATTTAATAGCTTTAATCTCTTTAACAAAATCTTCTCTCTTAAGATCATACTGCTCACTATGAAACAAACAATAATTATCATCCTTCCAGGCAGGCCTGTGACACTTATAACATAAGTCTTTTATTTCAAAACTACATACCCTATTCATTTTCATATTTGAAAGATCGTTCCAATTAAAACTAATAACAATACAGTAAATGTTAGTCAATCCAAATAGTATGAGAGAATGCCCCGTCCTTCGTGGCATCCACTCTAGATTTAGACATTGTAATGGGACGAAGACATTTTATCAATACATTGCCTTGGGCTGATAAGTACAAATCAGATCTTGTTGAAAGAAAGGTCGTTTCGATATATAGCGACAGCGAGGGGGGAAGAAGTATCTATACTTTGGGGAGTTGATTGTGCCTCCGGGGGATTTGTCCCGACGGGAAGTGTCAGCTTAGTTGGAGCGTCTAAGACTCATCAGGTCGCAACCAAGCAGTTATAGCGTGTCCGTAGAGGCGGAGTGTGTGGAGCGATATGGGCGTAGTGCGACGTTCAGGGGCTCACTTCGGTTTGATGCGGCGGACGGAGTTGCTGCGGCACTTGGGGCAGGTGCGCTCTTTGATCGGCTCGCCCATGAGGGCCTCGTCCTGGAATACGTGGCCGCATTGCAGGCATTTGAGATGGGGCTCTTTTACCATGACGTTCGGTCCTTGCTTAAGTTTCGTTGGGTGTTTCCAGTCCCTTTGTGAGCATATCAAATTCCAAGGCTGCCGCTGCGATACCTGCGGCAGCAAGCAGGAAGCGGTCCCTCTAAAAGGTTGCTTCGTCAGGCCGCCACGGCGGGCTCTCTCGTGATGACAGGCCGAGTGAAATGGCTGCCGAGAACCCAATTATAATATCCGCCGGCGGCCGAGGCTTTCGCCACGACGACAGACAGGAATCCGCCGCGGCGGACTGTCCTACCGTGACAGACAGGAGAGCTTGTCCGCCTTTGGCGGATCTATCCTACCTGTTTGTTTGCTTGACACCTCCTCCCGACCGGCACGGCTTTCGATAACCGGTCTAGGTTCCGACAGCGACGGCGGCTTTTTTCTTGGCCGCTTTGGCCGCGCGCTCGATCTTTTTCTTCTCTTCCTCCTCGAGAATCTTTATCGTCTCCTGGACCTCCGCCTTGGTCACCTGCTTGAGCGACCCCTCGATCTCGCGCATCACCTTGGCGAACTTCTGGCCATCGGCGGCGCTGATCCACTCGAGCTGCAGGCGCTCGGGCCGGATGCCGAGCCTCTCCATCCTGTTCCAGACCCTGTCGACGCGACGCTGGGTCCAGTTGACGGCGTTGATGTAGTGGCAGTCGGTGAAGTGGCAGCCGGTTACCAGCACCATCGGCGCGCCGTGGCGGAATGCGTGCCATATGAACTTCTCGTCGACGCGGCCGCTGCACATGGTGCGGATGAGTCGGCAGCTGGTGGGGAACTGCAGCCGCGACGTGCCGGCCATGTCGCCTCCGGGGTACGAACACCAGTTGCATGCGAAGGTCAGGAGCACCTTCATCGGGTCTTCGCAAGCGAGGATTGCCTCGATCTGGGCCAGGTACTGTTCGTCGGTGAAGTGGCGCATGGTGATGGCGTCGGTGGGGCACTCGGCGCCGCAGGTGCCGCAGCCGGCGCATGCGGCCTCGACGACGACCGGGAGCCTGGCGGCCTCGCGGTCGGGCGGCAGGATGGCGTTGTAGGGGCAGACGGTGGCGCAGCGGCCGCAGAATGTGCAGAGCTCGGGATCGATTACCGACGTGATCGCCTCGATCTGTACCTTGCCAGTGTTGAGCAGCACGCTGGCCCGCGCGGCGGCCGCACTGGCCTGGGTGACGCTGTCCTTGACGTCCTTGGGCGACTCGGCGCAGCCAGCGATGTAGATTCCGCGCGTCGGCGCGTCGACCGGCTTGAGCTTGGGGTGGGACTCCATGAGGAAGCCGTCTGCGGTCTTGGAGAGAGTCAGCTTATGGCGCAGCTGGGGGCTGTCGCTGCGTGGGATCACCCCCTGGGCGAGGACGATCATGTCGAACTCGTAGTCCTCGAGCTGGCCGGTTGTGGTGTTCTCAACGGTGAGGCGCAGGTCGCGCGTCTCGGAATCCTCCTCAACTTCACCGGGGATGCCGCGGATGTAGCGCACCCCCTCCTCCTTGCTGCGCATGTAGAGGTCTTCGAACCCCTTGCCGAAGGCGCGGATGTCCATGTAGAAGACGTAGCACTGCACCTCGGGGTAGTGGTCCTTGAGCAGCAGAGTGTCCTTGACCGTGTTCATGCAGCAGATGTTGCTGCAGTAGGGGTTGCCGCGCCGCTGCGAGCGGGAGCCGACGCATTGGATGAAGCCGATCTTCAGCGGCAGCTCGCGGTCGGAGGGGCGGATGAAGTGCCCCTCGGACGGCCCGCTTGCGCATATGAGGCGCTCGAACTCCATGGATGTGATGACGTTTTCGAACCTTGTGTATCCGAACTCGTCGAGCTCGGTGGGGTCGTAGACGTCCATGCCGGTGGCGACAATGATGGTGCCGATATCGAGCTCGACCAGCTCGTCCTGCATGTCGTAGTCGATGCACTTCTTCTCGCAGACCTCGACGCACTTGCCGCAGGCTATCGGGTTGTTGCCGAGGCAGTCGTCCATGTTGAGGACGTAGGCGGAGGGGACGGCCTGGGGGAACGGCAGGTAGATCGCCTTGCGCGAGCTGAATCCCTGCTGGTACTCGTCGGGCACCACCACGGGGCAGACCTCAGAGCACTCGTTGCAGGCCGTGCACTCGTCGGCGTCGACGTAGCGCGCCTTCTTGCGCACCGTCACCTTGAAGTTGCCGGCGAAACCGCTGACCTGCTCGACTTCGCTGTAAGCCATCAACTCGATCCGGGGATGCCGACCGGCATCCATCATCTTAGGACCGAGTATTCAAATGGAGCAGTCCATCGTCGGGTAGGTCTTGTCAAGCGCGGCCATGATGCCGCCGATCGACGGCTCCTTCTCGACCAGGTACACCTGGTGGCCGCCGTCGGCCAGATCGAGCGCCGCCTGGATGCCGGTGACGCCGGCGCCGATGACGAGGCAGCTGTCGGTGACGGGGACGATCTGCTCATCCTGCGCCTGCAGCGCGCGCGCCCGCGCCACCGAGCTGCGGACCAGGTCCTTGGCCTTCTCCGTCGCCGCCTCCTTCTCGCCCTGGTGCACCCAGCTGCAGTGCTCGCGGATGTTGGCCATCTCGAACAGGTAAGGGTTGAGCCCGGCGTCAGCCACGCACTGGCGGAAGGTCGGCTCGTGGATCTTTGGCGTGCAGCTGGCGACGACGACGCGGTTCAGCTTGTGCTCCCTGATAGCTTTCTGGATCTCGTTTTGGCCCGGGTCGGCGCAGGTGTACTTGTTCTGGACGACGCATACGACGTCGTCGAGACCCTCGGCGTACCTCGAGACGGCGGCGCAGTCGATGGTGCCGGCGATGTTCAGCCCGCACTCGCAGACGAAGACCCCGATGCGCAGTTCATCGGTGCTCAAGTCGCTCACCTCCTTTCGATCTCCTTAGTCACTTTGCTCCCAAACTTTCTGCCAGCAGGACGCAGAGGTCCTGTATCTTTACGTCCACCTGCGGCTCGCCCCGCTTCTCGGAGGTGGCGCAGGTGAAGTGGATGTAGCACTTCGGGCAGGCGGTGACCACTGTGCCCGCCCCGGCCTGCTCGGCCTCGCGCAGCCTGCCGATCTGGATCTGCTTGGAGTACATGTCGCAGTTAATCCAGGCGCTGGTGCCGCAGCAGATGCTCGCCTGGCGGTTGTGCCGCATCTCGAGCACCTCGAGGCCCGGAATGGCGCCCAAGAGCTGGCGCGGCGGTTCGTAGACGCCCATGTGCCTCCCCAGCCGGCAGGGATCTTGGAATGTAACCTTACCGCCGGCGGCACCGAGCTGGCCCTCGAGGTCGGCAAGGCGCTCGCCGAGTAGCTGCGAGATGTGGAGCACTTCGAATCCGATCTTGCCGCCGAAGCGTGGGTAGTCGAGCGCCAGCGTGCGGTAGCACTCGGCGCAGCTCGTTACCACCCGCTTTGCGCCGGCCGCCGTGATTGCCTCGATGTTGTGGTTCATCAGCTCGATGAAATTCTTGTGGTCTCCCGCCCAGAGCAGGTCGTGCCCGCAGCAGCGCTCGTTGGGCAGCACAGCGGGAGTGATGCCGACTGCGTTGAGCAGCCTCACCGCGCTGCGACCGATGCGTCCGGCTTCTACGCCGATATCTTCGAAGACGGCGTCGAAGTAGGGCAGGCAGCCGCCGAAGTAGAGCAGCTCGCCCTCGGCGGCCGTCTGCACGTCTCCACCCAGCCAGTCGCCGCGGTCCTGGTGTAGCTTATCGGCGGCGTGGATGCGCATGATTTCTTGCAGGATGCCGCCGTGCGAGAGGTTCGGCTCGTGCCCGAGACGGTGAGCCTCGATCCGCGTCAGCAGCATCAGCTCGCCGTAGCGGACATCGGAGGGGCAGCGGACCCGGCACATGCCGCAGGCCAGGCAGGTGTAGAGCTTCTCGTCGGCGACCAGCTCGTCCATCTCCCCGGTGAGCAGCCGGCTGAGCATCATGCGCGGCGAGTAGTCGTGGTTGAAGCGCGATACGGGGCAGTTGGCGGTGCACTTGCCGCACTCCAGGCAGTAGAAGGCTTTGGCCTGCTTGGTGATCCGGGCCGCGTTCTCGATCATGGGCGCTTGCCGTCGGTAAGGGGGCTGGGCCCCAGTTTTCTCACCCGCTCCACGAACTCGTCCATCACCTTGCCGAAGCGGACACCCTCGGCCGCCGAGATCCACTCCAGGCCGATGCGGCCTTCCTCCAGCCCCAGCAGCTTCACCAGCTTCTTGGTGGTTTCGAACTTCTCGACCGCCTTGTGGTTACCGAAGATGTAGTGGCAGTCGCCGAAGTGGCAGCCGGTGATCAGGACGCCGTCGGCGCCGAGGCGGAAGGCCTTGATCACGAAGCTCGGGTGCACCCTGCCGGAGCACATAGTCCTGATGACGCGGAAGTGCGGGCTGTATTGGATGCGGCTGATCCCTGCGGTGTCGGCGCCGGCGTAGCTGCACCAGTTGCAGGCGAAGAGCACGATGCGCGGCTCGAAATCCTTCTTTGACTTACGCTTAGCCACCGGTCAGGGCCTCCTCGAAGAGCGCCTCCATCATCGAATCGATCTGCTCGTCGGTGAAGTGCCTGGCGACGATGGCGTTGGTGGGACACCAGGCGGCGCAGGTTCCGCAGCCGGTGCAGAGCGCCTCGTTGATGTGTGCCACTTTCACCCCCGGCGCGCTCTCCGCCAGCTCGGGGGCGCCGAAGAGGCAGATATCGACGCAGGTGCCGCAGCCGCGGCAGAGCTCCTCCCTGACGGTGCAGGTGGTGGGCTCGAGCTTGATGCTCTCGCGGCAGATCAGGGCGTTCGCCTTACCGGCGGCGGCTCCGGCCTGCGAGACCGAGGCGGCGATGTCCTTGGGGCCCTGCACGCAGCCGGCGAGGAAGATGCCGGCCGTGTTCGTCTCCACCGGGCCCAGCTTCGGGTGGCGCTCCATCATGAAGCCGTCGGGCGAGGCCGGCACCTTCAGCATCTCCTTGATGCGGGTGATCTCCTCGGTGTTGGGGCGCATGGCGACCGACAGGACTACGGCGTCGACGTCGGCCTCGACGTAGTCGCCCAGGAGGTTCTCGTATACCCGCACCGTCTCCGCGCGCTCGCCGCCGCTGACCTCGGGGGCGTCCGGAATCTCGAACCTGACGCAGACCACCCCCGCTTTCCTCGCCTCGCGGTAGAACTCCTCGGAGCCGTGGCCCACGGTGCGCATGTCGCGGTAGAAGACGACGACGTTGACGCCGCGCTCGCGCAGCTGGATCGCCTGCTTGATGGTCGTCGGGCAGCAGTAGCGCGAGCAATTGATGTTCTTGGCCGGGTCGCGCGAGCCGACGCACTGAATGAAGGCGACGGTCCGCAACGGCTTGCCGTCCAGCAACAAATTCCCGCCTCCCTCGGCTCCCTCGTCCCCTCCGTCCGCCTCGATGAGAAGATTCTCGAACTGCTGGGAGGTGAGGACGTTCGGGAACTTACCGTAGGCGTACTCCCCCTCCTCGGGCTCGTATAGCTCGCTGCCGACGGCGACGATGATCGCGCCCGCCTCGATCCGGCCAGAGGTCGTCTCGACCGTGAAGTTTCCGACGAAGCCCTTTACCTCCTCGACCTCCGTCTCGGTGTGGACCCGGACATTAGTTTTCTTCAGCGCCTTCAGCTTTTCTTCGAGCAGTCCTTTGGCGCTCGCGTTGGAAGGGAAGAGCCTGCCCAGCTGGCACATGCGGCCGCCCAGCGCAACGGTCTTCTCGACCAGATGGACCTCGGAGCCCTGCGCGTCGATATCGAGCGCCGCCTGGATGCCAGCGATGCCGCCGCCGATGATCAGCACCGACTGGCGCATTGCACTCTCGCGCGCCTGCAGGGGCTCGAGGTGGTGGGCGCGCGCCACCGCCATCTTCAGCAGGTCCTTTGCCTTGCGGGTCGCCACCTCCGGCTCCCGGGTGTGGACCCAGGAGCATTGGTCGCGCACGTTGCACATCTCGAACAGGTAGGGATTTAGGCCGACCCGCTCGACGGTTTCACGGAAGACCGGCTCGTGGGTACGCGGCGTGCAGGCGGCGGCGACGATGCGGTTGAGCTTGTGCTCGACAATTTTCTCCTGGATCTGGCGCTGGCCGGCGTCGGCGCAGAGGAAGAGGTCCTCCTGCACATGGGCGACGCCTGGGAGGCCCTTGGCGTATTCGGCCATCGCTGCCACGTCGAGCACGCCGGCTATGTTGATGCCGCAGTGGCAGAGGAAGACTCCGATGCGCGGCGGGCCACTGACGTCGACTTGCGGTATCTCCTCCTTTATCTCCTCCAGCAGGTGGTCGCCCATGTGGCTGGCCGCAGCGGAGGCGGCGCCGGTCGCCTGGGCGACGCAGTCCGGGATGTCGTCGGGCCCCTTGCAGCAGCCGCAGAGGTAGACCCCCTTGCGGGTGGCCTCGAGCACACGGCTGTTGCTCTGGGCGCTGCGGAAGAAGCGTGACTCGTCGGTCTCGATGCCCAGCACCTCAGCCAGGGCGGCGTTGTCGGCGTTGGGCAGGCCGGCGGTGGCCAGGACCGCCATGTCGGCCTCGACGATCTCCGCTGTGCGCGTCAACGTGTTCTCGACGTAGATTAGCAGGTTGTGGGTCTCCACGTCCTCGATGATCTTGGACGGCTTGGCGCGGTAGAACTCGACCTCCTCCATCTCGTCGGCGCGCTGGAAGAACTCCTCGTAGCCCTTGCCGAAGGCCCGCATGTCGAAGTAGAAGACGGTCATCTTCTCGATCTCGGGCTCGTGCTCCCTGGCCAGCATCGTGTCCTTGACGCTGTTCATGCAGCAGAAGCTGGAGCAGTGGTAGCAGCCGTGCTCGCCGCGCACGCCGACGCACTGCACGAAAGCGATTCTCTTGGGCACCTTTTTATCGCTGGGCCTGATCACGTGCCCGCGCGTCGGCCCCGAGGAGTTTAGAAGGCGCTCGAATTCCAGCCCCGTCAGGATGTTGGGCGAGACGCCGTAACCGTATATCTTCATCGTGTAGGGATCGAACGGCTGGAAGCCGGTGGCCACGATGATCGCCCCTACCTCGAGCCGCACGTCCTCGGGCTGCATGTCCAGGTCGATAGCGTCGATCTTGCAGGCACGGGCGCAGGCGTCGCAGACGAGCACGCGCCGGTCGCCGTTGATGCAGTTTTCGGTGTCGATTATGTATGCCGCCGGCACCGCCTGCGGGAACGGCGTGTAGATCGCCTTGCGGGCGCCGAGGCCGGCGTCAAAGAGGTTGGGCACCACGGCGGGGCAGCGCTCGGTGCAGTCGCCGCAGGCGGTGCACAGGTCCTCGATGACGTAGCGGGGGTGCCGCCTCACCGTCACGGTGAAGTCTCCCGCCTTCCCCTCGACCTTGACCACCTCGGAGTGCGTCAGAACCTCGACGTTGGGATGCCGACCGGCATCCATCATTTTAGGCCCGAGGATTCAAATCGAGCAGTCCATCGTGGGGAAGGTCTTGTCCAGCTGGGCCATCCTGCCGCCCAGGGAGGGGGACTTCTCGACCAGGTGGACCTTGATCCTGGAGTCGGCCAGGTCCAGGGCCGCCTGGATGCCGGCGATCCCGCCTCCGATGACAAGTACTCCCTTGCTCATCGCGCACTAACCTTTGTTTCATTGCCGTTAAGGTTCAGCTCGGCGAGCATCCCCTTGGCTTTGATCTTGTGGAACTGCAGTCCGAGCTCTTCCGGCGCGAAACCCTGCGCCAAGCCGAGCAGTTGAAAGTAGTAGATGATCGGGATGTCGAACTTCTTGTCGAACAGCCTTGCCAGCCTGATCTGCCCGAGGTCGTACTCATCGAAGCAGGTCGGGCAGATGAGGCCGAGGCAATGCACCCCCAGCTTCTCCACTGAGAGGAGGATATCGAGCAGCATCCGCGCCGGTATCTGGTCGTCCATACAGGCCTTGCCGCAGCAGAGCACCTTCTCGTGGTGCTCGATCGCCTGGGCGCCGATGGCTCTGACTAAATTCTCGAGGATCTCCGGCCGATCAGGGTCGTCGACCTGCATGACGTTGCTCGGCTTCAGCAGGTGGCAGCCGTAGTGGATGCCGACCCGCATCCCCTCCAGCGGCCTGGTCACCGATGCGGCCACGGCGTCGAGGCCGACGTCGTCGCGCACCACTGTGACGATGTGCCGCACCGTCGACGTCCCCTCGTACTGCATGCCGATCTTCTTGAGCCGCTTATTGACTTCCCGCTTCAGCCCCTCGTCGTGGCCCAGGTAGTGGACCGTCTCGGCGAAGGTGGCGGTGCAGCCGGAGCAGCAGGTGACCAGGTCGAGCCCCCGGGCCTCGGCCAGGCAGAGGTTGCGGGCGGCGATTGTCAGCCACTTAAGCTTGTCGTGCGACTTGTAGAAGATCGGGTCGGGGCAGCAGGTGAAGCCCTCGATGTCGACCAGCTCGACGCCGAGCCGCTCCATTGTCAGGCGCACCGCGGCCTCGAACTGCGGGTACTTGCCCAAGATCATGCAGCCGAAGAACGGGATGTACTTGCCCTGCTCAGCCATCGGCCTCTCCGATCTCGCGCAGCAGCCGGCGGTAGTCGTCAGGGACCTCCCGGCTGACCGGCTCGAGGTTGAGGCTCTCCCGCCGCCGGTCGGTAGCTGAAGTGATCAGCACGGTGCGGCTGGTGGCGTGTATGCTCCCGACCAGCTCTTCCACCTTCGTCGGTCCGGTCGCCCGCCTGGACGCGAGGTTCTTCAGGGCCATGATCACCTCGACCGGCTTGACGTCCTGCGGGCAGCGCTCGTAGCAGTTGTAGCAGTTGGTGCAGAGCCAGATCGGCGAGCCCTCGCGCGTCAGCTCCTCCTCCTGGCCGAAGATGGCCCGCAGCACTATAAGCCGTGGGTTGAACAGCTCGGTGTAGCGCGACGAGGGGCAGTCGCCGACGCAGGCGCCGCACTGGAAGCAGTAGCCATGGTGGTCGCCGCCGATGATGGCGTTCAGCCTGGGCCGGAAATCGAAGTTTATCTTGATCATTTCGCCGCCTTGGCGGCCATCTTGGGCTTCTCTTTCAGCGACATGCCGTACTCGTAGCCCTTGTCGAATGCCTCAAGGTTCATCTTCTCCGTGCCCTCGGGGACGCTGTCCTCCACCGCGCTGCGCATCGCCTTGGCGTCGACCAGCCCGGTCATCGCGGCGAAGAATCCGATCATGACGATGTTGAGCACGATCTTGCGCCCCAGCTCCTCGGCCATCCGGGTTGCCGGCACGGCGTGTACCTGGATGCCGGCCGGCAGCTTGCCGGGCTTGACCAGGTCCTTTTCGATGAGCAGGATCCCTTTTTTGCCCATCTCGGGGGTGAACTTGTTGAAGGCCTCCTGGCTCATCACCACCATGATCTCGGGGACGGTGACGTAGGGGTAGAGTATCGGCGAGCCGGAGACGATCACCTGCGAGCTGCAGGCGCTCCCCCTGGCCTCGGGGCCGAAGCTCTGGGTCATGGTGGCGTGGCCACCGGCATAGATGGAGACAGCCCTGCCGAGGATGTAGCCCATCATGATGATGCCCTGGCCGCCGAAGCCGCCGATCTTGATCTCAGTCGTCTTCACGCACGCCTCCGTACTTCACGTATTTGTCGCCGAGGACCTTGTCGTGCCGCGCCTCGAGGGCCTCGAGGCAGGTCGGCCGCTCGCGGTCGACGAACTTGCCGCAGATGATCTTCTCCTGGAAGGTGATGTCCAGGTCCCTGGTGTCGGCGCCGTGCCTGATCTCGGCGCTCTCGTGGTAGAACTTCATCAGGTTGAGGCCGTCGCCCAGCTTGTTGCGGCGGGCGTAGAGGGTGGAGCAGGGGGTGATCACCTCGACCACAGAGAAGCCGGGCTTGTTGAGCGCCTCGATCATCGACTTGGTCTGGCGGCGGATGTGCAGCGCCGTCCAGCGGGCGACGTAGACGGCGCCGCAGCACTCGGCCAGGTAGGGGATGTTGAACGGCTGCTCGTAGCAGCCGTAGGGCGAGGTGCTCGTCTTGGCGGTCAGCGGCGTGGTCGGCGCCACCTGGCCGCCGGTCATGGCGTAGTTGAAGTTGTTGACGCAGATGACGGTGATGTCGACGTTGCGACGGGCGGCGTGGATGAAGTGGTTGCCGCCGATGGCGATCAGGTCGCCGTCGCCGCTGAAGACCACTACCTTGAGCTCCGGGTTGGCGAGCTTCAGGCCGGTGGCGAAGGGCACCGCCCGGCCGTGGGTGGTGTGGAAAGAGTCGAGCTTGATGTAGCCCGCCACCCTGCCGGTGCAGCCGATGCCGGAGACGACGCAGACCTTCTCCAGCGGTGTCTCTATCTGCTGCAGGGCGCTTATGAAGCACGATACCGTCGTGCCGATGCCGCAGGTCGGGCACCAGATGTGCGGTATGCGGTCCATCCGCAGCAGGCCCTCCATCGGGTGGGCCTTTTCGGCAGCGGCTTTCTTGGCGCTCGCCTTCTTTGCGGTTGTTGTTTTTGCGCTCATTTCACCGCCCCCACTATTGCGTCGCAGATATCTTCGGGATCGTGGACCGTGCCGCCGCCGTGGGGCACGAGCACCACGTTGACCGCGCTGCCAACCAGCCTCTCGACCTCGTAGTAGATCTGGCCGTAGTTCATCTCGACGACCACAATCGCCTTGACCTTTTTGGCCAGCTGCTTGAGCCGCTTCTCAGGGAAGGGCCAGACGATGACCGGGCGGAAGAGCCCCGTCTTGATCCCCTTCTTCTTGGCCATCTCGATGCCACGCAGCGAGACGCGCTGGCTGATGCCGTAGGAGAGGACGAGCACCTCGGCGTCCTTGATGTCGAGCTCCTTGTAGAGGACGATCTCGTCTGCGTTTTTCCTGATCTTGTCGACCAGCCGGCGGACGAGCCCCTCCTGGCACTGGGCGCTCATCACCGGGTAGCCTTGCTCGTCGTGGGTCAGCCCGGTGACGTGGAAGCGGTAGCCGTCGCCCGCCTTGACGATGTCGGGCACCAGGTCCTCGGTCGACTCGAACGGCAGGTACTCGCTCGGCGGCTTGGCGGAGAAGCGTCGCGGGTAGATCTCGATCTCGTCCGCCTCGGGGATGACCACCTTCTCGGTCATGTGCCCGACGCACTCGTCCATCATGAAGAAGACGGGCACGCGGTACTGCTCGCTGAGGTTGAACGCGTTGATCATCAGATCGAAGCACTCCTGCGGCGAGTTCGGCGACAGCGCGATGATCTCGTAGTCGCCGTGCGAGCCCCAGCGGGCTTGCATCATGTCGGCCTGGCCGGGCAGCGTCGGCAGCCCGGTTGAGGGCCCGCCGCGCTGGACGTCGACGAAGACGCACGGGGTCTCTAGCATCGCCGCCAAGCCGACGTGCTCCATCATCAGCGAGAGGCCCGGCCCGGAGGTGACGGTCATTGCCTTGGCGCCCGCCCAGGCCGCGCCGAGGATGGCAATCGAGGAAGCCAGCTCGTCCTCCATCTGGATGAAGATGCCGCCCACCAACGGAATGCGCGCCGCGAAGCGCTCGACCACTTCGGTGGAAGGGGTGATAGGGTAGCCGGCAACGAAGCGACAGCCTGCGGCCAGCGCCCCCTCGCAGCAGGCGTGGTCGCCGTCCAGGTAGTGGGCTCCGGTCAGCACCCCTTGGGGATCCGCTTTCAACGCCCCGACCTCCTTTCCGTATGTTGCCAAAGCAGTTGCCGCCCCTTAAACGGCGGCCTTCTCGACCGCCTCTTTCGGGAGGCAGAAGATTGCGAACTCGGGGCAGATCAGCTCGCAAAGGCCACAGTTGACGCACTTGTCCTCATCGACCGCCCGCGGCGGGTGGTAACCCTTGACGTTGAACTCGTCCGAGAGCTCCAGCACGCCGCGAGGGCAGTACTCGACGCAGAAGCCGCACCCCTTGCAGCGATCCTTGATGATGTGGAGCTCGCCGTGGGGGATCTGCAGCTTGTCGACGTCGAGGGGTGTTCGCCAGAATTTCATTGCGCCTCTCCGATAATCCGAGTTGCCATCGGCCGCTTCAAAGCCTCATGCCCATCAGGATCAGGTTGTGCACCCGGCCCCTGGTGTCCACCACGAAGTTGGAGAGCATGCCCTCCTGGACGAAGCCGAGTTTTCCGACCATCCGTTTGGCTCCCGGCTGCGTCTCCATGGCGCAGGACTCCAGCTTTCGCAGGTCCTTCTTGACAGCCAGGATGAAGATCTCCCGCGCCAGCGCCGTCCCCAGGCCGCTCTCGCGGTATTCGGGGTCGACGATCAGGCGCATCTCGCCGGTCTTGCGGTACCACCCGCGCGGAATGACGAAAAGGAGCGCATCGCCGACTATCTTCCCGTCGGCTACCGCCACGATTCCGGTGGCCAGGCCCGCCTCGATCTCGCCGATCCTCTCATCGATGATTTCCCTCTTGGTGACGTCCCTGCGCAGGTAACACCTGTCCTCTTCGGGGAGCCGGCGGAAGAAGTCCAGGGTCAGCTCGAAGTCCTCTCTGGAGAGGAATTTCAGGGCTACCCTTGTCCCGTCTTTCAGCGTGACTTCCTTGATCAAGCCAGTCATTCTCCTCTGCCCTGGCCGCCGGCCTCAGTAGTCCATGTGCCGCGAGGCGTTCGAGCTTACCGCGTCCTCCAAGTCCCGCCACATCGCCGCCAGGTCGAAGGTAAACATGTAGAGGTCGTGCATCCAGCCCTCGGGATCGACCACTTGGTCCCTCTGAGTAGCCTCGTGCCTGAAGTGGAGCCCTTTGAATATCTCGATCATCTCGGTCTGGTCGTGGCGGACCCGCGTGATCAGGTTGTTGAGGCCGTGGCGCGCGGCGAGCAGGAAGATCTCGCGCGCCAGGATCTTCGCCACGTCCAGATCGCGGTATTCCGGCAGGATGAGGAGGCGCACCTCGCCAGATTTGCGCAGCCAGCCGTAGCGCATCGTCTCCAGGCTGCCCTCGCCGACAATCTTGTCGCCGCACACGGCTACAAGTCGAACTGTCTTTCCCTTCTCGATGCTCTCGTAGCGCCTGGCGACGGTCTCCTCGTCGCAGACGTCGATCCTCATCTGCTGCTTCTCTTCTTCGGGCATCGAGAGGAAGAAGGTGAGCGAGGCGCGCAGGTCGTCCGGCGAAGTCGTGCGGACCGTGGCTTGCGAGCCGTCCCTCAGCGCCACGGCCTCGGAGTATTCATACATGCCGCTTGCGTTCCCTAATTAGGCCAAAAGGCAGCCCGCTCGTGTTCCTACTAAAGCGCTGCAAGCGGACCGCCGGCTCTCTCCGTCGCCACGTTCGCCGAGCCGGTGGCCGCGCCTTTTCCCCTTCCGGAAGCGCCATCGGCGGGACGAGCGGTGCCGGACAATGACCCGATCCGGCGAAATCAACCGCGTAAGCTACCGCCCAAGAAGATGTTTGTACTTGCCGCCTTCCCCCTCCGTCCTGGTTTGCTGTTTCGCGGCAGCGCTACGCTGCTTTAACATATAGAGGAGGTGGCGTCCGCTGTCAACCCTATAGTCCTGAATAAGGTCACCGGCCGGGGATTTTTTCTCGAATACGCCACTGCGAGCGCGATTTGCGACGGCAGTTAGGTAAATGAAGCCGGCCGCTGCGCTAGCTCAGCTCTGCTGCCTTATGACTTTCTCCGCCTGCGGACCCTTAGGGCCGTGCTTGATTTCAAAGTCCTTTCGCTCAGCTCGTGGATTCTGAATCCTTGGTAGGAGTATATTCGTCGGCTGCGACGGCGACATATTGAAACAGGCTGATGGTTCGGAAATGATGTCGGTCGTAGAGATCGATCCGAGAGAAGCCCTGAGAGAAAACCAACCGTACGGCTTCGATCTCCGCTGGGAACTCGAGTTAAGTGATTAAGAGGCCTTCGTGTGTAATCCTCCTTATTGAACAACAATCTATGGACAAATTACACTTTAATACAAGGGATAGAGATTTCTCACAGCATGAGAAAGAGAGATCAGGGCGGATGAAATCTGCGCGCGATAGATAACCAGGCCCTGGTAAACGAAGCGATTACTCATCGAGGGTAGGAGACAGTATGTCTCGAGCCCTTCATTTGGGAGGTACAAAGATGGCTCGGAGCGTCCGTTTTATCCCTGTGCTATTCGCGGCTTTTATCGGCACCACATTGTGCCTGTCGCAGGCGGCTCTCGCTGCTTCGGTCGGCGAAGCCAGCAAAGAAGAAGGTCATCGGGATTCTGGCAGAGGATTTATTAGGACGAGCTATGCCTACGATCTTACCGATCTCGAGAGGCAGACCCTCGAATCGATACGGCAGATTGATGACTATCCCATGTATGTGATGACATATTATGGTGATTACGGATTCGATGAGTTCATAAAAAGAGGGCATTCGAACTATAACTCGGTAACTCGCTACGGTGAAGGTTGCACATGTTTTTCATCTCTAAACAGGGGTGGGAATATCATTTATGGACGCAATCATGATTGGTACCAATGTCCGTCGGTGATCTTTTTTACGGATCCTCCAAACGGATATGCTTCCATATCCATGACAATAGGAAGGGACGTGGAAGCTTATCTTGCCGATCCTTCGGTAGAGAATGCGCGAGAACTGTTATCAGTGCCATATTTCACCTTAGACGGCATTAATGAATATGGTGTTGTGATTTCCGGCCAGAACGTTGATGGCGAATTTATCTACGATCCAGAGAAGATATCACTTTGGTCTTACGAAATAAGAAGACTAGTACTTGATTATGCCAGAGATCTAGAGGAAGCTATTTCTTTAATTTTGCAGTATAATAACCTGAATTCCGAAGGGAATAAACTATTACTCTCAGATGCATATGGTAATTCTGCGATCATTGAATATTTTGATGGTGAGGTAAACGTTATTCGGAACGTGGAGCCGTGGCAAGTATCCACTAATTTCTTGGTTCGATATGCGGCCCCAGATTCTATCCTGGATCGTTGCTGGAGATACCAAAGAGCTTATAACGCACTCGAATCTCATAACGGCCGTATCACAGAAGAGAATGCGCTAAGTATCCTGGAATCAGTTTATAATTACACACAACGGTCAGCAGTATATAATCAAACCATTGGAAGGATAAGGGTGGTCGCGGGGGGTAAATACAATCAGGTTCATACATTCCATCTGCCGATGATCGTTGACCTCGCCAACATCAAGACGATGGCGAGCCCCACGAGGCTGGCAGCCGGCGGCAGAGTGCGCCTGGTGGCCAGAGTCGCCAACCTTAGCCCGAGGCCGTCCAGCCCGACGGGGATAAACTTCTACCTGTCAAACAAGCGAAGGTTAGGCAAGAGGGCTATCTGCATCGGCAGCCGTCGGTTGCCGTCGATAGAATCCGGGGAGAAGAGAACCATCAGGCTGAGAATTGATCTGCCGGATGATATCGAACCGGGCGAGTATCACCTGATTTCGTGCGTCAACGAGAACGGCCGGAATAATGACGATGACGAAAAGAACAACGTGTCCGTTTGCAAGAAGAAGGTAATTATTCGATGAGAATTGTCTTTGAAAACAGGAGGCTGTTCTTATTTGTTCATTGAATATAATGTACATCACTGCGGATGTATAAAAATGTTCACGAGTTCGCGATTCATCTCTATTCTCATCTCGATATCCATTGGCACAATATTTTGCTCGGCGCAGGCGGCTTTGGGAGCTGCGGCTGCTGAAGTCCGTAATGAAGAAGACCATCGGGCTTCCGGTAGAAGAGTTGGCAGCACGAGCAATGACGACGATCTCACCGACCTCCAACGACAGACCCTCGAATCGATACGGCAGATTGATGACTATCCCATGTATGTGATGACATATTATGGTGATTATGGATTTGGTGATTACATAAACTCTGGAACAGACTCATATTCACAAAATAATTATGAGGGGGGATGCACAAGTTTTACAGCTTTAAACAGAAATGGAGACATTATCTTTGGATATAATCATGATGGATTCTGGTCTCAAGTGCAAAGGTCGGTGATAGTGTTCACTGATCCTCCTAATGGCTATGCTTCCGTAGCTATAATCAGGGGTGATTTCAGTCATTTCGGCAATTACATTGATAACCCTGGTGAAGGTACAAGAAGGTTCGTCTGGAGGGCGCCTTTTTATCCTATTGATGGTATGAATGAATACGGCGTGGTTATTTCTCCTATGAGTTTGCCGAGTGGCGACGGTATTTCAGATCCGAGCAAGCGAACACTTCATCTTTTGCATTTAATTCGGTTAGTTCTCGATTACGCAAGGAATGTAAGAGAAGCAATTTCTTTATTAAAACAGTACAATAATAGCGATACATCGGTGCATTATTTGATTTCAGACGCGTATGGCAATTCGGCGGTTGTTGAGTATCTCAGGGGTAATGTGGTTGCCACTCGAAACGTGGAACCCTGGCAGGTAAGCACAAACTTCTTCATCGATAAGGCCGCCCCCGATTCAATACTGTTTCTTTGTCCAAGGTACGAGGAGGCATATAGAGTACTTGAATCTTATAATGGCCTTATAACGGAAGAGATTGCATTTGATATTCTGGAATCGGTTTCAGCTAAAGGCACCGGCTATGACGGTTCAGGGGAATCAGTATGGTCGTCTGTATACAACTCGACAACAGGAGATGTAAACTATTGCATTGACAGGGGATACGACAATATTCAGAGATTTCGTCTTCCGATGATTGTCGACCTTGCCGATATTAAAACTACAGCCAATCCCACTAGACTGGATGCCAACGGCAAGATGCGCCTGGTAGCAAGAATCACAAACCTCAGCCCCAGTCTATCCAGCGCTACAACTGTAGATTTCTACTTGTCGAGAAAGAGAAGATTGAACAAGAGGTCTATCCTGATAGGTAGTCGTAGGGTGCCGTCGATAGCATATGAGGGAACGCGAAACATCAGATTAAGAATAAATCTTCCAGATGAGATTAAATCGGGCAAGTATTATCTGATTTCATGCGTCAACGAGGACGGCGCGAATAATGACGATGACGAAGAGAACAATACTTCTATCTGTGATAGTAGAATTATCGTTCGTTGAGTACTGACTCTCGGCGGATGAAGTCAGTAACGTGAGACGTGCAGTGTGTAAGAGCCGGTGGTGCTGGAGCTGTAGCCGCAGACCTTCACGTATATCGTGCAGTTGTACCAGCCGAAGTAGCTGACGCTGGCGTTGAGGCCGTCGCCGGAGTCGTCGTCTTGGTCCAGCGTCCAGCCGCTGGAGCCCTCGAGGTAGATGTAGGTGTCGGTCGAGCCGGTAGTGTAGATGGTGTAGGTGTAGCCGGCGGAGGCGCTGAACTTGAAGTAGTCGACGTCGCCGCCCCTCTCGAGGCTGCCGCTCCTGGATGAGGGGACACCGACCTGGGTGGCGCCGCCGCGGGAGTCGGCGTGGTCGTCGGTGCCGCTGCCGCCACCGTCGCCGCTGCGTTGGATTGCCAGCGTGTAGGCGCCGGTGTTCTCGCTCCCGTAGCCACGCACCTTGACGTAGAGCGTGCGGCCGCTGCTGTTGCTGTACCGGACGCGGGCGTTGAGGCCGTCGCCGGAGTCGTCGTCCTGGGCCAGCGTGCGGCCGCCGGAGTCCTCGAGACTGATGTAAGTGTCGGTCGAACCGCCGGTGTAGATGGTGTAGGTGCTGCCGGCTGAGGCGCTGAACTTGAAGTAGTCGACGTCGCCGCCCCTCTCGAGGCGTCCGCTAGTCGACGACGGCACACCGACCTGGGTGGCGGAGCCGCGCCCGTCGCCGTGGT
>CAYOXX010000020.1:0-44760 GCA_964408025.1 uncultured Acidobacteriota bacterium | reverse complement strand
GCGCCGCGGCCGTCGACCGGCTGGCGCGCCTGGCGAAGGCCTGGGAGCGGCGCAAGCGCTCGCCGCAGGATTTTCTCCGCGACGCCTACGAGCAGATCAACAACAGCCTCTACGAGGAGGCCCAGGAGGACGAGTCGGCCTCGGGAATGGGCACCACACTGGTTGTGGCGCTGGTGGTCAACGGCGAGCTCTACGCGGCCAACGTCGGCGACAGCAGAGTCTACATATTAGACAGCTCCGGCATCGAGCAGCTTACCGAGGATCACAGGGTCCTGGCCAGGAGCGTCCGGGACGGCCTCATGAGCGAGGAGGAGGCATCCGCCAGCCCCTGGTCCAGTGCCATCACTCGTGCTGTCGGAACCAACGCCCGCGTGGAAGCCGATATCTTCCCCGACGCCGGACCCGGGCGTCTGCTGGAGCCGGGATCGGTCGTTTTCCTCAGCTCCGACGGCCTGCACGGCTGGGTCGACGCGGCCGAGATCGATGCGGCGCTGCGCACGACAGCCGATCTGGGCTCGGGGGCGCGGCACCTCCAATCGCTCGCCTACCGGAAGGGGAGCGACGACAACATCAGCATCGCCGCCGTCGAGCTGGGCAGCCTCTCGCGTCACAAGAAGCGGATCAAACCTCTCCCTACCATCCAGAGGATGGTGGGAGGGCAGGCCGCTGCGCGCAGACGCCATCCGGTGCTGGCGGGAATCGCTGTCATCCTCTCGGCCATCCTGGTAGTCCTGGTGGCCGCTACCGCCTATTACCTTTATCAAACCCGGTCCAGGAGCGAGGGTGACCGGGAGCGGGAAGAGGAGCCGCCGGCCGCGGCGGATATGTCGCTGGGGCCTCGCGCAGGCCGGCAGGGCGAGCCGGTCGAGGATGCAGGGAGTGCCGGAGACGAGGGTACGGGTGCGGAAGCGTCCGCGGAAGGCGCTGCGGGCGAGGGTGGCGACCAGAGGATTCTCCCGGAATTGCCGCGACCGCAGCGCGCCGCGAGGGCTCAGCCCGATAAGCCAGAGAAGCCCAACGGAGGAGTGGAGAGCCGCTCGGAAGCCGGCCCGGACGAGGGCGCACCTGCGGAGACTACCGTGCCGGCCGAGGATGCGTTGGACACGCCGCCCGCGCAGGAGCCGGGCGAGCGGGCGGAAAACGAAGCCGACGACTCGGTAAATGCGGTGGTGGAATCCGCCCAGGCCGGGCCCCTGCGGGTTTGGCTGGACAGATCTACTGTGCGCTGGAGCTGTGTTAGTGACGCAACGGGAAGCGAAGAAGTCCCCGATACTTTCATTCTGATTTTCTCTTTGGACGATAGATGCGAGGAGATCGTCGCCACCGTTTCAACGAGCGGGTCGGAAATCGGTATGGACGAAATCATCCGGCTCCTGGAACGGCAGGGGGCCGGGAGATCGTGCTACCTGACGGTCATCCTCTCGTTTACGGAGGGGGAGGAAATCAAATCCGAACCGCTTTGGCTGGAGATCGACGGGATCGATTAGGGATTGGCTCGGCGCAGGGCGCGTATGCGAACCACGTTGTATCGTTTGTGATTTAAGCAGAAGGAATAGTGAAAGCCCCAGAAGCCTTGCCGCGAGTCGATTAGGAGGAGAAGGGGATGCCTGAACCGGGGACGATTCTGGACGGCCGCTACCGCATCGACGCCAAGATCGGCGAAGGCGGCATGGGGGTGGTCTACAAGGCCTTCGACCTCGAGCTGGAGAAGACGATCGCGCTGAAGACGTTGCTGCCGCAGCTCAAGGACGATCCGGAAGCGCAGCGCGACCTGCGTCGCGAGGTGGCGTTGAGCCAGGAGCTCAGCCACCCCAACATCGTCCGCGTGCACTACTTCGAAACCCGCACCGAGGTGCCGTACATGACAATGGAGTTCGTCGACGGCATCACGCTGGCCCAGCACAAGGGCGAGAAGGAAAAGCTGGGGCTTGACGAGGTGCTGAAGATCGCCGGGCCGCTGCTCGAGGCGGTCGCCTACGCTCACGACCGGGGCGTGGTGCACCGCGATATCAAGCCGCGGAACATCATGCTCACACGGGATGGCGTCATCAAGATTATGGACTTCGGCATTGCGCAGGCGCTTAAGGACGCCTATACCAAGGTGACCGGCCGGTCCTCCAGCGGCACCCCATACTACATGTCGCCGGAGCACATACGCGGTCGGCCGGCTGACGTGCGCAGCGACATCTACAGCCTCGGCTGCACGTTCTACGAGCTGCTGGCCGGCAAGCCGCCGTTCTGGACCGGCGATATCATCCACCAGCACCTCAACGAGCAGCCGAAGCTGCTGGTCGGCGTGTCCGGAGCGGTCAACCGAATCTTGCTCCGCTGCATGGAGAAGGACCCGTTGCAGCGCTACCAGCGCGTGGCCGAACTCGCCGACGACTTTCTGGGCAAGGGCAGTGTAAAGGCGGCGGAGGCGGCAACAATCGTGCGCCCGGTCAAAACGGCCGAAAGCCCAACTGTGGCGCGACCTGCGGTTGAAGTGCCGGCTCGATATTCTTACGGCACGTCACCCCGGTTCGCAGCGAAGGATCGACCGGCCGGCGGCGCCGCAATGAAGACGTTCTGGATATTGTCCGGCGCCCTCGCGGTTATGATAGTTATCTTGATAGTGATCTTGTTTGCCAATCCTTTCGCCGCCATAAACCTAACCCCAATGATCGGGGGCAGCGAGGTCGACGACGGCTGGGTCGACGACGGCGGTTATCCCGGCGGCGGCAGTAACACCTCGGCGGACGATGCGGTCGAGTTATCACTGGACGAAGATCTGCGCGGCGCCGCAAACGGCACGGAGGAGAGGTTCTATCGATTCGAAGTCGAACGTGCCGGCTGGTACGAGATCTTCACAGATAGCTCCCTCGATACCTACGGCGAACTGCTCGACGCCAACGAGAACGAGCTCTACAGTGACGATAACGGCGGCCGGCGCCGCAATTTCAAGATCGAGTGCGAGCTGGAACCAGGTGGCTATTACATTGTTGTGCGGGGCGACGACAACGAAACGTTCGGGCCGTTCACACTGACGGCGCGTGGGATGGGTTGCGGCCGCGCAGGCAGCATCTCGGTCGGGGGCGCAGTGGCCGGCTCGATCGACGGCCACGTGCCGCGATACTACAGATTCGACATCGCCTCCAGCAGGGCCTACCGCATCTTCACCACCGGCGCCGCCGCCGACACATACGGGATTCTGCACGATCAGGATTGCGAGGAGATAACGCAGAACGACGACGGCGGCGAGGGACTTAACTTTCAAATTGAGAGATCCCTGAGCCCGGGTACATATTACATCCTGGTGCGCGGCTTCAGCGAAAGCTCCAGCGGCGAGTTTACTCTCCAAGTGGAAAGAGCTTCGATGCAGTGCGCCGGCGCCCGGCCGATTTCAGTGGGCCAGGGGATCTCCGGACGCTGCGACGGCCGGAGGGAAACATACTATCGGTTCGACGTTATGTTGGCGGGAAATTTCAGCATCTTTGCATCCGGCACGGTCGATACTTACGGCACGCTGCTCGACGAAGGTTGCTCGAGTATCGATGCCAACGACGACGGCGGGGAGGGATTCAATTTCCAGATATCGCGCTACCTCGATCCCGGCACCTACTACATCAGCGTCAGGGGCTACAACGACAGCACCTACGGCTCCTACACGCTTCGAGTTGATGCCGCCGGCAGCGGCGATGACTTCGCCGACACCGATTGCGGCAGCGCTGGCAACATATCCGTTGGCGCGAGCGTCTCAGTTCCCCTGAGCGGCAGGACCTGGCGATACTTCCGCTTCACACTCAGTTCTCGCGGCAGCTACCGCATCTACACCAGCGGCTCCGTCGACTCATGCGGCGAGCTGCTCGACAGCGGTTGCAACGCCATCGTGAGCAACGACGACGGAGGCGAGAACCTGAATTTCCAGATCGACCGGACTCTGAACGCGGGCACCTACTACGTCAGGGTCAGGGGATACAGCAGCGGCACTTCCGGAACCACGACGCTGCGTTTGATCCGACAGTGAGCCGGAGGCCGACTATCGGTCCTTTGGCTCGAAGCGTACCGAATTGCGGCCTGGTCGGTGCCTGGCATATGGACTGAACGAAATTGGGGTTTATCGGGTACACTACAACCAAAGGACCGTTTTCGCCTCAAGTGCTGTCGAATTGGGCGGCGGCGGGTGGTAAGATGCGGGTAACGGGCAAGGCATTGGCTCCGTGGATCTCTAGACAGGGGTAGAAGGGCATGCTCGAAGCGGGGACTGTTCTGGACGGGCGGTATCGGGTCGAGGCCAAGGTAGGCGAGGGCGGCATGGGAGTCGTCTGCCGCGCCTACGACGAAGTGCTGGAAAAGGTGGTGGCGCTCAAGACGCTCCACGCGCAGATGATGAGCGACCCCAAGGCGCAGCGCGACCTGCGCCAGGAGGTGGCGCTCTGCCAGGACCTCACGCATCCGAACATCGTGAGGGTCTACGACCTCCAGGTCGGCTCCGAGGTCCCCTACATGACGATGGAGTACGTCGACGGCACGACGCTGGCGCTGCTCCTGGCCCGGCGGGGGAAGATTCCGCTGGAGGAGTTTCTGGCCTACGCCGAGCAGATCCTCTCGGCCATCGCCTTCGCCCACAGCCTCAACGTCGTGCACCGCGACATCAAGCCGCAGAACGTCATGCTCACCAAAGACGGCACGATAAAAGTGATGGACTTCGGCATCGCCCAGGTGCTCAAGGACGCCTTCACGCGGGTTACCGGGCAGATGATCAGCGGCACGCTCAACTACATGGCCCCCGAGCACATCCGCGGCAAGCCGGCCGACAAGCGCAGCGACATCTACAGCCTCGGCTGCATGTTCTACGAGCTCCTGAACGGCCGGGCGCCGTTCTGGACCGGCGACGTCGTCCACCAGCACCTGCACGAGAAGCCGCAGTCGATCGAGGGCCTGCCCTACGACGTTAACCAGGTAGTCCTACGCTGCCTCGAGAAGGAGCCGGACGATCGCTTCCAGGAGGCGACCTTGCTGGCGGATGCGCTGCTCGGCGAAGGAGTGGTGCGAGCCGCACCGACGACTGCACGCACGGCGCCGGCTTCCTCGGCCAGAACAGTAGTCGTCGGCGAGGAAGACCTCGTCGCGCAGCCGCCGGCCGATCCGTCGGCCCGCAGCAGGGAGTTCGTACGCCCGGCGCCGAAAACGCGAGCCTGGATTCCCCTAATCCTGGTGGCTGCCCTGGTCGCCGTCATCGTCGTGGCGTTGGTTCTCCTCTGGCCATCGGCCGGCGGGCCGCCGCGGCCCAGGCCTGATAGAGGCGAGGAGGGCAACACATCCTTCGACACGGCCCTCGAGTTGGAGCTGGGGCGCGGTGAGAGGGATAACCTCGACGGGGGGGACCAGCGCTATTTCCGCTTCGAGGTCGAGGAGTCGGACTGGTACGAAGTGCTCTGCGAGGGCTCGGCCGACACCAAGGGCGAGCTCTTCGACGACGACGAGGATTTGCTGGCCGAGGACGGCGGCAGCGGCGAGGGGGGCAACTTCAGGATCGCGAGGCAGCTCGGAGCCGGAACATATTTCGTGGTAGTCGAGGGCGAGGACGACGGCGAGACCGGCCGCTTCGAGGTAATCGCACGGCGCCTCGACTGCGCCAGCGCCGGCGCGGTGACGGTGGGTGGGGAGGCCTACGGATCGGTCCAGGGCCTGGCCCCCGCTTACTTCCGCCTCAACCTGTCCGCGCGGGGCGCCTACAGCATCTATAGCGTCGGCCGCACCGACACGGTCGGCGAGCTGCTTGGCGGCGACTGCAACCCCATCACTACCGACGACGACGGCGGCCAGGGCACGAACTTCATGATAGCCGAGGACCTGGTTCCGGGAACCTATTTCGTCAGGGTGAGGGGATACAACGACCAGGCTTCCGGGCAGTTTGCGCTTCGGGTGGCGCGGGACCGGTTCGATCCCGAAGGAGGCGACTGCGCCGGCGCACGGCCGATTGATCTTAGCAGCGATATAACGCTGAGAGCGATCGGCGACGCCCTACTTTACTATCGCTTCAGCGTGCCCTCGAGCGGATTCTACCGCGTCTCCACACTCAGTTCCCTCGACACCGTGGGGGCGATTCTGGACGGCGAGTGCAACCAGCTCGCTTTCGACGACGACAACGGCCAGGGCAGGAACTTCATGATCGAGCGCGGGCTTCAGGCGGGGGAGTACTTCCTCGCCGTGCGCGGCTACAACGCCGAGGCGACCGGGACGTTCCGGGTCCGCCTCGAGGTCGGCAGGGGGCAGTACGCAAATCCCGGCGGCGGCAGCTGTCCCGACGCCCTCGAGGTGCCGGTCGACGGAGCGGTGGACAGCTCCGTATCGGGCACCGCCTTCTCGTTTTACAGGTTCAGGGTTAACAGCAGGGCGTGGTACGCGATCTACAGCTCCGGAACCACCGACACGGTCGGCGAACTCCTGGACAACAGGTGCACCCCGATAGCCTTCGACGACGACGGCGGCCGCAGCACCAACTTCGTCGTCTTCCGCCAGCTTTTACCGGGGACCTACTATGTGAGGGTCCGCGGCTACAACGAGGGCACCTCCGGGCCGTTCAGGCTCCACGTGGAAACACCTCCCGAGGTGCGGGCGGGCGCCGGCTACTCCAGGACAATGGTGAAGGGGGAGCGCCTCTACTTCAGGTTCGATGTCCAGATCTACAGCTCCTACAGCTTCTACACCACCGGCTCGCTCGACACCCGGGGCTTCCTGCTGGACTCGGATATGCAGGAGGTCGCCACCCACGACGACATCAGCGACCAGGACTTCAACTTCAGGATCGGAGTAAACCTCAACCCCGGCACCTATTTCATCGTCGTGGAGGGATTCGGCATTAACCAGAACGGTCAATACAGGCTGGAGATCGGCAGGTAGGATCGCTCGTCGCGGGCCGGCCGGGGCCCCACCACGAGCTGACGGTAATCGTTGACCGGGCGGCGAAACCGTCGCCGGGACCAGCCGATTAGCCGCGGCGGACACTTCATCCTTTAACCGCAGCACCGGCCGACCGGGCGCCGACAGCCGCTGCGGCCCGTCGCCATCGTGGTGCTACTTTGCGGACTCCTATTCGCAATGTCCGGACTCGCCATCGCACCCCTTCTGATTATCCTTTAGCCCCCCCCCTCAGCCCCCTTGACGACGCGGAACCGAACCTCGCCGGCGTGGTCTATGTAGTGGAACGTGTCGCCGCAACAGGTGGGCGGAACGGATCGTGTGATCGGTTCGTATTGAGGACCAGACTACATGCGGTGGACGAGAGTGCATTCGTGCTCACGAAAACGGGGATAGACGATGGCAAAGGGAATCGGTCGGTCACCGACGGCGGCCTTGTTCGGCGGCTGCATTACAGATAGATCAATTAAGCAGGCGCTCATTTTAGTCGCCGCGCTTGCATTCGTCCTGGCGCTCTGCTCGTTTTCCGGCGGCAAGGACATCGATTACGGTCTGGCCTTCGACGGCCAATCGAGCGATCTGGGGCGGACTGAGATCGTGGCCGCATTCGAGTCGCCGATGCCGGCGGGCCACAACGTAGTTTGGTGTTCGGCTTTCCAGGTGGCCTGGGACATGCTGGCGGAAGATGTTTTCGACGGGCCGATCGGGCTCGAGGGGGCCGAGGCGGTCGCCGGGCTGCTGAACCGATCGAGGGCCTCGGAGGCCGACCTGGCGCCCGAGTCGTACTTCGCCGCCGCCGGCAGGGCCACAGAGGGGCTGGTCGAGAGCATCGACCGCGAGATGGCCGCGAGGTTTCCCGACGCTGCCCCGCCGGACTTCGTAGCTGACGAGAACAACTTCCTGGCCTACGCCTACCTCTCGGTGGCTATCGGCTTTGCCCACCCGTACTTCGACGAGCCGCACGGGCTTATCTTTCGCGATTCGGCCGGCGGCCTGGCAGAGGTCGCCGCCTTTGGCGTCGGCCCGGACGACGACGACGGCCGCGCGGCGCGGGCCCAGGTCGAGCCGCTCTTTTACGGCGAGGGCGACGACGGGTCGGTCGAGTTCGCCGTCGATCTGGGCGGCGATTCCCGCTACCGGATAGTCGCGGCGCGGGTGGCGCCGCGGGGGACGCTGGCCGACACCTGCGACTACGTGGCAGCCAGGGCGAGTGAGCACCCCCAGAGCGGGGCCTACCGGACCCTAGGCGAGGACGAGACGCTATCGATGCCTGCGATCTCGTGGCGGATCGTGCACCGCTTCGGCGACCTCGAGAACAGGCCGTTCCTCAACGACGGCTTCCGCCGGCACGGCATCGCGGATGCCGTGCAGATGATCGAATTCCGCCTCGACCGCGAGGGCGTGGTGCTGCGCTCCGAGGCCGAAATCCAAACCTACACAGGCATCGAGGCGGCGGCGCCCGGCAGGAGGGAGTTCATTTTCGACCGGCCGTTCCTGCTCTACGTCGCGCTGCGCAGCGCCGAAAACCCGGTTTTCGCCGTCTGGATCGACAACGAAGAGTTGCTGGTGGCAAGCGAATAGACCAAGCGTGGCCGCTGCGGATTTAGATTCCAAGTGGAATTGGGATTGCGGGGCGATCTCAGATTGTGAGGTCGACGTTCTTTGAGGCCGGGAACGAATCGTAGGAGCCGAAGTAGACTTCCGCTACCGTTACCTTGGAGATGAAGTGGGCGCCGCCGTCGTCCTCGGCCGCTTCCTCGCGCCGCTTCTCGACCGCCTCCAGTTGGGCCTCGGCCTCCTCCTGGGCGGCGATCGCCGCGACGCGCATGTCCTGCGGCGAGGGGTCGGCCGGCGCCAGGGCTGCGCGCTTGACCTGACGCATCTTGCGAATCGTGGCTTCGGGATCGCCGGGAATCTCAGAGACGTCGAGCTTGACCTCGCCGCCCACGGCGTACTGCTGGCCGTCCGGGCCGCGCTTGTAAACGTAGTATACGCCCCCGGTGGCGTAGCCCCCCGCGGCGGCCTTGTGGGCGCGCTCGTGAGCCCGCACCTTGCGGTCGGTCTCTTTCAGCTTCTCGAGCTCTCGTTTCTCGGCCTCGGTTAGCTCGGTGTCGCCGATTTCGCCCGCAGCGAGGCCGTCTCGATCCGCACCGATCGGCCTATTCTCGAGCTCTTGTTGGATGGCCTCGAGAGGGGTTTGCTCGGATGGGACACGGCTGGACGCGGACCCGCGTGCGGAGAGCCCGTTCAACGTCGATAAGGCTTCCATACTGGCAGCGCCGATACCCATCTACCGGATTCCTAATCGATGCGGCTGCAACCCATCCAACTAATTTAACATTTCCAAGGTCGATTCTTAAAAAGCGACGGCTATATCACCGGCAAACACACCACTCCCTCTTGCCTTGTAAATATAGGATTATTCGCAGCTTGAATCACTTCGGTGATTTTTCTCACTTTATATCCAGCTACAGGATATTAGCGCAGGCAATCGTCGCGGGAGTGGAGAAATATGGAGTACCCGAACCGTAGATCGCTGGCTATACTTGTAAGAAGACAAGCCGTTCCAGGCCGCTCTATGCTGAGGGTTCTCCACGTTGAAGATTACGAAGACGATTTCGAGCTGCTCCGCATTCACCTTCGGCGCCTCAAGCGCGATCTGGAGATCGGACTGGGCGCAGTCCGGTGCGAAGGCCTTGGATCGGCTCGCTCGGGACTGCGTCGACTGCATCCTCAGCGATTACCAGATGCCGTTGATGGACGGCCTCCAATTGCTGAAGGCCGTCCGCGCGCGCGGCGACAGCACCCCATTCATTTTCTTCACCGGCCAGGGGAACGAGCAGATCGCGGCCGAGGCACTGCGCGCGGGCGCGGACGATTACTTCACCAAAAAGGTGGGATTCGTCCACTACGAGCGCCTGCTTAACAGTATCGAGAGGGTTGTCTATTTCCACCGGCTGAACGAGAGACGCGAGCAGGCGGAAGCGGCCCTGCGCAGGGTCGAGGAGCGGATGAGGACGTGTTTTGCCGGCGTGGACGACATGGTCTACTTCTAGGGGCTGGACGGCGCGCTCTCGATGCTCAATCAGGCGAACGTAACGGTGACCGGCTACTCGCTGGCGGAGTTCGAGCAGAACCCGCACCTGTGGCGCGAAATCGTCCACGCGCATGACATCGAGGCGATGGACGAGTTCTTCGTCTCCAATCCCGAGGGGGCGCCATCGCTGGAGGTGAAGTACCGGCTGCGGCGCAAGGACGGCGAGTGGAGGTGGATGCGCTCGCGCATGGTGGGGGTTAAGGACGAATCGGGTCGCTACCTAGGCTACAACTGCATCGACCGCGACATCACGGAGTTGAGGAAAGCCGAGGAGAGAATTCGGCAGCAGAGCAAGTTCCTGAGTGATGTCCTCTCTTCGCTCGCGCAGCCGTTCTACGTCATCAACGCCGAAGACTACTCCATAGCCCTGGCGAACGAGGCGGCAGGCTTCGGCGATATCGAGGGGGGGACCACCTGCCATGCCCTGACCCACTGCAAGGAAGAGCCGTGCGGGAGCCGGGACAGGCCGTGTCCGCTCGAAATGGTCAAGGCGGTAAAGAAGCCGGCCACTGTCGAGCACGTTCACTATGACCTCGACGGCGCCGCCAAGCGCTGCGAGATCGACTGCTTCCCGATTCTCGACGAGAGCGGAGAAGTAGTCCGGGTGATCGAACACGCCGTCGACGTAGACGGTCGCCGGCAAATACCGGAGGAGTTGAAGGAGAGCGAAGAGCGCTTCCGGACGCTGGTGGAGCTGAACGCCGACGGCGTCGTGATTGTCGACCGAGACGGGGTCGTGAGGCTCGCCAAACCAGCCGCCAAGTCTATGTTCGGCAGCGGGAAGTCTGAACTGATCGGCCGGCAATTCAGGTCCCTGATATCGGACGAAGGAGGAACGAGACTGGATGTTGTCGGCCGCGGGAGAGTTCTCGACGTCGCCGAATTTCGCGTCGCCGATATTCGCTGAAATCAAAAAGCGTCGCACCTGATTTCGCTGCGGGGAACAAAAAAACGCCGGATCAGTTGAAGTGCGTTCGTCCTCTCATCGAGGTACGCGCCGAGGGGGTCGAGGAATGAACACGATAGTGCTGAAGCTCTACGTCACAGGGCAGACCGGTAGATCCGAGGTCGCCGTCGCGAGCATGCGCGAGATGTGTGAGCGGGTGCTTGAGGGCGAGTGTGAGCTCATCATTATTGATGTTCTGAAGGAACCGCATCTGGCGGAAAAAGACGGAATTCTGGCCACACCGACGCTGGTCAAGGTAGCGCCCCCGCCTCCTTGCAGGGTGATAGGAGACCTGTCGGCGATTCCCAAGGTGCGCGCCAGGCTGGAGATTTAGGCGAAGGACAAAAGGCACGGGAAACTGCTGGGGCGCAGTGTGTACGGCCGCTCGAGCTGCCCCGCGAGCCTGAACAGAGGGTCCCGACCGGACAGATGCCGGGGGCCGACCCGAAGAATCCTCCACGACGGTTGCGTTCAACTCTGGCAACGCTGAGACTGTTGTCGAGGCTACCGCATGCGGGTAGCCCGAATGAGGATTTGCCTTGTCCGACGGCGGCCGCTGCAGTAGAGTTCATCAGCTGCGTAACTGCTTAACGTGGATCAAGAGGAACGGGAGATGGGAGAGAGCATAAAGGGATGTAAAGACCCCGTCAATATCGTCAGCGGCCTGCCGCGCTCCGGCACCTCGATGATGATGAAGATGCTGGAAGCAGGGGGCGTGGAGCCGCTGATCGATCATATCCGCACCGCCGACGAGGACAATCCCAAGGGTTACTACGAGTTCGAGAAGGTGAAGCAAATCAAGGAAGACACCTCCTGGCTCGACGACGCGGCGGGCAGGGTCGTGAAGATGGTCTCCATGCTGCTGCCCGAGCTGCCGCCGGACCGTCACTACAGGGTAGTATTCATGCGCCGCGAGATGAAGGAAATACTGGCCTCGCAGAGGGTAATGGAGAGGCGCGGCGGCAAGCGTACGAGCGAAGGCGCGGAAGCCGAGACCGAGGACAGGACGATGGCGGAGCTGTTCAGGAAGCACCTGATCAAGGTTCACCGGTTTCTCGAGACGGCAGACAACATCGATCTGCTCTACGTGCGCTATAACGACATCCTCGTCGAACCCCGACCCGTAGCGGAGGAGATCAACCGGTTCTTTGGCGGAACCCTGGATGCGGACAGGATGTGCGCCGTCGTCGATCCGTCGCTCTACCGGCAGAGATCCTGACCTCCTGAATCAGAGCCTAAAGAAATTCTGTCGGCCTTTCCCAAGCTTCCTTGTGAACTCGGGCTGTGTGGCGAGCGCAGCGCGGGCGTTGAAGCGCTTCCTCGGCGACTCGTGGTCCCGCCTCAGATCCCGCCGTGAGTTTTCACTTTCTTTCCGCTCTTGACAAAAGACCTGCCTCGTTTTATATTAGATACGAGAGTCGGATAATCCGATGATTGTATATTACGACTCGGTTAGAAATTGCGGGCTGATGAATGCGTGTAGGATCGACTGAAGCCACGGCGGCAGAGATTAACCGCGTGCTGCACAGGTTTCTTCGCGCCGCCAGAGTCGGAAGGCTGGAAAGCTGGTCACGTCTGCTGGCGGGGATTTCATTCCTGGACCTGGGCATACTGCGGATGGCCGCCCAGCGACCCGACATCATCCTCAAGGAAGTACGGGAAAAACTGTCCGTGCCGCAGAGCACGCTCACCAGCGCCGTGGATCGCCTGGAGAGGCGCAAGCTGCTCCGGCGCGTAATCAGCTCGAGGGACCGCCGTTCCTACGGCCTGGAGCTGACGCCAGAGGGTCAGCGCGTCGACGAGGAGCACGAGCGCCTCGACCGGCTCTCCGCTGAGTTGCTTGTCGAAGCGCTGGGCGGCGGGCGCGATGTGCAGCGTTTTCTCGAAATGCTGTCCAAGATCTGCCGGCGGTTTGAAGAGGCCGCCGAGCAATCGAAGGAGAAGGCCGATGAGTCTTAACGACCCGAGCCGCTTTCAACTGTTCATTCACGATCTGTTCTTCCACAGCCTGCTCAGGCCTTGGTACAGACGGTATGCCGAGAGCTTCGACTTGCGGGGTGACGAGAAGGCGCTCGATTTCGGTTCCGGCTCGGGAGCCCTCAGCAAGTTTATGGCCCGCAGGCTGCTCGAGGGCGGTGGCCTGGTGACCTGCCTGGACACGTCGGAGGCCTGGATAGAGCGGGCGAGAAAACGTTTGCGCAGGTTCCCGAATGTCGAGTTCATTCATGGCGACATAACGCAACTCGACATCGAGGAGGACTCCTTCGACGTCGCTGCCATTCATTTCGTGTTGCACGATATCGAGAGCGAGGCGAGGCGGAGCACCCTTGACTGCATATCGCGTGTGCTCAGGGACGACGGCAGGCTTTTCATACGCGAACCGACGAAGGGGGAGCACGGGATGCCGCCGGAGGAAATCCGCTGGCTGATGAACAGCGTCGGCCTGGAGGAGATCAAATTCGACGAGTCAAAGCCCTTGCTCATGAGGCCCTACTATTCCGGAGTCTTCAGGAAGATTCCTCGACAAACGGCCTCTTGAACGCGCCCGGCCGATCTCCCATCTTGTAGAGCGACATAGCGCTTGCTTGGCAGTAACGCTTGGCGGCCGCATCGAACCGTGATTTCCGTGAGTCAATCCCGTTTTAAGAATTCTCTCTCCCCCGCCGAGCTCCGGGTGCTCGATTTGCGGCTCCGGCAGCTGTTTGCTCCGGGGTCGCCTTGGATGAACCAAAAGCCGAAAAAAAATGCCCGGGGCCTGGTTACGGCTACCCGGGCAAGTGCAGGGGGTTGTTTGGAGTGGGTCTGGGGTACTCTCTTTCAGATCGCTCCGCTCAGTTCGGCCAGCCTGCTAGGGTTGAGGATGTCGATCAGCCGCTTGTCGAAGTCGATGAGCCCCGACTTGCGGAAGTCGTTGAGGAAGTGGCTGGTGGTCTCCCTGGTGGAGCCGATCATCGATCCGATCTCCTGTTGAGAGAAGCGCGTTGGCAGGCGGATCGTGCCGCCCGCGGTCATGCCGGTGCTGGCGGCCTGCTCTAGCAGGAACTTGGCCAGCCGCGCAGGCACGTTGCGGAAGGCCAAGTCTTCGATCTTGCTCTCCAGCATCCTACGCCGCGCGCCTATGATGCGCGCCATCAGGAAAGAGAGCTTCGGCATGCTGGAGATCAGCTCGCGGAAGCTCTCTACGCCGATCGTTGCCACCCTGCCCGGTGTCATCATCTCGGCCATCGTTTCGTGTTCGATGGTGGTGATTATCGCCAGCTCGCCGAACAGCTCGCCAGCCTCGGCGGTGGCGATGATTATCTCGCGGCCGTCTTCGCTCAGCCGGACCAGCTTCACCATCCCCTCGAGCAGCAGGTAAAGGTGCGAGCGCTCGTCGCCGGGCAGGTAGAGTACGTCGCGGCGGTCGTAGGTGTGGACGACGGCGAACCTCAGGACCTCGGCTAGCTCTTCGGAGTCGAGTTCCGATAGCAGGTTGATCTTGTGCTGATTATCTTCGCGCAGCATCCGTAGCCCCCGTTGGCTGTATCTATCGGTCCCGACCATTACGGTTAGCAAGCACCGTGCCGCACTCTAGTTTTTTCTAACTTACTGAAAAACAAGGGCTTAGCGAACGCAGCCGACATCGTTAGGCGTCCAGCAGTCTAAACGGTGTCTACTTCTATTGACAATCTTAGCGAAAAAAAGCGCGGGGAGAATAAGATCCAGCGCTTTTTTTATCAAACGGCCTTACTACACCATTTGGTATCTTAATCGAATGTACATACTAGATTTTGAGTACCTGGGAAAATAGAGCCAAAAAGGCTCATTTTCCTCTTGACTAATGGCTTATAAGGGACTAAATTGGACCATAAGGGCAGAATAAACAGTCATAATGTACTAAAGGGGACAAGCCCTTGAACGACAGCAGCCGATCCTTCAATGGTGAGTTCTTTCACCAGCTCGACGACAAGTGCCGGGTGAAGCTGCCGACCCGCCTGCTCAACACGCTCCTGGACAACTTCGGGCGCCACTGCCGCATGGTGCAGATGCCCGAAAAGTGCCTCGCCATCTACCCGCAGCAGACCTGGGAGCGCGGCTGGTCCGACTACATCTCGAAGCTGGGTCCGCAGGTGCCTGGCACCGCCGACGCGCGCGCAATCACCCGCATCGCCGGCGCCACCAGCCTCGAGATCGGCATCGCCGCGCAGGGCCGCGTCACGATAGCCGACAACTTCCGCCGGCACATCGGCGTGTCCGAGGGCGACCGGGTGGCCGTCATCGGCGCCGAAGACCGTATCGAGATCTGGGAGGCCGAAAGCTGGCAGCGCTACCTGGCCGACCAGATGGGGCGCTACGTGGAGATAGCCGATCGCACCCTGGGACAGATCAACGGCCGCGGCCGGCCGGGGGAGGAATGACGGTGACGGTGCGAGTGAAGCTGAGCATCCGCCACTGGTTTCTGGTGGCCACGGCGATCCTGCTACTGGCTGGCGGCCTGGCGGCGATCATGGCGCTGGACGCCTCGACCAGCGAGGGACTGGCGGGCGGATCGGCTCACGAGCTGGTGGGGGAGTGAAGATGACGGTGAAAACCAAGCCGGACGCCTGGCAGGTGAAGCTGGAGATCAGCCTCACCGCGCGGCGATTTCAGGAGCTGTTCGAGCTGTGGCTGGAGGCGGCGTGCCGGCGGCTTCGCGGCGAGGCCCGCGGGAGGCTGAGTTGAGCAGGCGGCCAGTGATCGACTTCGAGAGCGCCTTCCAGCGCTGGAAGATCCGCTCGCGCAGAAGTGGCGGCGACGACGTGCTGATACTTGACCTGGGCCAGCACAGCCTCAACGCCCTCTACGCCAAGATCGAGCGCGACGGGGCGGTCGGGGCGGTCGACTACGCGGCCACGGTCGACAGCGGCCTCAGCGAGGGCGCGGTGACGGACGAGGCGAAGTTTGCTGCCGCCGTGGAGCGGGTTGCGACGGTGCTGCGCCGCCGCAACCGCCTGCGCACCCGCCGTCTGCAGGTCTCGCTATCGTCGCCGTTCATCAGTTATTTCAACCACTTCGTGACGGTAAACCTCTCGCCGCGCAGGCGGGTGACGCAGGGGCTGATCGACGAGAGCATCGAGCGGGCCGGCGATGAGATATCCTGCCTGGTCGAGCATGTGATGCAGGTGGTGCCGGTCCGCTACACCCTCGATTCCATCTACAGCGGCGGCGGGCCGCCCCTGGGGATGCGGGGCCAGCAGCTCGGTATCGAACTCTTCTTCCTCACCGCCCCGGAGGCGGCGCTGGAGCGGATCGAGAAGGCCCTCAAGGGCTGCGGCTACTCCGTCGACGGCTGGTGGTACGCCGGGCTGAGCGCGGCCGACTCGGTGATGCTGCCCGCCGCGGAAGCGGGTGTGGCCGTGGTCGACGTCGGCGGCGCCACAACCGACGTGGCGGTCTTCCGCAACGGCCGCCTGCTGCACGTAGGCGTCATCCGCTGCGGCGGGCGCGATTTCGACTCCGACCTCTCGACCTTCCTCAACGAGGGCCTCAAGGTCGCCGAGGAGGTAAAGCGGCTCTTCGGTTGCGCGCTGCCCCAGGTGATCCGCCACAACGAAGTTGTCGACCTGAGGGAGCGCGGCCTCGGGGCCGATAAATTGGTCTCCGCCCGCGAGATCGCCGGCGTCATCCGCGACCGCGCCCGCGAGCTCTCCTACATGGTCGAGGAGGAGATCGGCAAGGCCATCTCGCCGGCCCTGCTCTCCAGGGTTGTGCTCACCGGAGGCGGAGCCAAGCTCGAGGGGTTGGCGGAGCTGGCGGAAATCGCCCTCGAGCGGAGCGTAGAGGTGGGCGCGCCGCGCGCCGTCAACGGCACCCGCATGGGCTTCAGCGACCCCGGCTGCGCCGCGCTCGTAGGCACCCTGCGCCTGCTGCGCCGCCGCCTGCTTGCCAGGCGGCGCGTCGAGCCGGCCGGCATGAGCGCGGGCGACCGTCTGCGCTCCTGGTTCGGGGCCCTGGTAGGCTCCCCGGTGGCCGAGCGGAAGGAGGCTGTATGACCCTCTTCGGCACACCGGAGGCGCCCGCGCGCGAAGGCGTGGATCTGAAGCTTACCGCCGTCGGCGGTTGCGGCCTGGCGCTGCTCGACCGCCTGCGGGGCACACTCGGGGAGGGCGTCGGCACGGTGGCCATCGACACCGACAAGTCGAGCCTGACGGAGACGGAAGCCGAGAGCCGCCTGCTGCTGGGCGAGGAGATCACCGAGGGGTACGGCACCGGCGGAGACGAACGCCTAGCCTCGCGCGCGCTGGGTGGCCGCAACGTCGAGGTGCGCGAGCTGCTGGGCGGCGCTCGCGCCAACCTGCTTATCGGCGGCCTCGGCGGCGGCACAGCGACTGCCCTGCTGCCCGAGCTCGCCCGGATCAGCCGCGCGGCCGGCGTGCTGACGCTGATCGTCGCCACCCGCCCCTTCCAGTACGAAGGACTGGCCAAGACGGTCACGGCCAAGCGCAAGATGCATTCGCTGGTGCGCAGCGCCGATTGCGTCTTCCTGCTCAACAACGACCTGGTGGCCGGCGAGGGCGCCGGCAAGCTTTCCGCCTCCGAGGCTGTCAGGCGCTCCGACGCCGCAGCGCTGGAAACCATCAGCGGCCTCATGGAGTTCCTGCTGCCGCGCAAGCGGCTGCTGCTCGACTTCGGCATCGTCAAGAGCCAACTCACGCGCGGGGGCCTGGCCGCTCACGCCTCGGGGATGAGCGCCATGCGCAACAACGCCATCGAGGCCCTCAAGGCCGCCATCGAGCAGTTCGCCCACCGAAAGAGCGACATTACAAAGGCGCCGCGGGCCCTGATCCAGTTCGCCATCGACGACGACGTGCTCATGGACGGCGTCAGGAACGCCTTCGGCGTCGCGCAGCGCATATTTAGCAAGGACGCGCAGCTTGCCATGGGCGTGGTCTTCAACGGCGTCAAGCAGGGCAAAACACGGGTCGGCGTCGTCGCCTCCGGCCTGCCGCTCTTCAACGAGGTCGTCGAGCTGGACTTTGCACAGAAGCAGTTCGAGGCGGCGGAGCTGTCGGCCGAGCGCCGGCCGACGTCAGCGTCGCGGGCCGCGTCGCTCGCCGGGGGACGCGCGCGTATGCCCCACAGGGATTCGCTCAAGGTACTCAACCCGCGGCCGCTGAGTGACGAGGAGCTGAAGATCCCCGCCTACCTGAGGCGGCGGATGACGGCGGCCAGGAGGCGGGCATGAGGCTCGGGGCTGCAGGGAGGAACCGGGTGCCGGGACTGCTCTCGCGCCGCTGCCGCTGGCGCAAGCGCGAGGTGCTGGACGTGGTGCTGGGCCTGTGCGCCCCTGCCCCCGCTGCCCTCCCCGCGCGCGGCAGCAGCGGCTCGCCGACGATGCCCGTGACGCTCTTCGCCGGGCGGCGGGCGATACAGGGTCATGGAATGCCCGGCTGCGAGGGCGGCAGCCGGGCGCGAAGCGCATAGCGCAGCGCCTGCGGCCCGCCGGCATCGGGAGTGGGAGGTGGGAGTTGCGGGCGCCGGAAAGTTGCTCTTTTACAACCTGTTCATCATTCCGATCTCGATGCTGTTCTCGATGGAGCAGTGCAGTCCTTAGGGCGGCAACTACCCTTTAGGCCCCCAGAAAAAGGCCGTCACTACCGGAGGGTTCGGCAGTTAAGAGTTCGGAATAATGTGGGAGGCTGCCTAGCCGGCCTCTCGAGAGTCCCTTGATTTGTCAGGGGCCGCCGGGTGAGCGGTCCGCCTCTTCGGGGGCGGGCCGCCCACCAACTCGAGCATTCCCTTCCCGCGACGCGGGAGGTTGCCTTTAGTAACTCCTTTTCCCTTCACTAGCAGGGGGGGGATCCCCCATCCCCCCCCCACTTTTTTATGCCGGGCACTGTCCTCTTCCTCTTACCCTGATTTAATAGGAGAAGTTGTTGCCCTGGGCCGGATGAACAAGCGCGCGCCCTACGCTGTCCGCCATGCCGGAGATGCCCCTGGCGGGGCGGATTGGCCCGTGCGGACAACCTATAGATAATAACACGTTACTGGAAAATGACATTACCCCTTCTCATGACAAACTTATTGGAGTGCCCATTAGGTGAGAAGCGCAGGCGGGTAAGAATAATTGCAAATGCCTTCGGTGAGAGGTCTGTGTCGAAGCAAATGTACGCCCTTGGTGCGTGCCCCAGAGAGCCGGCGTGGAATCAAGATAACGCTCTTCAAGAGACATCACCCGGAGAAGATCCGAGAGGAGCTGATCGAGGAACACAGGCAACGGAACTTGGTGACGAGGCCAAGGCGGAGCAGATTTCAACTCATGAAATTTCCCGCTCTTTAATACTTGACCTACTCGGCTGGAGCGAGTAGACTTATTTTCTCTGTGGCAATTATTTGTTTACGTGTTACGGCTTACTGTTGTTTGGTTGTTTTTCTTGGGAGATATATTGATCTGTCTTGTAGGTCTATAAGCCCTATCGTTACTATTGCACATTACATTGTTGACATGATGAAGGGGAAGTGATTATTGCGATGACGGGAACTTAGCAAGTCGCTATTCACATAAGTACTTCAGGACTGTGAAGGGAGACAAAAGGTGGGCAATGAGAGTTCTGTACTTATCTATGGTACTAATCTTGGAGGATATCGAGCGGCTTATGCACTCAGCAAGAAAGGTCATAAGGTTATTCTGCTTAATAGAGGTCGCTATGTTGATGAGGTGAAGTACCAAGCGCTTGCCCAACTCCCCCTTGACTTCTGTTGGATATGTGGACATATGCCTCAGAGGTTGTTCAAGGCCCTTGGTGTTCTTCAAGACAATTACAATGCCCAGTTAATCAGCGTTTCTGGCAAGGCAGGCAACTTCAATGTAAAATTTCGTAAAAAAGATCAGATAGTAAACAACTTTGCATGTATTGAATGCGACAAGTGCGTTGATGTTTGCCCCGTAGAGGTAGGAGATCGTAAGGCAATTTATGTCAATCCTGAAGCTGGCTGGGAAAACATCTATGTAATTGACTTTGACCATTGTACTCTTTGCGGTGAGTGCGAGAAAGTATGTCCGACAGGATGCCTAAAAATAGAGAGACCTGAAGAAACTGTCGAGGAAAAAGTAGGGGCTATTATTCTTGCACTGGAGTATGAATCACCAAGCGATAAAGATCTCGTTCCCTTTGGTGCTGGCAAATCCAATCGTGTGGTCCTCAATTCCGAGATTAGTAAAAGGTCGCTACTAACTAACTTCGTAAAGGATTCCGTCAAACTCCCTTCTGGAGAAATACCTACAAATTTTGCGATAATAGTGACTCCTCATTTCAACAAACCAGGTGTGGAGTATGAGAATTACAACCTTTGCGTTACCGCTTCCTATCGGGCTGTTAAATTAAAGGAAATCATACCTGATGCGAAAGTAACCATATTTTTGCGAGATTATATGGGATTCGGAAAGGGTCATATTCGCTGGCTCAAAAAGGCCCGTAAGGCAGGTGTAGAGATATTAAAATTGGACGATGATCTCAAAGTTGAGTCTGATGAGGGGAAGGTAACTGTAGAATATAATCAAAATAACTCAACTGAGAGAAAGCATTTTGATATGGCTATTCTGGTTACAGGACAGAAGCCACCTACAATGATGGAAAGCATATCTAAAATGACCGGTGTGGAAGCTGATGAAAGGGGTTTTTGTAAGATCAGACCCTTCTCCTCCACCCAAACCGATGTTGATGGTATCTTTGCTGTTGGTGAATTTACCGCTCCTAAAGGAAATCCGGAGACAGTTTGGGATGGGTGTGCGGCAGTTTCCGAACTGGTCGGATATTTAGGTCCGCCAAATTTCAAACCCTCTCCACCGCCAGAGATTAGAACGGTGAAAGGAGAACCTCAGAAGGTAGGCGTATTCATTTGCTCATGTTTTGGCAGCTTCAACGATAAAATGGATCTGAATGCCTTAGAGGATGAGGTATCGAAACTCCCGGGTGTTTCTCACGCCGAAATCATCGAGGGATGCTGTACGCCACCTACAATAAAATCAACTTCCCAGAAGATCAAAGACGCTGGTGTCAATCGTGTTGTGCTTGCTGTATGCACACCGCTTCAGAAACTTCTCAAGTTTCAAAAAACGATTATGATGGCAGGTCTCAACCCTCTTTTATCACAATATGTCAGACTTCGTGAGGATGTCATCAATGTTCACAAGGATCCACAGAAAATGCTGGGCAAAGCACTTGCCCTCGTCCGGGGAGCTGTTGAGGCTGTAAAACTAGGAGAGGAAGCGCCTCCTCAACCCGATAGATTCATCAAGCGGGCATTGGTGATTGGTGGCGGATTGAGTGGACTTACCGCCGCGTCAACGATATCCGCCGGCGGCGCACCTGTAGTGCTGGTGGAGAAAGAGGATAGACTGGGAAACAGAACAACAAACCTGGAAGAGGATCAAATTACCTACATTAAAGATCTAGTTAAGAAGGTAGAGGATGATGAAAATATCAAGGTGGTTAAAGGTGGTAATTTAAAGGATTTAAGCGGTTATGCGGGGAATTTTACCGCTTATATAGATACTAATAATGGTTCTTTACGAGAGAATGCGGGGGTAATTGTTTTAGCGACAGGCGCGAAGGAGTACCAGCCGGAGGAGTACCTTTACGGGAAGGAATCGGGGGTAATTACACAAACCGAGCTCCGGGCTGTGCTTCAAGAGGATAAAGATGAACTTCCAGGTAATGTAATTATGATTCAGTGTGTGGGATCCAGGGACGAGACCCACCCGTACTGCTCGAGAATCTGTTGCTCCCAGGCATTGCGCAACGCTATGTCACTCAGAGAAAAGGAGTGTAAGGTATCTATCCTGTATCATGATATTGTTAGTTATGGGGAGGAAGACCATTATGAAAAGGCTCGCGAAGCCGGTGTGAAATTCTTCCGTCTCGATCATGGAAAATCACCTCAAGTTGAAAAGGATAACGAGCAGTTCAAAGTAACCTTCACTTCAAGAGGTAAAGAATACAACCAGCAGACCGACACAGTCGTACTGAGCACGGGAATTCTTCCTGGCGATGACAATATTCGGCTGTCAAAGATAACAGGATTATCCCTTGATCAGGATGGATTTTTCGACAGTGATGCCAACGCTTACCCCTTCGAGGAAGCGATTAAGCGGTTGACTAAGCCGTTTGAGTTGGCGACAAATATGGTATTTCCGGTCGGATTAGCACACTCACCGCGATTCTTTGACGAGGCCCTTCTAACTGCAAGAGATGTTGCTGGAAGGGCGTTAGTCCTTCTTTTTAAAGATAAAATTCCTCCTCCTAATGCTATGTATATGGCTGCTGTTATCAACTCACTATGTATGGGTTGCGGCGTGTGTATAGATGTCTGCCCCTACTCGGCGAGGTATATCGACCCGGTAGAAAAAGTAGCTGTAATTCATCCTTTTCTCTGTGACTCCTGTGGATCATGCGTATCGATATGCCCCAACGATGCCTCGTATTTGAGAGATTTCACCGGAAGACAAGCAATTTCGACCATTGATGCACTCGTGGCCAGGTGAAGGGAGAGGAAGATGAGTGATAATGGTTTCGAACCTAAAATACTATACATCCAGTGCGGTTGGTGTGGTACAGGTGGCGCTGAGACCGCAGCATCCTACCACCTCTCATACCCCGAAAATGTCATAATATTCCGGGTCAACTGCACCGGCTCACTGTCTCCAGTTCATGTATTGAGAGCACTTATTGAAGGTGCCGACGGGGTGGTAATCAGCGGATGCCATCCAGGTGATTGCCATTTCGAGACAGGAAATTACTACGCAAGAAGGAAGGTTGCCGTATTAAAATCAATGCTTGAAGCGCTCGATCTTGAGCCGGAGAGAGTTTGGTTCAGATATGTAGCACATGGGGAGGGCAGAAGATTCGTTGATACTGCTGTTGAATTTAATGAGCATATTAAAGAACTTGGCCCTAATCCTCTTTGTCAAAGGAGGGGCACATGAAAGGCGCAAAGATCAATCATGACGGTGATATTCGCAAGCCGATAATTAACCTTTTGAAGGCGGGATTAGAGCAAAAGATTTTCGATGCAGTTCTTATCCCTATGAGAATTCCATCCGGAGAATCTTTTGCGTGGATACTTACTCAAGATGTCGATGTCCTCGACGAAGCCTATCCATTACCACCGGTTATCTCAGTTCAGGGAGCAAAGGCGCTTTCAAGCCTTACAAGGCTGGGTGAGGCCGACATGAAAATTGCCACCCTGATGAGACCTTGCGAGATAAGAGCGATTACTGAATTGAATAAACTTCAACAACTAAGTCTCGACAACATATCTCTTTTCAGCATCGATTGCCCGGGCTCTCTGCCGAATGATGAGTATATGGGAGATGCTGAAAAAGGTGATGAAGATTTTTCCTCCTTACTCGATAATTGGAATAGTGATCGTATTAGAGACATCTGCCAGATTTGCGATAAATTCAGTATAACCGTTTCTGACATACATATCGGCCTTATGGCAGGTGAGAATAAAGATATGTTTATAATTCCTAATAGTTTGAAAGGAGAGAAAATACTTGAAGATCTTAAAATGGATACTGATCAGGATCTAAAGAATTGGAGCTCCCTAATCGAGGAGATTAGCCGTGACAGAAAACAGAAACGGGAGGAGAAGTGGAAAGAAGTCAGGAAGGAGTATGGTAGGGCAGATAATCTACTTAATTTTCTCAGTCAATGTATAGCCTGCCATACCTGCAGGAGCGTTTGCCCAATATGCTATTGCCGACAGTGCTATTTCGAATCGGATGCTTTTAAGCTCCCTTCATATAACTACTTGGAAAGGGCTCAGAAAAAAGGCAGTTTTCGTCTCCCTCCTGATAACCTACTTTTCCATCTCGGTCGGATGCAGCATATGAGTATGTCCTGCGTTTCCTGCGGGTTATGCGAGGATATGTGTCCTATGTCCATTCCGATATCTCACCTATTTAGTTATGTGGCAGATAAAAATCAAGATGTGTTTGATTATGTGGCAGGAAAGGATCCTGATGAACCTTTGCCATTGACTATATATCGTACTGAGGAATTAGAAATAATTCCAGAGATGTATACCGAAACCCATGAAGAAAGAGAGAGGAAAAATGCCTGAGGGATTGAAAATAAAGAAGAAATCCAGTGACACCATCCTGGACTTTCTAAAGAATCTTTTCGAAAGCAATCAGATTTCAGGCGTGATTACCTTGAACAAGTTATCTGAGAACGGAGCGTTTTCAAACTCAATCATTTCATCGCCTGAAGATTTGAAATTCGCGGTGCCGCTATATCCCCTGATGCCCTCAAACGCGGGCGGTGTCGTAGGTCATGTTACCAGGCAATGCCCTTTTAGTGTGCCGATAGCGGTGGTGCTTAGGCCATGCGAATTGCGTGCACTTGTGGAGTTGAAAAAGAGAAATCATGCGAATATGGATAATCTTATCCTGATTAGTTATACCTGTCCTGGTGTATATCCTCTAGAGATGATGCGCGATGGTAAAGTTAATCAGTTAATCGATCAATACTGGAATTCCATTAAAGAAATTAGCATTCCGCAAGATATCCGCCCGACATGCAAGGGGTGTGAAGAATTTATCCCTTATATCGCAGACATCACCATTGATGTTATTGGCAATGATGATCCTAATTCAACCAGAATTGTTGCAAATACAGAGCAGGGAAAAGATATTATTAAAAGTCTTGATGGCGAGTCAGCCGAAATTGAGCTGGAAAATGAGAGAAATCTAGAAATGAGGGAAAAGCGAAGAGAAGCGAGAAAGCAACTCTTTGAGGAAAACGATTCTGAAGGTTTGGGTTTCGAGGGTCTCATAAAGAGCTTCGGAAAATGCGTTGGGTGTCATTCATGTCGTACGGTATGTCCTATATGTAGTTGTGACCTTTGCTATTTTGATTCGCGCAAAACTGAATATGAAAGAAAAACATTTGAATCTGAAATAACTCGTAAAAAGGGAATTCGATTACCACATGACACAATTTTCTATCAAATGGGAAGAATGGCTCACATAAGCATATCATGTGTGGGATGCGGTCAATGCGCCGATGTCTGCCCAGTTAATATACCAGTCTCTACGATATTTATGAAGGTAGGACAAGCTGTACAGGAAGCATTTGATTATGTGCCAGGTAAAGATATAGAAGCAGAGTTACCTGTAACAACATATGAACCGGAAGAGTTTGTAGAAGTTGGTGAATAATGGAGGATAAGATGAGTTCTGATGAAGTATTCACACCTAAAATAGTAGGATTCTTTTGCAACTGGTGTTCGTACACCGCTTCAGACCTTGCTGGAACACAAAGGATGGAGGTAAATCCTTCCATACACATTATAAGAATTATGTGTACAGGGAGAATGGATCCGCTGTTTTTAATAAAAGCTTTTCTTAAGGGCGCTGATGGAGTTCTTATTTGTGGATGTCATCCTGGAGATTGTCATTATCAGATTGGAAATTACCAAGCCAGAAGAAGATATGTGATGATAAATGCAATACTCAAAAGATTGAATTTTGATCCAGAAAGAGCTAAGATATCATGGCTGGGTGCATCGGAAGGCCATAGAGTATCTGGCGTAATTAACGACTTCACTGAAACAATAAAGGGAATTGGGTCAAATCCAACTAAAGATGAGATGTTTTTATAAGATATACTGAAAAGCCTATTGTGCCATGCGCGATAGATTCGATAAGGAGACAGGGTACTGCGCAGTAGGCGGAGACCGTTCGGATTCCCTATAAATAATAACATGTCAGGAGGATGGTATTAATCGCCTTCGATGTTCTGGCGAGTGCGGAAGTCGCGTAGTTGCTGGGCTCTCTCGCGGTCGTGGCGCTGCTCGTCGCTCTCAACGATAAGCTCGGGCACCTCGGCCGGCGTGCGGCCCGTGGGATCGAGGGCGACGAAGTTGAAGTAGCCGGTGGTGCAGAGGTACCTACGCTCCTCGGCGGGGTCCTGGCTGTAGACGTCGACACGGGCGGTCATCGACGTGCGGCCGGTCAGGACCACGCGGGCCCTGAGCTCTGCTATCGAGCCGGCGCGAATCGGAACGTTGAAGTCGACGCGCTCGGAGCTGACGGTGACCACCGGGCGACGACAGAAGCGCATGGCGGCGATGCCGCAGGTCATGTCCATCATCTCGAGCACCTTGCCGCCGTACATCGTTCCGTGGCTGTTAGTCATGTAGGGCATCACCAGCTCGGTGCGGGTGACTACCTCGGTGCGCTTTCTTTCCCTGCTTACTCCGTCCATTGGCTACCCCTAGTTGAATTTTACAGAAACCAGCTTGCTGACGCCCGGCTCCTCCATGGTGACGCCGTAGAGCCGGTCGGCGATTTCCATGGTCGCCTTGTTGTGGGTGATCATGATGAACTGGGTGGCGTCGCGGAGCTCGCTGAGGATGGCGGCGACGCGGCGGATGTTCGGCTCGTCGAGCGCGGCGTCGGCCTCGTCGAGGACGATGAAGGGGCTGGGGCGGAACTCCAGGATGGCCATGATGAGTGCGAATGCTGCCAGGCTCTTCTCGCCGCCGCTTAGCAGCGTGGCGCTCTGCGTGCGTTTGCCCGGCGGCTGCACCAGGATGTCGACGCCGGCCTCGAGCACGTCTCCATCCTCGAGCGCCATCTCGGCGCGGCCGCCGCCGAAGAGGCGGCGGAAGGTGGCATGGAAGTTGTCGTTAATAGCCTGGAAGGCCTCGCGGAAGCGCCGGCGGCTGACCCTCTCGATCCGCTGGATCACCTTGTCGAGCGAGGCGATGCTGTCGACCACGTCCTGCCGCTGGTCGGCAAGGAAGCGGTGGCGCTGCTGGTGGCGCTCGTACTCCTCGCCGGCCAGCAGGTTCACAGGGCCCATCCGCTCGCTCGCGTCCTTGAGCTCCTCCAACCGTCCCTGCGCCTTCTCCAGGTCGATCGGCTCGTCCCCGCCCCCGGGTGGAGACTCGTCCAGGGCCTCGGAATCGAGACCGAGGCTACCGGCAGCCCGCTCGCGAAGGTGCTCCAACTCGAGAACGCGCTCGCGCGACTCGAGGCGGTAGCCCTCCAGCTCCTGCTGCGCCGCCTGCTGCAGCCCGCGGTGGCTCTTGACCTCCTCCTCGACGGTCCTGAGCTCGCCAGCCAGACCCGACAGGCGATCCTCCAGCTCGTCCAGCGACCGTTTGCAGGCCTCGTTGGCTTCGATCTTGTCCGGCAAGCCGCGCTCGGTCGCTTCGATCTCGTGCAGGAGCCCGAGCCGCAGCTCCTCGATCTCGCCTAACTCGGCGCGCGAGGCGTCGATCTGGACCCGTAGCTCTTCGCGATCGCCTTGCAGCGACTCGGCGCCGGCGTGCGCGGCGCGGGCGCGCTCCCCGAGGACGCCGATCGCCGCCTTGAGCTCATTCTCCAGGCGGCGGGCCTCGCCCGCTTCGTCGTTGTGCGCCTGCAGACGCACGTCGAGGCTCTCCAGCTCTCGCGCGAGTCTCCCGGCTTCACTTTCACCCTCGGCGATGGCGGTCGCGGCCGTCGCCATCGATTCGCCGCCCTCTTGCCGCTGGGCGGCGAGGGCGGCGATCTCCTTTTCCTTCTGGGCGAGGTCGTCGGCCAGCCTGTCGCGCTCCTCTCCAGCCGACTTGCGCAGGGCGCCCAACTCGGCCAGCCGCACCCTCAGCAGCTCGGCGGCTCGGCGGAGCTCTTCTTGCTGGCCGAGAAGCTCGGCCCGGCGCGCATCGAGCTCGTCGCGGCGGCCGAGGAATCGCCGCAGTTCGTCGTCCAGGCCCTCGGATCGTTCGCGCAGCTCCTCTAGGCGAGCGCGGCGCGCCAGGATTTGTTGCCCGGCCGCCTGCGATCCTCCGCGCAGCAGCTTGCCGTCGATGGCTACGTCGCCGCTGGGCGTGACCACCCGTTTGCCTGGCGCGGCTGCGCTCGCGCGGAGCGCCTCGGGGAGCGTGGGGGCCAAGCCGGCCGCGGGGAAGATGTGCAGCAAGCGCCCGCCCTCGTAACCGGTGGCGAGCAGCGAGCGGCGCAAGTCGCCCTCCGGTGCGCCCGCGGGCGGCTCTGTGGGAAGCGAGGCAAGGGGGACGAATGTGGCGCGGCCGATGCCACGCTCCCTGAGCAGCTCGATACCCCGGGTAGCGGCCGGCTCGTCCTCGACCACGACCGCTTCCAGCAGCCTACCGAAGGCTGCCACGGCCGCCGTCGCCGACTCGGCCTGCGGTTCGATCCAGTCGGCCACGATGCCCAGCGGCCTCACTAGCTCGCGCAGCTCGGCGTCGTCCAGGATAGCGCGAGCCGCCTCCTCGATACCCTCGTGGCGCTCCTCGATTTCGCGCAGGGCCCGATATTGCGCTTCGGCCTCGTGGTGGCTCAACCGTAGCGTCTCGAGGCGGCGCTCGTGGGCCTCGAGCTCGCCTTTGAGTGCCTCTAGGTTGTCCTCCAGACGCTTGCCGGCCCCGGCGTTCTCTAGCAGGCGCTCGTCGAGGTCGCTTCCGCGATGCTCGAGCTGGTGGATCGAGTCGGCGATTTCCGAGATCGACGCGCTCAGCCCCTCCTTTTGCCCGGTGGCGACGGCCTCGGCGGAGACCAGCCTGCGCTCCTCGTTGGAGAGGGCGTCGAGGCGCGTGCGCTTGGTCGCCAGGTTCTCTCGCACGGCCGCGAGCCGAAGCTGCAAGTCCTCGCGCTCGTCGCGCAGGGTCGAGAGGTCGGTGTCGACTCCGTTGGCCGTTTCCCGGTGAAGTTCGAATTGGGCGGCCGCGGACTTCTTCTCCTCCTCGAGCCGGGTGGCGCGGCGGCGCTCGGCCTCGAGACGCTCGCCGCGCTCGTCGAAGCGGCGCTTGTTTTCGGTCAAGCGCGCCTGCGCCTCCTCCGACCTTTGGAAGAGGTCATCGAGGCCGTCGCGCAGGTGCTTGAGGCGGTTGGTATCGCGGTCGGTATCGAGGCTGCCGTGGTAGTGGCGGTCGCGGGCAGCGACCTGCTCTGCCCTGAGTTCGTCGATCTGCTGTCGCAGAGCGGCATGTGAGCTCTCAGCGCGCGCTAGTCCGGCGGTGGCGGCGGCTAGCTTTTCCTCTGCTTCCCGCACGTAGCGGTCGCCCTCCCGCTGACGCTGCCGCAGCTCGGAGTGGCGGGAGGCGAGGATGGCGGTTTCGATTTCGCGCATCTCCGCCAGCATGCGCCGGTAGCGGCGGGCTCGGGCCGCCTGGCGGCGCAGCCTGCGCAGGTGCACCTCCTGCTCAGCCAGCAGGTCCTCGATCCGCTCGAGATTCTGCCCGGTGCGCTGGAGTTTGAGCTGCGTTAGGTGCTTGTTGAGCTTGAACTTGGTGATGCCGGCGGCGTCCTCGATCAGGACGCGACGATCGACCGGGCGGGCGGCGAGTAAGCTGTTGATGCGGTCCTGCTCGACGATTGAGCAGGCGCGGCTGCCGATCCCCAGGGCCATCAACAGGTCCTGGATGTCGCGCAGGAGGCAGGAGCGGCCGTTGAGCAGGTACTCGCTCTGGGTGTCGCGATACATGCGGCGGGTGATGGTGACCTCGCCGTCGGTGGAGGCGAGCAGCGAGGGCAGATCGCCGCCGTCGCGCACGAGCCCGCGCTCCTGCTCGGCGACGTCGAGCAGCGCCGGCAGGTCTCCGTCGACCGCCAGAGTGACCGCCACCTCCGCGACGCCGGACGCCTTGCGGTTGGTGCTGCCGTTGAAGATCATCTGCTCCATCCGTTTGCCGCGCAGGCTGGAGGGGCTCTGCTCGCCCAGAGCCCAGTTGATCGAGTCGGCGATGTTGCTCTTGCCGCAGCCGTTGGGGCCGACGACGGCAGTGATGCCGCGCTCCAGCTCCAGCTCGATCGCGTCCGGGAAGCTCTTGAATCCCTTGATCTTGACGCTGCTCAGCAGCATGGCTCGCCAGCAATTTGGGCTTCCGGCTGTCTGGTGGGAGTGTAGCACGGGGCGCGGGAGAGAGCAAAGGAAAGTGGAACGGGTTGTGGTCGGGCCGTAGGCGAGCTCAAGACTTGGTGATTAGAGGATCGCGGCGGGTGGGGGCTAGGCGGTCAGTATCGAGATCGGTTTTTCGGGGGCAGGGCATTCGAATAGGCAGACGCCGCAGCCGACGCAGTTCTCGATGCTGATCAGCGGCGCCCGCACCTCGTTGTCCCAGATGATCGCCAAGCCCTGGAGTGGGCAGGAATCGAAGCAGACGGTGCACTCCTTGCCCTGGAAGCAGAGGCAGCGGTAGGGGTCGAGCTGGGCCGTCCCCATGCGCATCGCATGGCGCGAGAACTGCTGCACCGCGCCCTCAGCGCAGGCCTCGACGCAGGGGCTCGGCTCGCAGAGGTAGCAGGGGCTGCGCTCGGGGTCGATGAACGGCAGCCGCAGATCGGTCTCGGTGCAGACGAGGAGGATGCTGTCGTGCGGGCAGGCCTCGGCGCAGCTGCCGCCCCCTGTGCACCGCTGCAGAAACTGGAGCTTGTCGACAACCCCAGGCGGGTAGAGCAACAGGCGCCCGTCCCCGCCTGCCCGCAGCTCGGCTCGCAATTTCGATTCTGCGGGCGCGTCGAAGGCGTCGAGGTCGTGTTCCGGATCTGAAAACATGTCGTTAGCCGCCCCCCGAAGTCCGGCTTTGATAGAACCTGTCTACAAAAGTAGTTGATAAGTCCAATCGGGTCAATAGACAACTCCAGATTCTCGGGGCCGTCTTGGTGGCGGCTTGCGGTCAACGGCGTCGTGAAAAAAGGGGGCTCAGGCTACGGAGGAGCGGCTGACCATGGTGTTGTCGTAGGCGCCCCCGACCGTCCTGATCGGTGAGAACTTGAAGTAGGTGGAGTTGTGGCGGATGCCGCGGAAGTGATCCATCGTGTTCCGACGTAGCTTGCCGAAGATATTGGGCATCGTGCGCGCCCGCAGCTCGGATCGCACCAGGGGGAGCTGGATGATGCTTTCGAGGTGCTCCGACAGCTTGCCCGGGTCGAAGGGGGGAGACGATATCTCGTTGCCGCGGAAGCGGATCTCGTAGGTTATGCGGCGGCCGTCAAAGAGGAAGACGGCGAGCGGGAACTCCCGCTTCCCATCGGTGTAGTAGTAGTCGATGGCATAGCGCATCGGCTCGCGACCCTGATATAGAGGATTGCCCTTCCTGTCCTATTAAGACTCCGCGAAGCGGAAAAAGGTTTACCGCCTGCCATGTCGCCTCGGCAATCCCGCTCGAGGCGTGCAACCCGTGCCGTTATCGGTCCCGGTATTTCCAGTGGTCGCCCCCTGGAAAAGGCGAACTAACCGGCGGCAAATTCGTATCTAGTAGATTGAGTGGGGATTGGTATATATTCTGTAAGCGACGGCACAGCGGAGGAGCCCGTGATAGAGACCATCGACCTTACCAAGCGCTACGAGGACGGCGTTCTCGCCCTCGACCATCTTAACCTGGAAGTCGAGCCGGGCGAGATCTTTTGCCTGCTGGGAGCCAACGGTGCCGGCAAAACGACCGCCGTCAACCTGCTTCTTAATTTCATCGAGCCGACCGAAGGGACGGCGAAGATCAAGGGGATCGACGTCACCACCGATCCGCTGGAGGCCAAGCGGCACGTCAGCTACGTCAGCGAGAACGTGATGCTCTACCCCAACTTCAGCGCCCGCCAGAACCTCGACTATTTTGCCCGTCTGGGTGGCAAGCGCAACCTCGGCAGGGACGCCTACTACAACGTCCTACGGCGCGTCGGCCTGGAGGAGGAGGCCTTCGAGCGCAAGCTGAAGACCTTCAGCAAGGGCATGCGCCAGAAGACCGGGATCGCCATCGCCATCATCAAGGACAGCCCGGTAGTTCTGCTCGACGAGCCGACCGCCGGCCTCGACCCGAAGGCTGCCGACGAGCTGATCCGTCTGCTGGCCGAGATGCGGGAGGAGGGCAAGTGCATCTTCATGAGCACCCACGACATCTTCCGCAGCAAGGATCTGGCGACCCGCGTGGGCATCATGAAGTCCGGCCAGCTGGTGATGACGCGCACCGCCGAGGAGCTCGAGCACGAGGACCTCGAGGCCCTCTACCTCGACTACATGCGCACCTGATCCCTACCGCATAAATCGTTAGGAGGTAGAACCCATGCTACGCGACATCGTCCGCAAGGAGATCATGGACAACATCAGCACGCTCAAGTTCGTGGTCACCTTCGTGGTCGTTATCGTACTCGTTTTCTCCGGCCTGACGCTCGGCAGCAAGAACTACCTGGAGCAAAGGGGCGACTTGGTGCGCCAGCTCCAGCTTAACCAGAGGATGATGGCCAGCCAGAGCAATTGGCTCTCCGCCGGTTACATCGGTATCTTCGAGTCGAAGAGGCCCTACGTTCTGAGCGCCATCGATAACGGCATCGACAACAGCTTGGGTCGCCAGGCCCAGGTGAATATCGACATGGAGACCCGCCTGGACGAGAGCCGCAATCTGGTATCCCCGATACTGGCTGTCTTCGGCGACGTCGACCTGACGTTCGTGGTCAAGATAATTCTCAGCCTCTTCGTCATTCTCCTGACCTACGACGCGATCAGCGGCGAGAAGGAGAGAGGGACGCTGAAGCTCAACATGGCCAATGACGTGCCGCGCCACCGCATCCTGATCGGGAAAATCCTGGGCGGCTTCATATCGATAATCATCCCCTTCCTGCTGCCGCTGCTGATCGGCCTGGCCTTCATGATGACTTTCTTCCCCGATGTCCTTGCCGACTTCAACACCGAAACCTGGTACCGCCTGCTGATCATCGTCGGCGTCTACCTGCTTTACCTGGCGGTCTTCTTCGCGCTGGGGCTCCTGGTCAGCTCGCTGTGCCACCGTTCGGCCACCAGCTTCATCGTTCTGCTGATGATTTGGGTGCTCGTCGTCACCATCATCCCGCGCCTGAGCGTGACGGCGGCGGAGCGGCTGCGGCCGTACGTGTCGTATACGACGCTGCAGACGCAAGCATTCAGAGAGATCTCGGCGCAGCGTCGAGAGCTGATGGAGAGATTTCAGGACCCCCAGGAATGGGTGCGGGCGATGAACGAGGGGAGGCTGGCGGCGTACTTTGCCGAAATCTTCAGCGATCAGGCGAGCCTGCAGCAGGAAATCATGGATAGATACAATCGGCAGTACGAACGCCAGCAGTCCGCGCAAATAACGCTCGCCGAAACGCTATCTCGGTCCCTTTCGCCGACCTCGGCCATGAGTTTCGCCGTGCAAAACCTGGCGGGCACGGGATGGGCGCGCCAGGAGGAGTACGTGCGCCAGTTGCGGGAGTTCCAGGACGAGTTCCGCGATTACGTCCTCGGGCAGGTAGCCCAGACCGAGGTCAGGGATTTCTCCACGTTCCAGGAGGACATGTTTCTCAACGAGAGCCTCGACGTGAGCATGGAGAGTATCAACTTCGAGTTCCGGGAAGAGAGCCTTGCGACGGTTCTGGATCGCTCGCTCTGGGATATTGCCGTTCTGGTATTGCTGACCATTGTCTTCTTTACCGCTGCGTTTGTGGCCTTTCTGCGTTACGACGTTCGCTGACCGGCGCAGGCGAATGGACCGACGGGATGGAACCGGGGAAGACGCGTTCTCGGGATGCGACGTGCTGGATGTTTCTTGGCAGGCTATCGGGTTGGCAGTTGACGTAATGCTCGATTTTTCGAGTCGCGGGGTTATTCGATGATCTGGGAAGTGCTTAAGAAGGAGATCCGGTCCAACATCGGCAGCCCGAAGGTAGTGATCACCTACGCGGTGTGCGCCGTTCTCGTGCTCTCGGCGATGCTGACGGGGGCAGTGACCTACCTGAGCCTTAAGCAGGAGACCGAGCTCCAGGCGGCGGCTGAAAAAGAGAGGCTGCGGAGCATATATGATTTCAATTCCGACTTCCTCCAGCAAGGAGTTCGCATCTTCCGCCGGCCCGATGTGCTGTCGGTGCTCGTCAGTGGCGTGGAAGGAGACGCCGCCCAGCGCGGGGTGGTCAACAGCTTCCTCAATCCCGGCTTCGACGTCAGCAAGTTCAACTCCACACCGATCCTTGCGGTCTTCGGCCTCCTGGACCTCGGCTTCATCGTCAAGATCATCCTCAGCCTCTTCGTCATCCTCTTTACCTTCGACGCCATCAGTGGCGAAAAGGAGTTGGGGACTCTGAAACTCAACTTCGCCAATTCGGTCAGGCGCAGCGATTTCATCATCGGCAAGCTGATCGGGAATTTCCTGCTCCTGCTACTGCCGTTTATCATTCCGCTGCTAGTGGGGCTGCTCATCCTGCAGTTCATACCCGGCATCCATTTCACCGCCGATGCGTGGATTCGCTTGAGCCTCATCGTCCTCGCCTTCGTACTCTACCTGCTCGCCTTCTACGGCATGGGAATGATGGTCTCGGCCCTGACCAAACGCCCCGCCGTCTCGTTTCTCATCTTGCTGATGTTGTGGGTCCTGTTCATAGTGATAGTGCCGCGCATCTCGGTGCTCGCCGCCCAGAACGTCTACCCGGTGCCGCCTATTGACGACGTCAGGAAGATGTACGGCGCGGAGTTCGGCCCGGCGCAGTACGAATTCATGTCGCATATAAACGACGAGTTAAAGGAGCTGCGGGCCGAAGCGGCGCGGCGGGAGCCCCTGCGGCCGGTGATTGCCAACGAGCGCTCGATGGCGGAGTACGAGGAGCGTATGGAGGAGTTCCGAGCCTGGTCCGAGGAGGCACGAAGCGATTTCATGCAGGAAATCATACAGGGGCACGAGGAATTCTCTCTCAGTATGCAGCGCAGGGGCCAGGAGATCGCCCACGAGCAGGACTTAAAGCAGGAGCGGCAGAACCAGCTGGCCATCGGCCTGAGCAGACTATCCTCGCCTGCCGGCGCGCTGACCTTCGCGGTCAACCGCCTTTCGAAGACGGGGGTTTACTCGTCGGACAAGGTGTTCAGGAACAACGTCGAGGCCTACCTGCAGACACTCATGGATTACTACCACGAACAGATCTACGAGAACCCGATGCTCGTCAACTACGGGGCGGCATCGACCGAGCCGATGGATGTCTCCTCGGTTTATCCTGACCAGAGTGCCTTCGTGGAAGAACCGCTCGATGATTCAATCGAATCCACACTCCAGGATTTCGCGGTGCTGGCGATCCTGTCGATCATCTTCTTCTCGATAGCCTTCGTCGCCTTCATCCGCTACGACGTGCGCTAACGGTTGTCTGAGCGGGCATCATGAGGGGAGGTAAGCAGATGATTATCCGCAGCGCAGAGCGGTTCGATCACGAGCACATCAGGGCTTTCTACCTCGACTACAAGCGCACCTGACACCTACCGAACAAATTGCCAGGAGATAGCAGCCATGCTACGCGACATCATCCGCAAGGAGATCATGGACAACATCAGCACGCTGAAGTTCGTGGTCACATTTATCGTGGTCTTCATGCTGGTGATTACCGGCCTGATGCTCGGCAGCCGCAGTTACCTCGAGCAGATCGATCAGGCAAGCCAGCAGCGCCTGAGCAACTACGAATTGCTCACAAGCCAAACCGAATGGTTTTCCGCTGGCTACCTGGGGTTGATCGAGCCGAAGATTCCGCATGTGCTGAGCACCGTCGACCACGGCATCGATAACAGCCTCGGACGCCAAGCTCATATCAGCGTCGATGTACAGGCACGGTTGGACGAGAGCCGCAATCTCGTTTCCCCGATTCTTGCGGTATTCGGCGACGTCGACCTAACTTTCGTAGTCAAAATCATTCTCAGCCTTTTTGTCATCCTTCTGAGCTACGACGCCATCAGCGGCGAGAAGGAGAGGGGGACGCTGAAGCTGACGCTGGCGAACGATGTGCCGCGTTACCGCATCCTCTTAGGGAAGATTTTAGGCGGCTTCATATCGATAATCATACCCTTCCTGCTGCCGCTGCTGATCGGCCTGGCCTTCGTGATGTTCTTCTTTCCCGAGGTACTCGCCAACTTCAATCAGGATACGTGGTGGCGGCTGCTGATTATACTCTTCGTTTACCTGCTCTACCTGGTGGTCTATTTCGCGCTGGGGCTCCTGATCAGCTCGCTGTGCCACCGTTCGGCCACGAGCTTCATAGTGCTGTTGATGCTCTGGGTGCTGTTCGTGACGATTATTCCGCGCTTGAGCGTGACTGCCGCGGAACGGTTGAGGCCGTACGAGGCGTACACGACGTTGCAGACTAAGGCCTTCAAGGAGATATCCCAGATGCGCCGAGGTGCGCTGGGTAATTTCTTTCAGGAGAGGGCTGGCGCGGCGCAGGCTGAGGGGGAGATAGGAGAACTGTTTGCGGATTTCCTACGCATCCAATCCGATTTGCAGAAGGAGGTGATGGATCGATACGACCGCCAGTTCGAGTTGCAGCAGGCGTCGCAGATTCAGCTATCGGAAAATCTATCGCGCTTTCTGAGCCCGACCTCCGCCATGACTTCCGCGGTTCAGAATCTGGCCGGCAGCGGCTGGGCGCGGCACCAGGATTACCTCCGGAAGCTGCGGGAGTTCCAGAACAGCTTTCGCACTTATGTTTACGAGGAGATTGAAAATCTGGAAATCAGGAGCTTTGCCACAGTTCAGGAAGATTTACGCTTCGAGAACGGCCTCGACATCGATCGTAATTTTGTCACTTTCGATTATGAGGAGGAGGATTTGGGGACGGTAGTCTACCGCTCTATCTGGGACATCGGAATCCTGGCAATCCTGGCTATCGTTTTCTTCGCCGCAGCTTCCGTGGCTTTCCTCAGATACGACGTGCGGTGATGCCGCGGCAGCGGAGGGAACAGCAATGATCTGGGAAGTACTGAAGAAAGAGATTCGAACGAACATCAGCAGCCCCAAGGTGGTCATCACTTATGCCGTTTGCGTGGTGCTGATCCTGACGGCGTTCTCAACGGGGATTGTAAATTACTTAAGTCTTATCGAAGAGGCCGTCGAACGAGAGGCGGCGGAGAGAGATCGGCTGTCAAACGTATATCAGTTCAGACAGGATGTTCTCGGGCAAGGGATTTCCGTCTACCGCAGGCCGGATATACTGTCGGTGCTGGTCGGCGGTGTCGAGGGGGACGCTGCCCAGCGGGGCAACATCACCAACTTCGCCAACCCCGGTTTCGATGTCAGCAGGTTCAATTCGGCTCCCATACTTGCCCTATTCGGCTTACTGGACCTTGGCTTCATAGTCACAATCATATTGAGCCTGTTCGTCATCCTGTTCACATTCGATGCGGTGAGCGGAGAGAAGGAATTGGGGACTCTCAAACTCAACTTCTCCAACGCCGTCAAGCGGAGCGATTTCATCATTGGCAAGCTGATCGGTAACTTCCTGCTGCTGCTCATCCCGTTCGTCATCCCGTTGCTTCTCGGCCTGCTTGTAATGCAGTTCGTACCTGGCGTCGGATTCTCCGGGGAGGACTGGTCACGTGCCGGTCTCATATTCCTGGCATTCATTCTCTATCTGCTGGTTTTTTATAGTTTGGGAATGATGGTCTCGGCACTTACCAAACGCTCGTCCGTTTCGTTCCTCATACTGTTGATGCTCTGGGTGTTGTTCATCGGGGTCATTCCGCGTATATCGGTGCTGATAGCTCAGAATGTCTACCCGGTGCCGCCGCTGTACGAGGTCACTAAGGCGTACATATCCAGGTTGGGGCCTGAAAATGACAGGCTTGGCCGGGAAATCGGCGTGGAGCAGAGGCGTCTAATTCAGGAGATTCAGCAGCGCCGGCCGCTCCAGCCGGTGATCCGTAATGACGAGGCCGAAAGGGCTTATGAAGAGCGGTTAAGCGAGTTCCAGGCCTGGGCGCAGGGTCGTGTAGACGAGTTTTTTGAGATGATCTCGGAGAGGATCGAAGATTTTTCCGCCCGGATGCAGGATATGGGTCGGGAGGAGGCTGAAAGACACAAATTGAAGCAGGATCTGCAGAACGATTTCGCTGTCGGCCTCAGCAGGCTTACCTCTCCGGTCGCCGCTCTTACGTTCGCGGCCAACCGCCTGTCCAGAACGGGTGTCTATTCCTCGGACGAGGTTTTCCGCAACTGGGTGGAGGAGCAGGTTCGTGAGGTAACCAGCGAAACCAACGAGTTCCTGAGGAATAACCTGCAGTTAATCGGCTTCGCTTATATGCCGGACGAGCCGCTAGACACATCGGGTCTCCTCCCGGACGCGGCTTCTTACAAGCGGGAACCTTGGAACGAATCTGTCGCGGCATCGCTGCAGGATTTCGCGGTGCTGGCGATCCTGTCGATCATCTTCTTCTCGATTGCCTTCGTCGCCTTCATCCGCTACGACGTGCGCTAGCGAGGGTTTAATCGGGTTCTCCCAGGCGCTCGTCTGGCTGCAGGCGGTAGCCGCGGGCGAAGTCCCGGGCGCCGATCGGGCGCTTGCCCGGGAGCTGAACCTCCAGCAGTTCGATCCAGGTCTCGCGGCCGCAGGAAACCAGTAGCCGCTCCCCATCGGGCACCAGCATGCCCGGCGGCGCGGCGGGAATCGCTGCCGTTGAGGCCGCCACCTGCGGCAGCTTGATCTGTTGTCCGCGGAAGCTTGAGTAGATGCCGGGCCAGGGTTGCAATCCGCGCCATCGGTTGGCGATTTCCGCAGCATCACGGCGCCAGTCTACCTCGCCGTCCGTCTTTTTCAGCAGCGGCGCCATGCTGGCTTCGTTTTCGTCCTGGGGCAGGGGAGTGATTTCGCCCGCCGCGTACTGCCGCAGGGCGCGCGCCAGCAGCTGCGCGCCGATCTCCGACAGTCGCGCGGCCAGCTCCAGCGCGGTTTCGCTTTCACTGATCTCCACGCGCCGCAGCAGCAGGATAGGGCCGGTATCCATCCCCTCGTCCATCAGCATAGCGGTGACGCCGGTTTCCTTTTCGCCGCGGATCAGCGCCCAGTTTACCGGAGCCGCTCCGCGGTAGCGGGGCAGCAGGGAGGCGTGGAGGTTCACGCACCCGAGGTGGGGTATGGCGAGCAGCCGCGGCGGCAAGATCTTGCCGTAGGCGGCGACGGCGAAGTAGTCCGCCTCCAGCTCGCGCAGCCGCTCGCGGAACTCCCGCTTGCGGATCGACGGCGGCTGCAGGACGGCGACGCTGGCACTCTCGGCCTCGATCTTCACCGCCGGCGCCCGCAGACGCCTGCCACGGCCCGCGGGACGGTCCGGCTGCGTGACCGCCGCGGCGACGTCGAAATCGGCGGAGTTCAGCAACTCCCGCAGCGGAGGCACGGCGAACTGCGGGCTGCCGAAGAACACTATCCGCAGCGGATTTCTCACTCCCGGGCTAATCCCACTCGCCGTTTCGCTTCAGGCGCTTGATTTCAGTCAGGACCATCTGCTTGGCCAAGCCTGTGAGGTAGTCGATGAAGACGACGCCGTTGAGGTGGTCGATCTCGTGAGCCAGTGCGCGCGCCAGGATTCCCCGACCCTCGATCGTCCGCTCCTCGCCTTCCAGGTCGAGGGTGCGGACCACCACCTTTTCGGGGCGCTCTATCTTGAGGGCGATGCCGGGGAAGGAGAGGCACCCTTCCTCCTCGGTTACGCCGCCCTCGACCTCGACGATCTCCGGGTTGATCAGCACTCGGAGCTCGTCGGGATTCTCGCCTTGCGAGAGGTCGACGACGGCCACGCGCTTGAGCACCCCCACCTGGTTGGCCGACAGGCCGATTCCCGGCTCGGCATACATCGTCTCGACCATGTCGTCCGCCAGGCGACGGATCTCGTCGTCGACTTCCCCGATCTCTTCGGCGGCCGTGGTGAGCACCGGGTCGCCGTATTTCACTATCGGTAGAATCATCTTCGCTTCTCCGCGTGGCGCGAGCCGAAGCCCGTTCGCCGTGATATCTATCAGGAAATGACGATTTACTCCCGTCGCGCCTTCGTCGTCGGCCGCGGGCTTCTCTCAGCCGTTATCGCCGCGTACCTCCTGCTCGAAGGAGATCAGGGATTCGATTGTCGCCTCGGCTCGGCGCTCCTGGGCATCCGCCAAGACGCTGCGGATCTGGGGGTAGCGCTGCTCGAGCGTCAGAAAATCCTCGCGGCTGAGCAGATACAGTTCGCAGTCCTCCCGCGCCAAAAGGGTTGCAGTGCGGGGGGCGTCTGTCAGCAGCGATACCTCGCCGATGAATTCTCCTTCTCCGAGCACCTCCAGCTCCAGCTCGAAGTTCTTGTGCAGCATCGAGGTGAGAACGCTGCCGCTGGAGATTATGAACATGTTATCACCGGCCGATCCCTCTTTATATATTACGTCTCCCTTAGCCACTTGCTTCCTGACGAGGTGGCCGGCAATGTCGTCCAGCTCTTCATCGGCCAGATCCGGGAGCATCGTACGCAGAACATGGCGGATCGCCTTCTCGGCCTCCTCTGCGGGCTCCTCCTCGACGACGGCTTCGCGTAGGGCTACCTTGGGTTCTGGGCTCTCCGCCCGGCGGATTTTACGTCTGAGCTCGGCACTGGCGTCGGGGTCCATCCGCTCTATCTTGGTCAGCACGGCGTTCGCCTTGGAAACGAAGCCGCGGCGGGCGTACTCCTCGCCGATCTCGCTCAGAATAGTCACCGCCCGCGACGTGCGGCCGTATAGGAAGTAGGCGTCGGCCAGCTTGTGCTTCAAAGGCAGGTTGTCGGGGGATTTCTTCTGCAACCTTCTCAGAAGCTCGATGGCGCGGTCGTACTGCTTGCGCGAGAAGAGCTGGTCCAGCACCGCTTGATGATCGTTGTTCAAAGTCACAATTCCAGCCGCAATGTCCGATTTGGCGTCGTCACACTATCAGCGCCGGCAAACGAGGTCAACCTCGGAGCCGGCCCGGACGGTCGAAGGCCGGCTTCTCCCATGGAATCGCTCCGCTATCGAGCGCAGCAGAGTATTAGATAGGCGGGTATCTTGTCCTCGACCGGCGCAAGGGCCCTGTGGGTCTCCTCAAGCGGGGAATCCACGAAGTGCTTGATCCGTCCTCCCGATTCTAATACCTAGCGGATGATCCTGAAGAGGCGCTCCCAGCGCGTGTTGAAAGGGAGGGTTAGTATCGAGCGGATGGTGTTGACAACCTGCTGCCCGAAATTGGTCTGCCGGTAGTCCTCGCGGGTGGCGTTGTAGGACCAGTAGATCATCACCGCGCGGCCGGTGATGTGCTCGCGCGGCACGGTTCCCCAGGCGCGGCTGTCGCGGGAGATGCTGCGGTGGTCGCCCATCATGAAGTAGTGCCCTGCGGGCACCCTGAAGACCTGGTTGGCCAGCGCCGAGGGAGCGGTCTCCGGATTGTAAGTGTTGTCGGCGCCGATTCGAGCTGCGCGCTCGCGGTCGGGCCGCCGCCACTGCAGCGTGTAGCGGTCCTCATCCAATCCTAGTTCCTCTATTGGAGTGCCATTAATATAAACCTGGTGCCCAGTGATGCGCACCTCCTCGCCGGGCAGGCCGATTACGCGCTTGATGTAGTCGACCTGCGGCTCGGGCGGGAACTTGAAGATCACCACGTCGCCGCGCTCGACCTCGCGCATCGGCAGCACGGCATTCAGCGGACCGTCTTCGGGGCCGTAGATCATCTTGTTGACGATTATGTGGTCACCGACCAGCAGGTTGTCTTGCATCGAGCCGGTGGGGATCTGGAAGGTCTGGAGGACGAAGGTTTTAACGAACAGGGCCAGGATGATGGCCACCACCAGGCTCTCGAAGTACTCGCGACCCTTGGATTTCTTCGCCTCGTCTTCGCCCTTCGGGGTCGCCTGCCTTTGCGGTTTGCTTTTCGCGCGCCGTGCCAAGGCCGTCTCCTCGTTGCGCCTCTGCATCCGCATGATCCACACAGCTCGCGAGGCTGTCAAGGCGCTCCGCGCCGGGCAACCTCTTTGAACCGAGCGCGGTGCGAGCGCGCGAGGGGGTAGGTGGAATCGCGATCTTGAAACGCGTGGCCAAAAAGGCGTAAAATGCTGCCAAGAAAGCCACGACATCGCGGTTTCGCGTTCTGAGACATGAATTTCGAAGCGGGAAGTGTTATTGTTGGCTTCCTGATTTTCCGCATTGGAGGGTAGGCGGCAGCGGTGAAATGAGCGGACATACGTCCACTGATGATGATGTACCCGAATCGCTGACAAAGGCTCTGGCGAAGTTCGCGCAGAATTTCGAGAACTTCGCAAGCGGTTTGCGCGATTGGCGCGAGTCATATGGCCCCGGCTTCGAAGACACGATCGGCGAAGTCCTGGGAGAAGGGTCGCCCTCCTTTGTGCGCACGCTGGACGAGATCACCATGCTGATGCTCGCCAGCCATCTCTACTTTTTGAAGGTGTTGAAGGATGCGACTCTGGGACCGGGGAGCCGGGCTGACGAAAAGAGCCTCCCGCAAGCGAAGGGTGAAGCATTTGGCCTGCGCAACGGTGAGAAGCCGAAACTGCTGAATCTGGAGGAGAAGATCCACGACCTGCGGGTTTGGATGGAGCACGACCCTGCTATCCCCGAGGCGGGCGACGTGGCGGCGCGACCTCGGGACGGCGGGTCGACTACAGTTCCGGATGAATTGGAGTCCTCGATTTCGCACCTTTCGCTGGAGGAATTGCAAAGCGAAGTCGCGAGCCTGCGGAAGACATACTTCTCGAGCAGCGATCTCCAGGTGCGCATGTCGGGCGACAGCGAAATCCTCTCGCTCCACTACTACCTGGTACCCAACGGCGCGGGCGAGAAGGTGGCGTTGCTGGATCTGGAGAGCTTCGTAACTGCGCACCGGATGGCGTTGGCCGGCGCGCGGAGGCTCACGAGGTCTCTGGTCAGGCCAGAGGATCTGCAGCAGCGGCGCGTCGGCCTGGCCAAGGTTCAGGCTTTTCTAAAGACCCTCTATGCCAACGTTCGCACCGTGTTGGCGCCGCAGGGCCGGCGCCTGCTGCCGTTCACCGGCGGTAAAATCGACCGGGACCTGCTGCTGAACTTCGAGGCCCTTCTTAGTATCAAGGAGTGGACATCGGATAAGGACGTGGAGCATTTCCGCTCGCTGTTTCTCTCCCGCGTGGAGGGGCCGATCAAGGAGTTGCTGTCCGAACCGGAGGGCCGGCGCCGCTACGTTGAATCGATAGTTTCCGCGGCGACATTCCAACATCGTGGGGGGTGAAGGCCGGAAGCCAGCAATGAGCACCGAAGGGAAAAGCATCGACGTATCCGGGATAGACCCTTCGCTCGCGGAGGACCTGCCGTTCTTCGTGGCCAAGCGCTACCGCCTGCTACCGATATACGCCGCCGGCGCGAGCGTTGTCGTCATCACACCCGACGGCCAAAGCGATCCGGACCGGCTTGGGAAGATCGGCGATATCGTAAAGCGCCGCCTTGTTCCTTACGCCCTCGAGAACTACACGGCCGACGAGATTGAGACGGCGATCGATTGTTATTACGGCAACCAGAGGTTGCGGCTGGGTGAGTTGCTGGTATTAAACGAAGTCATCTCCGACGAGCAGCTGGCCGAGGCGCTGCGGCACCAGGAGCGGGCGCCCGAGAGGAAGATAGGTGAGATACTCAGAGACCTCGATTACGCGGACGAGAGCCAGATTCAGGAGCTCTATGCCGGGCAGATCAACTACCGCTATCTCTCCGTTAACGCCTCGCTTTTCCTCAACCTCTCGATGTTCGAGAAGCTTCCGGAGGAATTCCTTCGCGAGCACAGGATTCTTCCAGTGCCCAAGGGAGACTCGGGAGACGAGGTCTTCCTGCTTTCGGGCAGAGAGCTCGACGAAGAGCTGATCGGGCGGGTTAAGGGATTCCTAGGCATCGAGGAGACAGAGCCGATCCTGACTACTGAATCCGATCTTATGGATGCGATCGAGGACTGCTCCAGGCGGCTGAAATCGATCCACGCGCGCGACAAGACCCTTGGATCTCTCCTGCTGGAGCGGGAGCTGATTACCGATGGTCAGCTCGCAGAAGCGCTTCTCGAGCAGAAGGCTACCAATGCCAAGCTGGGCGAGCTGCTGGTCGCGAAAAGGGTCGTCCCGGAACGAGCAATACTGGAGGTCCTTGCCGACCAGCTGGGCGTGCAGTTCGCTCCGGAGCTGCCCAGAGTAATCCCCCCGGAGTTCAAGGGAATCCTTACCGAGAAGTTTGCCGCCTTTAACAAGGTTGTTCCTGTCGGGCGAGAGGACGGCAGGCTGGTTATCGCCATGGCCGATCCGCAGGACAGGCAATTGCTTTCGATGCTGCAGCAGGTGCTGACGAGCGAAATCCGAATCCTACTGACTTCAACGCGACAGATCCAGTTGGCAATAAAACGCTTGTTCCACAACGTGGACAACGGGCTCAGCGATCGTATAGACCTGAAGAAGCCAGTGGAACTAAAAGTCATTAAAGAAGACAGCAGCCAATATAACACCGAGCGGATCATCAACACGGTCAACAACATCTTGGTCGAGGGGGTGCAGCGGGGGGCTAGCGACGTCCACATTACGCCGGAGGAGAGCACTGTCAACCTCTTCTACCGTCTCGACGGTAACCTGGTCAAATTCGCCGATTTGCCGATTGGGGACCGGGACAATATCGTCACGCGCGTCAAGATCATGAGCGGCATGCGGATTGACGTACGTCACGTGCCCCAGAGCGGTCGAATCGTGGCCCGGGTGGACAATCGCCACATTGACTTCCGGGTCTCGACGCTGCCGACCCAGTTTGGCGAGAACGTGGTACTACGGATACTCGACAGCAAGAGGCTGCTCGACAACGACCTCAGCAAGCTCGGACTGCCCCGCGACATCAAGAACAGGTTCCTCGAGGAGTGCGAGCGGGCCCAGGGGATCATCCTGGTGACCGGTCCCACCGGCAGCGGCAAGACCACCACCCTCTACCACGCGCTCAACTGGCTGCACACGCGCTACCCGCACAAGGGCATCTCGACGATCGAGAACCCTATCGAGTACGTGGTCGACGGAATCGTTCAGTCGGAGGTCAACGAGGCCCGGAGGCT
>CAYOXX010000019.1:32482-45415 GCA_964408025.1 uncultured Acidobacteriota bacterium | reverse complement strand
CGTCTGCAGAGACGTCTGCAACTTCGAAGCCGTACTCGTCGAATAAGGAGGAGTCCCGGTTACTCCGACTGTTAACGGACGGCCCGCAGAGGTTGAGGAGGGAACCACCATCCTGAAGGCTGCCGAGAGCATCGGCGTTGAGATCCCCACGCTCTGCCACCACGATACTCTTATTCCGCTCGCCGGCTGCGCCGTCGTGCCCATCAAGCTATTGGACTACTTGGAGCGCGAGCTAGTTATATATAACCATCTCCCCACCAACAGCTACTCCCTCTGCGGAGCTCGTGTACCATCTGGACTGATCTACAAGCGACGTCCAGAAGAGCGGGATGCTCGATTTGACAGCAATCCGGCGTGGCCGGTACAATTCAATTATTCAATCATTAATCCACCAAGTTGAGAACGAGAAAGCACTCATGTTCAAGAAACTGAGGACGATCCAAGGCAAACAGCTGGCGCTGGCGATACTCGTCTCGGTTATGCCGCTACTGGTTGTCGGCGCGGTGGTTATCTACGTGACAGTCGTGCACATCAACGCCACGGTGCACGAACAGCTCCACCAGATCATCAAGGACAAGACCTACTCGATACGGCAGTGGTACCAGGAGCGGCGTTCCGACATTCAAATACTGGCGACCACCAACTACATCAAGTCATTGCTGCTGGAAGACGACGAACCGGATACGGGCGAAGCCGAGTTGACCTTGTTCTTCAGCGCCTTCTTGAGACAATACGGAGTGTACAGCCAGATAGCACTTTTCGACTCCGACGGTGAAGCTGTTTTCGCTTACCCCTCGTTGGGAACTGAATTCGTCGAGCCGCCTCCGTACCGAGAAGATTCTTCGCACGACATTTCCGATCCGTTCATCTGGGGCTACGAGGCGCACGTCTATATCAGCGCTCCGGTGCGCGACCGCTCGCTTCTGATTATCGGCCGGCTGGTAGCGCTGACCAGACTGGAATCGCTCAACGCGATCACCGATAACATCGAGGTTGGGCGAACGGGTGAAGCCTACCTGGTCAACCGCGAAGGCTACTTCGTCACGCACCCGCGCCGGTCTGAAGTACTCTCGGAAAACGTTAACCAGATAGAGCCGATAGCGAGATTACTACGTGGCGATAGCTTCGTGGGAGCCTTCACCGACTACCGCGGAACGAGGGTTCTGGGCGCTTACTACTGGATACCGGAGCTGCGCTGGGGTTTCGTGGTGGAGCAGAGCGCTGCAGAGGCCTTCGCTCCCGCGGTCAACCTGGCGACTTACCTGGCTGTGATCGTGATAATCACCAGCTTGGTAGTCCTCTTCGTGGCCTATTCCCTGACGGCGCGAACGCTGCGCCCTCTGAAAATCCTACAGCAAACCATCGAGCGCATCCGCAACGGCAATCCGGATGTACGCTTCCCCGTCGAAACCCGGGACGAGATCGGCGAAACGGGCGATGTATTCAACAGGATGCTCGAACAGCTCCAATCGGCCCAGGAGAAGCTTAAAGAACGGGTTGAGGCCGCTGACAAGGAGTTGGTTAACGCTCACGTGGAGCTACTTAATCGCCATCGGGAGCTCACCAAGACGCAGCAGCAGTTGCTGTATTCGGAGCGGATCTCAGCTATGGGCGAGATTGCGGCGGGTCTTGCGCACGAGATCAACAATCCCCTGGCGACGATAAGGATGCTGATCAACAGCCTGGGCAGCGAGGACGGAGAGGACCTGCAGGAGAGGAACCAGGCGCTGGCTATCATCGCCGAGGAGATTGATAAGATCGCCGCTATGATCGGGCGCTTCATGGACCTCACTGAGCCCCAGCACATGCGCTGGGAACCGCTGGTGATCGAGAAGGTGATTGATCGCACGCTGGCGTTAGTCGGCCCCCAGCTCGAGATGGCTGGAATAAAAGTGACGATCGATGTGCCGCGGGAGATACCGACAGCCCAGGGCGACGAGCAGCAGCTCGGCCAACTGCTGCTCAATCTCCTGCTCAACAGCATGAAAGCGATGCCCGATGGCGGCAGGATATCGATCTGCGCACGCGCCTATTCAGACAATGACGACCCGGGACGCTATCTTCTCGTAGAGGTGAGCGACACCGGTACGGGAATCCCGGAGGAGATCCGCAAGGATATCTTCAAGCCGTTCTTCACCACTCGGGCAACCGGGACCGGCCTGGGGCTCTCGATCGTGGCCCGCATCGCGGAGAACCACCGCGGCCGGATCTCGGTCTCCACGGAAGAGGGGAAGGGAACAACTTTCCAACTGCTCCTGCCCGAAAGCGGTGCTAGAAATGCGTAGAATACTGATTGTTGACGACGACAAGAACCTTCGCTACTCATTCAGCACCCTGATGCGCAAGGAAGGCTACGAAGTCGAAGAGGCTTCCGACGGCCCCCCGGCCATCCGGATGGTCGAGGAAGCCCACTACGATGCGATAATCATGGACATCCGCATGCCGCGCATGAGCGGCCTGGAGGCCATCTCCCTCATCCACGAGCGCCACCCACGCTTGCCGGTGATAATCGCAACCGCTTACGGGACCACCGAGACGGCGATCGAGGCGATGCGGCTCGGCGCCTACGATTACGTCCTTAAGCCCTTCGATATCAACGAGCTGAAGCTTGTTATCGCCTCCGCCGTCGAAGACAGCAGCCTTATGCGGGACCTGGTTCACCTTCCGGACGAGCCGCCGGGCGATGCCGGGGAGCTACGCATCATCGGCTCGTCGGCGGCTATGCAGGAGGTCTACAAGCTGATCGGCAAGGTCAGCCGTTCCGACATCGCCACCGTCCTGATAACCGGACCCACCGGCTGCGGCAAGGAATTGGTTGGGCGCGCGATCTACACCTACAGCACGCGCCGCGACAAGCCGTTCCAGGCCGTCAACTGCGCCGCTCTGCCCGATAACCTGCTGGAAAGCGAGCTCTTCGGCCACGAGAAGGGCGCCTTCACCGGCGCGATCAAGACCAAGCTCGGCCGCTTTGAGCGCTGCCACGGCGGAACGATCTTCCTCGACGAGATCGGCGACATGTCGCTGCTGACGCAGACCAAGATCCTGCGCGTGCTCCAAGAGAAGAGCTTCGAGCGCCTGGGTGGGACAGAGACGATCACCGTCGACGTGCGTGTCATCGCCGCGACGAACAAGAACCTGGAGAAGCTGATCGAGGGAGGGGGCTTCCGCGAGGACTTGTTCTATCGGCTGAGCGTAGTGCACATCACGATCCCTCCGCTGAACAAGCGGCCGTCCGACATCCCCGAGCTGATCAACTACTTCATTCAGAAGTACAACCGCGACCGGCAGCAGCCGCTGGAGGGCATCACCGACAGGGCGCACGCGTTCCTCGCAGCCCAACCGTGGCCCGGCAACGTAAGGGAGCTGGAGAATGCCATACAGCGGGCGATGGTATTGTGCCCCGGCCAGGTCCTGCGCACAGAGGATTTCTCCTTCCTTCAGAGTCCGGACTCCGTCATAGCCCGGCCAGCCGGGGACGACATCGAAAATCTTGCCGAGCGGCTTCTGCAGCAAGCGCGGAAGAAGCCGGGAATGCAACTAGTGCCGGAGATGGAACGGCTGCTGATCGAGACAGCCCTGAGGGAAACCGGCGGCAACCAGGTCAAGGCGGCCAGGTTGCTGGGCATCAGCCGCAACACTTTGCGCAACCGGATCGAGAAATTCGGACTCAAAGGCAAAGAGGACTAGCTCCAACGATTCGCCGGTTCGCTCCGGCCGCCGCAGAATCCCTCGCCAGCGACACCTAACTGTTCACTTCACAGCAGCCTGTATAAAAACGAGCAGGCCCAGGCATTCCATGATCGAGGAATCACGGTAGCGTACATCTGTAACTTGCTGAATAGAAAGCATATACGTGACCGCAGCAGGCACACGACTCATTGGCACGGCTCTTGCCAATCAAGTAGATTGCTACGCTGAGCATTAATTCGAACCTCAGGTGTCGTGACGTCGAGGAGGTCTACTTCAGTTAAGCGATAAGGATCACGAATGCCAAAGTGCAGGTGCTTGTGCATCGCGAGGGCGTTCCGCACCAGATGGCTCGCTGCAACATACAGGGTCGCGTCCTCCCGCATGGGAAAGCTTGTGAGGCGTACGGCATCTTTGCACGATACCTGTGAAGGCGGGCAACGGGAGAGAACGAACGAATGCGCCGGAGAGGAGTATTAAGGAATGAAAAAAGCAGTAGGATCATTGCTCTCCGTTCCAACGCAGCAGCAGTTGGAAGAAATCCGGGCGCGGCTGACATCAAAGTTGCTGGACGAGATGATTAAATCCGCTTTGAACTTCTGCCACCTGCGCTCCCAGATCTCTATACTCGAAATCATTGAAAAACTGGCCGCGGACGACCAGTGGACAAACAGCACCTTCAGATACGCCCTGGCCAAAAAGATCAGCAACGTAGTAGCCCGGCTGCCAGGTGTCAGGGGTATGTACCTCTACGGTAGCGTTATGGAGGACACAGCCCGATCGCGTTCCGGGATAGATATCATCCTTCATGTAGAAGCCGAAAAGGCACCTTACAAGGAGCTGATGGCGTGGTTGGACGGCCAGCTAACAGCCAGCTTCCGCAAGCTCCTTAAGATCAACGACATGAAGAATCTGTTGAACGTCCACATCGTTACCGACGCGGACGTCGATCGCAGGGAGGGTTATGCCGCATTGCTTCTTTCAATGAATACGCCTCTCACGCGCCTGCGCAATTACCCTGCATCGGACACCGATCATGCTTAGGCCTCTTACGCAGAAGGACTCCACCGCGGCCACAGCGTGCCGATCCGTGCGGTCACAACTCTTTCGGTGCGGAGAAAGGGATATGCCGGAGACACCGAATTGCAAGCGAAGATTTCGGTTATACTTACTCCCATTAGCGAAGGTACCATTTGATGATAGACGAGCAACAAGGACAAGCCGGGGTATGGGATGGGGTAAATCCGCTGTTTCCGTAGCGGTTCGCGAATCCACCAGCCCTGTCTTGTAGCTTGCCAAACGCTACTTGATGCTATCAATACGACGCTGGAGAGGCTGCTTGGGCAACCGATGGGGGCCGCTTCCAACTCAACAAGAGTGACCATTAGCGGCAGCGATCCGACTCGATCCGGACTCTCCGCGAAGCGAGGTAATGTTTGACATGGTTAAAAAAATCAATGCGACGCTTTGGCCCTCGACCTTGGGAGTCATCGCCATCTCGACGCTTGTTTTCGCCCTTGGCCTAACTGCCGGGTGCGGCCGGGGCGCCGACAGCGAGGCCGAAGTAGTCATCCTCAACGTGTCCTACGACCCGACCCGCGAGTTCTACCAGGAGTTCAACGAGGCATTCGCCGAACACTGGCAGCAGAGGACTGGGCAAGCCGTCAGAATCAACCAGTCGCACGGCGGCTCCGGAAACCAGGCCCAAGACGTGATAGGCGGTCTCGAGGCCGACGTGGTCACACTCGCGCTGGCCTTCGACATAGACGCAATTCATCAGCGTTCCGGCTTGATTCCGGCCAACTGGCAGAGCCACCTGCCGTACAACAGCTCTCCTTACTCCTCGACAATCGTCTTCCTCGTGCGCAGAGGGAACCCAAAATCGATAAGGGACTGGGACGACCTGATCAGGCCGGGAGTCTCGGTCATTGCGCCCAATCCGAAGACCTCGGGCGGCGCCCGCTGGATCTACCTCGCGGCCTGGATCTTCGCGCTGCGCAACTTCGACGGGGACGAGGCCGGAACACGCGATTTCATGGCCTCACTTTACCAAAACGTTGCCGTCCTCGATTCCGGCTCCCGCGGATCGACCAATACCTTCGTCGATCGCGGGATCGGAGATGTCCTCCTGGCCTGGGAGAACGAGGCACTCCTCGTGACCAGCCAGCTGGACGAGGGGGAGTTCGAGATCGTCCTGCCATCCATCAGCATTCTCGCCGAGCCGCCCGTGGCTATCGTCGACAGGGTCGCCCAGGAACACGGCACCCGCGAAGTCGCTCGTGCGTACCTGGAATACCTCTACAGCCCCGAGGGACAGGATATCGCCGCCCGTCACTTCTTCCGCCCGCGCGACCCCGACGTTGCCGCCGGCTACTCCGATCTGTTCCCGCATATCGAGCTCCTTTTGATCGACGAGGTGTTCGGCAGTTGGCAGAACGCGCATAACATTCATTTCGCCGACGGCGGTGTTTTCGACCAGATACTCGTGGCCGGCCGATAGCCGAATTCTCTGTGCACCTCTATAACGTAAGACCGGAGTGCGATCATGACTAGAGCGGGTTTAGAAAAAACCAAGCCGTCGCCGGAATTCCACCTGGTGGCAGATGCCACCGTCTTCACGTCGCTGCTGTTCCTTATCCTCTCTGCCTGCGGTTGCGGCGGCGGTGCTCCTGCCGACGCCACAATCCTCAACGTCTCCTATGACCCGACACGCGAGCTCTACCAGGAGTACAACGCCGCGTTCATCGACCACTGGCGGGAGATGACCGGTGAGACGATAGCCATTCAGCAGTCCCACGGTGGCGCAGGCAAACAGGCCAGGGCGGTCATCGACGGCCTGCAGGCCGACGTCGTGACGCTGGCCCTGGCTTACGACATCGATGCGATAAGCGAGCGGGCGGGCCTGATGCCCGCCGACTGGCAAGATCGCCTGCCGTACAATAGCTGCCCGTATACCTCGACGATCGTGTTCCTGGTGAGGCGTGGCAATCCCAATGGAATCGAGGACTGGGGCGACCTGGTCAGGCCCGGCGTGGAGGTGATAACGCCGAATCCCAAGACCTCCGGAGGCGCCCGCTGGAACTACCTGGCGGCGTGGGCCTACGCGCTGCGTGAGAACGACGGCGACGAAGACGCGGCCACCGGTTTCATCACGCTCCTCTACATGAACGTCTCCGTGCTCGACTCTGGTGCCCGGGGATCTACTAACACCTTCGTCAACGGCAACGGCGACGTGCTGCTAGCCTGGGAGAACGAAGCATTCCTGGTGGTCAACGAACTCGGCGTCGACGATTTCGAGATCGTGGTGCCCTCCATCAGCATTCTCGCCGAGCCGCCCGTAACCGTGATCGATGCGAACGCCGAGAGGCACGGCAACCTGGAGGCCGCGCGGGCCTACCTCGAGTACCTCTACTCCCCGGTGGGGCAGGAGATCATAGCCCGGCACTACTACAGGCCATGGAACGAAGAGGTGGCGGCAAGGTACGCCGACAGGTACCCGGAGTTGGAGCTCGTCTCGATAGACGACGAGATCTTCGGCGGCTGGCAGGCGGCGCAGGCGAGACACTTCGCCGACGGCGGCGTGTTCGATCGGATCTACCGGCCCGGAAGGTAACCACCGGCTCGAAGCCAACAAACGGCCGCCCGCAGCATAAACCCGACTGCGGCGAGTTCGACCCATCCAGAAAGCCCGGTTGTGGGAGACGAAATCGTTGAGGCTTAAGCAGCACAGCGTACTGCCCGGCTTCGGCCTGACGCTAGGCTTTACCGTACTCTATCTCAGCCTGGTCGTGCTGATACCGCTCTCAAGTCTTTTCCTCACGACCGCCACCACGAGCTGGGAGCAGTTCTGCAAGACGATCATGGATCCGCGCGTCGTCGCCTCGTACCGGCTCAGCTTCGGTGCATCTTTCGTTGCCGCAATCATCAGCACCGTCTTCGGATTCCTGATCGCCTGGGTGCTGATCCGCTACCGCTTTGCGTGCAGGAAGATATTCGACGCCCTGATCGACATGCCGTTCGCCCTGCCGACCGCCGTGTCGGGGATAACGATGACGTCGCTGCTGTCCAAAAAGGGATGGATCGGGCAGCTTCTCGCGCCGCTCGGCATCCAGATAGCGTTCACACCTATAGGCATCGTCATCGCCCTGACATTCATCGGCTTGCCCTTCGCCGTGCGGACGCTGCAGCCGGCTCTGGACGACCTGGACGTGGAAGTCGAGGAGGCGGCCGCCTGCCTCACGGCGAGCCGCTGGCAGACATTCCGGCGCGTCATCCTGCCGTCGGTGTTCCCCGCGGTGCTGACCGGTTTTTCGCTGGCTTTTGCGCGATGCCTGGGCGAATACGGATCGGTGGTCTTCATCGCCGGAAACATGCCGATGAAAACCGAAATCGCCCCCCTGCTGATCGTCACCAAGCTCGAGCAGTACGACTACGCGGGCGCAACAGCCATCGCCGTGGTGATGCTGGTGGCGTCCTTTCTGCTGCTGCTGATTATCAATCTGCTGCAGTCGTGGAAGGGACGATACCGGGAACCGTAAACCGAGAGGTAACGTTTTGCGAACCACCGAAGAGGCCAGCGAGCGGCGCCCTGCGGGCGACCCCTTCAAATCCACTGCCGAGCCGCGGGCCGTACGTTGGACCCTGATCGCCGTGGCGCTGCTGTTCCTCGGCCTGTTCCTGCTGCTGCCGCTGCTGGCGGTGTTCGTCTACGCCCTGGGGTCCGGGCTTGGACTTTACTTCGATGCGATAGCCGAACCGGAAGCCCTGGCGGCAATCGTCCTGACTCTGGTGACTGCGGCGATAGCGGTTCCTCTCAACACGATATTCGGAATCGCCGCCTCGTGGGCCATCGCCAAGTTCAACTTCGTCGGCAGGAACATCCTGATTACGCTTATCGACCTGCCGTTCACCGTGTCCCCCGTGATCTCGGGAATGATCTACATCATGCTCTTCGGGCTCCACGGCTGGCTGGGGCCCTGGCTGGCGGAACACAACATTTCGATCATCTTCGCGCTGCCCGGCATTGTGCTGGCGACCATGTTCGTGACCTTCCCCTTCGTGGCACGCGAGCTGATTCCGTTGATGCAAGCCCAGGGCTCTGAGGAGGAGGAAACGTCCCTCCTCCTGGGCGCCGGCGGTTGGCAGACCTTTTGGAGGATTACGATGCCTAACATCAAGTGGGGCTTGCTCTACGGCGTGATCCTCTGCACCGCCAGGTCCGTAGGCGAGTTCGGCGCGGTCTCGGTCGTCTCGGGCCACATCCGCGGCCGCACGACCACCATGACGCTACACGTGGAGATCCTCTACAACGAGTACAACTTCACCGCCTCGTTCGCCGTCGCCTCACTCCTCACCCTGCTGGCGCTGATGACACTCATTATCAAGGGCTTCCTGGAGTGGAGGACACACCGGGAAAAGGAAATGTAAAAACCGTCTCTCCGAGGTGAAGAGCCGTGAGTATCGAGGTAAAGAACATATCCAAGACCTTCGGCGGCTTCGTCGCGCTCGACGACGTCAGTCTAAACGTGGCCACCGGGGAACTTGTAGCCCTGTTAGGACCGTCGGGATCGGGCAAGACGACGCTGCTGCGCATCATCGCCGGCCTGGAAATCCCGGACCCGGGAAGCGGCCCGATCCTCTTCCACGAGGAGAACGTGGCCGGCCAACGCGTTGGCGAGCGGGGCGTCGGCTTCGTATTCCAGCATTACGCCCTCTTCCGCCACATGACCGTCCACGAGAACATCGCCTTCGGCATGAGGGTCCAGCGCCCCCGCACGCAGAGGCCCTCGAGGGACACGATCCGCAGGAAGGTGGACGAGTTGATCAAACTCGTCCAGCTCGACGGGATGGCCAGGCGTTTCCCAAACCAGCTTTCCGGCGGCCAACGTCAGCGAGTAGCCCTGGCCAGGGTGCTGGCCATCGAACCTAAGGTTCTGCTGCTGGACGAGCCGTTCGGCGCCCTCGACGCCAAGGTCCGCAAGGAGCTGCGCCGCTGGCTGCGGCGGTTCCACGACGACATAAAGCTCACCAGCGTCTTCGTCACCCACGACCAGGAAGAGGCGATGGAGGTGGCCGACCGCGTGGTGGTGATGAACGAGGGACAGATCGTGCAGGTGGGCACACCCGACGAGATCTTTCATCAGCCGCAATCGAACTTCGTCATGAGCTTCATGGGCAGCGTCAACATCTTCCGGGGCTACGTCGAGGAGGGCAAAGCCTATATCGGTCCGATGGAATTCGATTATCCCGAATACCGGGATTCGGAGCGCAAGCTGGCGCACCTGTTCGTGCGGCCCTACCAGCTCGATATCGAAACGGAGGCCGGCTCCGGGAACTCACTGAAGGCGAGGGTTTCCCGCATCCATTCCGGCGGGGGGCAGGTCAAAGTAGACCTGATAAGCCAGACCGGAGAGCCGATCTACGTGGAGATCTCACACCAGTGCTGCAGCATGCTGGGCTTGGAAAAGGGAGGCGAGGTATTCGTCGTCCCGCGCGAGATGAAGATTTTCCTGGATGACCCCGCGGAGCAAATCCCGCAAGCACCGGAAGCCGAGCTGCCGGCCCCGGTCGACTAACGAGATCGGCCAGCCAGCGCGCCGCCCTCCTGATCAACTAATGAACTGAATAGTCCTCTCAAACACCCCTTACCCACCGACATACCCTTCGGCCTAGCGGCCTGCGTATCGTCCATGCCACACATGTGACCAAAGCAGGGTAAAACTTGCCGCCGTTCTATCAAATCTGAACCACAGCTTTGCTGCAAAAGCTTCGCAAGCCTACTCCTCTTGATTTGTGTAAATCACGAAAACGAAAGACACCTCAAAGCCCACCTGAGGACGAACTTCGTGTTCGCAAACCGATACTTGTTTCCACCCGCGCGCAGCCTTTATTATGGATCAAAGGGTAAGCCCACAGCAGCCTGTTGCTAATTACATACTTCACTTGAAAGCAATAGACGATGCCTGGACTGAACGCGATACTGGTCTTAGTAGTAGCCGCCAGCGCCATGGCCCTCTTCGTCACCGAGAAGCTCCGTTTCGATGTGACTGCGCTCTGCGTCCTTGCCGCGCTGCTCGTGCTGGGATTAATTCCCCCCACGGAAGCTCTCTCCGGCTTCGCCAACCCCGCAACAGCGACTGTTGCCGCCATGTTCGTGCTCAGCGCCGGGCTCGTGCGCACTGGGCTAGTCCAATGGCTGGGAAGGCGCATCGATAAACTCGCCGGCAAGGGAGAAAGCCGCTTGCTCTTAGCACTCTGTATATCGCTTGCGGCGCTTTCAGCGTTCATAGTCAACACGGCCGTTGTGGCCATCTTTATACCGGTCGCCATCGCCTTGTCCAAATCCCGCAAGATTTCGCCATCGCGCGTACTGATGCCGCTCTCCTTCGCCAGCCAGTTCGGCGGCGTCTGCACGCTGATCGGCACCTCGACTAACATCCTCATCAACTCGATCGCCATCGGTGCCGGCCTGGCCGGATTCGGCCTATTCGAGTTCGCTCCGCTCGGCCTCGCCATGTGCGCAGCTGGAATTGTCTACCTCCTCATAGTGCCGCGCTTCGTTCTGCCGAAGCGCAAGGGAACACCCGAGCGGGTCGACAAGTACCGCCTCGCCGACTACCTGGCCGAACTGCGCGTCATCGAGGGCTCGCCGCTGATCGGCGAAAGCTGGGCCAAGAGCGAAAACCTCAAAGAGGGAGGCGTGGATCTGATAAAGCTCCTGCGTGACGGCAAGGCCACCTGGCGGGCCTCTGCCACTACCATCCGGGAAGGAGATTTCCTCCTGCTGCACGGCGACGCCGACGAGCTCATACGCTTCAAGGACAAGTTCAAGCTGCAGACGCCGGGCGACATCCGCGTCAGCGACCGCAAACTCAGCTCCGACGAGGTGAAGCTGATCGAGGCCCTCGTGCCGCCGCGCTCGAGGCTGGTCGGCAGGACGCTGCGAGATGCCGATTTCGTCCGCCGATACGGTTGCGTCGTGCTGGCCATCCAGCGCCGCGGCAAGGTGCTGAGAAGCCGTCTGGCCGCGATCCGGCTCGACGACGGCGACACGCTACTGCTGCAGGGCGGCGAGAGGAGTGTCGCGCGAATTATGGGTACCAGGGACCTGGTGGTGATCGACGAGCTGACAGAGCACCACCTGCGCAAGGACCGGGCCGCTATCGCTCTGGCGATCATCGCTCTCTTCATAGGTCTGGCGGCCTCCGGCGTCGTCACCATCCTCGTCGCGGCCCTGCTGGGCGCACTCGGTATGGTCCTCGGGCGCTGCCTCACAATCGAAGAAGCATACCAGGCAATCGACTGGAAAGTGGTCTTCCTCCTCGGAGGGCTACTGCCCCTCGGGCGCGCGCTCGAAACGAGCGGGGCGTCCGGCTGGTTCGCCGCAACTGCACTCGGGCCATTTGCCGATGCCGGACCGCTGATCGTACTCGCGGCGCTCTACATCATCACCGCAATTCTGACCGAGTTCATGTCAAACAACGCCGCGGCGGTGCTGCTGGCACCGATCGCTCTCTCGCTGGCCTCCTCGATGGGCGTCAGTCCTATCCCCTTCCTCATCGCCATCACATTCGCCGCCTCTACAAGCTTCGCCACACCGGTCGGCTACCAGACAAACACCCTCGTCTACGCACCGGGCGGCTACCGCTTCACCGACTACGCCCGCGTCGGCATACCGCTCAACATCATCTTCTGGGGCATCGCCGTGCTCCTCATACCTCACCTCTGGCCGTTTTGATCTCGCCAGCGGGCGCGCGGCCGAGGGCCTGATACCAAGCGGCGAAGGATGCGATGTGCTCGGCGCGGATGTCGTGCAGGTTGCGGACGCCGAAGTCGGCGAGAAAGGTCTCGAGGTGCTGCCAGGTGAGGCGGTACTTGTCGGCGGTCTGCGGGTCGAGGGACGCCCCGACGTGAGCTATCACGCTCGCGAATGCGGCGTCGACCTTGACCCAACGGTGCGGCCCGATCTTCACGGCGCGCGTCGAGAAGCTGGTGGTAATGCTGGAGGGCGGTGGCCTTGGGGGTGTTGGCCGGGAGGCGGAGAGAAAAGGTAAGGTGCTCGCCGGTCGCCGGGTCCGTAGAGTCGGCATACCATCGGTCGCCGTGGACTACTATGGGGCCGTGACGTTTGCCCCGTTTAGTCTTCGCCACTTCTCGACCCTTTTTCTTCGCCTTCCGCGTAGCCTTTTTCGTAGCCCTTTTCGTAGCCCTTTTCTTCGCCCTCTTCGTAGCCCTTTTCTTCGCCCT
>CAYOXX010000019.1:847-32382 GCA_964408025.1 uncultured Acidobacteriota bacterium | reverse complement strand
CCCTTTTCTTCGCCCTCTTCGTAGCCCTTTTCTTCGCCTTCCTCGTAGCCTTTTTCGTAGCCCTCTTCGTAGTCCTCGTCTTCGCCTTCCTCGTAATCCTTGTCTTCGCCTTCCTCGTAGCCCTTGTCATAACCCTCTTCGTCTTCCTGACTCATTGCTCTCTCCTCTCTCGGGGCTCCAGCCCCATGCGGATACCATTATCTCGGTGAGACTCCCCCAATACAAGCGATCTAAGGACGCCCCACGTTAACTCTTATCGCTCGCTTCCGATTCTGCCCGCTTTTTTGTCCCCTTGGATGTCCGCCGGGGTATCCCGATTTTGCGGATTCGTACGTTCGTTATTTTCCTGGGCTGGCTGTTCTTTATTTTCGATATCGTTTGGGCATTTTGAATAGCCCGTGCCGGGAGGCCATCACCAAGGAAACCGTTTAAAAATAGCAGGGCTCACCGAAAACGGGTATTCCCCATCTCTCTCTTTAATCCTCTGTACAAGCTGAAGTGGCTTGACCCAACCCAAGAACACTTCTAGTACGTCCAGGGCCTCCACAATTTGAAGGAAGGTATAAAAGCTCGGATTCAAAACCTCGCCCCGCTCGAGACGGTGATACTGCCGGCGGCTAATGCCGGCCGCGCGTGCTATCTGCTCTTGGCTCATGCCCTGCTCTGTTCGCACCTCCCGGATCCAGTCGCCAAGACGCTTTACAAATTCGATGGGTTCTTTCATCGTTCGCCTTCCGTTGTCTGTTCTACAGACAATATACGACATAAAAGGCGCGAGCCAAGGACGTGGGGGGCAAGGCTGGGCCGGCTCGCGATTGATAATCCCTGGTCGGATTGCATGGCTTCCGAAATGATCTTTTCCGCCTCGGCGCCATCACATTCGCCGCCTCTACCAGCTTCGCCACACCGGTCGGCTACCAGACAAACACCCTCGTCTACGCACCGGGCGGCTACCGCTTCACCGACTACGCCCGCGTCGGCATACCCCTCAACATCATCTTCTGGGGCATCGCCGTACTCCTCATTCCACACCTCTGGCCGTTTTGATCGCGCCAGCGGGGATCGTTTGACTAACTCTCGAGTTAGAATCATATTTGTATGCGAAGGAGTATTGAAAATGGCGATGGCCCATTGTAAGGAATGCGGCGAGATAATTAGTGACAAGTTAAAAACCTGCCCGCAGTGCGGGCGTCCTCCGCAAGCGGTAAAACTGCCCACGGGGCTTGCCGTTGCAGCTTTAGAATTAGGCATATTCGGCTTGGTGTTGTCGCCAATTTTCCACGTAATTATTTACTTTCTTGGCTTCCTACTAGTCTTGTGGCAGGGTTATTCTATCTTCTGGATGTGTTTGTCATTCGTCCTTATACTAAATCTTCTTGCTGTAACCTTGGGTAGCATAGCAATTTACAAGGCGAGGCGAGGTGATGCCGGCGGAGAAGGAGAGGCCAAAATCGGTCTAGTGTGCGGAGTCGTAGGCATTGTCATCATTGTCTTTTGGAGCATTTTCTTTTTAACACCACCAACTCATTTTCCATAGCGAGACGGAAGCGACGCCCTTAGAATCGACGTATTTGCGATCAGTTACTGCCAGCAATTGCCGAGCCGCGCCTGTGGTGGATTGACCATATTCGGGCTTAGGTATGCACCGCTTCGAGATAGCGCCTTAGAAAGCATCTCAGGGCGGCTCGATCTCAGAAGCCCAGAGCCAGAGCCACGGTGCCTATCAGCAGGCCCGCGGCGAAATTGATCGCCTTTATCACCACGAACTGACGCCGCGAATCGGCCAGCATCGGCAACATGCCGTGCCCGTCCTGAACGATGGAACTTGCCAGGAGAATGCTCAAGGGGATGCTCCCTTGCGCATACAGCGTGACAAACACTAAGTGGGGACCCGACTCGGGAATCAGGCCAACCAAGCACGCTATCAGTAAAACGACCCATCTTCCTTGCCGAATCGTTTCCTCGAGGTGCAAATGTTCCGTGACCAAATACATGACAACCAAAGCGCCCAGCGTCCAGAGGAAGATTCTTGGAACGTGCTTCCGGGCGACGTGTCCCCAAAGATGCTCATACAAGAAGTGATCGGGTACTGTCGAAACGATGAAAAGGGCGACCGCGGAAACAACGAGAAGCGTTACCCGGATCCAGTTCCACGTCGCAGGCCCGACCCAGCCGAGAACCAGGGCAAGAATGAAGAGAGCGAGAACACTGGCCAGAATGCCTCTGGGCGCTGAGCATTCACGCCATTGACGCAAGATCATGCGGCGAGGAAAACATTCACACACAGCTTGGTCGTGGACCTCCATGAACCGATGATATGGCTCTCCCTGCGATTTCTGGCGCCCGACAAAGGCGTCCGTGAGCGCCCCCACTGCGATGCCCAGCGCAAATAGGATCGCGAATAGCGGTGGGGCTTGCTTTGGGATCATGGCCAACATCACGAATGATTCATCCCCGCTGGTCGCAATCATGGCCGCCACGACAGCGCCGAGGCTCAGGACGCCATGCGAGTACATCGCGACGGTGACAAAAGCGCCCAGACAGCCTGGCGTGGCACCCAGAAAGGCTGCCAGCAGATACTGTCCCCCTTTGCGGCGTGCAAGGGTTCGTTGCCACGATCCCTGAGTCAGGACGTTGAGATACTCGACCACGAGCATCATTACGAAGACGAAACACGTGATCATCAGCGCATGTTGTACGACGCTGATCATTACGTTTTCCTTCCAAAACTATGAGATCTTCGCCTCGTCCAAAGGCATGTGTGCACAAGCGACGGTGAAATGTTCATTCCCCCCTGGTCACCGCGTCATTATACCCGACTGGTACAGACCTGACAGTCTCCTTGATCACCGGCACCAGCGGCGGAGCTACGCTCAGCAGCCGAACACCGGCGTCCAGAAGCATGGGAACCGCATCGGGCCGACCGGCGAGCTCACCACAGATGCCAACCAGCGCATCGCCTGCCTCCCTAGCGGCAAGGCGGATCAGCCGGAGAACTGCGGGATCGTCCTCTCTGAAATAGTGGTGAACGAGAGGGTTCTGTCTGCCGGCAGCCATGATGTATTGTGCCAGGTCATTGGTGCCCAGGCTGAGGGCGTCTGCAAATTTCAAAATCTCGGGTACGCGGAGCGCAGCAGCAGGGGTTTCTATCATGGCCACAAGAGGCGGGGTTTCGGTGAGTCCGAGATCAGACGCCTGGGATTCTAGTGCGTTCCGAATTGCTCGCATGTCGTCCGGGACGGTAACCATAGGGACCATAATCTGGATGTTATGAGTCTGAAACAAGCGTAACAACGTGCGGAGTTGCACATTGAGCAGTTCAGGATGTGCCAGCAGAACCCGAACTCCGCGCCTGCCCAGGCAAGGGGCGGGCTCGGCTGCGAACTCAAAATAGGGTAGACTCTTATCACTTCCCACGTCCAGTAGACGCACAATCGCGGGTTTATCCTGCAACGGGGCAAGCGTGGCCGACACCTTTTCGAGCAGTTCCTGCTCGGTCGGCAAGGTCTTGTGGAGCATGAACAAGGCTTCGAGCCGGTAAAGCCCGACTCCGTCCGCACCGTTTTCGGCACCCACGCGAGCGTCCGCTAGGCTGGCGATATTGGCCATGACCGGCACGCGAATGCCGTCCTTCGTGACCGCTGGCTCGCGGCAGCGCGCCTTGGCCTTTGCCCGACGCCGCCTGTATTCCTCCATCCGGCCCTCCAGTCGTTGTCGGGTTTCCTCGTCCGGCTCCACAACGACGACGGCGCGGAATCCATCCACGAGGATCATGTCGCCAGAATGGATCTTTTCTGTCGCGTGTATAACGTTGGCAACGCCAGGAATGCCGATTTGCCGGGTCAGCAGGGCGCAGTGCGACCCCGATCCTCCAAATTCAACGACAATCGCAGCGGCGCAGCGGTCGGCAAACAAGACAGCGTCGGAGGGTAGAAGCTGGGGAGCCACGAGGATGCTGCCCTGCGGCATGGCCTCAAGAGGGTGGATCGAGATGCCTGTCAGCGCCCTGACCAGCTGGCGACCAAGATCCGCCACGTCCTCTGCCCGTTGGATGAACATTGTGCTCTCATCGGTTTCCATCTTGCGCGCCCACCGCTTGAAGACATGCTGCACCGCGACCTCGGCCTTGGCATGCTCTTTCTCTATCTCTTGCCGAATTTCGCGGGATCGCACGAGTTCGCGCAGCATGATCTGGTGCGCCCCAAAGATCTCTGCCTGATAAGTTCCGATCTGTCGTGTGACCCGGCGTGCAGACTTGTCGAGATCGGTGAGCACCTTTTCGGCAGCGCGATACACCCTTTCGCATTCGGCATCGGCCTCGTCCGGACGGATCCCGTTGGCATGGAGGTCCTCCTCCAGGACATCACGATAGACGAAAGCCCTGCCTATAGCCCCCCCGGGGGCGATGCTCGTTCCGAACAGCCGCATGTTTCTTTTCGCCGGCAACGGTCTCACCTGCTGCTTTCTTGCGCCCCCTTAATCACTTGTTCGACAAACTCCGGTTCTTGGAACGCGCCATAGAAATGGTAGCTTCCATTCACCACAACGGTGGGAGCCGCCAGAACTTTGTAACGTTATGCCACCTATGGAAAGTCTTCCACATTCACCAGGTCGGCGGTAATCATGTCGCTCTCCATCGCCATCTGATGGACGATCCGTACGGCCCCCGAGGAGAGAGGGCAGGCCGACGTAGTCAGCACCTCGAGATGGAGGGGAACATTGAGTTTTTTCATTTTCTCTCTCGTCTCGGAGGAAAGCCCCGACTCTCCTGAGGAAACCCGCACCATGTCCTCCAGCAACATCCCGAACTCGAAATCCGATGGTATCCCATAGTAGCGAACCCCACAGTCCTTCTGCCCAACAAGCACCAATCCAGGCACCTTGTAAACACCATATTTATCTGCCACGCTCCGATCCGCCGTGAAGTTATATACCTCCAGGTGGAGCTTATGCGACAATTCGGCCAGTTCCACTAAGAGTTCATGCTCCCGGCGACAGTGGCGGCAGTTCACCTGCTCGGTGAAGTACACAATGGTCACGTCATCCCGAAGCTTTGCCAAGGTTTGCTCCAGGGATTTCAAGTCCTTGAGCGTCAAGGAAATCGTGGCCTGACTCCTTTCTCGGCGGCGAGCGAAAACAGCATGGCCACAAAGCCGTATCGGTCGCCGGCGCCCTCCAGGATGTGGATATCCTTCAGTTCCTCGCCGGGCCCCATCGGCAGCGTACTGGCCGCCCTGAAAAACTCGAAACCCGCAGAGGCGGCTAACTGCCTCGTTTCCCGGCAGGTGTAGAAGCGGGCAACAGAATAGAATGGATGCCCTTCTTCCCCCTTCCTTTGATAGAACTCTCCCCAGGCGCTGCCAGCGGGCACGATGCCGACAAGAAGCTGGCCGCCGGCTTTCAGCACGCGGGCGGATTCCCGCACCGCCTTCACGGGTTCCTCCAAAAAGCACAACGTGACGACCAGAAGGATACCGGCGAGAGAGGCTGTCGGATAGGGCAGATTCTCTGCCGTCGCTTTCCGGGTAGTTATCCCAAGCCGGGCGGCTTTTTGGAGCATCGGCACAGAGGGATCGAGTCCCTCCGCGATCCCCAGCGCAAATGCAAAACGCCCTGTGCCGACCCCTACTTCCACCCATCCGCCAAGGTCGGGGGGAAGCAGCTTCCGCAGACACGCTACCTCCGCAGTAAACATTGCACTCCCTTCCGGAGAATCAAACCAGGCGTCGTAACGGTCTGCAAGCCTGTCGAATACTTGCGCACCCGTTGCTTGCTTCTTTTGCATCGGATTCGTCACTTGATTTCTGGCGCCTTCCGCTTGGCTTTCCCCAGTGTGAGTTGCCACCCCACGCCCACCGCATAGCAATTCTTGGCGTAGGCTTCCTTGAACAGCCTGCGAGCGAGGTCTCCCGAGCAGTGGCACGGCGCTACTGCCCGCACGTTCAAGTTCTTGAACTCTGCAATGACGCCCCGGATATGATCTGCGCCGATCCCGCTGAGGTGAAATCCTCCAAGTGCCATGGAGACGTTCGCGCTGAGCTGCTCCGTTGTGTGCCGCAAGATGTTGACGATCCCAGGGTGCGCACATCCGGTGATGACCGAGGTGCCCTCTGCTGTATCAACGCACAAGGCTTGTTCGCCGATGGTATCTGCTGTCAGCACCCCCGTTGTCCTGACACCCGGGCAGATGGTGTGGGCATATTCCGTCTCCACGACCGTGGCCCCGCTTCGCTGGATTTCGTTCTTCAGGTGTGCAGAGAATGAGCGGGGAAGATGGACAGTCAGTTGTGCATTCTCGTGCAGAACGGCGTCCAGTCCACCGATATGATCCCAGTGCATGTGGGAAAGCACCACCACATTGATATCGCCAGGGGCCAATCCCAACCGCTGCATGTTCCCCAGCAGGATGCGCCCCGACCAACCGGTATCGAAGAGGATGGTCTTATCAAACCCCTTGACGATACAAGAGAAGCCGTGCCCCGTGCGCAGTTTATCGTTGCTAGGGTAATTGTCATAGACTACGGTAATTTCAACCGATGCCATCTCCCTTTCCTCTGGCTGCCAAGATCGCGGCCGCTATTGTACGCTCGCCATCGTAATCCGCCAGCGGCTACAGGAGAACAGCCTACTCTATCACGTCAGGCAAACGTTAGATGCCTTCACAATAAGCAGGGCGCCACCCCGCTCACAGGCCTGCTCGTACCCGACGCGCAGAGCCTCAACGACCTGCTTCGATTCGCCCTTCACGATGGTGCTCATCTGGCCGAGCTCGGCCTCGCAACCATGCGCTTCCAGTACCTTCAGGAAGGCCTGGATGGGATGCGAAAGGTGCGACTCACCCAGCGGATATAGACTGATTTCTGCTTCCACTTCCATGGTCATATCTCCTCATGTGTCACGTGCGCGCTTGCAATACCAGCCCGCTTTCTGTAACGAGCCAGCCCGTGCGGACGATCAATATACTCTCAATTTGTCGAAAGCCTCCCACATTGTCATGAAGTTCTCAGCCGACACGTCGTCCTGCACATTGTGGATCGTTCCAAAGACATATCGTCCGCCTGGCGCGAACTCTTGTATGCGCCGTCGCACCTGCTGCTCAATCTCCGACGCGGGGCCCCGGGCCAGTAGGGCAGGATCGACCGCGCCGCCCCAGAAAGCAAGGCGGTCGCCGAACTTCCGCTTCAGCCTAGCGGGATTCATGCCCTTGGCGTTCACCTGCACGGGATTGAGCACGTCCACTCCCACCTCGATGAAATCGGGGATCAACTCGAAGATAGCCCCGTCCGAGTGGAAGAATACGAAGAAAGGTTCCTCGAACAGATGGCGCTGCGCCTCGAACAAACGGGCGTGACGTGGCTTTATATGCTGGCGGTAGATGTCCGGCGAGATCAGCAGGCCCTCTTGCCCGGCCACATCGTCGCCCTCGCGGATGAACTGGACATAGCTGCTCAGGCGCTCGGCAGCCATGCGGTAGAAAGCGATATTCAGGCCTACAAACTTGTCCATCAGGGCGCATGCCAGGGAGGGGTTCAGGACCAGGTCCAAGCAGAACTGCTCCATGCCCCTCATCCGGCAGCACATCTCGAAGACGCCAGCACACAGGCTCTCCAGGATCACTGCCCGGCCGTCCCGATGGAATGCCTCGGCCTTCTCCTTTAATCCCTCAAGGAGCGACTCGTCTGTGGGCTCGGGCTAGGGAAATCTATCGGTGTCCTTTTGGTCTATGTCGCCTGCCAGGGGCCACCCGACGACGTCGAAGTAGAGTCCGTCGGCCGGCCGCTTCCATACCAGCCCCCACTCGTCGGTGAAGAGCTCGTAGGCGTCGCGGTTCTTCCCGCAGTTCGGCTGGGCGGACATCGATTTCCTCTACTGCGCAAAGGCGAGCCCCACAGAGCGCAACGCGGGGTGCGGCAGGCTGCCGGGAATCAAAGGCGGCACGTTTGCCCAAGATGAATGGTCAAGGCGGAATATGGGGCACACGCCGGATGCCCTTCGAGAGCCAACACGCAATTCCCATCCAACGGTCAAGCCGGTGGCGCTCCTGATGTGGCTCACGCGCCTGGTGGCGCCGCGTCACCGCGCGGTGAGGATCGCGGACCCGTTCGCCGGATCGGGATCGTCGGCGGTCGCCTGGCACCTGCTCAACCTGGAGGGCTACCAGATCGACGGCCACTACATCGACCAGGACAAGCACTACTGCGAGATCGCGGAGGCGCGCTACGAGCACGTCAGGCGCCACGGCGTCCGCTGGCTCGATGTGCGCCCGCGGGAAAAGATCGACGGCCAAGGGGATCTGTTTTGATTTTGTGGCCGCTTTGTGGCCAAAAATGCCCGCTATGCCGCCTATGCCGAAAGTCGGCACGCGATTTGCTGTTACCCGCAAGGCGTTGATGGGGCATAAGTTATTGACGGGATAGTGGTGGGCGCTGCTGGGCTCGAACCAGCGACTTCCGGCTTGTAAGGCCGACGCTCTCCCGGCTGAGCTAAGCGCCCACAGGCCGGCAGATTATATGTTCGCGCTCCCAGAGTGTCAAACGCCACCGCCTTCTCGCCCCGGTCGCTTGCCGACGGCAACCTGTTCAAGCTATAATCCTGTAGCAAATTCGGGCATGCAGAGGCAGCCTCAGGGTCCGGCTTAGATGACTCACCCAGATATCCTGCGCAAGGTACCCCTCTTCAGCGACCTCCCGGAGGAAGACCTGGAGAGGCTGGCGAACGTCTCTTTCACGAGGGTTTTCGAGAAGGACAACGTCATTTTCTTAGAGCGGGACGAGGGCGACTCGCTATTCATCATCAACTCCGGCCGGGTGAAGGTCGCCAACTTCTCCAAGGACGGCAAGGAGATCATTCTGGCCATCCTCGGCGTCGGAGAGTTCTTCGGCGACATGAGCCTCCTGGACGGCGAGCCACGCCCGGCTACGGTGGTGGCCATCGAGGACACGGAGGTCTCGGCGATCCGGCGCTCGGAGTTCCTGTCAATAATGCGTGAAAATCCCCAGATCGCCGAGAGGCTCCTGGCCGCGCTGAGCCTGCGGCTGCGCGACGCGAACCGTAAGATCACCAACCTCGCGCTGCTGGACGTCTTCGGCCGCCTGGCGCGCGTCCTCATCGACATCTCCAGGCAGGAAGGACGCCAAACCAACGACGGCTGGATCGCTTTTCGACGCCCCACCCACCAGGCGATCGCCAACATGATCGGCACCTCGAGAGAGACCGTCACGCGCACGCTCGGCGAGCTGCACCGCAAGGGCTTCATCCAGCTCTTGGGCAAGGAAATTGCCATCAAGGAACACTTCCAACGCGATCTTGATAAAGAGAATTGAGGATTTACGGATGATGCAGACACTAACCAAGCAAGAGGAGTTCAAGCCATGAGGAAAACCATCGTACTGTCAGTTCTTGCCGCCGTTGTGCTGGGCTTCGCCGTCAGCGCCGCCGCTCAACCCCGGGTGCGCGTCGCCGTGCTTCGCTTCGAGGACAACACGCCCCACCAATGGTGGGATTCCCGGCAGCTGGGCGACGCGGCAGCCGACGTGTTCGTGACCGAGCTGGTCAACGCGGGAACTTTCTCGGTTATCGAGCGCAACCGCCTCAACGACGTCCTCGCCGAACACAACCTCGCCGCCAGCGGCGCCATCACGCCACAGAGCGCCGTGGAGCTCGGCAGGCTGCTCGGCGTGCAGCTGATGGTGCTCGGCTCGATCACCGAGTTCGGCTACGAGCGCTACGGCGGCCGCATCACCAGCCGCTTCCGCGGCCAGATGTACCGCTACACCTGCGCCATCGACATCCGAGTGGTTAACGTCGAGACCACTGAGATCCTCTACGCCAACCGCGAGGGCAGCTCGCACATCGACGTCGGGGTCGGCATCGGCGGCGTCGCCGGCGGCCGCGAAAGCGATTACGGCCGCGTCGCCGCCAGCACCATGCGAGGCGCGGTGGAGAAGCTCGCCGAGGAGCTGGCGACTCAGGCGGCCGGCATGAGCACCTACCAGGGCTTCGGCCGTGTGGCCAGGGTCAGCGGCGAGCAGGTCTATATCAACCGAGGAATCGACGACGCGGTCGAGGTCGGCGAAGTCTTCCAGGTCTGGCGCCTCGGGGAGCCGATAATCGACCCCGACACCGGCCAGACCCTCGGACAGGAAGAGGCGATGGTCGGCTCGATCGAGGTGGTGTCGGTCCAGGCCAGGCTTTCGATCTGCCGCCTCGTCAGCGGCGAAGCGCAGCAAGGCGATATGATCAGGCAGTGATCTCGCCGCCCATACGTTTTTCGGGCCGCCGGAACTTCTGATCCAGCGGCCTGATCTCTTCCTCTACATCAAGCTCAGTCCTCGCCGCCCTCCTCACCTTCCGCCTCGGCGCCGAGTTCGCGCAGCAGCACGTCGAGCATCTGGTTCTCGTAGGTGACGGTGTTGAGGGATATGCTCTCCATCAGGTAAGCGCGGGCGGTCTCCTCGTCCATCTGGGCGACGATGTTCTCGATCTCCTCCTTCATGTCTTGGTAGGTGTGCTTCAGCTCCTTGCGCACAACCACCTCCTGGTAGAGGCTCTCGATGATCGCCATGAGGTCGCCGTCGAGCTCAACCTCGTGGCCGGTGAGCATCTTGACCTTCTTGGCCATCGTCCCGCTCAGCTCCGCCCGAATGCCTCCAGGGCATCGTCAATCTTGTCGTGAATGCCGATCACCTTGTCGACGCGGGTAATTGTCAGGATCTTCCGTACGCGCGGCTTCAGGCCGGTAAGCTTCAGCTCGCCGTTGTGGCTGCTGGTGCGACGATACATGTCCATGACGAATCCGACGGCGAAGCTATCGATGTAATCGACCTCGGTGAAATCCATCACGATCTTGCGCTTGCCCGATTCCACCAGGGATATGAACTCGTCCTGGATCGGATCTAGGCACTCGTAGATCAACCTCCGCTCCAGGAGCTTGAGTACGCTCACGTCGCCGTGCTCGCTAAGCTCGTATTTCATCACCCCAACCTCTTTACGCTTAAGGAGTTCGCGTGGGGACCCCATCCCCGCCAGCATCGTAGCCAACCGCGCAGGGGGTGTCAAGCGAAGGCCGGGGGCCGAAAAGCCGGGTTGCGCCCGCAAGCAGCCGCTTCCGTTGTGATATTCTCTCGGGAGACCCTGGTGAATCATGAGCGCTCTCGACTGGGCTGTCCTCACTACCTACTTCGCGGCCATCGTCGTGCTGTCGATCTCGATAGGCCGGCGTCAGAAGGACGGCACCGACTACTTCCTTGGCGGGCGCAGTCTCGGCCGCGGACTGGTCGCCCTCTCGCTCGCCGCCAACCAGGTCAGCGCCATAAGCCTGGTCGGCGCGCCCGCATTCGTGGCGATGTCCGCCGGCGGCGGACTCGTCTGGCTGCAATACGAATTCGCGGTGCCGCTGGCGATGATCGCCGTCATGTTCCTCCTGGCACCCCTCTTCCGCCGGCAGGCCGGAGCGACGGTGTTCGAGTACGCCGAGCGCCGCTTCGGTCTGACCGCGCGCCTCGTCCTCAGCGCGCTCTTCCTGGTCTCCCGCGGCCTGGCCGCCGGCGTGGTGCTCTACGCCTCGGCGCTGGTGCTCGCCGTGGCACTCGGCATCCCGGTTATCGCCACTCTGGCCATTCTCGGCTCCATCGCCGTCGCCTACACAACCATCGGAGGCATAACGGCCGACGTGGCCTCCGACGCCATACAGCTCGTCATACTCTGGCTGGGCACCGCGGCGGCCGTTATCGTCGCCCTGCAACTTGTAGGCGGCATCGAGGGCGCCCTTGCTTCCGTCCAGCCGGAGAGGCTGGCAACAATCGACCTCGCTCATCACGGCCTCGGCGACGGCCGCGATTACGCACTTTGGCCGATGCTCATCGGCGGCTTCTTCCTCTACCTCAGCTACTACGGCTGCGACCAGAGCCAGGCGCAGCGCCTGATCTCTACTACTACTCTGCGCGCCGCGGGCGACAGCCTCGCGATCAACGGCCTCGTCCGCTTCCCCATCGTCCTCACCTACTGCGCCCTCGGCGTGCTGCTGGCGGCGTTCCTGGCCCAGAACCCGTCGTGGATAGTAGACAAGGGGATCACGAATCCGAACTACCTGGTGCCGACCTTCATCGTCAGCTTTCTGCCCGCCGGCGTCGTCGGCCTGGTGATGGCCGGCATCTTCGCCGCCACCATGTCGTCAATCGACTCCGCTCTCAACAGCCTCGCAGCGGTGACGATGACCGACTTCGTGGCCCGCTTCAGACCATCCGCCGGAGAAAACAGAAAGCGCTTTCTGCACTGGTCAAGGCTGACGACGCTGTTCTGGGGCCTCTTCTGCGTCGCAGGCGGCTACTTCATCGCCCGCTCACCGCGCACAGTAATCGAGCTGGTAAACATGATCGGCTCCGCCTTCTACGGCCCGATACTGGCCGTCTTCATGGCCGGGGCGCTACTGAGAAGGGTCAACGGCACGGGCGCGCTGTTCGGTCTCGCGGCCGGCTTGGCGACTAACGTATCGCTATGGCTATTTGCACCTGGAGTGTCATGGCTATGGTGGAACCCTATCGGCTTCGGCGTCGCTCTGGCGACAGCCCGAATTGCCAGCTTCATCCAGCCGGTGCCGAGTGCGGAGCAACTGGAATGGACACTCAGGTCGCTAAAGGCCAACAGGGAGGAGCATCCTGTTTGGTGGCTTGACTATAGAACGTGGATCCTAGTAGTCGCTTTCTTCGCGATTCTTATAATATCCGTCGTTATAGGCCTCACGGCATCCCGATGACGACAACGGTAAAAGATGATGGCCGCAAGTAGAAGCAAAACCCAGGTTTTACAACAGATTTATCAAGAACGGCTTGAGAACCGCCTTTAATACCGAGAGCGAGACGATGCCGATAAGTATGACGGCCACTGAGAGGAGGCTGAACTCGTTTAGGACAAGCCCTAGAGCCACGCCCCCCGCAGGCGGATGCTCCAGATCCAGAATCACCATCAAGAAAATCGCCAGGCCTACCGCTGCTGCGCTAAATATAACACGCGACAATTCCTGATTGTTAAGAATTTGCGAAATCGCAGGAATCACGGACAACCCGAAACAAAGGCTCCCTGAAAACACTCCTACAACGTAACCACCTACCAGAAATCTCGCCCGCGAGACGTCGGCTTTGGGCATCGTGAAAGCAATAAACGAGCTGGCACCGAGCGACGCAATGATGGCAGCGTTTGCGATCGCATCGAGTATCATCAACACGATGAACACCGCCAGCGTCGCCAGCATGCACTGGAATACGTACCTGATCTTGTTGTCCTTGAACTTCTCATCCAGTATCTTCATGCCTCACCTCGCGCTCACCGGGCCGGACGCGGCACGCCCCCCGCAAGACGGCCTTGCATACCGCTGAAGCTCCCTCGGGCTGTGACAATGACACTTTGTTTATAATAAAACGTCTCCGGGCATCCAGCCCGGCTGTTCCAGGCTAATCGACTCCGTTACTCGGGAGCTCGGCCTCGAGCTTGCGAGCCTCGGCGACAATCTCCTCAACGGCCCGCTCCTCGGGCACCGTGCGTAGCAGCTCCCCCCGCCTGAAAATCGCCCCCTGTCCGGCGCCGGCGGCGAAGCCGAGGTCGGCCTCGCGGGCCTCTCCGGGACCGTTTACGGCGCAGCCCATGACGGCTATGGTGATCGGCGCCTCCAGATCGGCCAGGCGACGCTTCACCTCGGCGGCCACGGCTGACAGATCGATCTCGCAGCGCCCGCAGGTGGGGCAGGAGATGAACTCCGGTCCGCGCCGCCGCAGGCCGAGGCTCTGAAGTATCCGGTAAGCTACCTCGACCTCCCGCACCGGGTCGGCCGTCAGCGAAACCCGTATGGTGTCGCCGATCCCATCGGCCAGCAGCGAGCCGATGCCGACCGCCGACTTGACGACCGCCTCCTCGCCTGCCCCGGCCTCGCTGATGCCCAGGTGCATGGGGTAGCTGCAGCGCCCGGCCAGCAGCCGGTATGCGGCGACGGTACGCAGGACGTCCGAGGCCTTCAGCGACACAACGATGTCGCTCAAGCCCAATCCCTCGAGAAATTCTATCTGGCGCAGTGCTGAGTCGACCATGCCCTGCGGCGACGGGAAGCCGTCCCGAATTAAAAACTCCCTCTCGAGGCTGCCGGCGTTTACTCCGACGCGGATCGCGATCCCGTGGTCCCCGGCCGCCACGACGGCCTTCTCGACAGCTCTCCGGTCGCCGAGTGTGCCGGGATTGAGACGCAGCTTGGCGACGCCCGCCTCGACGGCTGCCAGCGCCAGCTCGGGGTTGAAATGGATGTCAGCGACTACCGGCAGAGCAGACCCCTCGACAATCCGCCGCAGCGCAGCGGCCGCTGCCTGGTCGGGAACGGCGCAGCGGACCAGCTCGCAACCGGCGCCGGCGAGCGCCTCAATCTGTGCCAGCGTGGCTTCGACGTCGCGCGTGTCGGTCTTGGTCATCGACTGGACGCAAACCGGCGCGCCACCGCCGATCGCCAGGCAGCCGACCTTGACCTGCGACGACTTGCGCCGCGTGACTTCGATCCGAGTCGGCATCTCAGCCCATTCTCATAATCAACTTGTCGATGTCCTGATAGATAACGAGGGCCATCAGCAGGAGCAGCAGGACGACCCCGACTCGCATGATCCACTCCTTGGCCTTGAGGCTGAGGTCGCGGCGGGCGGTCCCCTCGATGACCAAGATGAGTATGCCGCCGCCGTCGAGGACCGGCAGCGGCAGCAGATTGATAATCCCGAGGTTGAGGCTGATGAAGGCTATCAGGTTCAGGAACGGCATGACCCCCTGCTCCGCGGTGCGCCCGCTGATGGCCGCGATCTCTACCGGCCCCGAGACAGCCCTGGTGCTGAGGCGCCCGGTGATCATCCTGGCCAGGATGTCGAAAAGGCGGCCGCTGGTGGTCAGGCAGCGCTCGAGCGCCCCGCCGACGGCCTCGAGGGGGCCGACGCCGACGGCTACCTGCTCCATCGGCGGCCGCACGATGCCGATCCTGCGGAACCCGGCTTCCGGATCGAACTCGGGGCTGAGGGCGACGTCGAAACTGATGCCCTCGCGCCGCACCGTGAACTCCAGGGTGTGGGCAACATCCAGCAGGCGCTCCAGCGGCGCCGCCAGTGGCGAGGCGTCCCGCCAGACTCCCATCGCGTGGCCCAGGCGGGTCCGTCGTGTAACCTCGTCGAAGATATCGTAGTAGCTGGAGACCGGGAGGCCGTTGATCGCCTCGACCACATCGCCATCGCGCAGGCCTGCCTCGGCGGCCGGCATGCCCTCCTGGACGCCTGCGATCACGGCGGGGTAGCCGGGGCCGATGCCGATGCTGCCGATGCCGCTGCTCTCGTCCTCGTAGGGCCTCATCCTGAATGAGAGCTCTCCGGAGCCCCGCAGCACGCGGATTTCCACCTCCTCGCGCGGGTGCGTGGCGACGGCGTAGAGCAGCTCCTCCCAGTCAGCCATAGGCTGCCCGTTGAAGGCCGCCACGACGTCCCCTTCCCTGACCCCGGCGCGGTCTGCCGGCCCGCCCGGCGCGATGTAGACCGCCCTGGCCGGCTCAGTGAGCCACTTCTCCTTCGGCTCGCCGATCATCAGCACCGCCGTCCAGATCAGGAAGGCGAGCAGGATATTGAATACCGCTCCCATCACCAGGACGATGAACCGCTCCCAGCGGGCGCGCGAGAGGAACTCGCGCGGATCGCCGGTGGTCCCCTCGTCCGGGTTCTCGGCAAGCATCTTCACGTAGCCGCCCACGGGCAGGAGGCAGATGCGGTACTCGGTCTCCCCCCTCTTCCAACTGAACAGCTTGGGACCGAAGCCGATGGAGAAGACCTCAACCTCGATCCCCAACCGCTTGGCGGCGATGAAGTGTCCCCACTCGTGCACCAGTATCATCACGCCGATGACGAACACGAAGGCAAGTATGGATAGGGCTATTTCCACCGTTCCGCACAACTCCTTCCGACAAGTATATATACGATTCCGTACACGATTGTTGCCATCACCCAGCCCGCAGCCGCCGCACCTCTTCTCGCGCGGCTTCCCTGGCCCACCTGTCGGCCCGTAGAATCTCCTGCAGGTTGGCGCGGCCGGCCGTCTTGTGCTGCCCTAACACGGCCGCCACCACCTCGACTACAGCCCTGAAGGGGATCGCCTTCTCGAGGAAAGCCTCGACGGCGACTTCGTCCGCAGCGCTGAGAACCGCGGGCGCCGTCCCACCCGCCGCCATCGCCTCGCGGGCCAGCGCCAGCGCCGGGAATCTCTCAGCATCTGGCTCGAAGAACTCCAGCGGCGAAACGGCCGCCAGATCGAGCCGCATGTCCGAGCGGTCCCAGCGCTCGGGGTAGCTGAGGCAGTACTGGATCGGCATGGCCATGTCTGTCCTGCCGATCTGCGCCAGCACCGAGCCGTCGACGAACTCGACCAGCGAGTGCACCACCGACTGAGGATGGATCACCACGCTTATCTGCTCCGGCTCCAGGTCGAACAGCCAGCGGGCCTCGATCATCTCCAAGCCCTTGTTCATCATCGTCGCCGAGTCGACGCTGATCTTGCGTCCCATATCCCAGCGCGGGTGGTTGAGTGCCTGCTCGATCGTCACGCCATCCAGCTCGGCCTCGTCGAGGGAGAGCAGCGGTCCTCCCGAAGAGCAGAGCATAATCCGCCTCAGGCGGTCTGGGGCCTGACCCTGCAGGCACTGGAAGATGGCGTTATGCTCGCTGTCTATCGGCACAATCTCGGCCCCACCGCGCCGCGCCCGCTCCAGCACCAGCTCGCCGGCCATCACCAGCGCCTCCTTGTTGGCCAGCGCCACGCGCTTACCGGCGTCGACAGCGGCTAAGGTCGGCTCCAGCCCCGCGGCGCCGACCACCGCCGTCACAACAACGTCGCCATCGGGCCATGCGGCCAGCTCCGCCACCGCCTGCGGTCCGGCCAGCAGGCGGCTCCCCACGGAGTCGCACAGGCGCAGCAAGGCGGCCCCCGGCTCGCCGTTGCCCAGCGCGACACTGACCGGCCCGTAGCGCTCCACCTGAGCGCGCAGGAGCTCGCTGTCGCTCCCCGCCGCCAGACCCGCCACCCGCAGGCGATCGGGGAAGCGGTCCGCCACGGCCAGCGCCGAGGTCCCGATCGAGCCGGTCGAGCCGAGAATGATTAGATTCTTCAACCCTTAAGCACGTAGTAGATATACCAGTAGAACGGCGGCGCGGCCAGCAGCACGGCATCCAGCCGGTCGAGCACTCCGCCGTGGCCCGGCAGGACGTCGCCCGCGTCCTTGACCTTGCAGCTTCGCTTGAACACCGACTGCGCCAGGTCGCCGAGCTGCCCGAAGGTCACGATCAGCACCGCCATGATCCCGGTGTGCAGCGGCGTGAACTGCGGCGCCCAGATGAAGTAGGAAACGTAGGCGATCAGGAGGCCGCCGAGGTAGCCGGCCACTGATCCCTCCCAGGTCTTTTTGGGCGAGTAGAGCGGAGAGAGCGCGTGCCGGCCTATCGCCTTGCCGACGTAGTAGGCGCTGGCATCGGAGGTGGCCACGACGAGCAGGAGGAACAGAATCGAGTGGATGCCGTAGTGGTATGGTCCGAGCTTGACGTAGCGCAGGTGGATGGTGAAGCTCAGCAGGAGCCCGACCCATAGCGAGCCGTAGAGGACCATCGGCACGCTGGTGTGGAAGTCCTCGACGGCACCGCGGCTGAGGATGAAAAGAATCGGCGCGAAGACGAACAGCAGGGCGACCACCAGCATGTCGGGCAGCGCCGGGAACCCGTTGTGCTGCATGTAGGCGTTTGCCGGAAAGGCGAAGCAGGCGGCGATAACCAGCACCCTGAGTGCGAAGAGCTTACCCTTGTAGAGCACGTTAGCGAACTCGATGCCTCCGGCCACGGCGAAGATCAGGATGAAGAGCAGCCACCAGATCGGATCGAGAAAGAGAGCCAGAAAGAAGAACACCGTCAACACCAGCGAAGTGACTATCCGTATCATTTCTCCTCCCCGTTCAGGCCCCCGTAGCGCCTTTCGCGCCCCTGGAAATCGATCAGCGCCTCCAACAGGTGGAGCAAGCGGAAATCGGGCCAGTGAACCTCGGTCACGAATATCTCCGTGTAGGCCAGCTCCCAGAGCAGGAAATTACTGATCCTGTACTCCCCCGAGGTTCGGATCAGCAGGTCCGGATCGGGCACCTCGGGACAATACAGCCTCTCGGCGACCGTCTCGACACCGATCTGCTCCGGGTCGAGCGCTCCCGCGATGCAGTCGACTGCAATCCGCCGGCAGGCGTCGGCGATTTCGACCCGGCCGCCGTAGTTCAGCGCCACCTGGAACAGCAACCTCTCTCCGGCCGCCGTCTCCGCTATCGCCTCCTCGATATCGGCCACCGTCGCCGGCGGCAGCTCGCGCCAGCGCCCCACAGGCCTGAAGGCGATGCCGTGCTCCACCAGTTTGGCAAGCTCCTTTCGCAGGGATTCGCTCAGCATTCTCATCAGCGCGTCGACTTCGATTTTGGGGCGCTTCCAGTTCTCCGTCGAGAATGCATATATGGTCAGGACATCGATCCCGAGCCGCGCGCAGTTTTCGAGCATCTCCCTCACCGAGCGCGCGCCTCTGCGATGGCCCTCGACGCGCGGCAGGCCCCGCTGCGCCGCCCAGCGTCCATTGCCGTCCATGATCACCGCCAGGTGGCGGGGCAGCTTCGCTGCATCGAGGCGCCCCAAAAGCTCAGCCTCCGCGCTGCCCGGCGGCACCTGCTCGGCGTCGAACTCGAACGACTGTATCAACATCTCAGTATTCCACCCGCATCAAGGTCAGGCCTCCGGCCGGCGCCGTCGGCCCGGCAAGGCGCCGATCGCGCTCCTGCAGTATACGCCCCACCTCGTCCGGATCGAGCTTACCGCGGCCCACTTCGATCAGCGTGCCGACGATGATGCGCACCATCTGGCGCAGGAAACCATCGGCGGAGGCGACAATGCTTACCAGGCCGCCGCCGCGTCTTACATCCAGCGCCAGGACTTCCCGTTCAGTAGTCCGCACCGAGCTGCCGCTGGCCTGGAATGAGCGGAAGTCGTGGCGCCCGACCAGCAGACCAGCCGCCTCGCGCATCGGGGCAACGGATAGCTTAAAGGGCGTCCAGGCGGCGTAGAATGGCGCGAAGGGGCTGCGCACGGGGCCAGTCAGCAGCAGGTAGCGGTAGGACTTGCTAATGGCATCGGTGCTGGCATGGAAGTCGAACGGAGCCCGCCGCACCGAAGCGATGCGAATCTCCGGCGGCAACAGCGAGTTCAGGGCCTTCCTGATCTTGCGCGGCGGCAACTCCGTCGGCACACGCACGCTCGCCACCTGCCCGGCGGCGTGCACCCCGGCGTCGGTGCGGCCGGCGCCGTGCGCCGTGCAGCGGCTGCTGCAGATCTCTTCGCAGACCGTCTCGATGCACTCCTGAACCGAGAGGCCGTTTTTCTGCCGCTGCCAGCCGCAGAATGGGCGCCCATCGTATCGAATAACCAGGCGGAAATTGACCCGCGGTTGCATGCAGCGGAGTATACGTTTTGCCCGCTGCAAGCGTCAAGCAGCGCCCCACTGCGCCCCCCATCCACCTGTAGCTCTTTCCTGCTGCCTTAACCTTCGTAATGCGGAGCGTTCCAAACTATGATTATGGATATCGCCTGGGCTCGGGGATCACATGATCGTATCGCGGATGAACTTCTCGATCTCGGGCAGGCCGCCCTGAAAAATCAGGTAGGCGTTGGGCGGCTCGCGCGGCGTGATCTCGCCGGCCACAGGTGTCCGCATCAGCTCCGTGATCTCCTCGGCGTCTTCGCTCTGGCCGAGGGCCCAGCAGAGCTTCATGTAGGCGACCTCGGGCAGCATGTTTTCCAGCGGCACGATCCCCAGGTGCATAAGGTCGCGCCCGGTGTCGTAGACGTACATCTGGGTGTAGCCCCACAGCGTCTGCACGGTCATGAAGACCGTTACGCCGCCCTCGATCGCCCGGCGCAGCGGCTCGTAGAGCGGCTTGTTAACGTGCCCGAGGCCTGTGCCGGCGATGATTATTCCCCGGTAGCCGGCGTCGACCAGGCCGGTAACCATGTCCGGCCGCATTCCGGGGTAGTAGTAGAGGATGGCCGCGCGGTCGTCGAACGTCGCCCGCACCGTCACCTCGCGGTCGCCCCGTCGGCGGCGGTAGTCCGTGCGGATAGGGGCGAAGCGGTCGGGCGTGACGATGCCGATCGGAATGTCGCCGACGGTGCGGAAGGTGTCGCGGTAGGAGCTGTGCATCTTGCGCACCCGCGTGCCGCGGTGCAGCAGGTTGTAGCTGTCGCTGGTCGGCCCGAACATGCAGACCATCACCTCGGCGGCGTCGGTGTGGGCGGCTGTGTAGGCGGCGCAGCGCAGGTTCAGCGCCGCGTCGGAGCTCGGCCGGTCGCTGCTCCGCTGGCTGCCGACCATGACGATCGGCACCGGCGGATTGGGCACCATGAAGCTCAGCACGGCTGCGGTGTGGTGCATCGTGTCGGTGCCGTGGCCGATGATGATCCCGTCGGTGCCGCTGCGGATCTCCTCCCCGATCGCCTCGGCTAGCGGGATGTACTGGTCCATGCACATGTTCTCGCTGAAGATGCCGAAGAGCTTGCGTGTAGTCAGGTTGCAGACGTCGGCCAGCTCCGGGACCGCCCCGTAGAGCTCGCCCGGCGTGAAGGCGGGGATGACCGCGCCGGTGCGGTAGTCTAGGCGGCTGGCAATCGTGCCGCCGGTACCGAGCAGAGTGATGTTCGGCTTCGCGGGGTCGCGGGGAAACTCCTTCTCCGGGATCCTGTACTCCGCCTTCTTGTAGCCCAACTCCACGATCGATTCGATACCCTCGACGGCCAGGCCGATGTTGTAGCCGTTGTGCAGCTTCATGACGATGTGCTCGTCGTCGGCCATCTCGGCCCGCGGTAGTATGATTCCGGCGAAGCGGCCCTTCGCTGTCTCGACCTCTACGTCGGCCCAGACGCGGCCGCCGAGGCGCTTGAGCGCTTCCAGGGCCCTGCCCTTGTATCCCTTGAAATCCTCGCTGCTCAAAGCGGCGCCTTTTCGCTGAAAGAATATCGCCCCTTTATCGCCCGCGCGCGTGATGGGTCCTGCCAGAGGCAGGCAAGCTTAGGCTCTGAACTCGACATCCGCAATGCCGCCGGCTATGCGGATTATTCAGTCTCCGCCTTATCGCCGCGGTCTAAGCGGCGCTTGACCTCGCCGAAGATGTCCTTGCTCTTCGCGTCGCGCTCCCGCTTTTCGGCATCCGCGTCGTAGAAGAATCCCTCGGCGCGGTGCTCGATGGCGCTGCGGTCCAGCTCCGCCATCAGCGACATGTCGAAGTGGGTCATCAGTTTGCGCTTCTCCGCCTCCGGCATCCTCTTGACGGCTTCCAGGAACACCGTGCGCACTGATGCGTCACGCCCGCGCAGAAAGCGGTCCACCTCGGCGCGTATCTCCAGGTCTATCTCACCCTTCAGCGTAGCACTGCAGAGCCTCACCAGCAGCCGAGCCGCCTCGTGGGGGTGGGTCTTCTCGGCGGCGCCGAAAGCGATGGCCGCGAAGCGCGCGCCCCGCTCGGCCACCGCCCGCCAGAACGCCGGCGGCAGGGCTTTCGGCTTGTCCTCGGCCACGATCCGCAGTAGTCGCTCGCGTACCGCCTCCCCATCCGCGAGCCTCTGCGACAGCCAGTCGAGATCCTCGCGCCAAATGGAGCCCAGGGCCACCGTGCGCAACCGCTCGCCTCGGACTGCCGCGGCGAGGCGCAGGAGGCGCTCCACCAGCTCCTCCTCCGGCTCGAGCCCCCCCGCGTTGATCTCCAGTATCAGATCGGCGACCTGCTCGGCCAGACTCGGCTCTTCGCTGGCGTCCTCTGCGCGAGCCAGGATCCTCTCGAACTCCTCCTGCGGTCCGCTCAGCGCTTCTAGCAGCGACGACTGAGTCGAATCTTCAGCGGCCATGGCTAATCCCTACAGCTTAGAAATCGAAATATCGTTCGAACTCGTAGGGGTGAGGGCGCAGCGTGTACTGCCGCACCTCGTCCCTCTTGATGGTCACCCAGCGTTCCAGCAGTGCCTCGTCGAAGACGCCGCCGCGCAGGAGGAACTCGTGGTCCGCCTCCAGCGCGTCTAGCGCAGCGCCCAGGCTACGCGGCAGCAGCCTGATCTCGTCTTCCTTCGATTCGCCCGGCACCCCCTCGCCGAAGGGGCCGAAGCCCTCCGCCTTCGGGTCCACGCCGCGCTCGATGCCGTCGATGCCGGCCAGCAGGATCGCCGCCAGACAGAAGTAGGGATTGCAGGTGGCGTCGGGCGGCCTGTACTCGATCCGCACCTTCGAAGGATCGCTAACGTAGGCCGGTATGCGGACCGCGCCCGCCCTGTTCGCCTTGCCGTAGGTGAGGGCGACCGGGGCCTCGTAGCCGGGCACCAGGCGCTTGTAGCTGTTGGTAGAGGGGTTTGTCAGGGCGCAAAGTGCCGGGCCGTGGGAGAGGATGCCGCCGAGGTAGCGGCGGGCGACCCTGCTCAGGTTGCCGTACTCGCCGGGCTGGTAGAAGATGTTAACACCGTTGCGCTCGAGGTACTGGTGCAGGTGCCAGCCGTTGCCCGCCTGCCCGAAGATGGCCTTCGGCATGAAGGTGATCGCCAAGCCCTCGTCGTTGGCCTGGTTGCGCAACAGGTAGAATACGTTCACCGCGGCGTCGCAGGTTCTGACCAGCGTGTCGAATACACCCTCGATCTCCTGCTGGCCATAGGGCCCGACCTCGTGGTGGTGGTAGCGAACGGCTATCCCCTGGCTCTGCAGCAACTCCACCGCCCTGTCCCTGAAGTCGATGAAGCGGTCGCTTGGGTTGCAGGCGTGGTAGGCGTTGCCGCCGTCGACCTCGCCGCTGAATATCGAGAAGAACGACTCCTCGGGCGCCACCTTGTACTCGACCTCGTCGAATATGTTGAACTCGAACTCCGGCATCCAGAGGCTGTTGTCCGCGATCTTCACTTCCCGCAGGATCTTCTCTGCCTTCTGCGCCACGTAGCGGGCGTCCTGGTGGAAGCGCGTCCTCTCGTCGTCGGCCAGGTGGATGCCGCAGAACATGCTCAGAGTCGGCGCGTCGCGGAAGGGATCGATGCTCGCCGTGGCCGTGTCGGGTATGAGCACCATGTCGCTGTTCTCGGTCTTGGCGAAGCCGTAGCTGGAGCCGTCGAAGCCGACTCCCTCGCTCAGCAGGCTCGCGTCGAGCTGCTCGCTCGGAACCGATATGTGATGCAGGCGGCCCGGAAGGTCGAGCGCCTTCAGGTCGATGTACCTTATACCCTCGCGCTCGCAGCGCTCGTGAAGCTCAGCTAGAGTCCCCATCTGTCCGCTCCAGTTCGATCCAACAGGCCTGTTATCCGCCGCGGCGGAGGGCGAGTATAGCACCGACGCCGCGAAAGCGGCAATCAACACGTCCCTATTATGCTATATTTGCGCTCTATGATACGAAACTACGGAGTTCATTCATGCTGAACAAGCTTTCGATTTCCGACTTGGAGCTGGGCGGTAAGCGGATTTTCATGCGCGTCGATTTCAACGTCCCGCTGGACGGGCAGCGGATCACCGACGACACGCGCATCCGGGCATCGCTGCCGACGATCCGCCACGCGCGCAATGCCGGCGCCCGCCTCATCCTGGCCAGCCATCTCGGCCGCCCCAAAGGCAAGGTGGTGGAGGGCATGAGCCTAAAGCCGGTCGCGTCAAGGCTGTCTGAGCTGCTCGGTGCCGAGGTGAAGATGGCGCCCGATTGCGTCGGCGAGGAGACGGCCTCCCTGGCCGCGGGACTCGCCTACGGAGAGGTATTGTTGCTAGAGAACCTCCGTTTCCACCCCGGCGAAACGGACAACGATGCGGTTTTCAGCGAGGCCCTGGCCGCGCCGGCCGAACTCTACGTCAACGACGCCTTCGGCACCGCCCACCGTGCCCACGCCTCCACCGTCGGCATCACTCGCTATCTCAACCCCTGCGCCGCCGGCTTCCTGCTCGAGAAGGAGATCAAGTATTTCGACAACTTCCTGGCTGCCCCCGAGCGCCCCTTCCTCGCCCTGCTGGGCGGCGCCAAGGTCTCGAACAAGATCCCGGTAATCGAAAACCTGCTCGAGAAGGTCGACAAGCTGCTGGTCGGCGGTGGCATGGCCTTCACCTTCCTCAAGGCCGGCGGCCTGGAGATCGGCTCCTCCCTGCTCGAAGAGGAATTTCTTGAGAAAGCCGGCGAACTGCTGCGCCGGGCGCGCGATGCGGGCAAGGAAATTCTGCTGCCCCATGACTTCGTGGTCGCCGAGGAGATCAGCGACGACTCGCCGGGGCAGATCGTCAGCGCCGACTGCATCCCTGCCGATCGCATGGGACTGGACATCGGCCCGATGACGATCCGGCGATGGCGAGAGGAGATCTCCGGCGCCAGGACGATAGTCTGGAACGGGCCGATGGGCGTCTTCGAGGTGCCGGCATTCAGCAGCGGCACGGTGGAAGTCGCCCGCGCTGTCGCCTCAAGCGGCGCCGTCTCGATCGTCGGCGGCGGCGACTCGGTGGCCGCCCTCGACGTCGCCGGCGTGCGCGATTCAATCTCGCACGTCTCCACCGGCGGCGGCGCCAGCCTCGACTTCCTGGCCGGCAAGAGCCTGCCGGCCATCGACGCCCTCAGCGATCGCGCTTGACGCCGGGCCTGAGCCCGTTTAATAAGGAAGCCTTAACGAACACCCACTCAGCGAGGTGAGCCGATGAGAAGGCCGCTATACGCCGCCAACTGGAAGATGCACAAGACTCGCGCCGAGACGGTACGTTTCTTCGCCGAATTCAGCCCTAGCGTCGACCATCGTGACGATGTCGACATCCTGATCGCGCCGCCATTCACCAGCCTCGACACTGCTGCAGACGCCACCGGAGGCGGCAGCATCGCCATCGCCGGGCAGAACATGCACTTCGAGGCGCAGGGTGCCTTCACCGGCGAGATCTCGGCCGGTATGCTCGTCGATCTCGGCTGCGACGCAGTAATACTGGGCCACTCCGAGCGCCGCCACGTCTTCGGCGAGCCCGACGGGCTGATTAACAAGAAGGTCGACGCGGCGCTCGCCGCGGGCCTTACTCCTATCTTCTGCGTCGGCGAGAAGATCGAGGAGCGCGAAGCCGGGCAGACAGAAGAGATACTTCGCCGCCAGGTGACATCCGGACTGGAGGGAATTGGCGACCCGCAGATAATGAACGGACAGATGGTCATCGCTTACGAGCCGGTCTGGGCCATCGGCACCGGCCTTACCGCCACCCCCGAGCAAGCGCAGGAGGCCCATCTCTTCATCAGGACCCTGCTGGAGGAGCTCTACGACGGCGAGATCGCCGGCTCCACGCGCATCCTCTACGGCGGCAGCGTCAAGCCGTCGAACATCGCCGAGCTGATGGCCAAGCCCGACCTGGACGGCGTACTGGTAGGAGGCGCCAGCCTAGAGCCCGAGATCTTCGCGGCCATCGTCAACCACGCGTGAGTAGGGCTGGACAAGACGATTGCGCTGGGCTATACTCCCGCCCGGTAAGGAAACGGAGCTGTACATGGACGTCCTGGTGACGGTAATCCACTTGGCAGCCTGCTGCATACTGATCATTATCGTGTTGCTGCAGAAGGGCAAGGGGGCCGACCTGGCCGGCGCCTTCGGCGGCGGCGGCAGCCAGACCGCCTTCGGCGTCAGGAGCGCCACCCGGGTCATCCACAAGCTGACGATCGCAGCCGCCGTATTCTTCATGATCACCTCCTACACACTGGGGCTGATCCAGAGCGGCACTCCCTCTCTCGCCTCAGAGATAGAAAGCCGCGCCGAGCAGGGCCGACCGCCGCTTGAGAACATCCGAACCGGCGCGGAAACAGATCAGGAAGGTGAGCAAGCGGCCGAGAGCGATCCGGCCGAGGAACCGTCGCAGGAGAGCAGCCCCCAGCCGTAAGAGGACAGCCCAGGCGCCGCGGCTATCGGGCGGTGAAGGGCGAGGGGCGAGGGGCTTTGGCATTTCCTTCGGAGGCCGGTAAGGACGCGCCAACCGGTTTCAAGCAAGTCCGGTCTTCATCGACCGCGTGCCCAAGTGGCGGAATTTGGCAGACGCGCCGTCTTGAGGGGGCGGTGGGGTAACCCGTGCCGGTTCGAATCCGGCCTTGGGCACCATCAAAATCCAACCCGAAAGCAGATCGACACGTGAAGCTACTCCAGTTTTAGCAAAGTACACGAAAATATTGTCTTTACTGACGATACAGTAAAAATAAGCCTGTTGCGAAAGCCGACAGCGAAAACATCAATTCCATAACAGGAGGGCCGACATTCCTGTCGGCCGGCCGCGGACAAGAATGCCCGCGCTCCTGTTTATGGAGATGGATCGAGGACAGGAATGCCCGCCAAGGCGCGTCCGCCGCTGCAGAGTGGGGCAACGCTCCTCGTGTCTGGTGAAAAAAGGATCAGACCGAGTATCCTGATTTGGAGATATCACGTTTAATATCAATAGGTTAGGGGACGTCACGACTTGGCTTGCGAGGCCAGCCACTGCCCGAGGAAGGTCTCGGGCGAGTAATCGCGCTCGTATAGTTTCAACCGCTGCGCCGTCATGCGGGCCCTCGCCGAATCGAGGTGCAGACGCGTGGCAATGCACAGCTCGTCCGTCAAATAGAGATTCAGCTTCACGCCTGGAAGACCGGCCTCCAGCTTTCCCTTCACTTTACCGCGCACGGAAACGATCCTCTCGATATACCGCAGTGCCGCCCTGGCCCGCAGGCCGAGCTCGATGGGATTGGGATTGAGGCCGGCGGCGCAGACGACGCACTCGTCCCCCTCCTTCAGCAGCCGGGTGCGTGCCTGATCGATGAAGTGTTCAAATGTGGCGAACTCGGGATCGACGACCACGATTCGTTCCAGCTCATTGTCGTCGTAAAAGATCGGCTGCGTGAAATGCCCCCAGAGGCCGGCGCCGGCGTCGAGGTTGAAGGCGATAATCCCCAAGCAGGGTCCGATGCCCTCGATCACCACCTCTTCGCCGGCGGCGAACGGAACGATCCGGTTCCAGCGGCCCTCCCTGGCCAACTCCCCGGTTCGCTCCGCAGATAGTTTACTCAAAATATAGACCTCTACCTAACTTATCGGACTAGTCTATTGGAAACTCAACGAACGGCAAGCCGGGCGCGCCCGCCGGAAGGCAGATCACCCACCTGCCAGTCGCGGCGCCAGCGCCTCCAGGAGCGATGCGAGCTGTTCCGTTTGCCTGCGGGCGACGCGCAGAACATCCTCGTGGCGAACGGCGCCCCCGCCGAGGCCGTGTGCCTCGTTGGTGACGCAGGCTATAGCCAGCACCCGCATCCCGAGCTGCGCGGCGGTGAGTGTCTCGGGCACCAGCGACATCCCGATAATATCAGCTCCCGAACCGGCTAGCGCCAGCGCCTCCGCCGGGGTCTCGTAGGCGGGCCCGGTCACCCAGGCGTAGACACCGGATGCGAGGATTATTGCCAGCTCGCTTGCCGCCGCACGCGCGGCCTCCGCAAGGTCCGGTGAATAGAGGCCCACGGTATCGGGGAACCTCTCCGAGCCGGATGGCGGCGTCACGCCGACGAGCGGATTCGTTCCCGTGGTGTTGATATGATCGGTCACGAGGACCAGGCGCCCCGTCGGCAGCTCCGTGCGTAGCGATCCCGCGGCACACGTAGCCACCAGCGTCCCTACACCGAGTGCGGCGGCGATCCGGACAGCCATCCCCAGGCGCTGCGCGGGGTGCCCCTCGTAGAGGTGCGCGCGACCGCTGAAGCAGAGGAATCGTTCCCCGCCGTCGCCCAACTCGAGAACCGAGAGGGAACCTTCGTGCCCCGATACCGTCGGCACCGGCATTCCCGGTATGTCGCCATAGGCGAGCGACGCCGAGCAGCCGCCCCGCGACGTCAGGCCTCCCAGACCCGACCCGAGGATGATCGCCGCAGCGGGAGTCGGCCCGGGCAGCGAATCCTTCACAACCCTCAGCGCCCAGGCGACTTCCTCGGACGGATCGAACATTGTCCCCCCCGCGGTCGCATGCTAACATGTAACCGTGACACGAGGTCAACCAGAATGGCGGCAAACCGCTGCAATACAAACATGTTGCTTCCATCTAGCCATTCATTTACCAGGAGAATTCAGATGACTCGGAACCATGCGCTACTCGCCGCGCTGGCGCTAACAACGGCGCTCTGTGCCACTGCGACCGCCGTTGATATCGAGAGCGAATACGCTACACGGATCGGCATTCGGGAAGTCGCGCCCGCAGCCGGTCAGCGAGCGGAACTCGAGGAGGGCCACGATCACCTGATCGTACAGTTTTACGAGATTCCCGACGGCAAGCTACGCCAGCGCTTCGCCGCCGGCGGCATCAGCCTTCTCCGCTACGTCGGCGGTAACGCCTACATTGTTTCCCTCGCCGAAGGCGGGCGGCAGGCGCTCGCCGCCACGTCCTCCGTCCGAGCTACTGTCGCCATAGAACCGGAGATGAAGATCTCGCCCCTGTTCATCGAGGCGGAAGATCTGCGGATCGCGGTCGAGGCGGACTCCACCATCTCTGTCTACATCAGCTTCCACGAGGATGTGCCGTTCCAGAGGTCCCTCGAGGTTATTCGAGCGGCCGGCCTCGGCACCGCACAGGAAGGCTACCTAAACTCCGACGCCATCGAGCTCGAAGCTCCCTGGTCGACGATTTGGCTCCTGCTGGACGCCGACGAGGTCGAGCTGATAGAGCCCTCCCTACCGCCTCCGGAAACCTATAACAGAACCGCGGCCGAGCGCGCCAACGTTCAACTGATCTATAAAGTGAAGGCTTACAAAAAACCGACCGGCAAGAGAATAAAAGTGGGAATCTGGGACGCGGGCCAGATATACCGGCACAGGGACTTCGGCAGCCGCCTTACCATCGTCGAGACCGATCGTGACGTGCACTACCACTCCACCGCCGTCTGCGGAACTATTGCCGGCGCCGGCTTCGGCAACAGCAGAGCTAAGGGCATGGCGCCGAGGGTAAAAATCTATTCGTATAACTTCTACGGCGCTCCCATCGACGAGATGGAGCAGGCGATCGCGCAGCACGACGTCATGATTTCCAACAACTCCTGGGGAACAGTGGCCGGCTGGGACTACGATCCCGAGGACAACGACACGCAAACCGACTGGCGCTGGTTTACGGATTCCTTGTTCGGTTACTACCACTCGGTTAGCGGGAGCCTGGACAGGATGGTTCGCAACAACAACTTCCCCGTAGTCTGGGCCGCCGGAAACTCTCGAAACGATTCCTATCTCGGTCCCCATCGGCATGGCACCGACACCACGACGATCTACGAAGACCTGCATCCTCCGAATCCCATATACGGTTGCCTGACCACCTACTCACTGGCCAAGAATGTAATCACCGTCGGCGCCACGATGGACGACGACTACATAACCTCCTTCTCCTCCTTCGGTCCGACAGGGGACGGTCGCCTGAAGCCGGATGTCTGCGCAAACGGATACGACGTTCTAACCACCGACCTGAGCAACGAGTACGAAGCCTATTCCGGAACCTCGCTGAGCACACCGGTTGTCACCGGCACCGCCGCGTTGCTGATGCATTCCTACCGGAGCTGGTACAAGGACCGCATGGGTGCCGATCTGCTCAAAGCGCTCCTGGTCAACACGGCCCGCGACCTCGGCCGCCCCGGCCCGGATTTCACCTACGGCTACGGCATGGTCGACGCCCAACTCGCCGCAAGGGTCTTGCGCGCAAGCGTCACCAACACACTCACGCAAGCGTCCGGCGGCTCCTCGGCAACCGGCATCGCCGACGTCGTCTCCAGCAGCATAATCGAGGGCAGCGTCGACCGCAGGCAAAAAGATACTTATACCTTTACAATCCCCTCGGGCGCCGCCGAGCTTAGGGCAACGTTGGTCTGGAACGACCCCAGCGGTAGCAGCCTCGTCAACGATCTAGATCTTTGGCTCGTCAAGCCCAGAGGTGGGCGAGCGCTCCCCTTCTCTCTCGATCCCAACAATCCAACTGCTCCCGCGAGGCGCAAGCGCAACGGGCGAGACAACGTCGAGCACGTTCTGGTCGAGAATCCACAGGCCGGCAACTGGAAGGTCATCGTCCGTGGACGCAGGATTCCGCAGGGCCCGCAGTCGTATGTCCTGATCGTCTCCGCTGGCGAGGGAAACAACGCCCCGACGGTACTGAGCAACGGCCAGCTCGCGGTGCTGCGCACTTTCACGTCCAGTTCGCAAGATCTAGATAATGTTGAAGAAGATAACACCTTCACGGCCGGCGACACACTGCGTTGCTTCGTCAATTGCCGGATACTGGACAACGCCGATTACGGCCCGTTTTACGGCACCGTCGCAATCCAGATGATAGTCCGCCGCGGCAGTGAAACAATTGTCAGATTTGATACGGCCGGCGACGTACGCCCAAATGAGCCGGGTTACTACTGGCGTTGGCCGTCAACAGAATACGTAATTCCCGAGGAGATGAGTTCCGGCACCTACACCCTCGTCGCCACGGTAACCATGCACAACGGGGCCAGCGGGACGGCAAGTTATACCTTCACCGTCGAGTGAAGCAGAGGATAAACATGCCCACATCGATCCGCATCACCGCCGGCGAGGTCGAACTGGAGGCGGTGCTGTTTGACTCTGATTGCGCTCGTGCCGTAGCCGATCTTCTGCCCTTGAGCTGCCCTTTTAGCGTCTGGGGCGACGAGTTCTACTTCGAGGTACCGCTGGTAAAGAACCGCGACGAGACCGCCACTACCGATGTCGACGTCGGCACGATTGCCTACTGGCCGGTTGGCCGCGCCGTCGCAATCTTCTTTGGTCCCACGCCGATGAGCACCGGTCGCAGGCCGGTGCCGGCCGACAGGTTGAACATCATCGGCCGCGTCCTCGGCGACGCCGTCATGTTCCGCCGCGTCAAGGGCGCCGACCACATCGAAATGAGGAAAATCGGCAGCGAGTGAGCCGCCGGCTCAGGGAACGACGCCGACGGCGCCCTCCGGCCCGTCGAAGAGGATTCCTATCGTCGAGGCGCCCACGCCCCGTTCCATCAACGCCTTGCGCAGAAGCCCGAGTTTCTTCGGTGGGCAGGAGATCAGGAGTCCGCCGGAGGTCTGGGCGTCGCAGAGGATCACCTTGGTCAGGTCGTCGATGCGTGGATGCCAGTCCGCTCGCCGATCGGCGTAGCTAAGGTTGGTCATGCTGCCCCCGGGTACGCACCCCTCCATGATCAAATCGCGCAGGCCGGGAAGCCGTGGCACTTCGCCGGCTACGACGATGGCCGCCGCGCCGCTGGCGTCGAGCATCTCGCCCAGGTGACCGATAAGGCCGTAGCCGGTTACGTCGGTGCAGGCGTTCACGCCCACCTCGACCATCGCTTCGCTGGCCGCCCTGTTGAGCGCTGTCATCACCTCGATCACCGCGCGCGTCTGCTCCGGCGTAGCCTTGCCCTGCTTGATCGCCGTGGTGTATATCCCGCTTCCGAGCGGCTTGGTCAGCAGC
>CAYOXX010000019.1:0-837 GCA_964408025.1 uncultured Acidobacteriota bacterium | reverse complement strand
CGGCTGGGCGAGCGCCGTCGTTGCGCACCAGCTTGTCGCGATCCGCCAGGCCGGTGACGACGAGGCCGATCTTCGGCTCGGGATCGTCCACGCTGTGCCCGCCGACGATCGGAATGCCTGCCTCGGCCGCCTTCTGCTGGCAGCCCCGCAAAATCGCAGCCAGCATCTCGCGCCCCAGCTTGCCCACCGGAAAGCAGACGATCGACAGCGCCGAAAGCGGCCTGACTCCCATGGCGTAGATGTCGCTTATCGCGTTCGCTGCGGCCACCCGGCCGTAGTCCTCCGGATCGTCGACGACCGGCGTGAAGAAGTCGAGCGTCTGGACAAGGCAACTGCCGTCGTCCAGCAGGTAGACACCCGCGTCGTCGGCCTTGTCGTAGCCGATCAGCACCCGCTCGTGCACAACTGGGTCGAGCCGCTCCAGCACCGCCTGCAGGTCCTCCGGACCTACCTTGCCGGCTCAACCGGCGCAGTGGGTGTAGCCGGTCAGCCTGACCTGCTCGTCCTTGCCGCTCATGGCCTACCTCTGTAAGGTACGAAGACTACCGCTACCGGCACCGCCTCGCAAGCTCCTTGCGTTCGTAAACCGCTCACGCCGTGAAAGCGTCCTCTATGTGCACGATCTCCGCCCGGCCGCGCGGCGGCAGCGTTACGGCCACCACATCGAAGCGGATGACGCAATCGTCCAGGCTCTCCGCGGCAACGTAAGCTCTGGCCGCAGCCGCGATGTGCCTCTGCTTCCAGGCCGGTACCGCCTCCTGCGGCGCGCCGAAGCTGTTGTCCCGCCGGGTCTTGACCTCGACGACGGCGACCACTTCCTCCCGCCCCCCTCGCCCC
>CAYOXX010000018.1:0-45968 GCA_964408025.1 uncultured Acidobacteriota bacterium | reverse complement strand
ACGTGGGCATGGACAGCTGGCCAATGTGGGCGCCCGACGGTGCGGGGCTCTCCTTCGTCTCCGACGAGGGCGGAGCCGAGAACATCTGGTTCCAGAGCCTCGATGGCGAGCGCAGCCGAATAACATCTTTCGACGGCGGCCGCGTCATCTGGCCCGACGTCGCTCGCAATGAGGGCTCCATCGTCTTCGAACGCGACCTCGGCATCTGGCTCCTGCCACCCGGCGGCGATCCGGCGCCGGTGCCGATCACCGCCATCGCGGACGAGCGCAGCAATCCGATCCAGCCGCAGACCTTCCGCGGCGAGGTGAGCGAGTACGCCCTCTCGCCGGACAATCGCAAGGTGGCCTTCATTATCCACGGCGAGGTCTTCGCAGCGCCCGCAACCAAAGGCGAGGACGAGGAGACTCCGCCCGCATTCCGGATCACGGACACGCCCGCCCGCGAGAGGGGGCTGGCCTGGAGCGCCGACAGCAACCGGCTGCTCTACTGCTCCGACCGCGGCGGCAACATGGACCTCTACATCTACGACTTCATCGCCCGCGAGGAGCGGCGTCTTACCGAGACCGAGGAGCAGGAGTATTTCCCCGTGGCGTCGCCCGACGGCCGCTGGTGCGCCTACTACCGTGGCCTCACCGAGATCCGCCTGATCGATATGGAGGACCTCAGCGACCACCCGTTCGCCGAGGGATTCTTCCTGAACGAGCAGCTCTACGGTTTCCCCTCGTTCGCCTGGTCGTGCGACAGCGCCTGGATAGCCTACATGGACAACGACGACCGCTACTTCCGCAACCTCTTCGCCAGGCGCGTCGGCGAGGAGGGTGAGCCGATCCAGCTCACTTACCTGCCGAACATCGGAGGGCTGGGGCCAATCTGGTCGCCCGACGGCCGCTTTATAGTCTTCTCCACGGCCCAATACCGCTCCGACTTCCAGCTCATGCGCGTCGACCTGCTGCCGATCGAGCCGGAGTTTCCTGAAGAGAGGTTCGATGAGCTCTTCGCACCGCCCGAGGCCGGTGGGGACGAGGGAGGCGGCGGGGACGAAGCCGGCGAGGAGGAAGACGAAGAGGTAACAGTGCGGATCGTGCCGGAGGGAATCAGGGATCGGATCAGTCGCCTGGCGCCTTTCGCGACCAACTCATTCGCCCTCTGTCTCAGCCCGGACAATAAACAGGTGCTGTTCAGCAACCGGGCCTCGGGCCGCTCGGTCCTCTGGGTCGCCAACGCCGACCCGGCCCGCGACGACAACGCCCGGCAACTGCTGGAGAGCTCCTCGGGCATCGGCTCGATCCAGTTTGCCTCCGACGGCAAGACCCTCTGGCTGCTAGACGGGAACGCGATCAAGAGCATGCCGCTGGCCGGCGGCCAGGCCAAGCCTTATGCCTTGCTCGCCGAGATGGCGATTGACTTCCACGCCGAGAAGCTGCAAGTCTTCCGCGAGGCGTGGATGATGCTGCGCGACCACTTCTACGACGCCACCTTCAACGGCCTGGACTGGCCCGAGGTCTACGAGCGCTACCTGCCCTACGCCAGGGGCTCGCGGAACTACACCGATCTCAGCGTCATTTCCAACCTGATGATGGGCGAGCTCAACGCCTCGCACATGGGGATGCGCTACTCCGCCGGCCCGACGCCGCCCGGCGGCGATCTCGGCATCACATTCGATCCGGGCGAGTACCTGGCGGCGGGACGCTTCCGGGTGGAGGACGTCGTGCCCGGCGGCCCCGTGGCGCGCCAGAATTCGGACCTGGCGGCCGGCAGCTACTTGCTGGCGATCAACGGCGTCGAGCTGACCACCTCGACAAACATTAACGAGTTAATACAGCGCGCCGTCGGCAGGCGGGTGGTTCTAACCTACAGCGACGATCCGGAAGGCGGCGAGCGTCAGACGCTGGCGGTGCAGCCGATGCCCTCCGGGCAGGTCAACGGCTTCCGCTACCGCCGCTGGGTGCGAGATAACGCCGCCTACGTCGAGCGGATCAGCAGCGGTCGACTCGGCTACGTCCACATCCCCAACATGGGCGCCGGGGCGCTCGAGCAGTTCAAGCTCGACCTGGACAGCCAAGTGCACGGCCGCGAGGGCGTCGTCATCGACGTGCGCTACAACACCGGCGGCTACGTGGCGCCGTTCGTGCTCGACGTTCTGCACCGCAGGGCAACGATGCTCAACGCCTTTCGCGGCCGCGGCCGCACCTCAGCCGAGAACCTGGCCGGCAACCGCATCCTCGACCTGCCGACAGTGGTGGTGCAGAACGAGCAGAGCCTCAGCAACGCCGAGATGTTCGCCGAGGGCTACCGCCGCCTCGGGCTGGGCACGATCGTCGGCAACGGCTCCTGCGGCTGGGTTATCTGGACCTGGGGCACGCGCCTGCTCAACGGTGGCTACCTGCGGCTGCCGCGGTTGGCGGTGACGACGCTGGAGGGAGAAGATCTCGACGAGGTATCGCGCCGACCCGACGTCTACGTCGACCGCCCGCTGGGGCAGAGCCTGACCGGTGAGGACGACCAGCTCGACGGCGCCGTGCGCGTGCTGCTGGAGCAGATTGACTCGGATGATCGCTGATGCCGGGCGCGCGCCGGGTTGACAGCACAGGGGTGGTATGGTAGAAGAACATGTCGTGCTAAGTCACGATATACGTTCACTTACGGGCGCCAGGGCCTGTTGATGGATGGGGAGGTTGGCGCCCGTCCCGTGCCACAGTCCTCGCCGATGGCTTAAGATGCAGATCAAGGTTCTCGGCTGCTACGGAGGTATGGACGGCTCGCACCGCCTAACTTCCTTCCTGGTCGACGGCAGCTTCGCCGTCGACGCCGGGTCCCTGACCGGCGCCCTCGGTCTCGAAGAGCAGCAGGCGATAACCGACGTATTCATCAGCCACTCGCACCTCGACCACACCGGCAGCCTTCCATTCCTGGCGGACAACATCTTCGGCAGCAGGGAGGAACCGCTGCGGATCTACGGCCACGCGGAGCTCCTGGCGCACGTTCGCGAACACATATTCAACGACATCAGCTGGCCCGACTTTGCCGTCCTGCCATCGCCGCGGCGGCCTACAATCGAGTACGTCGAGGTTACAGCCGGCGAGCCGTTCCGGATCGGCCGCCTCGAGGCCACGCCGGTCTGGGTTAACCACCAGGTACCGACCACCGGATTGATCGTCACCGATGCCGGCCGCAGCTGGATATTCACCAGCGACACCGCCGACACCGAAGAGATCTGGGGGCGGATCAACGCCCTGCCCGACCCGCGACTGCTGTTCCTGGAGTGCAGCTACCCCAACCGCCTCTCCGATCTCGCCGACGCCTCGATGCATCTCTCTCCCGCGGGCGTCGGTCGCCAGCTGGCAAGGCTCGAGCGCACGGTGCCGACGCGCATCTACCACGGCAAACCGGTCTACCTGGAAGAGATACGCAGGGAGCTGGCCGAGCTCGGCCACCCCGACCTGCGGCTGCTGGAGCAGGACGAGGTCTACGAAGTGTAGCTAGGTCGGGATCCTCGACACACCTTATATACAATTCATGAAATTCGAAGGGCCAAGCAGTCTGTTTAGCAGAGTATTCCTTAGCGGATTAGGCCGAACAGGTGGCAAGCACGCCAGATCATGCCGAATTTCGTACCCGTAGCGTCGGCCTTCAGGCCGACTAGGCAGCCTAAAGGCTGCCGCTACTTTCTCTTTGCAGCGGCAGCGCATCGTTAGGCCGGTCCTAGCCAGTGGCTTTGTTATTCCCGTTGCCGTTCTGGTCGGCGACGTTCTTGAGCACGAAGGCCATGACCACGAAGCCGACGCCGATGAGAGCTGGGATGAACCCGATGGCAGCCGATGAGTAGGCCCCCGGCACTTCGCGAAGAAACAGCCAGGTGCCCAGGCCTGCGGCGATGAGGAAGACGCCGATGCGCAGGTCGGTGAGGTAGTTGTACTTCTTCCTGACCTCCAGCGTCGGCAACTCCTGACCATGCTCCAGCGCCTTGAGAATCTCCTGGTGCTCCAGCTTCCGGGCCTTGAAGCGCAGGGAGAGGGCCACAATGGCAATAGCGCCGCCGAAAGTGAATATGATTGCGAGAACCCCACTTAATTGTTCCATGATATTTCTCCCGCTTCTGGACGGCCGCCGGGTCGATTCCCGATGCCGCTGCCCGTTTAGTCGCGCTGACGGCTGAGAAGGTTTCGCGACATGATATCATCTGTGCGAATGAAACCCCCAGCATGGGAGCAGCGACCAAATATATCGGGTCCCCGCGCAAGCGGTCGGGAGCGGAGTTTGAAGGAGCTGAGCGATGAGGTTCTTGTGGGCCGGGCGACCGAGTCGGACGACCGCGAGGCGTTCGCCGAGCTCCTGGAGCGCCACAAGGGCGGCGTCTTCGCCCTGCTCAACCGCATCCTCGGCAGGAGCGACGAGGTGGAGGATATCGCCCAGAACGTATTCCTGGCCGCCTACCGCGGGCTGCCGGCCTTCCAGGGCAAGGCAAGGTTCGGCACCTGGGTCTACCGCATCGCCTACAACCAGGCCTGCTCGGCGCTGCGCCGCAAAACCTCGCAGCGCTCCCGCGAGCTGCAGCCGGCGGAAGACGAGAACGGGCGGGTGCCGGAGCCGCCCGACCGCGACGCGCTGAGCCAGGACGACGAGATGCTGCGCACGCAGGTCTGGGAGGCGGTCGACAGGCTGCCGACGGCGCTGAGGGCGGCCGTCGAGCTGTTCTACGGTCAGGGCCTGCGCTACCCAGAGATCGCCGAGGCGCTCTCGCTGCCGCAGGGCACTGTCAAGACGCACCTGCACCGGGCGCGCGCGCAACTGCGCGAACTGCTCCTGGGCGCCGCAGCGACGGCAGGAGAACAGATAAATGGATAACAAGCTGAAGGGAAAACTTAACGAGGCGTTCGACGAGGGCCGCCTGGCGGAGCTCCCGGACGACCTGACGCGGCTCGTCGAGGCCGACGCCGAGGCGGCGCGCTACCTCGAGCTCATCCGCGGCATCGACAGGTCGCTGGCCGAGCCGCAGGCAAGCGAGGTGCCCGCAGGCTTCAGCCACAAGGTGCTCGATCGCCTGCCGAGTCGACGTCTTGCAGCCCCGAGAGCGCTGCGCTGGCGCGACCTCTTCCTGCCCTTGTACATCGCCGCGGTCCTCGTCCTCAGCTTCATCTTCCGCGAAGCACTCGGTATCACTACCCTGATGCAGGCGCTCGGCCAGGCACTTTCAAACACCGGCGACGTGGGCATGGATGTCATCTTCGCGATTGTCAGCGCCGCCGGAATCCTGTTCTCGACATGGCTTATCGTCACCAGCTTCTTCGGCGTCCGCAGCCGCAGGAAGAAGGCCTGATTTTCCGCATTGCGATCCACACGACCGCCCTGGAACCGTCACCGATAATAGAAACATGGTAATACCGCGCGAGTGAGCTGACGGCTTTTGCCTTGGGTTAGCCACGGATATTCCCGGTCTCCGAAAAAAAGGCTTGACATTCGCCCTCTTATCAATAATAATTATTATTAGCAGTTGGAGGTAACGATGTCAACCTCGGGTAAGGGATTCCAGAGGAACACAAAGCAGCGCCGGCTGATCATGGAGGAGCTGCGCAAGTCGACCTCTCACCCCACGGCCGCCGATCTGTTCGCTGTCGTGCGCGGTAGGATGCCGAAGATCAGCCTGGGAACCGTGTACCGAAACCTCGAGCTCCTGGTGCGCAACAACCTCGCCCTCAAGTTGGAGCAAGGCGGCTGCGAGGCCCGTTTCGACGGCAATGTCGACGGGCACCACCACGTGCGCTGCTCGATATGCGGCCGGGTAGACGACATCGAGTGCCTGCCGGTGGCCCCTATCCCGGGCGAGATCGAGAGCCGGAACGGTTACGAAATACTCGCCTGCCGCTTGGATTTCATCGGCATCTGTCCCGCGTGCAGGAAGCAGCGGGAAGCGGAAGAAGACAAAGGCATACACAGCGGTTGAAATCAATACCAACCGTCAACGGAGGTTGAGAGAAATGCTCAACGAAAAGATACAGGATGCTTTCAACAAGCAACTGAACATGGAGCTGTATTCAGGCTATATCTACTTATCGATGTCCGCCCACTTCGGGTCGCAAAACCTGGGCGGGATGGCGAACTGGATGCGGATCCAGGCCCATGAAGAGCTGATGCACGCGATGAGGTTCTACAACTTCATCAACGAGCGCGGCGGCAGGGTAATCCTAGCCCAGGTGGATGAGCCGAAGACCGATTGGAACTCCGCCCTGGAGGCTTTCGAGGATGCCCTCAAGCATGAGCAGCTGGTGACCAGCCTCATCCACGGGCTCGTGGACCTGGCCGTCAGCGAGAAGGACCACGCCGCCAACAACTTCCTCCAGTGGTTCGTAGAAGAGCAGGTGGAGGAAGAGAACTCGGTGCAAACGGTCGTCGACAAGCTCAGGCTGGTTGGTGACAACGGCGTCGCTTTATTAACGCTGGACGGCGAACTCGGCCGGCGCGTGCAGGAGTCTGGGGCGGAGGAATAAGCCGCACAAATAGTTTGTTCGCTACGACACCAGTGGCGCTAAGCGAGAGGAGCACAGCCATGTCATCTCTAGTGACCAAGGAAGCACCCGACTTCACCGCCGAAGCGGTGATGCCGGATAATAGTATTGCGGAGCTTACATTGTCGTCGCTTCGGGGCAAGTACGTAGTTCTGCTCTTCTATCCCCTCGACTTCACCTTCGTATGCTCTACGGATATCATCGCCTTCGACAGGGAGCTCGCGAAGTTCAAGGAAAGGGGCGCAGAAGTAATCGGGGTCTCCGTCGATTCCCAACACTCACACTACGCCTGGAAGAACACTACCCGCGACAAGGGCGGCATCGGTCAGATCAATTACCCACTGGTATCTGACCTGAAAAAGACTATCTCCAGGGATTATGGTGTCCTGGTTAATGATTCTGTTGCCTTACGGGGACTATTTCTGATTGACAAAGAGGGTATCGTTCGACATGCTCTTGTCAACGATCTCTCTATGGGACGGAGCGTCGACGAGGCCCTGCGCACACTCGACGCACTGCAGTACATCGAAAAGCAGGGCGAGGGCTGCCCGGCCAACTGGCGCGCGGGCGACGAGTGATGAAGTCTGCCGCCGAGGGGGTCGCGGAATAGCTGGTCGAACAAGTAAATCCGTAGCGAGAATGCCCGACGGCTTGACGGCCGCCCACAAAAGAGCTGTCGGGTCCCATGGAACTGCTCGGAATAGCAGGAGGCATGAAGATGGCTATTGAAAGATTACAGGTCTACAAGTGCGGCGTCTGCGGCAACGTCGTGGAGGTACTTCACGCCGGTGGCGGCGAGCTGGTCTGCTGCGAACAGCCGATGGATCTCCTCGTCGAGAACACGACCGACGCGGCCACCGAGAAGCATGTCCCGGTGATCGAGAGGAAGAACGGGGGCATCAAGGTGACGGTCGGTTCGGTTGCCCACCCGATGGTGGCCGAGCATTACATCGAGTGGATCGAGCTGATCGCAGACGGCAAAGCCTACAGGCAGTTCCTCAACCCCGGCGATGCTCCGGAGGCATTCTTCTCGATCGACGGCGATGATGTTTTCGCTCGCGAGTACTGCAACCTGCACGGTCTCTGGAAGGCTGAATAGGCAGGCGGCGGATCTAGGCAGATCTGCGCGGTTTGCAGGAGGGCCCTACCCTGCTAAAAGGCTAGGTTCTTACTGCCCTGGTTTGCCGGTGTCATCTTATCAACACGGTGACCTGGAGGGTATCTGGTGAAAGTCAATGAATTGAGTTTCATGACAGGTGGCTATGCCGGACAGGGCGTGAAGACGGTCAGCGACACTTTTGCTCGCATCTGCTCCCGCGCAGGGCTCCACCTGTTCGTCAACATGGAATACCCGTCCAACATCAAGGGAGAGCACAATTACATCCAGGTCATGGTTTCGGAAAAGGAAACCGGCAGTCAAATCCGCCCGGTTGACCTGCTGTTAGCCCTCGACGGCAAGACGGTCGAACTGCACAAGGACAAGGTGGCTCCCGGCGGCGCTCTCATCTTCGACAGCGCGGGGCTGGAGATAAGCCCCGTCGACGTCGGCCTGGAAGTCGGCGAAATCGAGCGAGACGATATCACCGTAATCGACATCCCGTTCTTACAGATAGCCAAGGATGTGGGCGGCAGCAAGAGGATGCTCAACTCGATCGGTCTTGGTGCCGTGCTCGGCTTGTTGCAGGTTGAATTCGATGCACTCGCGTCCACGCTGCGACATTCCCTGGACAAGCTCAGCGATAAGATTATCGAGCAGAACCTGAAAGGTGCCAAACGTGCCTACAGGATGGCAAGGGAGAACTTCTCCAAGCGGTTCGGGATTGTGCTGAAGAAGCGTAAAGCCCTGGATCGCATGCTGCTCACCGGCAACGAAGCCGTCTCGATGGGAGCCATCAAGGCGGGTGTGAAGTTCTACGCCAGTTACCCGATGACCCCTTCCTCGGCGGTACTCAGCTATCTCACCAGACGCTCCCGTGAGTTCAACATGGTTGTTCTCCTGACCGAGGACGAGATCTCTGCGATCGGCACCGCCCTCGGAGCGGCCCACGCGGGCTGCCGTGCGATGGCAGGGACCTCCGGAGGGGGCTTCTGCCTGATGAGCGAACACCTCGGCCTGGCAGGGATGGCGGAAGTCCCGCTGGTAATTTTCGAGGGCCAGCGACCGGGGCCGGCTACCGGCTTGCCGACCAGGACGGAACAGGGCGATCTGAAGTTCATCTTGTCGGCGCACCAGGGGGATTTTCCGCGAATAGTGGTGGCTCCGGGCGATCCGCAGCAGGCGTTCCACTTGACCTTCGAAGCCTTCAACCTGGCTGACAAGTACCAACTGCCGGTGGTCATACTCTCGGACAAGCACCTCGGGGAGTCCACCTGGACTTGCGAGCCGTTCGACGCGACGGGGATGGAAATTGATCGAGGCGAACTACTCAGCGCGAAGGAGCTGGGCAAGATCGAGGATTATAAACGATACCTGATCACCGAATCCGGCATCTCGCCTCGCGCGCTTCCGGGAACCCCAGGCGGAGTCTTCAAGGCGGCGGGCAACGAGCACACGGAGTTCGGCTACATCAGTGAGGATGCCGAAGTCCGTGCCGCCCAAGTTGAGAAGCGGGCCCGCAAGACCGCATCACTCGATGTCACGGAGATCGGAGTGGCATTGCACGGCGATCCAGAGGCGGAGCTCACACTGATCGGCTGGGGCTCGACCAAGCCGGTCATCATGGACGCCATGTCGATGCTGAAGGAGCGCCGGAGATTGAGTTGCAACTTCCTGCAGGTGATTTACATGGAGCCGTTTCCAAGGAAGCGCGTCACGGAGGTGCTGGAGAAGGCCAAGCTAACCGTGCTCGTGGAGAACAATTCCACCGGTCAGCTTGGAGATCTGATCAGGGAGAAAACCGGATTGGCGCCCGACGAAAGGATTCTGAAGTATGACGGCCGGCAATTCCTCCGGGATGAGATTGCCGACTTGATAGAGGATTGTCTTTAGAAATCCGGATGGCGAGGCCGTTCCTCGCCAGGAGTTGACCAGATGAGCGAGAAGAGCGAGCAGACCCGATTCAACACCGAGAAGAGGCCGAACTGGTGCCCCGGCTGCGGAAATTTCGGAATCCAGACGGCGCTCAAGAAAGCGATGCTGGAGCTCGATCTCCAACCTCACCAGGTAGTCATTTCCTCGGGTATCGGCTGCTCCAGCAAGATGCCGCACTGGGTGAACGTATACGGAATTCACGGTCTGCACGGAAGGACGCTGCCCATTGCGACCGGCCTGAAGCTGGCCAACAACAAGCTGATAGTGATCGCCGAGGGGGGTGATGGCGACGGCCTCAACGAAGGCATGAACCATTTCATCCAAGCTTGCCGCCGCAACGTCGACCTGACCTATCTCATTCACAACAACGGAGTTTTTGCGCTGACAACCGGACAGGCATCCGGCACAGCCATGCAGGGTTTTGTTTCAAGCAGCACGCCGCACGGAGCCGTGGAACCACCGTTCAAACCGGCTGCGCTGGCCATAGCAGCGGGGGCGACGTTTGTCGCCCGCGGTTATTCCGGCGACGAAGAACAATTGAGCGAATTGATCGCCGCAGCGATTAAGCATCCCGGCTTTGCGCTGGTTGATATCCTGCAGGTCTGCGTAACGTACAATCCGGAGAGGGACTACAAGTGGTACCAGGAGCGCGTTTACAAGCTGGAGGGCGAGAAGCACGCCCCTACGGACCGGGACAAGGCGGTGCAGCTCGCATTGGCGGATGGTGAGGACCGCCTGCCGACCGGTGTCTTCTACCGGGACGACAGGCTCCCTTACGAGCACTCGCTGCCTCAGTTGAAGGAGGATCCGTTGGTTCATCACGACATCACTGATGTTGACATCAGCAACTTGATGGATGAGTTGGTTTGAACCGTTCGTATTTACTGAATAGCGGTCACTGACCGGGTCAGTGCCAAGCGAAGGAGGACGATTATGTCGTTGAAGGGAAGCAAAACCGAGAAAAATCTACTCACCGCGTTCTCTGGCGAGTCGCAGGCGAGGAACCGCTACAACTACTTCGCCAGCCAGGCCACGAAGGATGGATACGCGCAGATCAGCTATATCTTCACCGAAACCGCCGAACAGGAGAAGGAACACGCCAAGAGGTTGTTCAAGCTGCTCGAAGGCGGCGAAGTGGAGATAGCGGCCGCCTTCCCCGCCGGCGTAATCGGAAGCACCTTGGAGAATCTTCGGGACGCCGCCGCAGGCGAGAATTATGAGCACACCCAGATGTATCCCGACTTCGCCAGGGTGGCCCGGGAGGAGGGATTCGACGAGATCGCGAAGATCTTCGAATCAATCGCTGTGGCCGAGAAGCAGCACGAGAAGCGCTACAACGACCTGGCCGCCAACATCAAGGCGGACAGGGTCTTCAAGCGCGACGAGAAGGTGACGTGGCGCTGCCGCAACTGTGGATACCTGCACGAAGGAGAAGCAGCACCCGACGAATGCCCGGCATGTGCGCATCCCCAGGCCCACTTCGAGTTGTTGGGCGAGAATTGGTGATCTCCACGAGAGGACGCAACTGAGGAAAGCACATGCTTGAATGGCTGACAGCCATATCGGTGAACTTCTGGGCTGTCCTGGGCGAGATGGCCCCCTACCTGCTGTTCGGCTTCTTGGTGGCCGGCGTGCTGTCGGTGCTCATTTCGCCGCAAACCATCGAGCGCTACCTAGGCGGGCGCGGCCTGTGGCCAGTGATCAAGGCCTCCGCGTTCGGCGTGCCGCTGCCGCTTTGCTCTTGCGGCGTGATCCCGGTCGCCGCTTCGATGCGCAGGCACGGGGCCAGCAAAGGCGCGACAACGGCGTTCCTGATCTCCACGCCGCAGACGGGCGTGGACAGCATCATGGCTACATTGAGCCTCCTGGGGCCGATATTCGCCATCTATCGCCCGTTTGCGGCGCTTATCGGCGGCGTGCTGGGCGGGGCGATCGTCTCGGCTACCGGTAACAACAACGCCGGATCGGAAGCCGACTCGAGCGAAAAATGCAATGATGCCTGCTGCGCGACAGGGCCGAACCGGAGCAGGACGTACCGGGCTTTGTCGTACGGGTTTATGGCGCTGCCGCGAGACATCGGGCGGACTCTACTGGTCGGCCTGGCGTTGGCGGCGCTGATCTCGGCGGCGGTGCCCGAAGGCTACTTCTCGAACGTCGTCCCGCCGGGGCCGCTGCAGATCCTCGTCCTGATGCTGGTGGGCATCCCGGTATACATCTGCGCCACCGCATCGATCCCGGTGGCTGCCGGGCTGATACTGGCCGGGGTTTCGCCGGGGGCGGCATTCGCCCTGCTGATGACCGGACCGGCAACCAACGCCGCAACAGTGGCAACCATCTGGAAAGTGTTGGGCAAGCGGACGTGCCTGATCTACCTGGCCGTGATGATGGCCGCGGCGTTCGTCGGCGGTTTGGTGCTGGATCAGATCGTAACCGCCCAGGAGGTGAGCATGGCGATGCAACACGGTTGGATGCCGGACTTGGTGAAGACTGTCTCCGCCATTGCCCTGCTGGCTGTGCTGGCGATCGGCGCGTTCTATCGGCCCCGGCTGAAAGAAGCGGACAAGCCCTCGGGAGAAGCGCCGTTGATTAAGCTTGACATCAAGGGGATGACCTGCACCCACTGCGCCGACAGCGTCCGAAGAGCCTTGCTGGAGTGCAAGGGCGTGACGGCGGTCAGTGTCGATCTGGAAGGGAGCGAGGCGACGGTCTCGGGCGATGGCCTGGATCACGAAGAGCTCCGCGCCACGGTCGCGGAGCTCGGGTACGAGGTGGTGAAGCTCCAAAGGGTATAAAAGTAGGGGAGAAGCAATCCGGCGAGCTCTATACTATCTTAGGAACACCGGAGCTGCGAGAGAACATAGAGTGGGTCGGGATCGTGGACTGGACTGTCCGCGATTTCCACAGCTACCAGACCGACCGCGGCGCCACCTATAACGCCTACCTTGTGCGCGACGAGAAGACGGCGCTAATCGACACCGTCAAAGCGCCGTTCGCCGAAGACCTGCTACGGAACATATCCGCACTGGCCGACCCGGAAAGCATCGACTACGTGGTCTGCAACCACGCCGAGCCCGACCACACCGGAGCCTTGCCGCGCGTGCTGGAAGCGATGCCCGATGCCACACTCGTCTGCGACGAGAAGTGCAGGAAGGCGTTGGCGCTGCACTACGACGTCTCGGGCTGGAGGTTCGAGGTAGTCGCCTCGGGCGACACGATCGCGCTCGGCAAGCGGACTCTACAGTTCCTCGTGACGCCAATGGTCTGTTTCGTCAATCCCTTGAGCGTCTACCGCATCGTCTTCTCGATCTTTTAGAGAGTTTAACAACGAGTGGGAGAAATACTCTCTCGGGGTTTCTGTATAAGCAGCTTGACGTCACCACAATTGTGTAATAGGGGTTGAATATCACCCTTTGTCTTATATAATACATATCTGAACTTATAGAGTTACTCATCTATACGCACAGGAAGGGGAATTCAGCAGCTATTCTACTTAGGGGAGGGAGCCTCTCTATGATAAGAGTTCTGCACGTCGACGACAATAAAGACGACCATGAGCTGATCGAATATAAACTCCGAAGTCAAATCAAAAAAATACAGATCGACTGGGCCAAGTCGGGCCAGATGGCTCTGGAGGTGCTGGCAGACAATGAGTACGACTGCATCCTCAGCGATTACCAGATGCCGGGGATGGATGGCCTTCAATTCCTCTCGACCCTTCGTGAGACCGGTGTTGATATCCCCTTCATCTTCCTCACGGGCCAGGGCAACGAGGCCATTGCGGCCGAAGCCCTTCGCGCGGGCGCCGACGATTACTACACCAAGGTGGAAGGTTTTGCGCACTACCAGCGCATGCTGAACAGCATCCAAAAGATCATCGTAGCGCACGATCAGCACCTCGAGCATTCACGCGCAGTCAAGGCTCTGGAGCAGTCGGAGCTGCAATATCGAACGACGCTTAACTCGATGGGCGACGCGATTCACGTCATCGATCGGGATTTCCGCATCCTCCTGTTCAGCAAAATGCTTGTGCAACTGGCGGAGAAGTCAAGCTTCGAAACCGACGTGATCGGTCGCAATCTATTCGATGCCTTTCCGATGCTGGACGACCGGGTTCGCGAGGAATACAAAGAGGTATTCGAGAGCGGGAGGATCATAGAAACAGAGGAAGCGGACGTTTTTAGCGCGCAGGAAGTGACAACCATCACGCGGAAAATTCCGGTTTTTCAGGAGGGGGAAGTAGTGCGGGTCGTGACCGTACTTAAGGACATCACCGAGCAGAAGCGTGCGGAGGAGGCACTGCGGAAGAGCGAGATGGAGTACCGTCTGCTCGCTGATAATGTATCCGACAACATTTGGATCTTTGATCTGAAAACCTTAAAGATTACCTATTCAAGCCCGTCCACCGTGAAGATTACCGGCTTCAGTCCGGAAGAGGTGCTGTCGCAACCAATCGAGGAGATGTTCACCCCGCACTCCTTAAAGGTGGTCAGGAAGATAATTAAAGAGGAGCTGGCAAAAGATGGCGATCCGGAAGCCGATCCCAACAGGTCTAGGATGCTGGAGTTGGAGGAGTACCACAAGGACGGCAGCACGGTGTGGGTTGAGATCAAAGCGGTGTTCTTGCGTGACAATGAAGGCAAACCCACCGCTATTCTGGGGGTCACGCGCGACATAAGCGAGCGCAAGCGTGCCGAGGGAGCGCTGCGGGAGAGTGAGGGAAGACACCGAACGTTAATAGAGGCGAGCAACGACGCAATATTTTTGGAGACGATGGAAGGCCACGTTCTGGACTGCAACAGCCGGGCCTGCGAAATATACGGCTATACAAAAGATGAGCTCATGAGCATGAGCGCGTCCGACCTGGTGGATGAGGAGACTGCGGCGACATTCCCCGCCGTCATGGCAGAACATATGAGGACTGGTCGTATATTCGTCGAAGCGATCAGTAAGAGAAAAGATGGATCGATATTTCCAACCGAGGTAAGTACTCGTGTAACTGTGCTGGGGGAAGATCAACTGGTAGTCGTTTTCGCCCGCGACATAACCGAGCGCAAGCGTGCCGAGGAGGCGCTGCGGGAATCCGAGGAGCTCTACCGCACGCTGGTGGACCTATTGCCGGATGCTGTCTACGTTCATATAGGTGGTAAAATCGTTTTTGGAAACAAAGCACTATTTAAACTCGTAGGTGCGGACAGTCTTGAACAAGTTATCGGGAAATCACCACTTGATTTCGCGCATCCGGATTATAAAGAAAAACTCAAAGAAAGATTTCTGATGCTCAAAACAAGAGATGAAGCATTACTCCCTTTCGAAGGGAAGGTCGTCAGAATCGATGGTACTATCGCTGATGTGGAGGCAACTTCAATTCCCATCACCTATAAAAACAAGCGTGCCATACAAACTGTCGTCATTGATATAACTGATCGTAAGAATGCCGAAGCGGCTCTGCTGGAAAGCGAAAAGCGGTTCAGAAACATCTTCGAGAACTCCACTATCGGGATATATCGCACCACTCCCGAGGGCGAAATTATCTTGGCCAACGCGGCACTGATCCAGATGTTAGGATTCTCCTCCTTCGACGAATTGGTCAGTCGGAACCTGGAGAAAGAAGGGTTCGAACCAAGTTATCCGCGTAGTCAGTTCCGAGAACTGATCGAAAAAGAGGGTGAAATCAGGGGCTTGGAAGCCGCCTGGAAGAAGCGCGACGGAACTTCAGTCTTCGTTCGCGAGAGCACCAGGGCGTTAAGAAGTGAAGACGGGAAAGTCCAGTACTATGAGGGCACGGTAGAAGACATTACGGACCGCAAGATGGCAGAGGAAGCCCTGCGGGAAAACGAAGAGCATTACAGAAACCTGTATGAATCAGCCCTTGTGGGTTTATGGAGAACCAGAATCAGTGATGGGAAATTCTTCAAGGCAAATATAGTCACTGCCAACTTGCTTGGCTATTCGAGCGTAGATGATTTACTGGAAGATTGCATCGCCAGCGAACTTTATCCAATCACAAGCAGAGCTGATTTTTTAAAGAAATTACATAAACACGGAGAGGTTTCCAACTTTGAGGCACACTTCACGCTTAAAGATAGCACGGAAAGAGACATATCAATATCAGCGAGAATCTATCCCGATAGGGGCTACATCGAGGGCGTCACAATAGACATCAGCGAGCGCAAGCGGGCCGAAGGGGATCTGAAGAAATCCCTCGAGCAGCTTGAACGGCGGACCAGCGAACTTGAAGCATTAAATAAAGAGCTTGAGACTTTTAGCTACACCGTATCACACGACCTGTGCGCGCCGCTACGACACGTGGAGGGTTTCTGCCAGTTGCTATCGGAAGAATATGGCGACAAGCTCGACGAGAGAGGGATCGAGTATCTGCAACGCATCATCGCATCCGGCAAGCGCATGGGCCAGCTCATCGCCGACCTGCTCCGCCTCTCGCACGTCACCCGCGGCGAGCTCGCAATCAAGTCGGTTAACCTGAGCGAGCTCGCGTGCGAGACCGCGAGTAAGCTTCAGAGAACTGAGCCGAATCGCAAAGTCCGCTTCGAAATTGCCGACGGGCTGTCGGCCGAAGCGGATGCGCGGCTGATGCAGGTTGTTTTTGAGAATCTGCTCGGCAACGCTTGGAAGTTCACCAAGAAGCGAAAGCGCCCTAGGATCAAGTTAGGCGTCAGAGAGCACGACGCCAGACAAGCATTCTTCGTCGAAGATAACGGTGTGGGCTTCGATCCGGCCGAGGCCGAAAATCTGTTTACCGCCTTCATGCGGCTACACCCCGAGGAAGAGTTCGCGGGCAGCGGAATCGGCCTGGCCACGGTACAGCGCATCGTCCACCGCCACGGCGGCCTCGTCTGGGCCGAGGGGAAGAAGGGCAAAGGCGCTACGTTCTACTTCACGCTTGGTTAATCCCGCGATAAAAGGTCAGTCACACATTCTTAAAATGCTCGGTCTCTGTATTTTAGAAAAGAATCCCATCGATTTTAATAATACAAGGCTTATCCCTTTCCGCTGCGGTTGCGAATGTGGGTGTGCCTCTTCATACACGGCCACCGATCTTACTCCTCAGCAGCCGATAACACGGCCGCCCCAGCAGCACCGTCGCGACGGCGGCCTACGATTCGACGGGCCTTTCGAGAAAGGCGAAGGCCATCAAGTCCATTGTGCTGAGGAGATAGAAGATCGGGACGATGTGGGGCCGTCGATCGAGATCGAAATCAAGGGTATGTCATGCACCCGCTGCGCCGGCGTCGTCCAAAGGGCCTTGTAGGAGCGCAAGGGAGTGATGGAAGTGAGTGTCGATCTGGCAGGGGGCGAGGCGACGGTCTCGGGCGATAACCTGGATCACGAAGAAATCCGCGCCTCGGTCGCGGAACTCGGTTACGGGGTGGCGTGAGCCCCAAAGCGTGTAATATTATGTAAAAAGCGACCCGGTGAGCACAACAATGTCCTGAGAACATCAGATCCTTATGCTACGCCATCGGGATTATGAAGGAGGCGAAAGCCGTATACAGGAAGGAGCTCCCATGAACACGACGCTGCGAGAGAACATAGACTGGGTTGGATACGTGGACTGGACGGTCCGCGATTTCCACAGCTACCAGACCGACCGCGGCGCCACCTATAACGCCTACCTTGTGCGCGACGAGAAGACGGCGCTAATCGACACCGTCAAAGCGCCGTTCGCCGAAGACCTGCTACGGAACATATCCGCACTGGCCGACCCGGAAAGCATCGACTACGTGGTCTGCAACCACGCCGAGCCCGACCACACCGGAGCCTTGCCGCGCGTGCTGGAAGCGATGCCCGATGCCACACTCGTCTGCGACGAGAAGTGCAGGAAGGCGTTGGCGCTGCACTACGACGTCTCGGGCTGGAGGTTCGAGGTAGTCGCCTCGGGCGACACGATCGCGCTCGGCAAGCGGACTCTGCAGTTCCTCGAGACGCCGATGGTCCACTGGCCGGAGTCGATGTGCACATACGTACCTGAGGAGAAGCTGCTCTTCTCGATGGACGCTTTCGGCCAGCATTTCGCCACCTCGCCGCGGTTCGACGACGAGCTCCCGCTGGCCGCCACACTGGATGAGGCCAAGACCTACTACGCAAATATCGTCATGCCCTACGGTCGGCAGGTCTTGACCGTACTGGACGCGATTGCCGGGCTGGAAATCGACATGATAGCGCCCAGCCACGGCCTCATCTGGCGCAGCCACATCCCGGAGATCGTCAAGGCCTACAGGGACTGGGCGGCCTGCCGCGCCAAGCCGAAGGTGCTGATCATCTACGACTCCATGTGGGAGAGCACCGCCGCCATGGGCGGCGCCATACTGGAGGGGGCGTCCATCCCGGGAGTGCAGGCCCAGCTGATTCACGTGCGTCGCTCGAACCTGACCCGGATCGCGACCGAGGTGCTGGATGCCGCCACTATTGCCTTCGGCTCGTCCACCCTCAACCGGGATATGATGCCGGTGGCGGCATCGGTGCTGACCTACCTGAGAGGGCTTAAACCCGTGGGAAAGGCCGCCTTTGCTTTCGGATCCTACGGTTGGGGCAAGGGCGGCCCGGAAGCCGTCGAGGAGTACCTGAGGGCGATGAAATGGGAGATCCTGCGCGAGCCGCTCAGGGCACAGTACCGCCCGACGCGTGAGGTGCTTGACGAATGTCGAGAAGCCGGAGAGATGCTCGGCCGCAAGGCTTTACAGTTGGCCAAGGGGTGAGCCAAGAGCCGGCTGCAGAACCGGATCTGGCCTTTCCGAGGCTTGAACACGCTCTGGTATTGCAATGTAGATCCGCGAGAACAAAAATAGGGCAGAAAACGTCTCACAGATGAGGGGGTATCCCATGCCAGTGACGTTCAACGCGGACGAGATACTTGAAATTGCCGTAACGATCGAGCAAAACGGCCAGGCTTTCTACGGCCGGGCCGCGGAAATCGTAAAGGATGAGGAGGTGAAGAAGCTGCTCCTCGACCTGGTCGCCTGGGAAGCCAGCCACGAGAAGGTCTTCAAGGAGATGCGCGATCGACTTGCGACGGAGAAGCCCGGCCTCATAAGCTTCGACCCCGACGGCGAATCGTCCAAGTACCTGCAGGCCATCGCCGACGGCAAGATATTTAACATGAAAGCTATGGCGGACGAGCTGTCCGACATGACAGACAACCCGCTCGACATTCTCCACACCGCCTTGAGTCGTGAAAAGGATTCCGTGATCTTCTTCCTGGCCGTCAAGGATATGGTTCCCGCCGCACTCGGTCGGAGTAGGATTCACGAGATCGTCGAAGAGGAGATGAGCCACATCCGCTACATCTCCGATAAGATCGCCGAGCTGGGGGGATGAGCGCAGCACGCGGCGATGCTGATGGGAACACTGAGTGTTCATAGCCAATCTTAACTAGAGAGGGTCTGCCATGAAGAAGTACGTGTGCGACGCCTGCGGGTGGGTCTACGATCCCGCCGAAGGCCTTCCCGAGGAGGGGATAGAGCCCGGCACGTCGTTTGAGGATCTCCCCGACGATTTCGTCTGCCCAGTATGCGGCGTCGGCAAGGACATGTTCTCTCCGGAGGAGGACTAGCTCGGTTGGCACTGCTCCCCAGTGAAGTCGCCAACCTGTCCCTTTAGGAGGCCAGAGGAATAACTTCCTGTTGGACTCCTTTAAGCAGTTCCATCCGGTTCGCAGGCAGGCATTGCTACGCTGTTCGCTTGATTCCTCACGGCTGTCGCGGCTGCGCCGGTGTTCTCGGCGCCCGTGTGGCATTGACGATGGAGACGATATTTCCTTAAAATATTGCATTCATCGCCGGCGCAATGATATTCGTAGCAGCAGAATAACTAATCACGGCGTCTCAGCAAAGCGGGGGAATCGACGTAGCGACTCGCGATACGAATCTGTGCTTCACTACCACGATGATTCTTAACGTCGCGCTCAGCTGAGACTCCACTGCGATTCAACAGGGTTTGATCAAGAGGTTGGTCTATGGATCTGGATCCATTGTTGCTGTCCCGAATCCAGTTTGCCTTAACAGTTGGATTCCATTTCATCTTTCCGCCAATCTCGATAGGGCTGGCCTGGCTGGTTGTGATTCTGGAATGGCTTGGGTGGAGGAGGAATGATGAGGACTACGTCAGGGCAGGACAGTTTTTCGGAAAGATTCTCGGCCTTACTTTCGTTGTCGGAGTAGCTACCGGAATAGTCATGGAGTTTCAGTTCGGCACGAATTGGGCGGAATACTCGAAATTCGTGGGGGACGTGTTCGGTGCTCCTCTTGCCGCTGAAGCTATCTTCGCGTTCTTCCTGGAGTCTACTTTTTTGGGGGTATACCTTTTCGGGCGAAACAAGGTCTCCAAATCTGTACATTGGTTCTCAGCCCTGATAGTGGCTATAGGTTCAGTACTGTCGGCATTCTGGATCATCGTCGCCAACTCTTGGCAGCAGACTCCTGCCGGCCACACAATTCGTGGCGGGAGAGCAGAACTTATAGACTTCTGGGCTGCAGTTTTCAACCCGTCCACACTTGCTCGCTTCTCCCACACGCTCATCGGCTGCTTGATCGCCGGCGCCTTTTTAGTAACAGGGATTTCCGCCTGGCTGATATTAAAAAACAAGAGCATGGAAATTGCTCGCAAGACTCTCTATATTGCCATGATCTTCGGGCTGGTTGCTTCGATAATGGCGCTCTTCCCCACCGGCCACCAGCACGCGGCCCAGGTTGCACGCACTCAGCCGGAAAAACTTGCGGCGATGGAGGGCCTGATAAGAGGGCAGTCCAGCGCCCCTCTAACGATCTTCGGCATCCCGAATGAAGACCCGCTGAGCTTGGATTACGCCGTGGCTATTCCCGGGCTCCTGAGCTGGTTGGCTGCAGACGATTTTGATGCTTTTGTCCCGGGGCTGGAGGATCTTGAGGAGGCGGGACATCCAACGCCTCCATTCGCGATCACATTCATATCATTTCACACGATGGTCGCTCTCGGTATTTTCTTCATTGCCATGACTGCTATCGGCACAATTCTGCTCGTGAGGAAGAAGCTTCACAGAACCAGTTGGTATCTGAAGACGCTCGTATGGTCTATCCCTCTGCCGATCATAGCCTGTGAGCTCGGGTGGATCGTGGCCGAGGTGGGTAGACAACCCTGGGTCGTCTACAGGCTGTTAAAAACTGCAGACGCCCACTCCACCAATGTAAGCGGAGGGGAGATTCTCTCCTCAATTATTTTATTCGGTTTTGTCTACCTGGTTTTAGGCGCATTGTACGTCTTCTTACTGGCAGGAAAAGTGAAGCAGGGACCAGAACCTATAACGTAAAACGAGGTCTGGTATCGTGGATCTGAGCACTACCTGGTTTCTTTTGATTGGCGTCCTATTGGGCGGCTACGCCGTTCTGGACGGCTTTGACCTCGGCGTCGGTGTCCTACACCTTTTCGCCCGGAATGAAAAGGAGCGCAGGATCTACATAAACGCTATTGGGCCCGTTTGGGACGGTAACGAGGTCTGGTTGCTGACCGCCGGCGGTGCTATGTTCGCAGCTTTTCCTGTGCTCTACGCCACTGTGCTCAGCGGTTTCTATCTCGCCTTCATGCTCCTGCTTTTTTCGCTGATAATGCGTGCGGTGGCGATAGAGTTTCGCGGCAAGGTCAGCACCCCGCCTTGGAAGCGAGTCTGGGACTGGTCATTTGGGCTCGGTAGCCTTATTTCCGCGGCCTTATTCGGGGTGGCGATAGGTAACGTCTTACGGGGTTTGCCAATCGCGGCTGACGGCTCCCTGAATGTCGCTTTTATCGATCTATTGAATCCGTATTCATTGCTAACAGGAGCCCTTAGCCTCTCAATGTGTGTCATGCACGGTTCCGTGTTCCTTACACTAAAGACCGAAGGAGTATTACAGCAGCGTATAGCAAGTTTGGCTAACTACTTTTGGGCGACCTTTATAATACTCTACGTGGTTACGACTACTGCCACGTACTTCGTTTCACCCTTCCTTTTTCAAGACCTCCTCGGCAAGCCGCTTTTCTGGGTTCTAATGCTGTTCCTTCTGGCTGGCAACATCTATTTGCCGATTGCCAACCAAGGCGGCAGACATTTGAGAGCCTTTCTCGCATCCGCCGCCGTGATCCTATCCATGATCGGATTGATGGGACTGAGCCTCTACCCCCGAATGGCAGTCTCCAGCATCGATCCGGCTTTTAGCCTTACTGCTTATAACGCCGCATCATCTGCGAATACGCTCACAGTCATGCTGATCATTGTCCTGATCGGTATGCCGCTCGTCATCGCATACACCGCCTGGATTTACATCATCTTCAGGGGTAAGGTTACGCTGACGGAAGACAGCTATTAAGGCGGTCCCAGAAGCGCTTATCCATCGGGTCAGATGAAAGCAAAGAGTAGAAACATGTCTGGGACGGCTTCACGCGCCGGCGACTTTCACTTCAGGCTATCGAACATGTTCTCCCAGCTCTCCTCATCTGCCAAGCCTTCCTCCAGAACGATCTCCTTGATCCTCCGCCCCTCGGCCAGGGCGCGCTTAACCACTCTCGCGGCAGCCGAATACCCGATCAGAGGGCTGAGCGCCGTCGCCAGTCCCATCGAGTCCTCGAAATAGCCTTGGCAGCGCTCCCGATTGGCGGTAATCCCTGTCAGGCAGCGCTCGTTGAACATCTCCAGGCCTGTGGCGAGGATCTGCTCACAATGGAGAATATTCCAGGAGATCACCGGCATCATCACGTTAAGCTCCAACTGCCCCGCGCAGGAGGCGTAGTCGACGGTGGTGGCGCAACCGATTACCTGGTAGCAGATCATATTCAGGCATTCACAGATCACCGGGTTTACTTTGCCCGGCATTATGGATGATCCCGGCTGCACCGGCGGGAGGTTGATCTCATTGAGTCCGGTGGTGGGGCCGCTGGAGAGCAAGCGCAGGTCGTCGGCGATTCTGGTCAGGTCGATTGCCAGCACCCGCAACGCACCCGCAAACTCTGCCAGGTCGGCCATGCTCTGCATGATCTCCACCAGGTTGCCCGCCCGCCTCAGGTCGATGCCGGTCAATGCCGCCATATGCCTCACCACCGTGGCGGCGTACTCGGGATGGGCGTTGAGACCGGTGCCGGCCGCCGTGCCTCCTATGTTTAGCTCCCTGAGTCTGCCGCCGGCGCTCGCCAGGCGCTCACGGTCCTTCTTCAGGCTGTCGCGATAGCCGCCGAATTCCAGCCCCAGAGTGGTCGGTACCGCGTCCTGCAGGTGGGTGCGGCCAGACTTGAGGATTTGGCGGAACTCGCGCGCCTTGCCGTCGCACAACTCGATTGTCCCGTCCAGATTTGTTATCAACCCGGGTAACTTGAGGAGCGCCGATAGCCGCATGGCGGTTGGGTAAGTATCGTTGGTGCTCTGGGCCATGTTCACGTGGTCGTTCGGGTGGACAATCGAGTAGTCGCCGCGCTTGCCGCCGAGGATCTCGTTAGCCCTGTTGGCCAGCACCTCGTTGACGTTCATGTTGAAGCTGGTGCCTGCTCCGGCCTGGTAGACGTCGACCACGAACTGGTCGTCAAAACGGCCAATCAACGCCTCGTCGGCCGCCTTGACTATCGCTTCGGCTTTGGCACTGTCGAGCAATCCGAGCTCCTCGTTGGTTCTCGCCGCCGCCTTCTTGATAAAGACATAGGCGCGCATAAACTCAGGGTACGTATGAATGCCACTGATCGGAAAGTTCCCCACTGCCCTCTGAGTCTGTGCGCCGTAATAAGCCCCGGCAGGGACTTTCACCTGCCCAAGGCTGTCCTCTTCTATTCGATACTCCTTGCTCATATGGTCCTCCCGCTTGCTAAAGCCTTGCTGAAAGAGCTTTCGGAAATTATCGGACTTGTATAGCTCGGATCTCAATAGAAAACCAGGGCTTTAATGAATGCCTAACTCTTCAGTTTGCTCTTTACCCGGCTCAGATATGTTTCGTAGGTTCTTGCTTTGCCTGATCTTGCCTAACTCTGAAAATGCAATACACGCTACTCTCCTTGACCCTGCCATTTAGCAACTGGAGTGTCAGCTTGGCGCCACCGAAAACCATACCTGTGTTGGGATAGAAGAACAACTCGTTTTGGATGCCGTCGCAACCTGCGGCTCATCACCACGGTGCCCGCTTTTCGAAGCTGTTTAGCGCGACAGGTTTCCAGCCTCCGCAATACGGGGCAGCACTGTTTGTAGTCTGCTTTGAATGTTAACATTACACATACATGATTTGGTTCCGACCAACTAATGGATAAGGAAGCGTTCGAATGGTCAGCGGCGGAAACAATCTTTTCACTTCTTTTGGCCGTCAACCATTTCCTCGTTTCCCAACTCTAAACATGTAAGATGACGTTCTGATCGGGGTGAGTGAATGTTCGTCACTTTATTATTAAAGGAAGTCAGACACCACCTGCTGACGTTCCGCTTCGCCGCGGCCCTGGCGACGACGCTCATTCTAGTCGTCGTCAGCGTCTGGGTGCTGGGGGACGACTACATCCGCCGGCGCAACGCCTACAACCTGGCAGCCGATGCGAGCGCCCAGGCTAATCGTGAAGTCTATGTTCCATCGGAGATCAGCCCGACGGTGCATCGCCCGCCCTCTTCCCTCAGCATCTTCGCCCAGGGGGAGGATTGCCGCTTCGGCAACACCATCCAGGTGAATCGCTGGGAGGTGCCGCGCGAGGCCGAGGGGAGCTTCAACGATAACATGCTGCTGGCCGCCGAGCCGGCGCTCGATCTCTACACCATCTTCGCGATCGTCGTCAGCCTCTTCGGCATCCTCTTCAGCTACGACGCCGTCTCCGGCGAACGCGAGACCGGCACCCTGAAGCTGCAGTGCACCACTCCCATCAGCCGCGGCACGTTATTCGCGGCCAAATTCACGGGAGGGATAATCTGCCTTGCCATTCCCTTCCTGCTCAGCTTCACCGGCGGACTTATCCTGCTCTCATTTTTTTCCGGCCTGCAATTTACGCCGGAGCAGTGGTCTGTCATCGGCTTGATGGTCATTGCCGGCATGCTCTACGGCGCGGTGTTCGTCGCCACCGGCCTCGCCTGCTCGGCCATCGTCCGCAGGTCGTCGGTTGCCTTGGTTCTCTCACTGCTCGTCTGGGCGCTGTTCGTGTTGCTGATACCGAGCGCGGCGAACAGCGCGGCGGATGTCTTCGCGCCGATGCCTTCCCCCGCCGAGCTCGCCAACATCGAGAAGGCAACGCTGCAGGAAGCCGCAGCGAGTCTGCGAGAGTTTCGCGAGAGGTATCCGAGATACTGGCTGGGGCTCTACACGAGCGGTTGGTCGATACCCGGTAGAGGCGGCTGTTTCAAATTCGACGGCGGGGAGATGGACTATCGCCACGGGGAGGCCTGGGTCCGCACATTCGAGCCGATGATGCAGGGAAGGGCCCAGAGGATCTGGGACGCCTACTATCGCGGGGAGAGGCAGAGGCGGCGCCACGCTGAGGTCTTCGAGACCCTTTCTTTGCCTTCACCGGCACACCACCTACATATGGCTTTCACGGCGCTGGCCGCTACCGACCACCGGGCTTACGGCAACTTTCTGGAGGGCGCGCGGCGTTACCGGCGGCAGCTGATAGCCAACCTGAAGAGCCGCGGTTTTTTTTCCGATAACGCGTCGCAGTTCTTCTCACGGCGGCCCGCCTCCGATATTGACGACGGGAAGTACGCAGCCCGTAGAATGTATTACCGTCAGCAAGAAGCGCTCGGAAGAGAGGACAGCGAATTTATGGGTCCTGAACTGTGGGGGCCGCTGCCGGCCGAAGAGATACCACAATTTGAACAGTACACAGCGGAATCGGATTTCGCCGGCTCGCTGCAGCCGATAGGAATGCTGACGACCATCGCCGCAATAATATTCGCCATCGGCTTCGTCGCCTTCATCCGTTACGACGTCCGCTGAGGAGAAGTCCATGCTGAATATCGCAAAACAGCAACTGCTGGCCGGCCTCCTGGACGCAAAATTCATCTTCCTTTCGCTCCTAATTCTGCTCGCCTTTCTCTCGAACGGATTGATCTTCTCCGAAAGCTACCGGCGGCAGATGGAGGATTACCGGGTCAGCGAGGTTGAGAACGGGCGCCTGATTCAGGAGGTATGCGACAACCTTCAGACCCTGGCGATCCTCGAGCAGCGCCTGATGCAACCGCCTTCGGCCCTCGCCTTCATCGCACAGGGCGGCAGCGACCTGCTGCCCAACGTGGTTCGGCTCAACACCTTCAACCGTTTTGAGACGGAATTGCAGCACCGGACCGACGAGAGGATTCCGGTGCTCCCATACCTAGACTGGAACTTTATCGTCGGCTCTCTTATGAGCCTGCTCGCGATCCTGGTCAGCTACAGCGCCGTCGCTGGCGAGAAGAGGGACGGCACACTCCGGCTAGTCCTCTCCAACCCCCTGTCGAGGCTGAAACTGTTCGCCGGTAAGTACCTCGGGCTGCTGATGGCGCTCCTGGTTTGCTTCTTTGTCGGAATCTTGTTGAATCTCGCCGCCATCGTCTTGATGAACGGCCCGCCGCTCTCCGCCGCGTCTCTCTGGCCGATAGGCTGGTCGCTGGCCGCTTCCGTTCTCTGCGTCTCAGCATTCCTGCTCGCTGGGCTGGCAGCCAGCTCAATGACGCGCTACCCGGCGGTCGCGCTGGTGGTTCTGCTTGTTTTCTGGGTTCTATGCGTCTTCGCGATCCCGGGAATCGGCAGGCTGGTCGCCGAGCAGGTGGTGGGCGTTCCCACCCAGGAATCTGTTCGCGACGAGATTAGCAGCACTTTAAATGCCATCGACGAAGCCGCGCCGAGAGGGGCACACTACTGGAATGCGGATCCGTTCGCCGACAACATGCCCGATCGCGCCAAACTATGGACCGATTGGAACAACGCGTCCATGAGGATCCGGGATGACTATCTCGAGGCCCAGATCAGGCAGGCTTCCATGGCAAAGGTATTCGCCTTCGCCTCGCCGCAGGCGATCCTCACCGACGCCCTGCAGAGGCTCGGCGGCACCGGCATCCACGGCTTCCGACAGCTCCACCTCAACGCCAGGCAGTACCGCAGCGACCTCTACCAGTTCGTCGTCAACCGCGACGCGGTAGACAGCTCCACGCCGCACCTGGTATACGGCGGCCGCGGCCACATCGACACTGGCACCTTCTCGCAAAGGCCGGTGCCCTATTCCGCCGTGCCCCGCGCCTCCAGCCTCTGGAACGAATCGGGGCTGCCGATAGAGGGTGAGCAGCCGCTGCTGCACCTGCTGATCCTTCTCGGCTTCAACCTGATAGCGGGCATGATCGCGCTGGTAGCGCTGCTGCGCTACGATCCGAGGTAGGATTAATCCCAATCCCGGCTCACCGGCAAGGGGTGCGGCAAACCGGCCCGCTTTCCGGGACTAAAGGGATAGAAAATAGGCTGATCTCACGTATTAATGTCGGGACTCTAGCCCGCATATTGCACAAGATTCAGCCGTCCGGCGGCCCCTTTTCCCGAATCTCTTTGTTGCGGCCGATTTTGGACCCTTGACGTGGCGCTAACCACGCCTGCGGGTCCAAAACCGCCCCCGCCGCGACCTTCGAGAAAATCGGCTCGCCAGTGACAATATGTTACCTCTTAGTCCTGTGGAAAGAGCGCTGGAAAGATCAACATACTTATTACTTAACACCAGAGCCGGCCAAACCTTGTGCAATATGCGGGCTGGGCTTACTTTTTATTCTAGGCTCTGACTACGAATGTGATTTTCGCGTTGATCCGGTACTTGACCACCTTGTTGTTCTCCACAATAGCCTGGAAATCCCTGAAGTAGATGTGTTTGATGTTATTTACGGTTTTACCGGCTTCGGCCAGCCCCGACTCCACAGCCCCCTCGATGGAGCTCCCCTCGGCCAGAACTTCGATTACCTTTGCGATAGACATAGCTCCTCCTTTTCCAAAGATACTGATTTGCGTGGTAACACTTGCGGGAATGTTAACCGCTCTATCGGGAGCGGTCAACACAAGCCGGAGGCACGACATGGACTGCGGGTACCGACAAATTTCCTCCAGGAGCAAACCTTCGCCCTGATTTTTTCGTCTAAGCAAATAGAATTCGAAGCGAGCTGACGAAAGTGTTCAGCGATCGTCGCAGTCACCAAGAGCGATGAGCGCTGTGATTGCGACAGGCAAGACGCAAAGGAGCCAGCCATGCCGTTGACCCACAAGAGGCCCTCCAGCATCCTGACCACCGATACGGTGGATAACGTCACCCCTCTCCTGCTGAAGCTGCGCGACACGATCCGGCGCGCCGCGAAGTCGCACAGCCGGCGCGAGAAGGAGTTGGAAGCCTGAGCGCCGACAAGACCCAGATCCCGCCAGCGGCCGTCTGACAACTGCCTGCAAATCGCACAGTTTCGCCCACGCTGCAATCCCTCAAACATGGTAAAATAGGCGCCATGCGAATCGGCGAAGTCGAGTTGTACTCGGAACTCGTTGGCGACGGTCCGCCGCTGGTGTTGCTGCACGGCGGACCGGGACTGAGCCTCGAGACGTTCAAGCCGACGCTCGAGCGGGCCGGCGAGTTCGCGTCGGTGATCTTCTACGACCAGCGCGGATGCGGCAGGAGCGCGCCACTGGCCGCCGGGACTAGCTGCACCGTCGAAAACATGGTCGCCGACCTCGAGGGGCTGCGGGCCGCCCTCGGCCTCGAGCGGATGGCGCTGCTGGGCCACAGCTGGGGGGCCTACCTGGCGCTGTGTTACGCCGTCGCGCACGAGCAGCGGCTGGACAAGCTGATCCTGGTCTGCCCCCTGTTCCCCCACCCCGAGCCCGAGGCGCAGATCCACGGCTGGTGGGAGCAGCTAGCGCCGGCGATGCGCAGCGAGATCCAGCGGATCACGATGTCCGGCCTGCCGCCCGACGAGAAAGCCACGCGCCGCATGGAGGCAATGCTGCCGCTCTACTTCCACAACCTGGTGGCGATGGAGGAGTTCCACCGCCGGGGCTTCCGGGTCGCAGGCAAGGTGAGCGAAATGCTGGCCGCCGACATCGCCCGCCGCGACCTGCGGGCCGAGTTGGCGCGGCTGCGGCTGCCGGCCACCATCATCGCCGGCCGGCACGACCGCCGCATACCACTACACTACGTAGAGGAAAACGCTGCGGCTCTCTACGATGCCCGCCTCGCCGTTTTGGACGCCTCCGGCCACTTCCCCTTCCTCGAGCAGCCCGAGAAATTCCTTGAGATACTGCGGACCGAGATGGTCGAAAGCTGAAGCCGGAAAGGTATCCTTTCTCACTCTTGAGTTGTCCCGATTAGACAGAAGAACATCTGCCGGGCAGTCCGCCGCGGCGGACCGGCCTCCTGCCTTGAGAATTGACCCATTACAGGAGGGCCGACATTCTTGTCGGCCAATCGTGGACAGGAATGTCCACGCTCCCGGTGTTGGTATAAGGATTGCGGGCACGAACACTCACGCCCCGACGACAGGGGGGGGGGCGGCATAAGCATCACCGAAAAAGTCGCTCACCAGGTCTTTGGTGGCGGCTTGTGGCCGTTTCCAGGGCGATGGTAAGATAGCGGCTCCCCGTGGGAGGAAACCAGGTGGATCTGGAAGCGCTTGTAGAAGGCGTGCTGGCGGGCAAAACGAGGGCGATCAGCAGCGCCATCAGCGCGGTCGAGGACGGCGCCGACCACTCCTTCGAGCTGCTCAGGCGCCTGTTCCCGCACACCGGCCGGGCGCGCGTAGTCGGCATCACCGGCCCGCCCGGCGCGGGCAAGAGCACACTGACGGACCGGCTGATCGCGCTGATGCGCGAGGCCGGCTCGAGGATCGGCGTAATCGCCGTCGATCCCACAAGCTCATTCTCCGGCGGCGCCATCCTGGGCGACCGCGTACGCATGCGCAGCCACTACACAGACAGCGGAGTCTTCATCCGCTCGATGGCCACGCGCGGGGCGCTGGGCGGCGTCAGCCGTGCGACCTACGCCGCCGTCACCGTGCTGGAGGCCTCCGGCACGGACGTCGTCATCATCGAGACCGTCGGCGTCGGCCAGGACGAGATCGACATCGTCAACACTGCACACACAAGCGCCGTGGTGCTGGTGCCGGGCATGGGCGACGAGGTGCAGGCAATAAAGGCCGGCATCCTCGAGATCGGCGACCTGTTCGTGATCAACAAGGCCGACCGGCCCGGAACCGAGCGCCTGGAGACGGAGCTGAAAATGATGCTCGACCTGGCCCCGCCGGGGGACGGCTGGCGGCCCCCGGTTCTGAAGACGGAGGCCAGAGAGGGGCGCGGCGTCGCCGCGGTGCTGGAGGCGATAGAGGGTCACCGCCGCTTCCTCGCCTCTGGAGATATGGGTATGCGGAAGGAGATCCGGCGCTGCCGCCACAGGATCAGGGGGCTCTGGCGCGACATGGCGATGGAGAGGCTGCTGCCGAGCCTGATGCCCGAGGACAAGCTGCTCGAGGCCGCCGAGCGGATGGCCCGCAGGGAGTCGGAGCCGTATTCGCTGGTGGAAGAGCTGGCTGCCCGGTTGACAACCGGCGGCGGCTTCTCTGAAGATAGCCGCTCCAGGAGAGACTAACCGCGACCATGAAGACGACGAAGATAATCATCAACGCCCTCATCTACCTCGGCATCCTGCTCAGCACCTACTTCCTCTACCTCTCGCTGACGCCCGAGGGCTACACCGGCAGGATGCTGTGGTTCACCTACGACGTCCACTCGCCGCGCAACCCGGCGATCGTCATCGCCGTTCTTGTAGTGCTACTGGTGGCCATCAACTTCCGCTCGATCTTCCGCGTGCGCCGCAAGCTGCGCCTGGTCGGGACGCTGGCCCTGGCGCTGGCGATCCTCGTCGCCGTCCTCTTCTTCCTCAGCTACAAGCGCCACAACCGCCCGCCCTGGAAGCGGCCGAACGTGGTGATCATCGTCGTCGACACGCTGCGCGCCGACCACGTCGGCGAATACGGTGCCAACTACGCCCAGACTGCCAACATCGACCGGCTGGCGCGCGAGGGCTGGCTCTTCGAGGAGGCCTACACCCACATCCCGATCACCATGCCGAGCCACTCCGCGCTCTTCAGCGGCCGGCTGCCGCATGATGTCGGCGTATACAAGAACGGCGACACCTTCCGCTACGCTGAGCCGACGCTGGCCGAGATATTCCGGGAGCAGGGGTACAGGACCGGCGCCGTGATCAGCCTCGGCATCCTGCGCTCGCGCTTCGGCCTCGACCGCGGCTTCGAGCAGTACGACGACCGCCTGCCCGGCAACGGCCAGTGGTTCAACTGCGCGGAGGTGGTTACCGACCGCGGGATCGACTGGCTGCGCGAGAACGTCGGCGACGGCGACCGCTTCTTCCTTTGGCTTCACTACTCCGATCCGCACGAGCCGTACAGCCCGCCCGATTACCCTCCCGACACTGTAGTCGAGCTCAACGGCGAGGAGGTCGATAGCGGCCGCCTCGACAGCGCCGCCTACATCAACATCCCCCTGCGGCTCAATCCGGGCGAGAACGTCGTCACAATCCGGCGGCTCGCCGACTCCAGCATCCGCCTCTACCTCACCTACCTGCATTTCAGCGGCGTCGAGGATGGCCCGTTCCCGGAGGAGTGGGAGAGGGAGTTGAGGCGTTCCCGCAGGAGCGGCAGCTACCGCGCCCGCGACCTCAGGCAGCTGCAGCGGAACCAATTCATGCGCAACTTCGACGGCCTGTCATTCGCCGGGTTGACTTTCCACGAGGGCAACGGCTGGCAACCGCCGGACCCGGGATTGGAACGGCCGCGCCGCCAGATCGAGGGCGGCTGCACGATGACCATCACCAACGAGGGGGACGAGGCGCGTGAGGTGACGCTGCACCTCAAGGGCGGCGTCAACAAACGGATCGGCATCGTCTGGGAGGACTACGCCCGCGAAGTCGAGTACGCCGACCGGGAGATCGGGCGCTTCCTCTCCTACCTCGACCGCCGCGGCCTGACCGACAACACGATCATCGTGCTGCTGGCCGACCACGGCGAGGAGCTCAACGAGCACGGCCACGTAGGCCACATCCACTACCTATACCGCCAGAGCCTGCAAGTGCCGCTCATCATCCGCGACCCTGACAGCGACCGCCGAGGCGTGCGCGTCCGGCGCACAGCCAGGATAATCGACGTAGCGCCGACGGTGCTCGACATGGCCGGCCTCCACAAGCCGACTTACATGGAGGGGAGGACGCTGCTGGAGTACATCCTGCGCAACCGCTCCGATGAGCGCTCGCTGCTGGCCGAGACCTTCGAGCCGGAGGCGGACGAGAACAAGGTCGCCCTGCTCAGGGGCGATTCGCTGCTCATATACACCCCCGGCGCCGAGACGGTGCGGCAGCTCGAGCTCTACAACTTCCGCGACGACGAGATACAGTGGCGCAACACAGCCCTGTCATCGACGGCGGGCGGGCTCAACCAGCTGGCCCGCGAGGCGAGGGGATTCTGGGAAGCGATGCAGGCAGAGGGCACCGAGGCGGAGGCCGACGCCGAGAGCCGCGAGATGCTGGCCGACCTCGGATACCTGCATAGTGCCTCGCTGCCGTCGCTCGTCAGCGACCTGGGCGTTCCGGGCCCGGCGCTGCTCGAGCGCGTGCGCCAGGCCCTGGCTTCGTGCCGCACACCCCACTCCGAACTCGGGGTCGACACCCAGCGGGCCGGCGACGGGTCCCACTACATCTTCGTGCGTATGACGCTGCCGCCCGAGACCAGCACCCGCACGGTGATGTCGCTGCAGGACTACGTAAAGGTTTTGGTGACGCCGCAGGCCCGCCAGTTCCCACTACGGCTGCAGCTGACCGCGGACGACGAAATATTCTTCGACCAGGTCTACGCCGGCAACCCGGGCAACATCTACCTGCTCTACAGCCTGCGCCTCCTCAGGCTCCTCATCCAGCAGCCCTCGGCCGCGACCCTCTCGCCCGCCTTCGAGATCCTCTTCCCCCAAGCCAGCGAAATCCTCGAGCGGAACGTCGGCCTGCTGGAAAACGGCAAGTAAGAAATCCAATAATGAGCAATATCACATCAAGGGCAACTGCATTATGATATTGACTGAAAGTCGTAATGATGCTACAATTTCATCATCTATAATTCGAGGATTTACTTTCTTGCTTGGAAAGTCTAGGCATGAAGGAGGTGAAATAACTATGGCTAATCAGAAAAAAGTTGTTGATGCGAAAAAGGACAAAAAGGGTAGGATATCATCTGTTAGATTTGAGGAAAATCAAAGATTTACATCTTTAAAAACCGCAATTCGAATGGCTGAAAGAAACGAAATTGAGGACATCCATGTTTTAACTGGAAAAAATGGAAAGAAGTGGCTGAGATCTAATCCTAACAAGAAAAAGAATGACAATCTTCAGAAGCTTGCTAAAGATTCCTAGTAAGTTCTATCCTATCTGAATATAAGAATGTTGAAAAACTTGAGATAGCGTCGAGCCTAAGCACGACTGACCGCGCATTAGTGCGTTGAGGGTCCCTGTCTTATACGGGGATATTCGGATTAAAATCCGACGCAACAAAACGTTGCGAGCAGGAAACTACTATCGTGATTACCAGCACTGATACACATCACTCTATCGGTTGTTAGTAAAATTGTCGGATACAACATTAGAACAGGAGTTTTACAAAACTCTCTATAGCAAGGGCGCGCTGAACTTGTCCTCCTCCGGCAAATCGCGCCCATCAGGTGGGCCGGATAGTCCGCCGTACGCCTGGGCGTAGACGGCCCCTACGGAAGTTGGGAAACATCGCGGGCGGCATAAAGGCCACCCCTACTGTTGTCGGGATATATCGCGGGCGGCATAAAGGCCGCCCCTACTGTTGTCGGTATATATCGCGGGCGGCATCCGCCGCAGGCGGACAAGTTCAGCCGGCCCCTACAATTACTTAGAGATATCGATTTCAGGAATGACGGTCAGCCGCCGGGGCGGCCGAGGCGGCGCTCGGCCGGGCTGCGGCGCTGGGCGACGCGGATGCGGGTCAGGGCGCGCATGAGGGCGGCGCGGGCACGCTCGACGTCGGCGTCGACCACCTGGCCGGAGAGCGACTTCATGGCGCTGTCGCGGGCGGCGATGGCGCGCGCGAGGTCGATCTCCTCTTCCTTCTCGGCGGTCTCGATCATCACCGTCACCCTCTCCGGCAGGACCTCGACGAAGCCGAAGCCGACGGTCATGAAGCTGCGCTCGGAGCGCCGGCGGTACATCAGCTCGCCGGTGCGGATCAGCGCCAGGAAGGGTGCGTGGCTGGGCAGGACGCCGAACTCCCCCTCCCAGCCGGGTGCGGTGATCTCGTCGACGGAGGCGCAGACAACCTCCCGCTCCGGTGTCACGACAGTCAGCTCGATCTGCCCGGCCATCGCGTTCGTCACGCCTCCTTCGTCATCTTCTCGGCCTTCTTGACCGCGTCGTCGATGCCGCCACAGAGCAGGAAGGCGGCCTCCGGCTTGCCGTCGTGCTCGCCCTCGAGGATCTGGCGGAAGCCCTCGATGGTGTCGCCGACCGGCACGTAGGCGCCCTCGAGGCCGGTGAACTGCTCGGCGACGAAGAACGGCTGCGAGAGGAAGCGCTGCAGCTTGCGGGCGCGCGTCACGGTCAGCTTGTCGTCCTCGCTCAGCTCGTCGATGCCGAGGATGGCGATGATGTCCTGCAGGTCCTTGTAGCGCTGCAGCACCAGCTGCACCCGCCGGGCGATGGAGTAGTGCTCGTCGCCGATGACGCGCGGGTCGAGGATGCTGCTGGTCGACTCGAGCGGGTCGACGGCGGGGTAGATGCCGATCTCGACCAGGGCGCGGCTGAGGTTGGTGTTGGCGTCGAGGTGGGCGAAGGTGGTGGCCGGCGCCGGATCGGTGTAGTCGTCGGCCGGAACGTAGATCGCCTGCACGCTGGTGATCGAGCCGGAGGTGGTGGAGGTGATCCGCTCCTGCAGCTCGCCCATCTCGCTGGCCAGCGTCGGCTGGTAGCCGACCGCGCTAGGCATGCGGCCCAGCAGCGCGCTCACCTCGCTGCCGGCCTGGGTGAAGCGGAATATGTTGTCGATGAACAGCAGCACGTCCTGGCCCATCGCATCGCGGAAGTACTCGGCCACCGTCAGCCCGGTGAGCCCGACGCGCAGCCGCGCGCCGGGCGGCTCCGTCATCTGGCCGTAGATGAGCGCGGTCTTGGCGATGACGCCGCTCGCCTTCATCTCCAGCCAGAGGTCGTTGCCCTCGCGCGTCCGCTCTCCGACGCCGGCGAAGACGGAGAAGCCGCCGTGCTCGGTGGCGATGTTGTGGATGAGCTCCATGATGAGCACCGTCTTGCCGACGCCGGCGCCGCCGAAGAGCCCGATCTTGCCGCCCTTGAGGAACGGCTGCAGCAGGTCGATCACCTTGATGCCGGTCTCCAGCATCTCCATCTCGGTGCTCTGGTGCTCGAAGTCGGGGGCGTGGCGGTGGATCGGCCAGCGCTCCTTGCAGGGGATCGGCTCGTCGACGTCGGCCGGCTCGCCGATGACGTTCATGATCCGCCCCAGCGTCCCCTCGCCGACCGGCACGGTGATCGGGCCGCCGCTGTCGACGACCTCCATGCCGCGCACGATGCCGTCGGTGGGGTGCATCGATATGCAGCGCACCATGTTCTCGCCCAGGTGCTGGGCCACCTCGCCCACGGCGAACAACGGCTTGTTCGACAGCGTTCCGTCGTCCTCGATCCGCACCGCGCTGTAGATCGGGGGCAGCTCCCCGGCGAACTCGACGTCGACCACGGGGCCGACCACGCTGACGACCCGCCCGATGTTGTCGGTCTTCTTCTCAGATGTCCTCTTCTGCAATTTCTTCTTCGGCGCTTTCTTCTTCGGCATAAGCGGCTCCTGTTAAGCCTGCCCCTCGCCGCCGGAGACGACCTCGATTATCTCGCGCGTTATCGCGTCCTGGCGGATGCGGTTCATCACCAGCGTCAGGTTGTCGATCATCTCCTCGGCGTTGCTGGTGGCGTTGTCCATGGCGGTCATCCGCGCCGCGTTCTCGGCGGCCGCGCTCTCCAGCAGGGCACGGTAGATCTGCGTGTTGACGTGCCGCGGCAGCAGCTGATCGAGGATCGCCCGCGAGCCCGGCTCGAAGATGTACTCCATCCCAGAAAGCCGCTCTTCTGCAAACTCGAGCTCGCGGATCGGCAGCAGCTGCTCGCGCACCACCTCCTGGGTGAGCGTGGAGATGAAGCGGTTGTAGATGATGTGTACCGCATCCAGCTCGGCGGAGCGGTAGCCCGCGATGATCTCGCGGCCGATCTGCATGGCGTGCTCGTAGGCGACGTTGGGAAAAAGCTGGGTGTAGTCCGACATGATGGTGAAGTTGCGGCGGCGGAAGAAGTCGCGCCCCTTGCGGCCGACCAGGTGCAGCCCGAGGTCGAGCTGCTCCCGCTCGGCGAGGAAATCGAGCGCGTCGCGGATCACGTTGGCGTTGAAGGAGCCGCAGAGCCCGCGGTCGGCCGAGATCACAAGGACCTCGACATGCCGGTCGCCCCGGACGGCGAGCAGCGGGTGGCTGTCGCGCTCGACGCGGGTGGCCAGGGAGTTGAGCACCTCGAGCATCTTGTTCGCGTAGGGCCGCGCCGAGAGGATCGCCTCCTGCGTGCGTCGCATGCGGGCCGCGGCGACCATCTTCATGGCGCGCGTGATCTGCTGCGTGTTCCTGACGCTCTTGATCCGGCGCCGCAGGTCGATCAGGTTCGGCATCGCCTATTTCCGCTCCCCGGTCGCGGCCGCGGCGGACTCGCCGCTCGCCTCTTCCTCGCCCTTGTCCTTGTCCTCCCCCGCCTTCGCCTTCCCGTCCTCTTCTTCCTCCCGCTCTCCCTTGTTCTCCTCCCCCACCTTCTCTTCTATAGCCTTCTCTTCCTTACCCGACTCTTCTCTACCTTTCATATCTCTGCCTTCTTCTTCCTCCCCCTCTTCCGCTCCGGCCGCCTTGTCGTAGCCGTGCTCCTGAACGAAGCGGATCTTGAACTCGACGAGCAGTGCGTCGATCTTTGCCTTGAGGTCGTCGTCCAGCTCGCCCTTCTCAACGATCAGGCGCCCGAGCTCGGGGCTGTTCGTGTCGAGGAACTCGTAGAGCCCGGTCTCGAACGGCACCGCCGCCTCGACCGGCAGGTCGTCGAGGTATTTGTTGGTGGCGGCGTAGATGATGATGATCTGCTTCTCGACCGGCAGCGGCTCGTACTGCCCCTGCTTGAGGATCTCGGTCAGGCGCTTGCCGCGCTCGAGCTGGCGCTGGGAGGTCTTGTCGAGGTCGGAGCCGAACTGGGCGAAGGCGGCCAGCTCGCGGTACTGGGCCAGCTCGAGGCGCAGGAGGCCGGCGATCTGCTTCATCGCCTTTATCTGGGCGTTGCCGCCCACGCGGCTGACACTGAGGCCGGCGTTGATGGCCGGGCGGATGCCGCTGTAGAAGAGGTCGGCCTCGAGGTAGATCTGGCCGTCGGTGATCGAGATGACGTTGGTCGGGATGTAGGCGCTGACGTCGCCGGCCTGGGTCTCGATGATCGGCAGCGCCGTCAGCGAGCCGCCACCGTTCTCGTCGTTGAGGCGCGCGGCGCGCTCCAGCAGGCGGCTGTGGTTGTAAAAAATGTCGCCCGGGTAGGCCTCGCGGCCCGGCGGGCGGCGCAGCAGCAGCGAGATCTCGCGGTAGGAGGCGGCCTGCTTGCTGAGGTCGTCGTAGATCAGCAGCGCGTCGCGGCCGCTGTCGCGGAAGTACTCGCCCATGGCGCAGCCGGCGTAGGGGGCGATGTACTGCAGCGGCACAGGCTCGCTGGCCGTGGCGCTGACGACTATCGTGTACTCCATGGCGCCGGTCTCGATCAGCGTTTTAACTACCCGCGCCACCGTGCTCTGCTTCTGCCCGATAGCGACGTAGACGCACACGACGTCCTGACCCTTCTGGTTGATGATCGTGTCGATGGCGATGGCCGTCTTGCCGGTCTGGCGGTCGCCGATGATCAGCTCACGCTGGCCGCGGCCGATCGGGATCATGGCGTCGATCGCCTTGATGCCGGTCTGCAGCGGGCGGTTCACCGGCAGGCGGTCGACCACGCCGGGCGCCAGCCGCTCCAGAGGGTTGAAGGTCTCGGTCTCGACCGGCCCCTTACCGTCCAGCGGTATCCCGAGCGGGTTGACCACGCGCCCCACCAGCGCCTCGCCCACCGGCACCTCCATGATGCGGCTCGTGCGCTTGACGGTGTCCCCCTCTTTGACCAGGTCGGTGTCGCCCATGATGACGGCGCCGACGCTGTCCTCGTCGAGGTTCAGCGCCAGGCCCATGATCTCGCTGGGGAAGGCCAGCAGCTCGCCGGCCATGCAGCGCTCGAGGCCGTGAACCCTGGCGATGCCGTCGCCGACCGCGATTACCGTGCCGACCTCGCTGACGTCGACGGTGGCCTCGAAGTCGGCTATCTGCTGCTTGATGATGCGGCTGATCTCCTCGGCCTTGATCTGCATCCCTTACTCCTCCCTCAGTCGCCGCTCGATCAACTCCAGCTGGCGCTTGACGCTGCCGTCGTGCACCGTGCCGCCGAGGCTGACCACCAGCCCGCCGATCAGCTCCGGGTCCTCGCGGGCGCTGAGCTCCACCTCTTTGCCGGAGGCTTCCGCCAGCCGCCTTCTCAGCCCCTCGCGACGGCTCGCGTCCAGCGGCCGAGCCGATTCCACCCGGGCCACCACTACGCCGCGGCGCTCCCGCTCAGCGGCCTCGTACTGGCTTGCAATCGCCTCGAGGTAGTGTATGCGCCCCTTGCGGATCAGTAGCCTGATCGCGTTGGCGGCGAGGCGCCCCAGCTCCAGGCGCGGCTCCAGCTCGTCGAATATCGCCTTCTTCTTCAGCGGGCTGACGGCTGGGTTGTTGAAGATCGACTCCAGCTCCTCGTGGGCGCCGATCAGCTCGAGCACTGCGCGCAGCCGCGCCCCCGTCTCCTCGATTGCCCCGGCCTCGTCGGCCAGCTCGAAGATAGCGCGCGCGTAGCGGCGGGCGACCTGGTGGCTGATCACTGCACCTCCCCCATCTCGTCGAGGTAGCGGTCGACGAGGCGGCGGTCTACCTCGTCTCCCAACCGCTCGCCAAGCAGCTCGCGCGCTCGCTCGACAGCCAGCTCCGCGGCGTAGGCTTTCAGCTCCTGGCGCGCGGCGCGGAAGCGGTTCTCGACCTCGCGGCCGGCGCCGGCCACGATCCGCTCGGCCTCACGCTCGGCGGCGGCCACGATCCGCACCTTCTCCGCCTCGCCTTCCTCCTCGGCCCTGCGCTGGATCTCCTCAACCTCCCGCCGCAGGCCGGCAACCTTCTCCTTCACCTCTGCCAGGCAGCGCTCGGCTTCCGCGCGCGTCGCCTTGGCTGCCTCGAGGCTCTCGTCGATCTGCCGGGCGCGCTCGGCGAAGAAGTTGCGGACCGGCTTACGCAGCAGGAAGTAGAGCGCGCCGATCACCAGGGCGACGTTGAAGAACTTGATGAACTGGTCCCACCAGTAGCCGGCGTCCAGCCGCGACTCCTCCTCCAAGGCCGCCAGCGGAGCGGCCGCCAGCACGAGGGCGATTAAGCCCAGCCAAGCCGCGCCCCTGCTCACCGCCGCCCTCCGAGCACCGCCGCGGCCACTCCCTCAGCCATCTCCTCGCTTTCGTCGGCCAGACTGCGCTTGCTCTCCTCAAGCTCGCGCTCCAGCCTGGCCTGCGCCGATTCCAGCTTCCCCGCCGCCTCCCGGCGGGCCTTCTCGATCAGCCCACGCTCCGCCTGCGCGGCGCTCTCCCTCAGCCCCTGGCGCACCGAAAAGCCCGCGCTGCGCGCTTTCGCTATCTTGCCGTCGTAATCGGCCAGGATTTTCTCGGCTTCGGCTCGGTTGCTCTCGTCCAGCTCGCGAGCCGATGCGATCTCCTCCCGCCGCTGCGCCAGTATGCGATCCAGAGGCCGGAAAAGTGTTCGCGAAGCGACCCAGAAGATGAGCAGGAAGCAGATGAGAATATAGACTACGGAAAGGTCGACGGTTACGACCATCTGTGAATCCCTCGCCGTGTGGCCGGGTTTTCGGGGGCCCACTCACAGCGCTCGCCGAACCCACCACAACACAATACCCCGGGCGTGCGGCGGGGCGCGCTATTCTTAGCATGGGGCCGGTGGAGTGTCAACCGCGGCCCGTGCCGCCGGCCTGTTGCGGCGACCCCCGCCGTATGGTAAGGTTTCCGCCCCTCGCTCCCTACGGCCCCTCGGGGGCGATGGGAGAGGCCGAAATGCGAGTACCGCTTCTGGATCTGACACTCCAATTCCGGTCGATCGAGAGCGAGATACGGCAGGCCATCGACCGGCTGCTGAGCAGCCAGCAGTTCATTCTGGGAGAGACGGTCGAGAGCTTCGAGAAGAAGGTGGCTGAGTACTGCGGTGTCCAGCACGCGGTAGGCTGCGCTTCCGGCTCCGACGCCCTGCTGCTGGCGCTCCTGGCGCTCGGTGTGGGGCCGGGCGACGAGGTGATCACGACCCCCTTCAGCTTCTACTCCAGCGCCAGCTCCGTCACCCGCCTGGGCGCGAGGCCGGTCTTCGCGGACATCGACCCGGCCACCTTCAACATCGACCCCGACGCCGCCGAGGCCGCCATCACACCTCACACAAAGGCGATCCTGCCGGTCCACCTCTACGGTCAGATGGCGGAGATGGGCAGGATCATGGCCACCGCCCGCGAGCGGGGCCTCGCGGTAGTCGAGGATGCTGCCCAGGCGATCGGCGCCCGCTACGACGGCGCCCCGGCCGGCAGCATCGGCGACGTCGGCTGCTTCTCGTTCTTCCCCTCCAAGAACCTGGGTGCCTACGGCGACGGCGGCCTCATGACCACCTCCGACGAGCGGCTGGCTCAGAGGCTGCGCACCCTCCGCCGCCACGGAGAGGGAGAGAAGTACGTTCACAACGAGATCGGGATCAACAGCCGCCTCGACGCGCTGCAGGCGGCGGTCCTGACGGTTAAGCTCTCTTACGTGGACGGCTGGAGCGACGGGCGCCGCGCCAACGCCGAGCGCTACGACCGCCTGCTGGCCGAGCGCGGCCTGGCCCCGGAGCCGGTGCGCACTCCGCACAACATCGAGAGCGCCAACGGGCGCCACCGCCACACCTTTCACCAGTACACGCTGCGGGTGCCCGACCGCGACGGCCTCGCCGCCCACCTGCGCTCTGCGGGCATCGGCCACGCCGTCTACTACCCGCTGGCCCTTTACATGCAGCCCTGCTTCCGGGACCTCGGCTACAAAGAAGGACTATGCCCGCAGGCCGAGAAGGCCGCCGCCGAGGTGATCTCGCTGCCGATCTTCCCCGAGCTGACCGAGGCGCAGCAGGAGGCGGTGGTCGAGGCCATCGCACAATATTACAAGACCTGAACCGGCACCCAGCTCCCCGCTGGAGCCGCGTCGGAGGGTTCCACCGATGAGCATACTTACTCGAGACGAGATCGCCAGGGAGATGGAGGCCGGCCGCATAGTCGTCGAGCCCTTCCAGAGCGACCAGCTCGGCCCCGGCAGCGTCGACCTGCACCTGGGCGACGAATTCCGGGTCTACCAGCCGACCCGGCGGATCGTCGACGTCACAGACGACGTCGACTACAGCAAGCTGACCGACTGGGTGCGCATGCCCGAGGGCATCATCCTCATGCCCGGAGAGACGGTGTTGGGGATCACGCTGGAGCAGATCACGCTGCCGCCCGACATCTGCGGCTGGCTCGAGGGGCGCAGCCGCTTCGCGCGCGTCGGCCTCCTGGTGCACGTCTCGGCCAGCTTCATGCAGCCCGGCATCAGCAACCACCAGCTGCTCGAAATGTCCAACTTCAGCCCCAACCCGCTGCGCATCGTACCCAGGACGCGGATTTGCCAGTTCATCTTCCAGCGCTGCGAGGGCGAGGCGGTCTACGAGGGCAGCTTCAGGGACCAGGGGCGCGGCAACTTCTGACGGCCGCACGCAGCGGGCGCCGGGACGGATTGAACCACGAGATCCCGCGGACGTATAAATAGGCATGGGGCGGTCAGCGCCCGGGGGCACGGGGCGCGCCAAACCTTTTCGCGCTCCCCAGCGTCTATGCAAAGGGAAGAGCAGAACATGGATAGGGAAATGGAGGAGTGACCATGCGTGCAAAGTCGGTTCTTTTCGCCGCACTGGGTGCCGCGGCGATTTTAGCCCTGGTCGGGTGCGAAGCGTTCTTCGTCGACTGGGGATTCGACATCAACGACTACCGCTACCGCTTCGAGGACAGCTTCGAGGCCGACCTGGCCGGCGCCGAGCTGGTGAGCATCACCATCGTTAACGGCCCGATCACCATCGAGACCTGGGACCGGGACCGCGTGGAGATCGAGGTCCACGAGCGGGTCAAGGCCCGCGATGAGGAGGAGGCCGAGGAGCTGGCCGATGAGATTCGCCTGATCGGGAATCCCCAGGGCTCCGAACTGGCCATCGAACTAGACTACGGCGATTTCTACCACCGCCGCCGTAACTACTACTGCGAACTCGAGGTCAGGCTGCCCAGGACCGTGTCGCTGAGGCTGCGCACTACAAACGGCAGCATCGCCGTGCCGGAGATGGACGGTGACGTCCACGCCGACACCACCAACGGCCACATAAGCCTGGACGGCTGCGGCGGCGACGCCGCGCTGGTCTCGACCAACGGCAACATCAACGCCGCCGGCGTCGAAGGCGAGCTGAGGGCAGAGACCACCAACGGCGACCTGGAGCTGGAGACTGCTGCCGGCCCGGTAAGGGGAGACAGCACCAACGGCAACATCACGCTGCGCCTGACCGACGTCCTTGACGGCGATGTGGAGTTGGACACCACCAACGGCTCCGTTACGCTGATCGTCACGCCCGGTTGCAGCTTCCGCATCATTGCCGACACTACAAACGGCCACGTCAGCGATTCGCTTTCGGACGACGAGTTCGACGGCGAATACAACCGCCGCCGCACGCGCCTCGAAGGCAGGTACGGCGACGGGCGGCATTTGATACGCCTCGACACCACCAACGGCTCCATCCGAATCGAGGAGGATTAACCGGACCTGACCGCTGTGCCAATCGTGCAGCATCCAAAAGCGATGCTAGCGGAACAGGCGCGGAATTCGCTTCCGCGCCTGTTCTTCATCCACCTTAGTACTCGAACTGATGCCCGGACAACCCTTTTCGAAGCCGGCGCGTCTCACTCTGCACAGGGGCTCTGAATCCAACAAGGAGGAAAGGACATGAAGTTCAAAACCGCATTCATCGCCGTGCTGATGACTCTGGCAGTCTGCGCCGCCGGCATCTGCGCCAGCGAGACAGCACAGCCGCGCGACGACGAGCGCTACCGCTTCGAGGAGCGCTTCGAGGCCGACCTGAGCGGCGTCAATCAGGTCGGTATCGAGATCACCAACGGCTCGATCGATATCGAGATCTGGAGCAACGAATGGATCGAGATCGTCGTCGACGAGAGGATCAGGGCGGAGAGCGAGGCCGAGGCGGAAGAGATCGCCGAGATGGTGAGGCTGGTCGGCGAGCAGACGGGCTCGACTCTGCAGATCTCCGTCGACCGCGGAAGCCTCTCACGCCAGGAATACGGCCGCCGCTACTCCGGCTCGCTGGAAGTGAAGTTGCCCGCCCGCCTGGCGTTGAACATCATCACGACCAACGGCTCGATCGGGATCCCCGGGATGTCTGGCGACGTTACGGCCCACACGACGAACGGCACCATCGAACTGGAGGGCTGCGGCGGCGACGCCGAGCTGAGCACAACCAACGGCAACATAACCGCCGGCGCCGTCGCCGGTGAGCTCGACGCCGACACCACCAACGGCAACCTGCGCCTGGAGTGCGCGGGAGGCCCTGTCAGCGGCCACACGACCAACGGCAACGTCCGCGTTAGCATCACCGGAGCCCTGGGCGGCGACGTGGAGCTGAGCACCACCAACGGCAGCATCGACCTGACCGTCGGCGAAGGCAGCGGCTTCCGCCTCGAGGCCGACGTCGGCAACGGCAGGGTGCGGGACTCGTTGGCAGGTTTCCAGGGCGAGTACAACCGCCGCCACACTCACCTCGAAGGCACCTACGGCGACGGGCGGCACAGCGTCACGTTGAACACTACCAACGGCTCGATCGAGATTCAGGATTAAGCGCGAAAGCTACGGCGACGCGCGGGATGCGGTTAGCCGCCGGACAGGCGCTCGAGCGCCTCGTCCAGCGGCAGGCGCTCCTGCTCGCCGGTAGACATGTTCTTGAGGCCGACCTCCCCGGAGGCGGCCTCTGCTTCGCCCACCACGGCCACGAACGGGATACCCTTGCGGTCGGCGTAGGAGAACTGCTTCTTCAGCTTCGCCGGCTCGTAGTAGACCTCGGTCGGCACCCCCGCCTCGCGGAAGCGGCCCGCGGTGCGCAGGGCCTGGGCCGTCGCTCCGCCGCCGAAGTTGACCACCAGGACCTTGGTGGTCGTGCGCGCTTCGCTCAGCATGCCTAGCTGGCCCATGGCGGCGAAGATGCGATCCAGCCCGATTGTGGTTCCGGTGGCCGGTGTGTCGACGCCGCAGTACATGCCGATCAGCTCGTCGTAGCGGCCGCCGCCGGCGAGGCTGCCGATGTGCGGATGGTCGGGAAGTATCGACTCGTATATCGGTCCCGTGTAGTAGTCGAGCCCGCGCGCCAGGTTGAGATCGAGGCGGAAGCGGTCTGGCGGCACCCCCAGTTCGCGCACCGCGCCCAGCAATTCTCTGGTCTCCTCGATCCCCTCGCGCGCCGGCTCGACGTCGCCCAGCAAGCCCGAGAGCAGGCCCAGAAGCTCCTCCTCGTCCCCCTCCAGCTCGAGGACCTCGAAGATGTGCGTGATGGCCTCGTCGCCGAAGCCACAGTCATGCATCTCCTTGCGGACGCCGTCGGGCCCGATCTTGTCCAGCTTGTCGATGCAGCCACAGACGGCCGCCTCGCTCTCCGGCCCCAGGCCGGCGTGGCGTGCGACGGCGCCGAGAATCTTGCGATGGTTTATCCTGACCAGGAAGCGCTCGAAGCCGAGGGCGCTGAGGATCTCGGCGGTCAGCGCTACGATCTCGGCGTCGGCCAGCATCGCATCGCTGCCGACGACGTCGGCGTCGCACTGGTAGAACTCGCGGAAGCGCCCCTGCCGGATCTGCGGCCGGTCGGCGCGCCAGACCGGCTGGATCTGGTAGCGCTTGAACGGCATCTGTATCCCGCCGCGGTATGTGGCGATCAGGCGGCTGAGCGGCACCGTGAGGTCGTAGCGCAGCCCCAGCGTCCTGCCGTCCTTGTAGGCCAGGCGGTAGATCAGCTTGTCGCTCTCCTCGCCGTACTTGCCGAGCAGGACGTCGAGGTACTCCATCGCCGGCGTCTCGATCGGCAGGAAGCCGTAGCGCTTGAAAGCGCCCTTGATGACCGCGACGATCCCCTCCCGCTGCAGCATCTCTTCGGGCAGGAAGTCGCGCGTGCCCTTGAGAATGCGCGGCTCGATGATATCCATCGCTTGCTATCCCTAAGCTATCGGCCAAAGGCTACCGCAGCCGGCGCCTTTAAACAAGCTTGCCCGTGGTTGAGTTCGGCCCGCCGCTATGGTAGAACCGCCGCATGACCGAATCGCGCCCGTTCGACGACAAGCCGCCGGCCATCGACTGCGCGAGGGTGCGCAGCATCCTCATCGGCTTCCTGCGCGACGAGGTTACCAAGGCCGGCTTCAGCAACGCCGTCATCGGCCTCTCGGGCGGATTGGACAGCGCCGTGGCTGCCGCCCTGGCCGCCGAGGCCCTTGGCCAGGAGCACGTGCTGGGCGCGCTGCTCCCCTACCGCACCAGCAACACCGACAGCCGCGACGACGCCCTGTCTTTCGCTGAGCGGCTGGGGATCCGCACGCGCGAGATCGACATCACGCCGATGGTCGACGCCTACCTGGACCGCTACGAGCCGGACGCCGACCGGGTGCGCCGCGGCAACGTCATGGCCAGGCAGCGGATGATCGTCCTCTACGACCTCAGCCAAAAGGAGAGGGCGCTGGTGGTCGGCACCAGCAACCGCACAGAGCTGCTGCTGGGCTACACTACGCTGTACGGCGATTCCGCCTCCGCGCTCAATCCGCTCGGCGACCTGCTCAAGACGCAGGTCCGGCAACTGGCCGAGCATATGGAGCTGCCGCGGCGGATAATAGAAAAGCCGCCATCGGCCGACCTCTGGGAGGGGCAGACCGACGAGGGCGAGCTGGGGATCGGCTACCGCACCGCCGACGCCGTCATCGCCCTGCTGATCGACGAGCGGCTGGCGCCGGAGACGATCATCGCCCGCGACTTCAGCGAGAAGGATGTCGAGTTTGTCCGCGGCGCCATCCGCAAGAGCCAGTTCAAGCGGATGCCGCCGGTCATCGCCAAGCTCGGCCACCGCACCGTCAACCGGGACTTCCGCTACCCTCGCGACTGGGGGCTGTGAAGTGAGGCGCTGAGTATGGG
>CAYOXX010000017.1:0-46303 GCA_964408025.1 uncultured Acidobacteriota bacterium | reverse complement strand
GAGCAATAACGGATCCCCCGAAATCGAGCTCCTAGATCTCCCACCGGAGTGCCCCGAGCGGACCGTCCGGCGCTTCGCCGCCGAGGTGTTGAAGCTCGGCGGAGTAGGGAGCGGGGGCGCCGCCGTCTGTATCGCCTTCATCGACGACGATGAAATCCGGCGCCTGAACAGGGAATTCCGCGGCGTCGACTCGCCCACCGACGTCCTCGCCTTCCCCACCGATCCCGAGGTCCCCGCGCCCGCGGGCGGCTACCTGGGTGACGTCGCCGTCGCCGTGCCGACCGCCCGGCGGCAGGCCGCGGAGCTGGGACACTCCGCGCTCGAGGAGCTGCTTACGCTGGTCGGCCACGGGCTGCTGCACCTTTTCGGGCACGACCACGAGAGCGACGGCGGGGAGATGTCGCGGCTTGAATCGGAAGTGCGGAAGCAGATCCTGCCGCGCTTTTGCCGCGAGGGCGAATCGCTGGTATGATCGCCGCAGAGCACCTGCGAATAGCCCGCAGGAGGTTATGAAAAGTGGACTCACCGCTACTGCTGCTGGCCGCGACCTTCGCCCTCTTCCTGCTCTTCGCCACCGCCGAGGCGGCCTCCCAGCTGCTGAGCAAGATCAAGGTGCAGCGCATCCTGGAGGCCAAGCGCCGCGTCTCGGCGCTCAACCGCGGCCTGCTGCCCGAGAGGGCCGGCCGGCTCCGCTCGTCCCTCACCTACGGCCGCATGCTCTGCGTCGCCGCCATGGCCTTCGCCCTCTGGACGCTCATCGGCCAACCGCTGCCGGTATTCCTAGCCGCCGCAGCAGCGGCAGTGCTCGGATCGATCTACCTGCCGACGCTGCTGGCGGCCCAGAATCCGCAGCGGGCACTCGGTCTGCTGCTGCCGGTGGTGCGGTTCGGCAACATCGTGCTGCTGCCCCTGGTCTGGCCTCGCAACGTCCTCTTCGAGCGATTCAGGTCGAAGCGGCGCCAGCGCGGGGGCGAGCCGGAGGAGGAGGAAGCGGGGCAGATCGAGGCCTACCTGGACGCGGCGAAGGAGGAAGGTCTTTTCGAGCCGGACCAGGCGGAGATGGTCCGGCAGCTCGTCGACTTTGGCGATACGGTGGTCCGCGAGGTGATGACCCCCAGGGTCGACATGGTCTGCGTCGAGCGCGGGGCGACCCTGGAGAAGCTGACCCGCCTGGCCGCGGAGCAGAAGTTCAGCCGCTTCCCGGTAATCGACGTCAAAATCGACAACGTGGTGGGCATCGCCCACATCAAGGACCTGCTGGGGAGCGTGGGCGGCGATAGCGGAAAGAAAAGCGCGGCCGACATCATGGCCCCACCCTTCTTCGTGCCGGAGACGAAGCGGGTCTCCTCGCTGCTGCGCGACTTCCAGAGCAACAAGCTGCAGATGGCGATCGTGGTCGACGAGTACGGCGGGACCGCCGGCCTCATCACCCTCGAGGACATCTTGGAGGAGATCGTGGGCGAGATCGAGGACGAGCACGAGACGGAGGAGGAGGACGAGATCCTCAGCGACTCGGACGGCTCGCTGGTCGTCGCCGGCTCGGTTGATGTCGACGAGGTGGAGGAGCTCCTGGGCGCGCGTCTGGACGACGAGGCCTACGAGACTGTATCCGGGCTGGCCCTCAGCCACCTGAAGCGCATACCGCTGGTCGGCGAGAAGTTCGTAACCGGAGGCGTGGAGTTCGAGATTCTGGACGCCGACGAGAAGAGCATCCTCAGGCTGCGGCTGCGCAAGACGGGCGGCGATGCGTAGCGGCTTCGTCAGCCTCATCGGCCGCCCCAACGTCGGCAAGTCGACGCTGCTCAACCGCTACGTGGGCGAGAAGGTGGCCGCCGTCTCGCCCAAGCCGCAGACCACCCGCAACCGCATCACGGGAGTCCGCAACGGCGACGGCTTCCAGATAGTCTTCATCGACACTCCCGGTTTCCACAAGCCCGTCAGCAAGATGCACAGGAGGATGGTCAGCCTCGCCAGGTCGGCCCTCGAGGGGATCGACCTGATACTGCTGATAGTCGACGCTGCCGCCGAGTTCGGCCCCGGCGACCGGTTCGTCCTCGAGGAGCTGAAGCGGACCGCGACGCCGGCGCTGCTCGCCCTCAACAAGATAGACCTGATCGCCAAGGGCCGCCTGCTGCCGCTGATCGACCGCTACCGGCGGGAGCACGATTTTCAGGCTGTGGTGCCGATAAGCGCCCTGCACGGCGACGGCCTCGAGGAGCTGGAAGGGGAGCTGGCGGCGGCGCTGCCCGAGGCCGAGCCGGTCTTCTCCCAGGAGGTGCTCAGCGACCAGCCGGAGCGCTCGCTAGCCGCGGAGATCATCAGGGAAAAGGTGTTCCTCTTCACCCGCCAGGAGATCCCCTACTGCAGCGCCGTGCTGATCGACCTGCTCGACGAGCACGAGCGGGGAATCGACGTCGCCGCCACCATCCTGGTGGAGCGGGCGACGCAGAAGGGCATTGTCATCGGCAAGGGTGGGCGGATGCTGAAGAAGATCGGCACCGCCGCGCGCACCGAGCTGGAGGGGATCCTCAACACGCGCGTACAGATGCAGCTCTGGGTGAAGGTGAAGGACGACTGGCGAGAGGACGACCGCGTCCTGCGCGAAATCGGTCTCGGCTGAACGCGGACGGCCGCCACCGCCCACCAGATCCCGTTCGTGGTCAGCGCCGGCCGCTGAACTCGAAACGCAGGCTCTCTACGGCCAGCGGCGCGCCGGCCCGGTTCATGACGATCACGTAGTAGCGGTCGCTGGGGTTGCGGCGTACCCAGTCGGTGACGTCGAAGCGGAATTCCCGGCCGCCCGCCCCCGCGTCGAAATCGCCCAGGAACTCGGCCGAGACCTCGAGACGGCCGCCGTAGGAGTAGGCCCCGTCGGCGGAGGCGCCGGCGGCGGCTATAGAAGGCAGGGTGTTTATGTAGACGCGGCCCCTCGCTGGCGCTGCCCCGAGGGATTCGACGCCGCCGAGGACGAGCTCGACGCTCTCGACCTCGGAGAGCCGCCCGAAGTCCTCGGGCATCGCCAGCGCCGCCTCGCCGAAGTGGCCACCCGACGCGGCCTCCTGCGCGTAGCCGCCGAAGGCCGCCAGCGACTCGATACGCACGCTCAGGCTCGCCCCGCTGTAGGGGCCGTGCTCGGCCTCCGCTTCCGACCCCGCCTCGATTTCGGTCTCCGCCTCGGGCCTGCTCTCATCTCCGACCGGGACATCCTCGGTCGGGACCTCCTCGGCCAGGTCTTCCTCAGCGGTCTGGGCGACCTGCTCATCGCGGCGGGCCTCGGCTTGGACGCGGCGCGGGGCGAGGACGAGAGAGCCGACGCTGCCGAGGTAATCGCGGTCGAAGCTCAGCCCCCAGCCGACGGCGTCGATCCCCTCCGCCTGCCCCGACGGCTCCCGCGAGCAGCCCAGCAGCAGCACGCCATTGAGCGTCCGGCCGCCGGCCAGCGGTGCCGACTCAAGCAGGTCGGCCTCGAGCGAACCGCCGCAGGCAACGGTGGAATCGCCGCACCCGACTACGCTGAAGGCGGTCCCGTATTCCCGCCAGAGGCGGCCCGCGTCGCCGATGCTCCGTCGAACCGCGCCCCCCGCCCCCCCGTCGGCGCCGCTGTGCAGGTCGAGCACCAGGTAGCTAGCCCTCTCCAGGTTGCCTATGCTGCGCACCGCCAGGCGAAGCCGGCCGGAGCCGTGGCCGACAAAGCGCAGGTGAACTCGGATGCGGGCGCCGAAGAGCGGCATCACCTCGCGCCGCCCCGGCAGGAGGCCGGCATCGACGAAATCCGGCGCGTCGGAGACGAATACCTCGAGGGGCTCGGCCGCCTCGACGCCGATGGTGACGACGAACTCGGCAGCGCCCAGGTGCTCGACGTCGACCCGATAGCGGCCCGCCTCATCGGCAACCTGGGCGAGGCAAGCCGCCGTGGCTGCGGCGAGCAGCAGCGCCGCACATCTCGCCGCCGCTGCGGGTATGGACTTTTGCGTCACTAACTGCTCTGTGTCGCTACGCCGCCGGGCGCAGCGGCATTGGCGGCCGGCGACGCTGCGCAGACGCGAGGCCGCCGCGGCCGATCCCGGCGCACATCGCCAGTCTAAATCCGACGGCTCGGGCAGTTAAAGATGACATGTCGATGCCGCGGCAACTCAGCGGCCGCCACCGCGGTCATCGCGGTAGCGGTCATAGGCCTGCGGCGGATAGCTGTTGCGATACGGCTGTCGGCTGTAGGTTATCGTCGATATGGCGTGCTTGAAGATCAGCTGCTCCTGATGGTTGTTCTCTATCAGGATCGAATACTTGTCGAAACTCTTTATCTTGCCGATCAGCTTAACGCCGTTAACGAGGTATATCGTGGTTAATATCTTCTCACGTCGAAGCCTGGCGAAATAGCCGTCTTGGATGTTGAACTGCTGTCCTTCCATTGTCCTTGTCGATTCTTCTTTCATTTTCTTTCCTTTCCGCTCTGGTGGGCGTCCGGACGGGCTGGAATGAAAAATCGAATCTGGATGCCGGCGGCCTCGATCACCCGCCGGCGCGACCCGCCCCTAGTTCCTTCGCCAAATTAATCGCTTCGTCCCTTGCCGTGCGCGGGGAACTTGCGTCCACCCAATTTACGTTCCGCTCGCTGCGGAACCATGTTTCCTGACGTTTTAAGAACTGATGAGTCGCTTTTTTTATCGATTCCTTTGCTTGCTCTAATGTCACCTCCTTATTCAAGTATTTTATTATATCCCTGTAGCCGATAGCTGCGAAGGCCTGCGCGTCCGGCGGGCAGCCCGCAGCAAGCAGCGCCTCCACCTCCTCGACCCAGCCTTGCGCAAACATGAAGTCGACCCTCCGATCGATGCGCCGGCGCAGCTCGCTGCGCTCGATCCGCAGCCCGATCTTGAGCGCCTCGTAACGCTCGCTCCCGAACGGCCGGCGCGATATGGCGTCGCTGAGCCGCCTGCCGGTGCGCACCCGGTATTCCAGCGCGCGCAGGATGCGCTGCCCGTCGCCCGGCGGCAGCCGGCGAGCCGTTGGCGGGTCGAGGCGCCGCAGTAGCCGATGCGCGGCCGCGATGCCGTTCCTGCCGGCGCGGCGCCGCAGCCGCTCGCGCACCGCCGCGTCAGCGGGCCCCACGGCGGCCAGGCCCAGAAGCAGGGCGCGCAGGTAGAGGCCTGTGCCGCCTACGACGATCGGCAGCCGCCCGCGGCCGCTTATCTCCCCGATCAGGCGGTCGGCTCGAGCTTGAAACTCGCCGGCGGAGAACGTCTCGACGGGGTCGCAGCAGTCGATCATATGGTGCGGAATGCCGCCTCGCTCGCCCGGCGGGAGCTTGGCGGTGCCGATGTCGAAGCCGCGGTAGACCTGCATCGAGTCGGCGCTGATGATCTCACCGTCCGCCTCTGTGGCGATGGCGATGCCGACATCGGATTTCCCGCAGCAGGTCGGACCCAATACGTAAATGATTGCAAGCATCAATCGTTCACTCGAGAATCAGGACCGCCGCGACGATCGCTGCGAGGGCTATAAGTATCCCCCAAAGCTGGGCGGCCGACGGCCGCAGGGCGGCGCGAAACGCCGCCGCCCAGTCGCTGAACGATTTCGGTTCGCGGCGCTGCATCGGCGCACTCCGTGGAGAGCTTACGGTCGCCAAACCTGTTTTCAAATATCGCGTGCGTAGCGCACAAAGTCAATTAAGTGTACTACATAGGGGAAATCATTTCAAGGTTGGGCTAGCCGCCGATCTGCCGCATGGGGCGCGCCGGCGAGCAGGATGACTCGACCGAGTAGGGATGGCTGGCCGGCTTGGCCGCCACCGCCTGGCCGATCAGCTCGAGGATCTCGGCGTCCGAGGCCCCGTCCCGCATCGATCCACGCAGGTCGATTTCGGCTTCCGAAAATAGGCATGGCCTGAGCTGGCCGTCAGCGGTGAGGCGCAGGCGGTTGCAGTCGAGGCAGAAGTTCTTCGACATCGGGGCGATGATGCCGATCTCGCCCGCGTGGCCGTCGATGATGAAGCGGCGCGAGAGGGTGGCGCCTCTCGCCGCCTCCCGCATGCGGAAGCGTTTGCGGAGGACGTCGACCACTTCGTCGCAGGAGACGAATCCCTCCTGCCCCCCGTCGTTCCCGCCTCCCCTGTCGCCGGGCTGCAGGGGCATTCGCTCGATAAAGCGCAGCTGCAGTGGCCGCGATAAAGTCAGCCCCGCCAATGGAACGATCTGGCTCTCGTTGAAGCCGCGGAGGATCACAGAGTTGATTTTCACGCTCTCCAGCCCGGCGGCCAGGGCGGCGTCGACGCCGGCTAGGACGTCAGCGAGGGCGTCGCGGCCCGCCAGGGCCGTGAACTGCCGGCGGTCGAGTGTGTCGACGCTGACGTTGAGGCGCCGCACTCCGGCCTCCGCAAGCCTCGAGGCCGCGGGCGCCAGCAGCGTGCCGTTGGTGGACATTGCCAGGGTGTGGATTCCGGGCAGCGCAGCCAGCCTGGCGGCGAACCGAATGACGCCGCGCCGCATCAGCGGCTCCCCTCCGGTGAGGCGCACTTTGCCGATCCCCCTAGAGGCGCAGAGGGAGACTATCCGCTCCATCTCCTCGTAACTGAGGATTTCGGCTCGGGGCAGGTGGCGAAAATCGGTGCTTGGCGAGCAGTAGCGGCAGCGCAGGTTACAGCGGTCCGTGACCGACAACCTCAAGTAGGTGATCCGACGACCAAGCTTGTCCCGCATCGCCATCGCCCCCACAGTATAGCGACTTGGCGCTGGAACGCCACCCCGGAGTGCGTAGAGGGCAAAAAAATCCCCGCCCTTGCGGGCGGGGGAGTTGGAAAATGGGGGGAATTGTGGGGAGTGAGGACCCGTACGATCGCCTTCATCACTCCTCCGACGCAGCGCCGTCGGAGAAGTAGTTCTGGGCCAGCAACTGCATGCTTCTCCGCACTCGCTCGGCATAGGTGGCCGGCCAGCGGCCGCTGCGCGAGAGGGCATCGTCCAGCCGCGTCGGGCCGGCGTTGTAGGCCAGCAGCGCGTGGTCGAGCCGCTCGTAGCGGTCGAGCAGCTTCTTGAGGTAGTAGCAGCCGAGCACGATGTTGGTGCGGCGGTCCATCAGGCTGCTGTTGTCGGCAAACTGCAGGTCGAGCTCGGTGGCCATCGCCCGCCCCGTGCTCGGCAGCACCTGCATCAGGCCCAAGGCTCCGCGGTGCGAGACGGCGGCGCTGTCGAAGTCGCTTTCGGTCTGGATGACCGCCAGCACCAGCTCCACTGGCAGATCGTTCAGCAGGCATGCTTCGTATATCGTCTCGGCAACCTCGCGCTTCTCCTCGATGGAGACCGGTGCGTAGTGCACCTCAAGCACGTCGCGGATCAGGGCGACGGTGCGCAGCCGATCCACCTCGTAACGCAAATCCTCGACGGTCTCCCCGTCCGCGACGTAGACGACCCCCGACGGGGATTCGGAACCGTTTCCAGCCTGCGACACGATACTCAGTCCGTTCAGGAACAGGAAGAGCAGGAGCCCCATTCCCGCGGACGCAAGGTATCGCATGTTTAACCTCCCGTTCGCAACGAGCCGCGAACTTTACGCAACCGCTTACCCGATGTCAAGTGCATTTATTCCCGTCTGGACCTCTCCACTCACTTACATAACTGCGGAGAGCGGTCAAAACGGCAGCGCAAGCGTATTTTTTTTCATTATACAACATATTCGGCACTATTGTGTCAAGCCCACAAGATATTAGATTCGCTCCCTTCCTAGGCTCAGTGATCCCAAGCACAACCCCTGCCAATCACCACTACAACCCGGCCTCCGACTGCGGATGCTTTTCCCTTTTGTTCGGTCCCGCTGCAGAGATTAGTTGAGGTAAATCAGGCTGCCGGCAGAGAGCTGTCGGCACGGAGATGGCTGTTAGACCGGGGCCGGTGGTCGCCACTCGCCGTGTCGTTGATAGGCCGTAGCGGAGATCAGAATTTAATCATCGTGTAGACGGGGCGCCCGCCCAGCTTGCTCCTGCCGTCCAAGAAGGTCAGTTCGATCAGGAAGGCGATCTCGACGAGCTCTGCTCCGAGCTCCTCGACCATGCCGGCCACCGCTGCGGCGGTGCCGCCGGTGGCGATCAGGTCGTCGATTATCAGCACCTTTTCGCCCGGCTCGAGGGCGTCGCGGTGGATCTCCAGTGTGTCGGTGCCGTACTCGAGCTCGTAGGCGGCGGAGAGGGTTTCGGCGGGCAGCTTGCCCGGTTTGCGCACGGGCACGAAGCCGGCGCCGATGAGATAGGCCACCGCCGGAGCGAAGATGAAGCCGCGCGACTCGATGCCGATCACCTTGCTTATTCCTCTGCTGCGGTAGCGATCGGCGAGCAGGTCGACGGCCCGCGCCAGTGCCTCGCGGTCCTTGAGCAGCGTCGTGATGTCTTTGAAGAGGATTCCCGGCTTGGGGAAATCCGGTACGTCGCGAATGATCTCCTTGAGGCGCTCCATCTGACTCCCTCGGTGGGCTAGGGGGGCGGGGGGCGAGTGGGTGCTGTCGGGGTTCCCCCGGGCCATTAGAACGTTATGGAGAAGCCGGTTAAGCTGCCGCTCGGCTCGACTTCCTGCTCCTCGATACCGATGACGACGGACAGGCGCGGCCCGCGCTCCAGCTCCCGGCGCAGCGACTCGACCAGCGGCGGCGGCCCCTCCGCCAAGGCTTCGACCCGGCCGTCCGGCAGGTTGCGCACGTATCCCAGCAGGCCTAGTTCCTCGGCGGCACGCTGCGCGAACCAGCGGTAGTTGACGCCCTGCACGCGGCCGCTGACGAGAAATTTTCGCGCTATCACTGCGTCGCTCATCCCCCCGAGTCTAGGTTCCGCCTGCCGCACTGTCAAGCAAGGTTGTGCTATAATCGGCCAGGATTAATCAACCGTAACTTGTGCTGAGGCCATGAGTTCCCACTTTCCGCCCTCGGGTTTGTTCGAAGATTTCCCCTTCCACGAGATGGTGGTGCGCCTGCTGCGCGGGCGCTTCTCCGGCAGCGTCGAGGTGGTGTCCGGCTCGAGCTGCCGCATCATGCACTTCGACTCCGGCAACCTCTGCGCCGCCACTTCCGACAGCCCCGCCGAGCATCTCGACGGCCTGCTCGAGCAGGAATTCTCTACGGATCTGCGGGGCGAGCAGCTGCGGCTCGTCAAGGAGGCCCTCAAGGCGGGGCAGAACTACGGGCAGGCACTGGTGGGCGCGGGCATCATCCAGGCCTCGGACCTTCTGACCTACAACCGAAACCTGGCCGAAAGAATCTTCGTCGGCGCCCTGGCGAGCGGGCCGGAGCGCTACCGCATCAACCCGGGCAAGCCGGGGCAGTACAACCCCCTGCCGTTCAACCCGCTAGCCAAGGTGCGCGAGTCGCTTATGACCGACGTGGAAGAGGAGACAGTGAAGCGGCGGCTCGGCGGCGAGGAGGCGGTGTTCGTGGCCACCGAGGCCTGGGACCGGGAGCGCTCGGGGCTGCAGGAGGACGCCGAGCTGCAGCTCCTCGTCTCAAACCTGGACGGCGTGCGCAAGGTCGGCGAGCTGGCCGGCCGCCGTGGGATGAACGCCGACCGCTCGCGCCGGCTGCTCTACTTCCTGAAGATCGGCGGCTGGATCACGCCGCGCGGGACCGCGGAGTCGGCCGAGGAGATCGAGCAGCCGGAAGCCATTCTCGGCTCGGCGGCCGCGGCCGCCGATGCCTACAGGGCGCTGCCCGGCGAGACGGCTGACGACTCCGGGGAGATCCTCAAGCTGCTGGAGGAGGACTACGAGCCGTCGCAGGGCGAGGGCGGCGCCGCCGAGCCGTTCGAGCAGTCGCTGAGCGCGCAGCTCGCCGACGGCGAGCGGGACAAGCGGCCGGCCCGCAAGTGGTGGTCCGCGCTCCGGCTGGACCTACTGCTGCCACCGCGCGTGCGGCGCCTGCTCCTCATTCTCGGCCCGCTGGCAGCCGTGGCGGTACTGCTGCCGGTGGGGATCGTGCTACTGCTGGTCGAGCAGCCGCAGCCGGCAGTAGAGGGCAGGGGCGAGCTCTCGTTCTACCCCGCCGATATCGACGTCTCGCAGCTACCCCTGGACGAGGATTTCGCCGAGCCGCGCCGGACCCCGTCCCAGGCCCTGGAGCTGCCGGCCGAGGCGCCGACGGAGGCCGAAGGTGCAGGGGCTACAGAGGGTGAGGAGGGCGATGGCGGCGCGCAGGCGAGTCCGCAAGCAACCGAGCCGCCGGCGGCGAGCGGCGACGAGGCCCAATCGGATCGGCCTAGAGCGGAGGAAGTCAGCGAGGCGGAATTCCGCTCCTTCGACGAGGTGCGCCCCGAGGCGCTAGAAAGGGCGCTTGCGCAACGCTGGGACGAAGCGGCAAGGCTCTGGCACCAGGCTGTGGCGGCGCCGGGCACCGAACCTTACACGCTGCTCATTATCGGCGGCGCCAATCCAAACGAGCTCTACGATCTCTTCCAGGAGATCGCCAACAGCGAGAGGCTACGCGACAGATTCTTCATCGTCCCGGCCGACACCACAGGCTCCTACAACGCCTGCTGGGGCTTCTTCCCCGACGGCGAGGCGGCCCTGCGGGCGTTAGACGCCCTGCCGGCGAGGGTGCAGCGCTACGGCCCGAGGGCGGCCCCCGTGGCTTTGCTTATGCGGGCCCGATGAGGACAGCCGCCTCAGCGCTGCTGCTCTCCACGGCGCTGCTCGTCTGCGCCGCGGCCGACGAGGTAAGGCTGGTCAACGGCAGGGTCTACAGCGTGGCCGAATGGTGGGTCGAGGGGAGCGAGCTGGTGATGGTCACGGCCGAGGGCCTGGTTCGAGTGCCGAGGGCGCAGGTGCAGCGGATCGTCGTCGAGGGTCTGGGCGACGGCGGCGCGGAGACCGCGGACTACGGCCGCCCGGCGGGACTGAACGCGCTCGAAGCCCCGCTCCAGGCGGTCGGGCGGAGGCGGCTCGCGGTGCCGGTCGGCATCCAGCCGCTGATCGAGAGCGGCAACATCGCCGCGGCCCTGGCGGCCCTGGAGGCTGCGGCCGTCGGCGAGTACGCCGACTCGGTTGACTACCGCCTGCTCAAGGGAGCCCTGCTGCTGCGGGCCGGCCTCTTCGGCGAGGCCGAGAGGGCGCTGGAATCCGCACTGCTCGCCGAGCCGGGCGACTGCGGCGGGCTCTTCCTGATCGGGCAGGCGGCCTACTTCCAGGGTCGCTGGCAGGAGGCCCTGGAGCACTTCCGCTCCTCGCTCGAGGCCAGCGGCGACCAGGAGACGCGCAATAGGGTGCTCCGCCGCGTCGATGAGCTGGAGAGGGGGCTGCGGGGGGAACGCGGGGAGAGCGACCATTTCGTTATCTACGCTCCGTCAAGGATGGGCGGCTCGGGCCTGATCCCGGCGCTGCTGGAGCTGCTGGAGAGGCACCTCGACGAGGTGGCGGGCGCTCTCGACTACGCGCCGCAGCGGCTGCTGGTAGTCGTCTCCGACTACGCCACCGGCGCGGGCGGTGCGATGGAGGGAACATACGACGGCAAGATCACGCTGGCCACCGGCCTGCTGCTCTCGCCGCGGCTGGAGGAGACGGCGGTGCACGAGCTGGCTCACGCCGTGCTGCTGCCGCGCACCGCTGGCAACTGCCCCCTGTGGCTGCACGAGGGCTTGGCGCAGCACCTCAGCGGCCTGCGGAGCGCGGCGTACCGAGGCGAGATCATCGACTACCTCGACGACCGGCTCGGCGCCCTCTCCCTCTACCCCGACAGCCTGACGCTGGTCGAGTACCTGCTGAGCCGCTACCCCCGCCACCGCCTGGCGGCGATGCTCTCGCTGCTGGAAGGAGGAGCCTTCGCCGACGAGGCGGCGGAGCGGGCGTACGACGCCTCGCTCGAATCGCTGCGCGCCGGACGCGACCGCTGGCTGCGGGAGAGGTTCGATCGCAGGCGCTGAGGCGCGCGCACTGGGGCTACGCCGATGCCGTACCTGATCGACGGCAACAACCTGATCGGAGCGATGCGCGTCATCGACATCCGCGACGCAGCGGCACGCGAGAAGCTCACCCGGCTCCTGGCCGACTACCAGAGGGCCAAGCGCAACACCGTGGTCGTGGTCTACGACGGGCCGCCGCCGCCGGGAGTCCGCCCCGTCACCCACATCGGCCGCCTGACCGTCATCTACGCCGGCCCAGAGACCGACGCCGACACCCGGATTCGCCGAATTCTGGAGGAAAGCTCCGATCCCGCTTCCTACATAGTGGTCAGCTCCGACCGCGAGGTATACTCGTTCGCCCGCTGGAAGGGCGCCAAAGCGACGCGGGTGATGGCTTTCTACAGCGACCTCCAGGCGACTGTCGAGAAGGCCGGGCAGCAGGTAGCCGACTTCGGCGGGCTCTCGCGGGAGGAAGTGGAGGACTGGATGCGCTACTTCGGCGCCGAGGCGGCCGACGAGGAGGAAGCACAGCTCCGCGCGAATCGGAGGAGGAGGAGGGAGCCGTTTGACCGCCCGCGCTCTCCAAGCTAGCATTGCCGATGATGAGTGAGCCCAGTCCGCAGCGGCCGCGGGTCGCACTGTTCGGCGGGGCTTTCGATCCGCCCCACATCGGCCACCTCGAATTCTGCCGAGCCCTGGCCGGGGACCGGTGCTTCGACGAGGTCTGGGTCCTGCCGACCAGCCGCCACCCGTTCGGCAAGGGTATGGCCCCCTTCGAGCACCGCATCGCCATGTGCCGCGCCGCCTTCGCGGCGCTCGGCCCCAAGGTCCGGATCAGGGACGATGAGGAGAGGCTGGGCGGCGAGGGGTTCACCATCGACCTGGTCGCCCACCTGCGCTCCCGCTACCCCCACCACTCATTCACATTGGCTCTCGGCTCCGACAACTACGGCCAGCGCCACAACTGGAAGGATTTTCAGGAGCTGGAGAAGCTGGTCGAGGTCCGCTTCTTCGGCAGGCGCGGCTTCGAGCGCGAGACCGTGGAACTCGGCATCGACGCGCCCTTCCCCGAAGCTACGAGCGCGGAGATCCGCGAGCGGATCGCCGCGGGGGATTTACCCGCCGACCTCATGCCGCCCGCCGTGGCCGAGTACATCGAGGAGCACGGGCTCTACCGTTAAAAACCAAATCAGGAGGCCGGGCGTTACAACCCGGCGGAACGAGCGGCCTGAATAGCCGTCCCTACGGTTGCTCTGCAGAATGGATGTTACGTTACCCGCCTGCGGCGGGTGGCGGACAGGAATGTCCGCCCTCCCAGGATAGAGATTAAGGGTGGTGTAATCCGCCGTACGCAAGGGCAGAGATCAGCCTAACGATTGTAGTGTGCCGATGGTCGAGTCCTGACCGTAAAAGCGTCAGCTTTCTCTTTTTATGACCATGGCCATCGTCACGCCGCCGCCGCCGCAGATGCCGGCTAAGCCGAGCTCGCCGTCGCGCGAGCGGAGGGCGTAGTAGAGGGTCACCAGGATGCGGGCGCCGCTGATGCCGGTGGGGTGGCCGAGGGCGATGGCGCCGCCGTTGACGTTGAGCTTCGAGCGGTCCCACTTCAGGACGCGCTCGTTGGCCAGCACCTGCGCGGCGAAGGCCTCGTTTACCTCGATCAGGTTGGCGTCGTGCAAGCCGATGCCGGCGCGCTCGAGGGCTATGGGGATAACGACGGCCGGTCCCTCGCCCATCGTGGCCGGCTCGACGGCGGCGGCCGCGTAGGAGAGTATCGAGAAGAGAGGCTCGAGGCCGTCCGCCTCGGCGGCCTCGCGCGAGGTGGCGACCAGGGCGGTGGCGCCGTCGGACATCTGGCAGGCGTTGCCCGCCGTCACGGTGCCGCCTTTGCGGAAGACGGGGCGGAGCTTGGCCATCTTCTCCAGCGAGATCTCCTCGCGGATCGTCTCGTCGGCGGAGAAGGAGAAGCCCGGCTTCTTGCCCCGCGCCGGAACCTCGACGGGAACTATCTCGGCGTCGAAGCGGCCCTCGGCGCGCGCCGCGGCCGCCTTGTGGTGGCTGGCGGCGGCGAACTCGTCCTGCTCGTCGCGCGGGATGCCGTACTTCTCCGCCAGGTTCTCTGCCGTATCGCCCATCCCCTGCCCGGTGAGCGGGTCGATGCTGTCGCTCCAGCCGTCCTCGAGCGTCTTGTCGCCCATCTTGAAGCCGTCCCAGCGCGCGCCCTTCAGCAGGTAGGGGATGGTGCTCATGCTGTCCATGCCGCCCACCAGGATGGTGCGGCCCTCGCCCAGGCGGATCGCCTGGCTGGCCAGCGCCAGGGCCTTCATCGCCGAGGGGCATGCCATGTTGATCGTCTGCACCGGCATCTCCTTCGGAAGGCCTCCGCGCACGGCGGCGGTGCGGGCCGGGTTCGGACCGTTGCCGGCCTGGCGGCAGTTGCCGATTATCGCCTCGTCGATCCGCTCGCCGGGGAGGCCGGCCCGCTCGAGGGCTGCGGCGACGACGACGGCCCCCAGGTCGTAGGCGGGGATGTCCTTGACGGAGCCCCCGAAGCGGCCCATCGGCGTGCGCACGGCGCTGACTACGACAACATCTGATAGTTCAATCATCAGCTCAACTCCTCGGAAAAAGTAAGAAATACTTGCGGCGCCGCGGGCTCAGATGTACTGCCCACCGTCGATCTTGATCACCTCGCCGGTGATCTGGCGGGCGGCGTCTGCGCAGAGGAAGGCGACCACGGCTGCTACGTCTTCGGGCTCGGCGATCCGCTTGAGCACCGTCTCGTCCACCGCCGCCTGCAGCACTTCGGGCGGGATTTTCTCGGCCATGGCCGTCTTGACCATTCCAGGGGCGACGGCGTTGACGTTGACGCCGTACTTGCCCAGCTCCCGGGCCACTACCTTGGTCAGGCCGATGATGCCGGCCTTGGAGGCGGAGTAGTTCGCCTGCCCGAACTTCCCCCGCAGGCCGTTGATCGAGGTGACGTTGACGATCTTGCCGGAACGCTGCTCGCGGAAGAGCGGCGAGACGGCCCTGATGAAGTTGAAGTAGCCTTTGAGGTTGGTGTCGATGACGGTGTCCCATTGCTCCTCCGTCATCTTCCAGACCACGCCGTCCCAGTTGATGCCGGCGTTGTTGACCAGGACATCGAGCCCCCCCAGCCGCTCGACCACCTCGGCCACGACCCGCTGCGCGGCGTCGAAGTCGGCCACGTCGGCCTTGATGGCCAGCCCGCGCCGGCCAGCGGCCTCGACTACGCGGACAACCTCGAGGGCCTCCGCCTCATGCTTGCGGTAGGTTAGGGCGACGTCGAAGCCGGCGCGCGCCAGCTCCGGGCAGATCGCCGTACCGATACCCATGCTGCCCCCGGTAACCAAGGCGTTTCTGACTTTCTTTTCCATCTCCTTGGACTTCCCCACTGCTAAAAGAATATGTTAGTTTACGACGACGCCTGTGCTCGTATAGGAAGGATTATCCCATGAACCGCGATACGGAAGCAATATACCAGGTTCCCGAGCGGCCGTCGCCCGGGGGCCCGGCCATCATGCGGGAGCAGAAGAAGAAGGTGGTGTTCTTGTCGGCCACGCGCACGCCGTTCGGCGAGGTCGGCGGCTCGCTGCGCGACCTCTCTCCCATCGACCTGGGCGTGCACGCCGCGCGGGCTGCCATAGTCCAGGCCGGGCTGGCGGGGCGGGAGGAGGTGATCGAGGCCGCTATCTTCGGCAACGCGCAGCACACCAGCATAGACTCGCACTACGGCGCCCGCCATGTCGGCCTGCGCGCCGGCCTGAGCTGCTTCTCCACCGGCCTGACGGTAAACAGGATCTGCTTCTCCGGCGGCGAGGCGGTCATCCAGGCGGCCAAGGAGATTGTGCTCGGCGAGGCAGAGGTGGTGCTGGCCGGCGGCTTCGAGAGCGCCAGCCAGTCCCCGCTCGTGCTCTACGGGGCCTCGCACGGCTTCCCCTACATGGCTGGCGGGAAGACGCTGTTCGTCTTCAAGGACGGCCTCAACGATCCCTACATCCAGAACGACATGATGGGCACAGCCGAGGCCCTCGCCAGGCGCTACGGCATCACGCGAGAGGAGGCCGACGAGTTCGCCCTCTCCTCGCAGCAGAAGGTTGCGGCGGCCCAGGGCAACGGCAGGCTGGCGCGGGAGATCACGCCTGTGGAGGTGCCGGGGAGGCGCGGTGTGACAGTGGTCGAGCTCGACGAGCACCCGCGGCCCGAGACGACGCTGGCGGCCCTCTCGCGGCTGCACGCGGTGAAGCCGGGCGGCGTCCAGACCGGCGGCAACTCGAGCGGCATCGTCGACGGCGGCGCCGCGCTCGTCCTCACCACCGCCGCCAAGGCGAAGGAGCTGGGCGTCGAGCCGATCGGCGAGCTCCTCTCCTGGGGCACGGCCGGCGTCGATCCGCACTTCATGGGGATCGGGCCGGTGCCCGCCTGCCGCATCGCCCTGGCGCGCGCCGGGCTGAAGCTCGCCGACATGACAAGTATCGAGATAAACGAGGCGTTCGCAGCCCAGTACCTGGCCGTGGAGCGCGAGCTGGAGCTGGACAGGTCAAGGGTGAACCTCAACGGCGGCGCCATCGCCCTCGGCCATCCCCTCGGCGCCACCGGCGCGCGGCTGATCACCGCCTGCCTCAAGCTCGGCGGGCTCGGCTTGGCCTCCGCCTGCATCGGCGGCGGCCAGGGCGGTGCAGTCGTCGTCGATAGCTACGGGGCCTGAGAGCGAAAGGGGAGATGCAGATGGCGGAGAGAGAAGGCGGAACCTGGGACGAGGTGGAAGTCCTCATCGTAGGCGCCGGCACCATGGGCGCCTCCCTGGCTCAGGCATACGCCCAGAGCGGCTTTGTCGTCGGCCTGCTCGACATCAGCGAAGAGGTCCTCGAGACGGCGGCCAGAGCGATCGAGGGCGAGCTGGAAGCGGCCCGGGGCCGCATATTCAGCGACGATCAGATCGAAGCGATAAGGGGCCGCATCCTGACCACCGCCGACTACGGCAGGGCGTGCGGCGGCAAAGGGCTGCGGCTGGCCATCGAATCGGCCACCGAGCGGCTCGACATCAAGAAGCAGATATTCGCACGCCTCGACGAGCTCTGCGCGCCGCATGTGGTGCTGGCATCGAACTCATCGTCTCTGGACATCGACGTCGTCGCCGAGGCCACCGGCCGGCCGGATCGGGTGGTCTGGATGCACTACTTCTACCTGCCGCACAAGAACCGCGCCGGCGAGTACGCCGGCTCCAGCGCCGCCTCCGAGGAGAGCATGCAGCTGGCGGCCGCCTACCTCAAGCTGGCCGGCAAGATCCCGACGCCGATACTGGGCAGCCGCAGGGGGGGCGCGGCCGACATCGTCTTCGTCTCGCTGCTCCTCGAGGCTGCGAGGATGCTGGAAGAGGGATTCGGCGTGCCAACCGTCGAGGCGGCCGGAAAGGCCGCCTACGGGATGCCGATGGGCTTCCTGACGCTGATGGACGTGACCGGACTCGAGGTGGGGCTCTACTCGATGAAGTCGTTCTCCGAGCCAACCGGCCTCGACGACGAGCTGACCGGCGTCTACGGCAACTTCTTCGCGCCTCCGCAGGTCTACTACGACCTCATCGAGCGCTACCGCGAGGCGGACGACAAGTCGGCGGTCCGCTGGGTGAGCGATAACGACGCCGCCGCGGAGCCGGCCGAAGAGGAGACGGTGGGGCAGCTGCGCGACCGCTTCCTCGCCGTCGGCTTCATGACAGCTTCCGAGGTCGTCGACTCCGGCCTAATCACCATCGACGACATGGAGCAGCTGGCCCGCAACGCATTCCTTTGGCGCCGGGGGCCGTTCGCGCTGATGAACAGGCTGGGTGTAGCCGAAGCCTTCCGCCTCGTCCGTGAGCGGGCGGATCTGGCCGAGAAACAGGGGATAAGCTTCCCGGTGCCGGAGAACCTGAAGCGGCAGGCCGAAAGCGGCGCGCCCTGGCCGCTCGGCCTCAGCCCCGTCCTCTACGCTACGGAGAGGGGGGGCAGGGTGGCGCGCGTCACCCTCTCCAATCCCCGGTTCGCCAACGCCCTGGACAACGACGTCTTCGCCGAGCTGGGGCGGCGCTTCCGTGAGGCGTACGACGACGCCGCCGTCGAAGCCGTGGTCTTCGACACGGCGCCGATCAAGACGTTTATAGCCGGCGCCAACGTTCCCGAGTTCATAAAGCGGATCAAGGAGGGCGCCTTCGAGGCGATCCGCGACGACACGGCAGCCTGGCAGGAGGTGATGTTCGGCACCATGACCGGCGCCGGCAAGCCGAAGATCGTAATCGTGGACGGGCAAGCGTTCGGGGGCGGCGTAGAGGTGGCGTTGGCTTTCGCCGCCGACCCCAACACCGTGGTGCTGGCCACGGACCGTACATCCTTCGCGCTGCCCGAGACGCGGTTGGGTATCTACCCCGGCCTCAGGGGCACGCTGATGCTGCCGCACCTGATCCACCGCGCCACCGGCGACGCCGAGCTCGCCGTGGCGATGGCCCGCTACTACATCCTCGCCGCGGGCACCACGACGTCGTCGCCGAGGATGCTCTACCACTTCGGTCTCGCCGACCTGATCGTCCCGGCCCACCGGCGCGAGGAGGCGGTTGCGGCAGTGGCCGAGGCGATTATTGCCGAGGGCGGGAAGCTGCCGCCTCGCGAGCGGCTCCCGGAGCTGGGAATCGAAACGCTCGCCACCGAGCTGACATTCGAGGAGAAGGAAGAGATAAGGGTGATGAAGAACCTCTTCCTGCAGCCCGACCTGCTGCCGGCCCTGCACGCCTACGCCCGCGGCCTGGCCGATCCCATCGTCTCCGGCGAGCACGGAGCCTACGTGCGGCGGATCGCGAGCAGGGTCTACTTCAACTCTCCACACGCCACCTTCGTCGCCAACCAGCTCATCAGCCTGGGATTCGCGGACACGCAGGCGGGGATAGGGATCGAACAAGCAGCGCGTCGTGAGCTCGACGACTTCCTCATCCCAGTCTTCCGCCACCCCGACGCTCTTGAGGGCCTCTCGGCGATGGTCGAGCGCCGCTTCCCGAACTTCAACAGGCGCTACCCGTTCTGACCGGAGCGACTTTATTAGAGAGTGTTGTAATAAGTTTTACCGACAGTTTCTTCCGCTTTGCCACGCCTGAGATTGCCGCGGTTGCTCCGCAACCTCGCAATGACCACTCACTGTCACTGCGAGGACGCCTTGGCGGGCGAAGCAGTCTCATGCGCTAAGAATTTCTGAACGACTTCCTGCATCAGGAAATTACTTTTGAGAAGTACTATTGTTTTGACCGGAGCGCCGCAGCAGCTCCGCCTCGATGAGGTTGTCCAGGTCGCCGTCGAGGACCCGGTCGACGTCGCCGATCTCGACGCCGGTGCGGTGGTCCTTGACCATCCGGTAGGGGTGCAGCACGTAGCTGCGGATCTGGCTGCCCCAGGCTATCTCTTTCTTCGCGCCCTCTATGGCTGCCATTTTCTCCTCACGCTCGCGGCGCGCGTGCTCGTAGAGGCGGGCGCGCAGGATCTTCATCGCCGTGGCGCGGTTCTTGTGTTGGCTGCGCTCGTTCTGGCAGGTGACGACGATGCCGGTCGGCAGGTGCGTTATGCGGACGGCCGAATCGGTGACGTTGACGTGCTGGCCGCCGGCGCCCGACGAGCGGTAGGTGTCGATGCGCAGGTCCTTCTCGTCGATCTCGATCTCGATGCTCTCGTCCACCTCGGGCAGCACGAAGACCGAGGCGAACGAGGTGTGCCGCCGCCTCGCGGCGTCGAAGGGCGAGATGCGCACCAGCCGGTGCACGCCGCTCTCGGCGTTGAGGTAGCCATAGGCGTAGTCGCCGCTGACGGTGACGGTGGCGCTCTTTACGCCGGCCTCCTCGCCGGCCTGGTACTCGACGATCTCCTTTTCGAAGCCGCGCCGCTCGCACCAGCGCAGGTACATGCGCAGCAGGATCTCGGCCCAGTCCTGGCTCTCGGTGCCGCCGGCGCCGGGGTGGACGGTGAGGATGGCGTTGCGCTCGTCGTCCTCGCCCGAGAGCATCATCAGCAGCTCCCGCTCGGCCACCAGCTCCTCGAGCCGGTCGAGGGCGCTGGAGAAGTCGTCGTCGATCGGCTCGCCCTCTTCGGCCAGCTCGAGCAACGTTTCGACGTCCTCAGCCGCTCCGAAAAGCTCCTCGGCGCTCTCCAGGGTCAGCCGCCGGCGTGAGCGCTCGCGCTGAATCCGCTGGGCCGTCTCCTGGTCGTCCCAGAAATCGGGCTTGGAGATCTCGCGGTCCAGCTCCTCTATCCGCTTTCGAAGATCCGCGAGGTCAAAGGTAGCCCCGCAGTGTGGAGTAGCGCTCCCTCAGCGCCTCCCAGCGCTCGAGCAGCTCTTCGGTCATCGCCTATCTTCTCTCCTTCTACCACCCCAGGGGTACCTTAGTATACCGCAACCAGGCGAGGGATAGCAGTGCGAGGCCGGCGCAGAGGTAGGCGAAGAGGTCGCCGACGGCCATGTAGACGGTCGAGCCGGCGCGCATGGCGACGGTGGCGTACGCGACGTCCCGCTTGTAGATAGCCGTGCGGGCCAGCACGTGGCCGTCGGGCGCCACGGCGCCGCTGACGCCGGTTACGGCGCAGCGCACCAGGTAGCGGCGGTTCTCGATGGCCCGCATGATGGCGTGGTCGAAGTGCTGGTCGTTGGACGCCGAGTGGCCCGACCAAGCGTCGTTGCTGACAGTGGCCAGCAGGCCCGCGCCGCGCGCCGTAAACCGGCGCACCAGGTCGGGGAAGATGATCTCGTAGCAGATGGCCACCCCGACCGAGCCGTCGCGCAGGGGGATCGGCTCCAGCTCCCGGCCCGCCTCGAAATCGCTTATCCCCATCACCACCTGGGGCACCCAGCCCAGCGCCCACTGGTAGGGCACGTACTCGCCGAAGGGGGTCAGGTGCACCTTGTGGTAGCGCCCGGCCGCGGCGCCGCGGTTGTCGGGGCTGATGGAGAAGGCGGCGTTGCGCACCCGGGAGTAGTCATCGGTGTAGTCGTTGCTGCCTATCAGCAGCCAGATCCCTTCGTCGCGGGCCAGGGCGAGGATCACCTGCTCGTAGAAGCCGTCGGGCGGGTCCATGTCTACGAACAGCAGCGAGCCTTCGGCCCACATGACCATGTCGGCCCCTGCCCCCGCTCCCTCGCGGGCGGCGGCGCGGGTGCTATCCCAGTAATAGAGAAACAACTCGTCGCGGTGCGCCCTCATGCGCTCGGCGTTGGTCAGGTCGTCCTGCACCATGGCGACCGTGAACGGCTCGCCGTCGCGCCCGTCGTCGCCGAGCTTGAGGTAGCCGTAGGCCAGGGCGGCAGCAGCGGCGATAGCCGTCGCGATCAGCGGCCTCCAGAAAGCCCAGGAGCGCACGGGATGTTGCAGAAGGGCGAAGGCGACGGCGCAGTTGACCGCGACCAGCAGGAAGGAGACGCCGTAGACGCCGGCCAGGTCGGCAATCTGGGCCGCCGGCAGGAAGCGGACCTGGCTGTAGCCGAGCAGGTTCCAGGGGAAGCCGGTGAGCAGGTGGGTCAGCAGCAGCTCCCCCGCCACCCAGAGGAAGGGCACGAGGAAGAGGGCCGCCGGGCCGAGCTTGGCCAGCGGGCGGCGGACGAGGAAGGCGACGGTCGCCGGGTAGAGGGAGAGGTAGGCGGCCAGCAGCAGCAGCGCGCCGACAGCGGCGGGCCACGGCATACCGCCGTAGTCGGTCATCACGTCGACGACCCATGGTATGGAAATCACCCAGAACACCAGCCCCGCGCAGAAGCCGAGCAGCGTGGCGCCGAGCCTCGTCTTGGCCGCCGCCACGGCCCAGAGCAGCGGCACGAGGCAGACCCAGCCCAGAGGCCAGTAGCCGAACGGGGCGAACAACAACGCAAGCAGCAGGCCGCTGCCGGGGGCGGCGACAAGTACGGCTATCCGGCGAGTCGCCGGCGCGACGACGGGGCTATGCGGCAAGAGATCAGTTCCTGACGCGGGTGATGATGGTCTCGGGGCGGCCTACGGAGCCCTGGGCCGCCTCGGCCGCGGCTCTCGAAGTGTAGGGCCCGACCAGGACGCGGAAGTAGGAGCGGCCGTGCACTGTGGCCGGCTGGATGGCCGCCGGCAGCCTCGCGGCCAGCTGGGCCCGCAAGCGCTGGGCGCTGGTTTCCTCGGTCAGCGAGCAGACCTGAACGTACCAACCGGGAGGGGGACCGGACGCGGTCTGCGCCGCGATGGCAGCGGATGGCGCTGCCTGCTCGGTCGCAGGCCCCTGAGCCTGTGTGGAAGCCTGGCGCTCGGGCTGGCGGGTCGCCTCGGAGCTGCGCGTCTCGGTGCGCCTGTTCCGCCGCACCGGCTCGGTTTCCGGCCGCAGGGCGAGGTTCTCGGCCTCGCTGAGCTGGGCCGTCGCCTCCGTGTCGTCACGGCCTCCGGCGGCCGGGCCGGCCTCGTCGCCGATCATTATCGCCGCACGGCTGCGGGCGGTGTCCTCGCCGACGCGCAGGCCGATGAAGAAGAAGATGGCGCAGACCACCAGCAGCCCGACAAAGAGCAGAAACAGCTGCTTGTTGCCGAGCTGGAATTCGACCAGCGACTTGTCGTCCGTCTCATACGTTGTGGCCATGTCCTCTTTACCTCTATCTCTGAGCGGCCTACCGCCGCGATGCACTTACAACCTTCGTGCTTACAACATCTTACCACAGTTCGTGAACGGATGTCAATGAGAGCATAGCTACCTCTATGCTCTTCCATAGTTGTGATAACTACACTTATTGTTTTGGATGTTATAAAGCGGCCCGTATAGCCAGCGCCAGCAAGATAGGCAAAGGTCAGTTTCCGATAACTTAAGACGAGGTCATCGTGAGTATGCCTCAAAATAGAGAGGAGAATGACCGCGCACTATTGTGGAGTTGACCTGGCCAGCTATAGGACTAAGTGAGTTCGTTAAAAGTCTCAACAACATGTTAAATAAAAATGTAATTAATCGAGACGCGGACCGGGGCGCGAGCGTTACGCCCCGATCTCGTTGCTGTCTAACCGTTGCCTCAACAGCGATCGTCCTGGTCGCCCGGTGCCGCCGGTTTCGAGGAACCTCTCTACCTCCTCCCAGCTCGAGCCCGATACCTCATGCGCGCCGGCCGGGGCCGAGCGTTCGCCGCATGCTGCCGAGCACCCGCTGCCGCGCCCGCTCGGCGCGCTTGCGGACCGTGTCGATATTGATGTCGAGTATCGAGGCGATCTCTTTCCACTTCAGAAACTCGCGGTAGCGCAGCAGAAACGGCTTCCTTATCTCCTCGGCCAGATCCGATACGCTTTCCTGGAAGGCGGCGCGCAATTGCTTGTCGAAGAGCTTCTTCTCGGGAGTGAACAGCACCGATCGCTTTTCGCCCGCGCCGGCCGCCGGCGCCGTAGTGTCGTTGGCCACGCTGTAGAGGCGCACCTCGCGCTCCCTCCTGTGGATGAAGCTGAATATCTCGTTCTTGGCGATCGTTACCACCCACGATTTTATGTTGTCGCAGTGCCGGAGCTTCGCCAGCCCCCGCATGATCTTGAGGAAGATCTGGTTGAACAGGTCGTGCTGCAAGTCATCAGGAATTGCGAATATTCGCAAGAAATAATAGATCAGCCTGTAGTAGCGCAAGTGGAGCTCTTCGGCGAGTCGAGGCAGCCGCTGCGGTTCCTGGGAACTGAGTAACTCGTGAAAAAGCCGGCCCTCTTCCCCTGGCGGACTGCTCATACCGCCTCACCACTCATGCGCACACTACCTCCTTCCGTTCCCCGCCCCTCGCCACCCGCCAGTCGGGCTCGCTGCCGCGCTGGAACCGTCGCGGAGAGGATTTCGTCTGAATGAATCGAGAAGAGTAGCGACTACTCGCTGCCGGAACATTATGGTAGAGAGTGCTTCGATTTTCAAGGAGGAGTGCGGAGAGGCGTTGCCAGCGCAATCCCGCGCCTTTGCGGGCGCCTGCGCCGATGGGATGTAGTCGCCGTAGCTACCTAAGGTGTGTATGAATAGAAACCGCAAGCGTTCAGATTCGCTCGCGGTTCGCTGCTACTTCAAGGCTCACGCCAATCTATGATTTGCCTGACCGCATATAAGTGAGAACTGGCGTTGCCATACTCCTGGTTTATCTCCACCACCCTCCCGAGGGACTCTCTTCCGGGGATCGGCGTTACCGTCGTTCGCCGCCTTTGCGGCGCTTCGGGAAGAAGTCAGTCGCGCGACGGATGTGCTCCGGGCTTCCCCTTTCGCTCCTGACCAGCTCGTCGAACTTCCGCCCGGCCAGGTTCCGCAGCCGGGCGCCGATACGGTCCAGATCGCCCGGGCTCTTCCTGGCGAGCTCGGCGAATTCCTCGATGGTCAGGATGACGTAGTCGATCGGCATGCCGAAGCAGGACAGCAGCTGGTCGCGCAGCTCCTCGAGCCTGCTTGCCATGGCGCCGTTCGTCTTCCCGTCGGAGAGCACAGAGAGGATGAGGGCGCCCGCGCCCTTCTTGCCCCAACTGCGCGGCCAGCTTTCGAGGAAGTAGATGCCGAGGACGCCGTTGCGGCTCGTTCTCAGTTGCATACGTATCTTTTCCACAACCTGATCCGTAAGCCGCTCCTCCTGTTGGAATATCGGGATGATAAGGTCGGTGACGATGCGGTTATCGATGTTTACGCTGTAGTAATATGCCTTGCCCGAGGATCGCCGTCTCAGCACATTTAGGCGTACAAGCTCGTCAAGGGAGAGTTGGCAGGAGCGGGGGCTGAGGCCGGCCTTGGAGGCGATCTTTCGCCCGCTCTGCGGCTCATCGGAGCCGACGACGGTGCGCAAAATGTCAATCTTGGAATGGCAGCTAAAGAAATTGTTCAGTAATCGCCTTGCCTGCATGATGATACTCCATGTCTACGAAGAAGTTGTCGCAATCCCCCCATCGCAGAGGGGAGAGCATCCACAGTAACTCTGCTTCTAAGCATATACGACCCATTGAGCAATTGCATTCTCTTTTCGTCTATTCTTGTCAATAAATCACCCTCTTTTGCTCACGGCTAGCGGTTCGGGGATAGCGCCCGCCCGCCGGCACTTCGTGCATTATATATATGGTATCGGCGAAAGGCGAGTGAATTCATCTACGCTTTGAATTCTGCGGCGGCGGGCCAGATCTTGCGCATCGGCCGCTGGGTGGAGCGCTCCTCGTGGGCGTGCGCGGCCAGGCCTGGGACGCGGGCGACGATGAAGAAGACGTTGGCCAGGGCCGCGTCGATGCCGAGGTCAAGGAGGCAGGCGCCTATGGCGCCGTCGACGTTGAGCGGCAGCGCGCGGCCAAGTGAGCGCTCGATCGCCCTGCCCAGCGCCTCGCTGGCCTCGATGCCGGGGCCGCGCTGGCCGAGCTCGTCCGCCAGCTCGAGCAGCCGCGCGGCGCGCGGGTCGGCGGTGTGGACGCGGTGGCCGTATCCGGGAATCCTGCGCTTGGCGGCCTTCTCCTCGGCCGCCACGCGGTCGGCAGCCTCGTCGGGGCTCAGGCCTTCGGCGGCGGCCAGCTCGACCACCCGCTTCAGCACGCCCATGCAGCCCTCGATGGCGCCGCCGTGGAAGCGGTTGATGGCCAGCACCCCGGAGGCTATGGAGGCGTTGATCGGGGCGCCGGTGGAGGCGGCGTTGCGGGCCGCCAGCGCCGAGGGCGGCGTGACGCCGTGGTCGATGGAGCTGACGAGGATGGCGTCGATAAAGCGCGCGGTGTCCTCGTCCGCCTCGCGCCCGGTGAAGAGCAGGTAGACGGCGCCGCCGAAGCTGAGCCGCCCCATAAGCTCCTCGAGCGGCCGCCCGCGCAGGGCGACCCGGTTCGGCGCGATGTCGGTTAGCGATGTGTACCAGGTTTCCATTGTCCTCCCCATCTCCCTGTCGTTGCTTTCAGGGCGTCTCGCTCTCGGGCTCAGGCTCCGCGTCGCCCTCTACCGGAAACTGAAGCTCGCCCACTTCGCCGACGCGCCAGCCGTCGCCGAGGCGGGCGACGCCGTCCAGAACAAGCCGTCCCCAGAGGCCGTCCAGTTGCATCTCGACCACCGCCGGCGAGTAGAACTCAAGCAGGCCCGGCAGCAGCCGGGCGCCGACGTCGAGCTGCACCTGCGGGATCCCGCGGGCGACAACCTGGACGACGGTCAGCGTCTCGAAGCGGGCCAGGTCGCGGCTCAACCGCCGGCAGCTCTCGACGAAGCTGCGCCGCCGGCTCTCCAGCTCCGCCCGCGTCGGCGCGGCGGGCGACTCGGCGTCAAAGTCGCTCTCTCGATAGTAGAAACCGGCGTAGCTCTCCTCCGCCCCCTCCTTAAGCGCCGCCATGAACTCGGTCAGGAAGAGCTGGTAGTCGTGCGTGTCCTCCGCGTCGGGGATGAACACATCATCGGCGGACTCCGCCGTCTCGGCCGCGGGCGGCGCCTCGGCTTCCAGCGCCGGTAGGGCTTCCAGAGGGGGCTCCGCCTCGGCGGGGGGCTCTGCGTAGAGGCTATCGTCGAGCGTGCCCTGCAGGCCCCAATGGGGGCCGAAGTCGGAGAGGCGGCAGCGCAGCAGCAGCACCATCCGCCGCCCCCGGATCACCACCGTCGCCCTGCCGCGGTCGTAGAGCTGCCCGACCCGCTCGACGACGACGTCGCCTTCGGCCAGGCCGTCGATCTCGAACAGGAGCACTGCGACCACGTCCTCCGGCTCCAGCGCCGGGATCGCATCCTGGACCGGCCCCACGGAGGTGAAGGGCGCGGCCAGGCAGAACAGGGCGGCCAGTTGAGCAAGTAGTGTTGCCATCGGGAAGGCCCTCGCGCCCGCACCGCGGCGGGCAGTTGTTCCAATATTTTACTACGTTTCGCGTCCGCGCGGCGTCTACGCGAGGCCCCAGGAGCGACAGAGGGAACGGGGTGCCGTGGCCCGCCGGCTACTGGACCAGCTCGCCGGCACCTCGGCGCTCGGCGTCGATGCGGCCGCCGATGCGCCAGCCCTCGCTGATGCGCATGAGTCCGCCGATCCGGATCACGGCCGGTTGGTCGTCGATCCGCAGGTCGATCCTGACGAAGACGAAGACCTCCTCCACGGAGGGGATCATGCCGCGCAGGCGCTCGAGGGCGGCAAGCTCAGCCTCCGGGGAGGCGGGCCGCCGCAGATTTATATGCACGATCTGGACCCGTCGGCCGCCGCCGGCCAGGACGCCGTGGGCCCGCCCGCACTGGTCTCTCCAGTTCTCAACGGCGCTTTCGTAGCCGACTTCATCGACATCGAACGACATCTCCGAGCGGCGGATGAGGAAGTCGGCGTAGTGCTCCTCCTCGCCTCGGACTATCGCCTCGACGAAGGCGACGAGGAACTGGTGGCTGGTCGCACCCGGCCCGACCGCTTCGGCGGTCGAAAACGGAACCAGTTCCGCTTCCGCCGCTTCGGCCGCCTCGGGCTCTCCGAGTTCCTCCGACGGGGCCGGCTCTGCGACTGCCTCGGCCTCCCGCTCGGCGGCCCCCGCCGTTTCGGCTTCACGCTGCGCGGAGTCCCGTTCGGCGTCAACGCCTGTTTCCTCACCGGCGGCCGCTTCGGCCTCCACCGCCGGCTCAGGCTCCGCGGCTGCAGCGGCCTCCGCCTCGGCGTCAGGTTCCCGCTCCGGCAGCAGCGCTTCGGCTTCCGGCTCGGCCTCTGGAGAGCCCGACGGTTCCGGCTCCGGGGCGGCGGCCGCAGGCGGCTCCTCGGCCGGAACTTCGGACTCGGCTTGCGGCGGCGCGGCTTCGTAGGCGGATGCGGGGGCCGATTCCCGCGAGAGGCTGGCCACGGCCGAGCCCAGGGAGCCCGCCAGGTAGACGAGGCTGCGCCGCGGGCCGTGCTGGAACCACCAGCGCCCGCCGGAGCGGTCCCGCCGCCAGGCGAGGAAGAGGACGGCCTCTCGGCCCTCTATCGTCAGGTTTACCTTGACGCGGCTGCGCAGGTGCTTGATGAAGACTACCTCCACGGCGTCGGCCGTGATCTCGGGGAACGCGCTCTGCAGGACGCGGATGACGGTAAGATCGTTTACCGTCTCCTGTGCAGCCGCGGCCGCTGCGAGGCTGAGTGTAAGGGCGAGGGCCAGCGGCAGCGCCAGCGCGGCGATTCGGGATTTCCCTGTCGGGCTCATTTCGTCTCTCCTTCCAAATCTTCCTATTCCCAAAGCCCAACGCCGAGCGGAGGTCAGCGGACCTCCCTCAGGTAGCCGAGCACGGTGTCGGCATCGAGGAACTGCGTGAATCTGCGCGCCTCCGCACCCTGTGCGTCCAGAATGATCACGGTAGGCAGTCCGACAACTCCGAAGCGCTGCTTTGCCTCCAGGAAGCCGGGATCGTTAACGTCGCTGCCATCGACCTTGACGGGGACGAAGCGTCCGAGCTCGGTCGCCACTCGTGCGTCGGAAAAGGTGCCGTGGTCCAGCTCGATGCAGGCGACGCACCAGTCGGCCCAGTAGTCGATCAGCACCGGCAATCCCTGCAGCTCGGCCCGCCGCAGCCCGGTATCGAGACCCCAGACCCACGGCACTCCGCTCTGCACGCCGGCTGGAGAAGTCTCCGTGAGGGACGCCGGCGGGAGCGGACCGAGGAAACCGAGGGCGAAGACGACGAGACCTGCGGCGACCAGCAACACACCGGCCGTCTTGCCGAGCAGTAGCCACCAGCCGGCGTCGCGCTCGAGGCGGTGGAAGGCGCCGAGGACGGCGCCAAACAGCACCAGCAGGGCGCCCAGGGTCACGTCGAAGAGGCTCGGCCAGATCGAGTCGAGCAGGCCTTCGGCGAAGAACACGGCGACCAGGAAGAGCACGAAGGCGAATATCTTCTTCAGCCACTCCATCCAGACGCCGCTGCGCGGGAGGATGATGTTGGAGAAGGTGCCGATCAGTACGAAGAGCACTCCCATGCCGAGGGCGTAGACGAACATGAGGACGAAGCCGAGGAGCAGGTCCCCGCTCTGCGAGATCCAGGTGAGCATGACGACGAGAATGGGCGCTACGCAGGGGGCGGCGACGAATCCGATGGTGAGGCCGACGACCAAGGCTCCCAGGTAGCCCTTGCGCCGAACCTGCAGCTTCTGCAGCCAGGATGCGGGCAGGGCGATCTCGAAGGCGCCGAGCATGCTGAGGCCTATCGCCACCAGCACGACGAAGACGAGCCCCTGCACCGCGGGGTGCTGGGTGATCGCGCCGAAGAGCGCCCCGGTGGCGCCGGCGACCACGCCGAGCACCGAGTAGGTGACGGCGATGCCAAGCACTAGCACCAGCGAAATAAGGAAGCCGTTCATCCGCTTCCCCTCGGCGCGGCCGCTGACGTAGGAGATGGTGATCGGGATCATAGGGTAGACGCATGGCGTGAGGCTGGTCAGGACGCCGGCGACGAAGGCGAGCAACAGGGCGAGCCAGAGGTTGCCGCCCCGCAGGGCGCCGGCGAACCAGTCCCCAAGCACGTCTTCCCCGCCGGCGGCCGCCAGAGATTCGCCGCCTTGCGGCCGGACCGCGGACGATTCGCTCGGCTCCCTTTCGGTCTCTTCCAGGCCGGCGCCCGGCCCGGCGTCCCGCTCGGGCTCCACTTCCGGGATCTCCGCAGCGGACGCTGCCACCACCGTCACCGACACGACCCGCCCGACGTCGTCGGGGCGCGTGGGGAAGTAGCAGACGCCCGTGAAGTCGTCGCAGGCCTGCAGGCGGAATCCGAACGTCAGCTCGCGCTCACCGGTAGCGGCCGTCGGGGCGACGTCGAACGGCAGGCGAAAGACGGCCGTATCCACGTAGTGGCCGCCGATATCGTCGACCCTTTCGGGCTCCGGCTTCTCCAGCTCCCCGAAGCTGACGCCCTCTACGGCGCCGGGGACGATCCCGAACGTGGCCGGGGTGTCGGTCATGCTGTGGCCGGCGGGAACAACGATAGTGAAAATCACCGTACCGGAGCCGCCCTGGGGCACTTCGGCGGGCTCGACATCGATGCGGATGCCGAAACTCGAGTAGTCGAACCCCTGCGCGGCCAGCGGCGCCGCGGAGAGGACAAGGATCAGGAAAAGCCGCACCGCAATCGACGGCAGCCGGTCTGAACCGATCATTGCCTCCTCCGCAGCCGCTGGGCCCTTTCCGCCAGCGTGCGCAGTATTGACTCATCTTTATAGCCGACGACGCGCTCGACGGCAACGCCGCCGTCGACCGCTACGGATGCAGCCTTGACTGCGGTTGTTGCCAGCGCCCTGCTCACCTGGATCTCCTTTAACGGTCGTCGAACAATAATAAGAGTACGGGAGACCTCCTCTTCCGTAACGGAGACGACTATCCGAGCGAGGCGACAGCGGGCGCCGAAGAGGTTTTACAGCAGGGTAGCAACTGTGCTAGAAATGTGCTTCCGTCTATCGAGCGGCTAGAGCAGAGCGAGGCGAAGATGAGGAAATCTTGGCGGCTAACGGCGTTCGGATTGGCGTTTCTGTGCCTATCTACAGTGGCCTCGGCGCAGGAGGAGGACGAGCGGGATCGGCTACCTGAGTTCCTGGACGACAGCCGGCGGATCGAGCTGACGGCGAGCTTTGTAATCGAAGGCAACGGCATCAATTACATCTTCTTGCCCGAAGGCAAGGAGTCGGTCACCAGCGACAGGAACTCCCGCCTTTCGGGCGAGCTGCGCTTCTCGTTCTTCTTCAACCGCTACAAGACGATCGGGCTCGAGGGCTCCGTCTGCTACACGCGCGCCACCGGGCGCTTCCAGCAGCCGCCGGACCTCACCGATCCGGACAATCCCGTATACCAGCAGGTGGAGACCGTGGACCACAACGTGATCTCCTACCAGGGCAACATCATCTACAACTTCGGCTACCTCGACGTGGTGCCGTTCTTCGCCTTCGGCGGCGGCGTCAACCGGATTACACCGACCGAGGACTCCTCCTACACCCTCGACGGCAGCTACTACAACCTGGCCTACGCCCTCGGGGTAAAGTACTTCCTCAAGGAGTGGTTCGGCGTGCGGGCGCAGATGAGCCACTACTACTACTTCCTCGAAGGCGAAGAGGTGGACAACAACGCCAACGTGATTCGCTTCCACGTCGGGGGCGTCTTCACCTTCTGAAGGCGTCCGCTCGCGGAGCTTGCCTTTCGCCCGCGAGACCGTATAATCTACCCCGCCCCTGGGGGATCGTCTAACGGTAGGACATGCGGCTCTGGACCGTAGAATCGGGGTTCGAATCCCTGTCCCCCAGCCAAACGAATCGCCTTACCCAGATCACGGCAGCAGAAGAATCCCTATCATATAATACCGGTGGATGCTTAAAGAGCCCCAACTCCAAAAACAAATATGGACTGACAAAATTTCCCATCGCATTTAACTCGTTACAAAAGACTTACGGTTTGAAAAATGGTGCCTTCCCAATTTTCCCGGGAGCGGAGATGTTCTATATTGTCGCGGCTAGAAGAGCGGATGCTCTTGACACCGACGGCCGTCGAGCTTAGAGGTAGGGGCCGAGAGGAGGGCAGACCGGCGAAGTGGCTGCGGCCCTTCCAAGCGAAACTGGCAATAAAACACCGAATATTCCGATGGAAACGGAACTGATAATAGGTTTAACGCTGGTGGCGGCGGCGCTGGCGGTCATCACCTTTCTAGTGGTTTGGGGTAAGCGCTCCATCGACCGGATCGCCAGGAAAGGGTACGGCTCGGCGCGCGAGATCGACAGGGAGGAGATGGAGGAGCGCGGTGAGCGATAGGCCCCAGGTCAGCACCGAGCTCTCGCGGGACCTCAGGCTTTTCCACGTCACGATGATGGGCCTGGGGATGATGATCGGGGCCGGCGTCTTCATCGGCATCGGCAACACGATCGCCAAGGCCGGGCCGGGTGGGCTGCTGCTGACCTTCTCGCTCAACGGCGTCATCGCCTTCTGCACCGCCATGTCGTACGCCGAGCTGAGTTCGGCGATTCCGCGCGCCGGCGGCGCCTACAACTTCGCCCGCATCGGCTTCGGCCGCGGCACCAGCTTCATCGCCGGCTGGATGGAATGGCTGGCCTCGAGCGTGGCCGGGAGCCTCTACGCGGTCGTCTTCGCCACCTACACGATGGACTTCCTCGTCCAGCTCGGCTACCTCGATCAGCGCTACTTCGACATCCTCGTCAAGGTCGTGGCCTTCGCGGTGGCGGCGCTGTTCATCTACATCAACTACCGCGGCACCTCGGAAACCGGCAAGATCGGCGCCTTCTTCACGCTCGGGCAGATGCTGCTACTGGCGGGCATCGGCGCCGTGGGGATATTCACCGCGGCAACGGACCCCGGCAGGCTGGCCAACTTCAGGCCCTTCATCCACCCCGACGGCTGGCTGACGGTGCTCGTCACCATGGGCTTCACCTCGGTCGCCTTCGAGGGATTCGAAGTGATCTCGCAGGCCGGCGACGAGACCATCGATCCCAAGAGCAACCTGCCCAAGGCGATGCTCTACTCGGTCTTCATCGTCACCATCACCTACATCGGCGTCTCCCTGGCCGCGGTGGTGGCCGTCAAGGCCGGCGACCCGGCGCTGGGCGGGCAAGCCCCCTGGGAGTGGATCGCCGGCTTCGGCAACACCGGCTTCGGGCAGGCGATCTCGAAACTGATGCCGAACCGCATCCTCGGCTACGTGCTTGTGACGCTGGCCGTCATCTTCGCCTCAACCTCGGCGCTGAACGCCACTATCTACTCGGCCACCCGCGCCTCCTACGCCCTCGGGCGCGACCGCATGCTGCCCGGATCCTTCGCCAGCATCTCGAGGAAGCGGAAAACCCCGTGGGTGGCACTGTCCTTCACCGGGCTGATCGTAATCACGGTGGCGGTCTTCCTGCCGACCAAGGACGTCGGCTCGAGCGCCAGCATCATGTTCCTGCTGCTGTTCTTCCTGGTAAACCTCTGCGTAATCAAGATCCGCAGGAATATGAGCGACGAGCTTAGCTACGGCTTTCTGATGCCCCTCTTCCCGCTCTTCCCGGTGGCGGCGGTCATTTGCCAGGGGGTACTGGCCGTCTTCCTGCGTGAGATGAGCTGGATCGCCTGGGTGGTGGCCCCGGTCTGGATCGCGGCCGGGGTCGGTGTCTACATCTTCTATTCCAGGTCCCACGCGGTGACCACCGAGGACGAGCTGCAGGTGATAGAAGAGGAGAGGGCGCCGGTGGATGCGAAGTACCGGATGATGGTGTCGGTGGCCAATCCGGAGAACGCCCTCGGTCTGGTGCGCAACACCTACAAGCTGGCCGAGGCCAAGGGCGCGCACATCGAGCTGCTGCACATGGTGCCTGTGCCCGCCCAGGTGCCGCTGTCCGACGCGCACAAGTACATGCTGGCGGGCAAGGAGGCCATCGTGGAGGCGATGCTCTACCTGGCGCCCCGCTTCCCGCTGAGCACCACGCTGCGCTACTGCCGCAGCATCTCGCGCGGCATCGTCAGCACCGTGCGCGAGAAGAAGATCGACATGCTGATCATGGGCTGGCACGGGCGGCCCCGGCGCCAGGCCTTTAGGCTCGGCAGCACGGTGGATCCGATAATTGAGCTATCGCCGTGCGACGTCGCCATCTTCAAGGAGTGCCGCAACCGCAAATTTAAGCGCATCCTGGTGCCCGTGGCCGGTGGGCCGAACAGCGCGCTGGCGCTCGAGACGGCCACCATCCTGCTGGAGAAGGACGGCAGCGAGGTCGTCGCCTTCACCGTGGACAGTGGCCGCGGCGCCTTGGACCTGGAGCAGTTTGTGGAGAAGAACGAGGAGCGACTGCGGATTCCCCGCCGGCGGGTGCGGACCAAGTCGGTCTCCGGGATCGGCGTCGTCGAGGCCATCCTCCGGGAGGCGGAGGGCTACGACCTGATCGTGCTCGGGGCCACGAGCCAGCCTCTTCTCTCCCGCATCGCTCGCGAAACCGTGCCCGAAACGGTAGCCAGGCTCTGCAAGATGCCGCTGGTGATGGTCAAGGCCGAGGGCGGCCTGCGCTCCTGGATCAAGCGCTGGATCTGAGTCCAACGCGGTTACTTCAACGAAAAATCCTCGTCAACTCGCCATCCCTCGAATCCGGCAAGCGACGCCGATCGCACCCGGCCGCGACCTTCGGGAAAATCGGCTCGCCGGTGACAAACCGTCGTCTCTAAGTCCTGTGGAAAGTCCCTTGAAATATAAACACATAAATCACTTAACCCCATTGCCGGCCAAACCTTGTGCAATTTGCGGTCTAGCGTGCGCCAGTCACAGATCGTCGGCACCGCCGGCGAGGCTGCGAAAGGAGCACTCGATCAATTCGACGAGGCCCTCTACGAGGCCGACCTTCGGCGACCACCCCAGCTCATCGCGGGCCCTCTCGGCATTCAAGTCCCAACTGGGGAGTGGATGATCTACGCCCTGATGCCTGACAGCCGATACAGGGAAGCCCTTGGCCCTGGCAATCCCCACGCACAGAGCAGCCACATCCCTCACCGGAACAGGCGCGCCGCCGCCGCCGTTGTAGATCCTGTTCCAGGCGGCTCTCAGCCTGCCGACGAGATGCGGGATCAGGCCGACGGCGGTTACCCCGACGGTGAGCATTTCACCCATCTCCATCACACCCTACTACACTTCTGCCCACGCACAAATCCAGGCACTGCACGAACAAGCGGATACCGGAATCCGTCACGGAACCGGGATGCGGCAGCCGAGATGTCGGCTGTCGCAGACCGCCTCCAGAAACCTTGAAAACATAATAACTACACCACCGGCGACTCATCCAACCTGTAGCGCAGAGCGCTCCAGCGCGACTGCAAGTGTGCATCGACCTCTCGATGTTCATATTTCCGCGAGCCGCACGCGGTAGTTGCAAGATGAAACTTACTGCCTGAGATGAAACAATGGCTGCAGGACGGCGGCGAACGCGGCCGAATCGAAACCGTTAGCAGGCCTGAAGTTAAGGGTAACCGACAGCCCTGGTATGGATTTTGATAACAAGAGTTGGGGGAACCGCAATCCGGTCTCAGCGACACCGACGTTAAGGGAGAGCCGTGGAAAACAACAGGGTGCTGGTCATCGACGACGACGGCTCGATCAAGAAGGTCTGCTCTCTCTACCTCTCGGCCGAGGGTTTCGTGGTCAACACTACCTCGGAAGCCGGGCGGGCGGTGAAGGAGGCCCTTTCCGCGAAGCCCGACGCGATCGTGATGGACCTGGACATGCCCGGCATCGACGGCCTGGCCGCCACCCGAGCCCTCAAGAGCAACCGGAAGACAGCCGGCATCCCGGTGCTGATACTCTCGGCCAGCGACGACGTGCGTGTAAAGAACCGGGCGCTGGTGACCTTCCGCGCGGACGATTTTCTGGCCAAGCCGTTCGAGCCGCAGGAGCTGGTCGCCCGGCTGACCGCGCTCTGCCGCCGCAAGCGCGACGGCGACGCGAGAGAGAGGGTGGTCATCGAGCTGAGGCGCCAGATCGCCAGGCTGCGGCGGCAGCCGAAGCTTCCTTGACAGCAGCGAGCGGCAGTGACTAGACTTGTACACTGAAACATAATCGGTCGCGGGAAGCTTGGGCCCGTAGCTCAATTGGCAGAGCCACCGGCTCATAACCGGTCGGGTTCAGGTTCGAGTCCTGACGGGCCCACCAGGAAAACGGTGACCAGGACAATGGTTGGATGCAAATCAGTCAGGTCGGCGAGGCGGCCGCGAGTACAAGGCTGCCCGCCGAGTCGGAGGTGAGAGAGAGGCGTCGTTACCGACGCCTTTTCCATTATGGCTGAAGAAGACTACGGCAGAACGCTGGACCTGCTGAAGCAGCTCCAGGACTGGCAGCTGGAGGTAGTGCGGCTGGAGCGGTCGATCGAGCGGGTGCCCGACGAGATCGCCGAGCTGGAGCAGGACATCGAGGAGCGTGCCACCGCGGTGCGCGCCGCGGAGGAGGCGCAGCAGGAAGAGACGAAGAGGAACTCGCGCCTGGAAGGCGAGCTCGCCGACGCCCAGAGCCGCCTCTCGCACTCCAACGAGCAGATCCTGATGGTCAAGACCAACGAGCAGCTCTGGGCCCTGCAGAAGGAGATAGAATTCGCCAAGGATAAGATCTCCAACCTCGAGACCTTGATAATCGAATCGATGGAGCAGCTTGACGCTGGCCGAGTGCGGCTCGCCGAGGCCAAGTCCGCCTTCGAGCGGGGCAAGGCGGATAACGAAACCAGGATCGGGGAGCTCCGGCAGCGGCTGGAGAAGATGCGGAAGGAGCTTGAGCGCAAGCGCGACGGGCAGGAGGAGATCCGCGGGGAGATCCCGAAGCGCTATCTCCAGCTCTTCGAGCGTATCCAGCACGCCAAGGGGGGAGAGGGTGGTGGAGGGCTGGCGGTCGCCGTCGCCCGCGACGAGACCTGCCAGGTCTGCAACGTCCGCATCCTGCCCCAGGTCTACATGCAGGTGCGCCACCGCCACGGCATATTTCAGTGCGACAACTGCCGTCGCATCCTCTACTACGAGGGGGAGCCGCCGCTGGAGAATCCCGCCGAGCTGAGCTGAGCGGTGGTGACGGTCCACATCGACGGCGCCTCCAGCGGCAATCCGGGCCCCGCCGGATACGGCCTTGCCGCCCGCGACGAAGACGGCACCTCGCTGGCCGAGGGCTACGGCTACATCGGCGAGCAGACCAACAACTTCGCCGAATACTGCGCCCTGCTGGCCGCGCTCGAGCTGGCGAGGAAGCACGGCTGGCGGGAACTGCGCATCAGGAGCGACTCACAACTGCTGGTACGCCAAGTCGAGGGGTCGTACAAGGTCAAGAACGACAAGCTCCGTACGCTGCACCGGCGCGCCCGGCAGCTGATCCGCTTTCTGAGGGTCTTTCGCATCGAGCACGTCGACAGGGAGGAGAACAAGGTCGCCGACAAGCTGGCGAGAACCGCCCTGAAGAAGAAGCGCTCCGAACCGCGCGGTATCAATCCGATCCTGGTCAAGGGGGGGTGCTGAGGGCGCCTTCCCAACCTACCGGAAGGGAAATCCAAACAGCAGTCTCAGTGCTGAGCCGCCAGGACAAGCATCCTGCCCGAGGGCTGGCCGTCGCGTCGGTGGGAGAAGAACAGTGCCGGGAGGGCGTGGGTGCAGAGCCCGAAGTCCGCGATCCGCTCCGGGAGCACGCCCCCCTCGAGCAGCAGCCCGCGGTTGGCGCCGGCGAGGTCCAGGTAGGCGCGTCCGCCGCCGGAGTCGTATACGAAGCGCCGCCAACCGCGCCAGCGGCGCCCGAAGCGTTCGAGAACCGGCCCGTCCACCTGATAGGCAGAGTGGCGAATGCAGGGGCCGAGCACCGCGTGCAGATCTGCGGGATTGGAACCGAATTCCCCGACTACTTTGCTCAGGGCTGCCTCGACTATCCGGTTCGCGGTGCCAACCCAACCGGCGTGCAGGAGTGCGATCACTCTCCTTGCCGGGTCGAAAAGGGCCACCGGAAGGCAGTCGCCGACACCCACACTCAGCCAGCGGCCGGCCATGCGGGTAACGAGGCCGTCGCCGTTCAGCTCCCGCCCGACGAGCCGATCCCAGCTCGACTCGTCGGCCTCAACGACGACATCGGAGTGGCGCTGGCGCAGCCCCGCCACTCCCGACGACGAGAGGCCTAGCGCGGAAAGCAGCTTGTCGCGGTTGTGGCTCACGTCGTCGGCTTCGTCGCCGGTGCCGCGGGAAACGTTGAGGTCGCGCCGCCCGAAGCTGAAGCCGCCGCGCCGGGTGGTGACGATCATCTCGGCCTCGCCGCCCGGCCCGAAGCGGCAGCTCAGCAGGTCGAGGTCGCCGATCCTGTGGATCCTGAAAGGCAACCTCACCTCGGCCCCCGCTCGCCTGCGCGGGCCGGCGCGAAGCGCCTCCGCGGGTCGTAGCGCATCGGCACGTCGCGCGCTCTCAGCAGCTTGTAGATCAGGAAGCCGAGGCGGGAGCCGTGCTTGTTCTCGTAGAGCAACCGGCTGCGGCGGAAGCGATCCCTCATCGTCGCGGGATCGGGATGGCTGTGGCCCTCGAGGTGGAGGCAGCGGGCCCGCGGCTCCACCAGCACGCGCCAGCCGGCGGCGCGCAGCCGGCGGCAGAGATCGACGTCCTCGAGGTAGAGGAAGAAGTCGGCGTCGAAGAAACCGACGCCCCGCAGGGCGGCGGTGCGGGCCAGAAAGCAGGCGCCGCTCACCCAGTCCGGGAAGAAGAGAGACGACATCATTCGCTCCACCTTCCCGACCGCCTCGCTGTCGCCGCGCCTGCAGCCGAGCACAAGCTTGCGCTGGCGCAGGTCGCGCAGCGGACCGGGGAAGGGGCCGAACGAGACCTGCGCCGAGCCGTCGGCGTAGACCAAACGCGGCCCGGCTAACGCCGCGTCGCGGTGCCGCTCGAGCGCCTCCGCCAGGATGGTAATCGCGTCTGGACTTATCGAGGTATCGGGATTGAGAAGGAGCACCAGGGGCGCCCGGCACTCCTCCAGCACCAGGTTGTTGCCGGCGGCGAAGCCGATGTTCTCGCGGAGCCGGATGACCTTCGCCTCCAGGTAACGATCCTCGGCGACGTCGGCGGTGCCGTCCGTCGAGGCGTTATCGACCAGTGTGATTTTCGCCCGGAAGCCCTTGCAGGCCGTCTCGGCCGCCGCCAGGCAGTCGGCGATCGTACGCTCGTTGTTGTAGCTGACTACCACGACCTGCAGGCGGTCCACGCTATCGCCCTCCCCCGCCCCCGCCCTGGGCGGTTTTCAGGATCGACTCGAGGGTGCGCGCGGCGCAGCGCTCCAGAGTGAACTCCCGCACCAACCGCTCGCCCGCTTCGACCAGTCCGTCGCGCAGATCACCGTCGGCGTCGAGTGAGCGGACGGCGGCGGCTATCGCTTCCTCGCTCTCGTTCTCGACCATCAGGGCGGCGCCCTCGTAGACTTCCCGCAGGGCGCCCCTGGCCGAGACAACGGCCGGCACGCCGAAGCTCATCGCCTCCAGCGGCGGCAGGCCAAACCCCTCGTAGCTGGAGAGATAGAGCACCAGCCGCGCGCAGCGCAGCAGGCCGCAGAGGTCTTCTTCCGGACAGTAGCGCAGCCAGAAGACCCTGTCGGCGAGGCCCATTTCGCGGATCTCGGCGCGTAGGTCTGAGCGGCGCCGGCGGCGGTCGTCGCCAGCGATTACCAGGCCGATGCCCGCGTCGCGCAGGTGGCGGAAGGCGCCGATGCAGCGCAGCGGAAACCGCCTCTCGAAGATCGAGCCGACCATCAGCGCCAGCGGGCCGGAGAAGCCGATCCGCTCGCGCAGCTCTGCCTCCGGAGTAAAGGGAGCTTCGCGGAGCGAATCGTCAACGCCGAGGTGAACGACCCGGACCGAGTCGGCCGGCACGCGGTAGCGGGACAGCACCTCGCCCTTTGTGAACCGCGAGATGGCCAGAATCAGATCGGCGCGCCGCGCCGACGCGCGCGCCAGCAGCCGCCTGCGCCAGCGCTCCCTGTAGCCGAACCACTCCGGGTGAGCCTCGAACGAGAGGTCGAGCACCGTCAGGACCGACGGCCCGCGCCAGGAAAGGGGCAACGTCCCCGCAGGAGCGAAGAGGACGTCGGGCCGGTCCCGGCGCAGTGCGCGGGGCAGCACGACCTGCTCCCAGTAGGCGCCAGCCGGCACCAGGCCGCGCGGGGGTAGCCTGAATTCCACACTCTCGCCGTTCGCCCAGTCGGGGTATTGCAGCTCGCCGCGATGGTAGAGGAGGAATTGCTCGCAGCCGCCGGCGGCGAGCCAGCTGCGCAGGAGGCCGCCGAGGTAGCGGCCCACGCCGGTCGGCCGGCCCTCCAGCTCGCGCGCATCGACGGCGATCCTCACGAGCCTCTCAGCCCCCTCTCTCCTCCGGCCAGGTCGCGGTAGAGGGCCAGCACCGTCTCGGCGCTCTTGCGCCAGCTGAAGGCGCGGCGGCGGCGGCGGCCCCTGGCGACCAGATCGTCGCGGAGTTCGCTGTCGGCGAGCAACTTCTCCATCAGCGCAGCGAGCTCTCCGGGGCGGTCTCCGCGCCAGTAGAGGGCGGCTTCCCCCGCTACCTCGGGCATGGCGCTCCGCTCGGCGGCGATCAGCGGGCAGCCGCAGGCCATCGCCTCGACCAGCGGCAGGCCGAAGCCCTCGCACAGCGACGGCATCACCAGAGCGACCGCCCGGTGGTAGAGGGCCCGCAGGGCGACCTGGTCCCGGTAGCCGGTGACGACCACCCTCGACGGCTCGGGCAGGGAATCCAGTGCCTCCTCGAACGGTCCCAGCCCCCAACCCCTCTCACCGGCCAGCACCAGGCGTAGCTCCGGGTGCAGCGTCTGCAGGGCGGCGTAGGCACGCAGCAGGTTCGGCAGGTTCTTGCGAGGCTCGATGGTACCGACGAAGAGGAAGAACGGCTGCGGGGCCAGCGATTTGGAATCCCTCAGTTCGCTCTCCGACGGCGGCCGGTCGAACAACGGTGCGGCGTCTTCGCCGCAGACGACGACGCGCTCCGGCGCCAGACCAAGCATCTCCTCGGCCTCGTGAGCCGTGGCCTCCGAGACGGCGACGACGGCGTCGGCGCCGGCCAGGTGGCGGCGCAGCAAGCCGGCGTAGTCGCGGCGCACCTCGCCGCGGGTGTGCTCCGGGTGGCGCAGGAAGTGCAGGTCGTGCAGCGTCACAACCTTCGCGCCGCGGCCGGGAAGCAGCAGCGGGGTCGGGGAGTGCAGCACGTCGGCGGGGCCGACGAAGCGCTCGACCGGCGGCCAGCCGAGCCGGTGCCAGAGCAGGTCGAGGAGCCTCACCGGCCAGCGCCGGTCGAACAGCTGCGAGCGCTGCAGGCCCTCCAGGCGCCCGCGGGGCCAGCGGTCACTCCAGGAGCTCGTGAAGAGCAGCAGGCGGTGGCCGCCGTCCAGCGAGTCGAGGGCGCTGACCAGCTGCTCGACGAAGGTCCCAACCCCCGTGCCCCGCAGCAGCGCCGGGCGGATGTCGATGGCGATGCGCAAGTCCGGGTCCATCCCGGCGCGTATCGTAACACAGTCGGCGGGAGCGGGCGCGATCGGGCACCTCTTTTTCACCTGTTGAAATCCGCCGTGGCCTAAGTCATAATAGGCTCGCTTCGGCATCCGCATTGCGCGACAGTCCACGACTCACCGACCTCGCCGGGCGGATAGCCGGAGCAGAGCGAAAAGGCAGGCTCAGGGCCGCAGCATCGACACTTGCAGGCAGGAATGAAGAGTACTCCTGTAGAGAAGCGAATTTTCAGCGAGCTCCTCGACTCCGGTGAACCGCAAAGAGTTCACAGCCTCGCCAGAGAGCTGCACACGCGCTTTCACCGCCTGGTCTACTACTTCCTCCATCTCTTCGGCATTCCCGAAGACCATCAGCAGGATCTCTTCAACCAGATCTTCCTCAGGATCATTCGGGGGTTGCCGCGGATCAAAAACAGCGACAACTACAAGGCCTGGGTGACCAGGATCGCCAAGAACGAGATCATCAGCTTCAGCAAGCGCAGGGCGCGGGAAAAGCGCCGCCTCCACGGGATCGACAACGAAGCCGCGATCATGACCCTCCTGAGCGAGGAAACACCGGCGCTGTTCCCTCCGGAAATGGAGGTCTACGACAAGCAGCTGCGCGAAGTATTCGAGCACTGCGTCTCGCAACTCGACGAGAAGATCCGCAAGCCGTTCCTGATGCACTACCAGGAATTCAAGAAGTGGAGAGAGATAGCCGCCGAACTCGGCATCTACATGGACACCGCCCGCAAGCAGGGGCAGCGTGCGCAGGAGCAGGTGATCAAATGCCTGCGGTGCAAGCTAAACAAGGGATTCAAGGTTATCAAGTTCAAACGCCCTTACGACTAGCGAGGGGTATGACCGAGCCCTTACGCCTTTTCTTCTCTTACTTTGCAACCTCTTCCTAGAGAGTAGATTGTGATTTAACATCCTCGTTCTGTTATACTTGTCATGCGATAGGTTATACTTGTCGAAGCAAGCTTGGAAATCGAATCACCACTTAGCGGAAATGACCAAGAATAATTTAGCGGGAACGGATAAGCCTAGTGCCGACCGTCCTCCGGCGCCTTCGCGCAGCCTCTACAACCGCGACGGCATTCGGATCGAGACCGACGAGGGGGGGCTGACCGCGTTCCTCTCCTACACGCCTAATCCGAGGCTGCCGGCGCTGGAGGAAGCGAAGCTCAAGAGCGCGCTGGAGAAGTCGGGAGTCTCCTTCGGCGTCGACGAAGAGGCGCTGCAGCGAATCTCCGGGGCGGGCGACGCCCTGCGGGCCGTCGTCGTCGCCCGCGGGCGGCCAGCGGTGCCCGGCAAGCCGCCGGAAATAGATTACAAGTTCGCTACCGATCCCTACGCGCTCCGGGGTGCGAAGAGCGAGAAAGACAGGATCGACTACCGCGACCGGGGGCCGCTCCCCTTCGTCAGCGCGGGCGACGAGGTGGCGATGCTGATTCCGGGAACCGATCCGATCCACGGCCGCTCCGTCACCGGCAAGGAGATACGAGCCGACATCGAGCTGGCCGAGGGGCTCAAGCCCGGCCGCAACGTGGAGGTCCAGGACGGCCGCTACGTCGCCAAGATCGAGGGCGGGCCGCGCCTCGACGACAAGGGTAGGATCGAGGTCGACGAGAACTGGATCGTCGACGGCAACATCGACATTCATACCGGGAATCTGATCTACCCCGGCGGCGTCGATGTCCGGGGAGTTGTTCATGCGGGCTTCGAAGTAAACGCCAAGTCGGTCCGCATCCGCGGCGTCGAAAAAAACGCCGTCGTCAAGGCCGGTGAGGACGTCGTCATCGGCGGCGGCATCCTGGGCGGCAAAGTGAGCGCCGGCGGCAGCGTCATCGCCCGCTTCATCGACAACGCGGCCGTCACCAGCGTCGGCGACGTCAACGTGAAGCTGAGCGTCATCAACTCCGATATCCGCTCCAGCGGCGTCACCAAGGCCCAGACCATCATCGGCGGCACCGTGATGAGCCTCAAAGGCGTGCAGTGCGTCAACCTCAGCTCCGAGGCCAGCCGGGCGACGCTGATCTTCGGCATCGACCCGATTACGCAGGAGAAGATCGGCGAATTGGTGCACAAGAAGGTCGATATCGAGGGCCAGATCCACCAGAAGAACGAAGAAATGGCGCCCCTCCTGGACGGTATCGATGAGCTGAACAAGAAAAAGAAGGAGCTATCACAACTCGAGCTCGAGTTCGAGTCGCTGGGCGCGCGGATCGAGCAAGGCGGCGGCGACGCAGAGCAGCAGGAAATGTTAAAGAGCCGCTCCGACGAGATTGAAGAGCAGATTGAATCCCTGAAAGAGCGGATCGGGGAGCTGGAAGGCGAGATCGCCTCGATAAGGCCCGAATACCACTCGCAGGAGCGGGAAGTAGCCAAGCTTAGGAAGACCCTCGAGGAGCTCGAGCGTCAGCATGAGAAGATAACGTCGCAGGAGGTCGAGCTCAAGGAGCCGCCCAAGATAAGGATAACGGGCAAGGTGCTGGCTGGCACCAAGCTCTCCAGCGCCCACGCGCGGCTGGTCGTCAAAGAGGACATGAGTCGCATAACCTTCCAGGAGCGCAAGCGGAGCAGCAAGGAGCTAGCCGAAGCGCAGGAGAAAGGCCCCCTGCCGCGCTACTGGATCCATATGCAACACATGTAATTCGCCCTCGCCCCTCTCCCGCGGCGCCGGGGGAATCGAGTCGCCGTGGAAGCCACTCGGGGCTCAGTCAGACCCTTCGGCCCCCCGATTCATCAGGTAGCGGTCGAACCAGGCGATGGCACGGGCGGCGTAGTCGAGCCGGTGGGCCAGCTCCCGCAGGCCGTGGGGCTCGCGGGGGTAGATGACGAACTCGACCGGGCAACCGACGAAGCGCATCCCTGTATAGAGCTCCCAGCCCTGGCCCAGCGGCACGCGCAGGTCGCGCTCGCCGTGGGCGATGAGGGTCGGCGTGCGGGCGTCGCGGATGTAGGCCATCGGCGAGCCGGACCAGGTTTCGGACGGGTGCTCATACCATTTCTGCTCCCAGTGCACAAGCGTGTTCTCCCAGGGGATGTCGCTCGTGCCCTGGAAAGAGAACCAATTTGTGATGCCGGCGAAGACGATAGATGCCGCAAAGCGGTCGCTGAACCTGGTGGCGGCGATGGCGGAGAAGTAGCCACCGTAGGAGCCGCCGCCGATACCCACCCTATCGGGATCGACCATGCCGATCTCGATCAGGTGGTCGATGCCGTCGACGACGTCCTGGAACTCGCGGCCGCCCAGGTCGAAGTGGTCGGCCTTGCCGAAGGCCACGCCGCGGCCGATGCTGGCGCGGTAGTTGGGCTGGAAGACGACGTAGCCGCGCCCCGCCAGCATCTGGCTCCAGCGGCTGTAGGAGGTGTTCCAGCCGTCCATGTAGGCCCCTTCGGGGCCACCGTGGATCTGCGCCACAAGCGGGTAGCGCTCGCCCTGGCGGAATCCGACCGGCTTGATCAGTACCCCCTCGAGCTCGAGGCCGTCGCTGGCCGTCCAGCTCACGATCTCCTGCTCACCGAAGCGCATGTCTTGCAGCGCCGGGTTGCTGTCGGTCAGACGCTCGAGCGTCCAGTCCCCGGCCTCGCCGACGAACAGCTCGTTGGGGTGGGTGGCCGTGCTCGCTCTCACGGCGAAGCGCAATCCGTCGCCGCTGAAGTCGGCAGAGGTGAAAATCGGTCCTACTCCGGTAACTCGCCGCGGCTCTCCGCCGGCCGCGGACTGCAGGTAGAGGAGGGTGTGCTGCCGCTCGAGTGCCGTGTAGGCGATGGTCTCGTCGTCGAGCCAGGAGAACGACATCACTGTGCCCTCGTAATCAGGCGTCAGGTTGACCGCCTCGCTGCCCTCGGCCGGGACGACGAAGAGGCTGCCCATCGTCTCGTCATAGAGGTCGACGGCGCCGTTCCAGGTTATCGCCCCGCCGCCGGGCGACCAGGCCGGCGTCCCTCGCTTGCCCTCGGTCGCGCAGAGCAGGCGGCGGGAGCCGTCCGCGATATCGACCACGCAGATGTGCTTGAACATGTAGGAGGCGTCGGTGGTCGGGATATCGCTGGCGGCGATGACGAAGTAGCGGCCGCACGGGGACCAGTTAAAGGCCCAGACGGTGTACTCCGCTGGCGTCACGACGCGGTCCTCGCCGCCCTCCAGGTCGACCACGTGGATGCGGCGGTGGCGGTAGTCCCAGTCGACCACCCTCCAGTCCCTGCCGGCATCGTGCGCAGCCTGCTCCTCCTCGCCGAGCGGATCGCTAGCCACGTAGGCGATCGAGCCGCCGTCCGGCGACCAGCGGTAAGTGCTGATGCTGGTGGTCGAGGACGTGAGCGGCCGTGCTTCACCGCCCTCGATCGGGATGGCGAAGACCTGGGTGCCGTCGCCCCGATCGCTCAAAAAAGCCAGCTCGCTGCCGTCGGGTGACCAGGCGATCGAGGTGGCCCGCCCCGCGCCTGCGACGTAAGGGCGTGCCACGCCGCCCTCGAACGAGATAACCCAGATCTCGGCGTGCGAAGGTCCCGGCTCTTCAGCCGGCTCCCGGGGGACGCTGAGGACGCAGGCGACCTTGGTGCCATCGGGCGAGATCACCGCCTGCGCAACGCTACGCAGGCTCTCCACGATCTCCGGCGTCAGCGTCGCCTGATCCTGAGCCGTGGCCCAGCAGGCGGCGGACGCAACGAGACCGACATACAATGCGAAACGTCTGAACGTCAGGAACATCTTCTCACTGCTCCTATCTGCAGGTTTAGTCTTCAGCGACGTAATTTTAGAAGCAGTTTAGGTGCCGTGGCGCCGCCGCGCAAGCCGCCCGGGGCGCTTCCTTGACTCCCCCGCCGGGCGGGTGTTAACATCCCCCCAATCTGAACGAGCTTCGGCTCTCTAACGCTGGAGACGCTGCATGAGCGAGATCGAGACACAGGTCGAACGCGCTCTGGAAACCATCCGCCCCGCCCTGCAGGCGGACGGTGGAGATATCGAACTGGTTGGCATAGAAGACAAGGTGGTCACCGTGCGCCTTACCGGGGCCTGCAGCGGCTGCCCGATGGCACAGATGACCCTGAAGCATGGGGTCGAGGTGCGCGTGCGCGAGCTGGTGCCCGAGATCGAGCGGATCGAAGCGGTACCCTACTGAAGCTCGTTATGAAATCGCGGGCGCACGGACTCGCTTCGCGTCGCGGACGATGGCGAGAATCACCGGCTGAGACCACCGGGTTGGGGGGCGCACCTCCTCCCCGGTTTAGCCACCACATAAAACCAACTTCACGCCGCCCTCTTGGCCACTCCCCTCGTCCCCCGGCACCGGCCGGAAGCCCGCGGCGTTTTCCAGGAGGCGCTGCATGATCGAGATCAGGTTCCACGGACGCGGCGGGCAGGGCGCGGTCGTAGCCTCGAAGGTGCTCGCCGTGGCGTTGTTCTCCGAAGGGAAGTTCGTGCAGAGCTTCCCGGCGTTCGGCGTCGAGCGCCGCGGCGCGCCGGTGATGGCCTTCACGCGCGTCGACGCGGACTACATCGACCTGCGTTGCGAGATCTACAACCCGGACC
>CAYOXX010000016.1:693-47832 GCA_964408025.1 uncultured Acidobacteriota bacterium | reverse complement strand
GGACCTACCGTCTGCTCTTCAACGCCGTCTTCTGGGCCGCCGAAAGCGGCGAATAGCGGGCAAAGGGGAGGGGTACGACAGTTGGAAGCCGGCGAGAAGGCTCCCCTGAGGGTGCGGTTGTACAGCCTGCACCAGCTCATCGGCCTCAACCTCGGGATCTTTCTCTTCATACTCGTCCTGCTCGCACCGGCGCCGCCGGGCATGACACCGGCGGCACAGCGGATGGCGGCGGTGGCGCTGCTGATGGCCACCTGGTGGATCACCGAGGCCGTGCCGATTCCGGTCACCGCCATGCTACCGCTGGTCCTCTACCCCGCCCTGGGGATCATGAGCACCGCAGAGGCGGCGCCCAACTACGCCGCCCAGCTCGTCTTCCTCTTCCTCGGCGGCTTCCTGATCGCCGCGGCGATGGTGAAGTGGAACCTCCACCGGCGCGTCGCGCTGCTCACCATCCGCATGATCGGCACCGGCCCGCGGCGCCTGGTTCTGGGCTTCATGCTCGCCACGGCGCTGCTGAGCATGTGGATCTCCAACACCGCCACGACGATGATGATGCTGCCGATTGCCATGGCCGCGGTCGGCCGCCTCGCCGAGGGGGCCACCTGGCGGGGCAAAGGGGGCGAAGGGAGTGCGGCCGCCGAGGATTCGGTAAAAAACAGTTTCGGCCTGGCGCTGATGCTTGGCATCGCCTACGCGGCCAGCGTCGGCGGCATCGGCACTCTGATCGGCACGCCGCCCAACGGCATCTTCGTCGGCCAGCTGGCCCGCAACTACCCCGGCGGCGCGCCCGAGGTCTCCTTCTTCCAGTGGATGATGGTCGGCATGCCGGTCTCCCTGGCGATGATTCCGCTCGTCTGGGTGGTTGTTGTCTACCTGGCTCCCCGCAGGCGGCTGAGCAGCTTCAGCTTCAGCGGCGGCGGCTCCGAGGTGATCGAGACTGAGCTGCGACACCTCGGGCCGATGAGCGCCGGCGAGCGCAAGGTAGCGGCGGTGTTCGTCGCCACGGCGCTGCTCTGGATCTTCCGCCAGCCGATCGAACTCGGCTTCGCAACCATTCCCGGCTGGGCGCCCATCTACGGTCTCGCCGATTTCTGGAGCGACTCCACCATCGCCGTCATGATGGGCACGCTGCTCTTCCTGCTGCCCAGCGACATCAAAACCTTCTCGCTGCGCGAGGACCGCCGCCGTAACTTCGTGCTCGACTGGCGCACAGCCCAGTCGAGCGTGCCGTGGGGCGTGCTGCTGCTCTTCGGCGGCGGCTTCGCTTTGGCCGACGGCTTTTCGAGAAGCGGACTGAGCCTCTGGATCGGCGAGCGACTGCAGTTCCTCAACGGCGTCCCGATACTGCTGGTGATCGTGGCCATCTGCCTGCTGATGACCTTCCTGACCGAGATGACCTCGAACACCGCCACCACCACGCTGATGATCCCGATCCTGGCGGTGGCGGCGATGGAGATGGGCCAGCACCCGTTCCTGCTCATGATACCCGCCACCATATCCGCCTCCTGCGCCTTCATGCTGCCGGTGGCCACGCCGCCCAACGCCATCGTATTCGCCTCCGGCTGGGTGAGCGTGCCGCGCATGTCGCGCACCGGAGTCCTACTCAACTTCATCGGCGTCATCGTGGTGACGGCCGCCGTCCTGCTGGTTGCCACGCAGGTATTCGGCATCGTGCTGGGAGAGATACCCGACTGGGCCACGCGGCTCGGCAGCGAGGTGGTCCGATAGCAGATTGCTAAGTCTTTTTTTGCTTTGTTCCCGGGGCGACGACCATCTCGGCGAGGATGACACGGCGGGGGCTGGCGCGGCGGATCTTGAAGGTGTGGCCGCCGGCCTCGACGCTGTCGCCGGAGCGCGGAATGTTCTGGTGCGCCTCCAGCAGCAGGCCGTTGACGGTGTGGTGCCCCGACGGCAGGCGCACTCCGGTGAAGCGGCGCAGATCCTCAATCGGCAGCGAAGCGTCGACCAGGTAGCGGCCCTCGCCGAGCTTGATGACGTGTTGGCGGACGGCGTCGGCTTCGTCTTCGATCTCGCCGACCATCTCCTCCAGGATGTCCTCGAGGGTGACGATGCCGGCGGTCTCGCCGTACTCGCCGATGACTACCGCGATGTGCGCCCGCGCGTGCTGGAAGAGCCGCAGCAGCTCGCCGATTAACATAGTCTTGGGCACGAAGATCGGCTTGGAGGCCACCGCGTCGACCCGCGTCTCGCCGCCGCCGCGCCGCAGCTTCTCGTAGAGGTCGCGCAGGTGGAGGATGCCGACGATGTCGTCGGTGCCGTCGCGGTAGACCGGGTAGCGAGAGAACGGCATGCCGCCGAGCTCCTCGGCCGCCTCGCTCACCGTCTTGTCGGCCTCGACGGCAACCATCGCGCTGCGGGGCGTCATCACCCTGTCGGCGCGCACGTGCCCGAGCTTCAGCGCGCCCTCCACAACGCGGTGCTCGCGCTCGGCTATCGTGCCTCTCTCGAGTCCTATCCGTGCGACCGCGAGCAGCAGGCTCTTGTCCCCGACCGACGACTTGGCCCCCGCCCCCAGGTTGGCCCGCCGCGTCAGAAGCCTGGTGAACCTCTCTATCACCCAAACGACGGGGAATGCCAGCAGACCGAACAGCTCCAGCGGCCGCGCGAACAGTAGCGAGAACTTCTCCGCCCAGCGGTAGGCGAGCGTCTTGGGCGTGATCTCGCCGAAGACGAGGATCAGCAGCGTCATGACGCCGGTGGCGATACCGACGCCGATGTCGCCTAACAGCCGTATGGCCAGCGCCGTGGCCATGCTGGCGGCGCCGATGTTGGCGACGTTGTTGCCGATCAGGATGGTGGCCAGCAGCCGCTCGGGGTTGGACTTGAGGCGGGCGACGGTCGCCGCGCCGCGAACCTTCTTCTCGACCAGCGTCCGCAGGTGGGCCCGACCGAGGCTGAACAGCGCGATCTCCAGTCCGGAAAAAAAAGCCGACAGTGCGACCAGCAGGACCAGCACGAGGATTTCGTAAGTCACTTCACTCCCCGCTGCCGGCCCGACCGCGGAGATATCCTAGCGGGTGGTTGTCCGTCGTCTTCGTCGTTCATACGCCTTCAATATACAGCCAAGGCGGGTATAGTCAAGTGCCCGCGAGAGCCGGAAAAGACGGTTCTGCTGAGGCCTGACGGGCGGTTTCGCAAGTGGGGAGCCCGCCACGGCTTACGGCTTAAAGAAGGTCTTGGCGATGAAGAAGACGTTCTCCTTGCGCTCCCTCAGGCGGCGATAGAAGTAAGGGAACCACTCGGTGCCGTAGGGGACGTAGACGCGCATTTTGTAGCCCTCGCGCGCCAGCTCGACCTGGGTGCGGCCGCGCAGGCCGTAGAGCATCTGGAACTCGAAGCTGTCCTTGCCGATCCCCTGCTCGGCCGCCCACTCCTTGGTCCAGCGGATCAGACCGCCGTCGTGGGTGGCGATGGCCGGGTAGGTACCGTCCCGCAGCAACGTCTTCGTCAGCTCCTTGAAATTCTCGCGGATCTGGCGCATCCGCTTGAAGGCGATCTCCTTCGGCTCCTTGTAGGCGCCCTTGCAGAGGCGCACGCTGACGCCGCGCTCGTTGAGCAGGCGGATGTCCTCGGCGGTGCGGCGCAGCATCGCCTGCACGACGATGCCGACGTTGTCGTGGTCCCGGCGCAGGCGGTAAAGCAGCTCGAGCGTGCGGTCGGTGTGGGGCGAGCCCTCCATGTCGATGCGCACGAAGCTGCCGAGCTTGTCCGCCTCCTCCAGCAGCCGCTTGACGTTGGCGTAACAGAACTCGTCGTCGATGTCCAAACCCATCATCGTTGGCTTTATCGAGATGTTGCCGTCGAGCCCTTCCCTGTCGGCAACGCGCAGCAGGTTGATGTAGTTGTCGCGGTAGCTCTCCGCGTCCGCCCTCTCGGTGATGCTCTCGCCGAGGATGTCGACGGTCGTCAGGAGCCCCTTGTCGTTGATCTCCTTGATCTTGAGCAGCGCCGCTTCCAGCGTCTCGCCGGCGACGAACCGGCGGGCAAACAGCCAAAGAAATCCCATCGAGCCACTCCCTATTCGAGGCGCGTTTCGGAACCGGTACCTATCAGCCACGGCCCCCGGTCAGACGTCTCGGCCGAACACATCAAGATGCAATTGTGAATTCTAAGTAATTGTTCAAAGAGTGTCAAATAAGGAGGGAGGCCAATTGCGGCGCGGCATGGCCCGTGGCATAATGCGGCGGCCACAAGATTGGGGAGGAGGGCAATGAGAACTATCGACGCGGCGGCGGTCACCGAGAAGGTGGCAGAGCTGTGCATGGAGGCCAGCTACGAGCTGGGCGAGGACGTGAAGACGAAGTTCGCCGAGTTCAAGGCGACCGAGGAGTCGCCGACAGCGCGCTCGATCCTCGAGCAGATCGAGACCAACGCCGAGATCGCCCGCACGGAGCGTGTTCCGATGTGCCAGGACACCGGCTTCGCCGTCTTCTTCGTCGAGCTCGGCAGCGACGTGCGCATCGAGGGCGCGACGCTGACCGAGGCGATCAACGAGGGCGTGCGCAAGGGCTACCAGGAAGGCTACCTGCGCAAGAGCATCCTCGAGGACGGGCTGCGCCGAGTGAACACCGGCGACAACACCCCGGCGGTGATCCACTACCGGATCGTGCCGGGCGACGAGCTCAAGATCACCCACATGCCTAAGGGCGGCGGCAGCGAGAACATGAGCCGCGTCAGAATGTTGAGGCCGGCCGACGGCGCCGAGGGCGTCAAGCAGTTCGCGCTCGAGGCGGTCAGCGAGGCCGGGCCGAATCCCTGCCCGCCAATAGTGGTCGGCATCGGCATCGGCGGCACCTTCGAGATCGCCGCCTACCACGCCAAGAAGTCGCTCCTGCGCCCGCTGGGCAGCCCAAACCCGGACCCCTTCCTCGACGAGATGGAGAAGGACCTGCTGGAGAAGATCAACAAGATGGGCATCGGACCGCAAGGCATGGGTGGCCGCACGACCGCCCTGGCGGTGCACATAATCTCCTGGGCCTGCCACATCGCCAGCCTGCCGGCGGCGGTGAACATCGAGTGCCACGCCCACCGGCACAAGACGGCAATCCTGTAGAGAGGGGAAGCAGCCATGGCTGAGATAAGAATCACGGCTCCGTTCGAGGCGGAGGACATAGCGAAGCTGAACATCGGCGACACGGTGCTGATCAGCGGCGTCATCTATACCGGCCGCGACGCCGCCCACAAGCGGATGGTCGAGGCCCTGGACCGCGGAGAGGAGTTACCGTTCCCCGTCGAGGGCAGCGCCATCTACTACGCCGGCCCGTCGCCGACCAAGCCGGGCAACGTGATCGGCAGCATCGGCCCGACGACCAGCTACAGGATGGACCCCTACGCCCCGCGGCTCCTGGACCTGGGAATGAAAATGATGATCGGCAAGGGGAAGCGCGACGCCGGGGTGATCGAGAGCTGCAGGAAGAATGGTGCCGTCTACTGCGCCGCCGTCGGCGGCGCCGCGGCGCTGCTGGCCAAGCAGGTCAAGGCGGTCGAGATCATCGCCTACGACGACCTCGGGCCAGAGGCGATCAGGCGCCTCGAGGTGGAGGAGTTCCCCTGCATCGTCGTCAACGACGTGCGCGGCAACGACCTCTACGCCGAGGGCCGCAAGCAGTACGCCAAGTAGCACCTTCTCCTTCAATTGAGCGCCACTAGGCAGCGGCCGGGACGGACAGCGGATGCAGGAGGGGCAAGGTGGGCGGGGTGGCCGGTCGGCCTGCTCGCAGTAGCCACCTTGGTGATTGTTCCGTTTGCCGGTAAACTTGCCCTTTGGCTGCCGCTCACTCCCCAGCCGGTAGATATCGGCGCCGACATGCTCGGACTCATGCTCCCCTGGTACCAGGCTAGCGTCGATGCCTGGGTCGAGGGCGAGCTGCCGCTCTGGAATCCCTTGGAAGGGCTCGGCCGGCCTCTCAACGCAAACCCCCAAGCGGCATCCTTTTACCCCAACACATTGCTGTTGGCGCTGCTCAGCGGGGGCCGCCTAACGCTAACCTGGCTCGAGCTGTCCGTGCTCTGGCACCTGGCACTGGCCGCCGTCGGCGTCTACCTGCTGGCGCGGGTCCTCGGTTTGCGGAGGGGGCCGGCATGGCTAGCGGGCGCAGCGTTCACCGGCGCCGGATTATTCCTCAACGTGCTGCCGTCGCACTCGATGGTGGCCGCCGCCGCCTGGGTACCCTGGGCAATCGCGGCCTCGATCAAAGCGTTCGAGAGAGGAGGATGGCGCTGGACGGCACCAGCGGCGCTCTGCCTGGCGCTAAGTCTGCTTGCCGGCCACCCGCAGCCGTGCTTCTATGCCGCGCTCCTGATCGGCATCATCGCCATCTCCCGCGCAATCGGGGACAGCTCGCCCAGACCTCTCATCAAGCTGGTGGTGATAGGTGCACTTGCGCTGGCCATCGCGGCACCGCAGGTGATGCCGGCTCACGCGGCTATGCCGGAGCTGTTCCGCGGCGGCGATTGGCGGCGGGTGACACTGAAGCCGGAGATGTTCCCGGTCCGTTTCCTGTCGATAGCCGCCCCGCAGATCGGCATCGTATCGGGGCTGGCAGCCGCCGGAATCCTCTTCTTCGGTTCGGTTCCGCTAATCCTGGCTCCCGTCGGCGCCAGGGAGCGAGCGCTGCGCCTGCGAGGGACGCTGCTGATCTGTTTCCTCACCTTCCTTGTATTGGCCCACGCCGAGGAGCTGATGATCGACAACGCGCTGGCGGCGGCGGTGCCCGGGTACGGGATGTTCAAGGACCACTACCGCGCGGCGCTGATCGTCAACCTGCTCGGAGCGCTGCTGGCCGGCGCCGGGCTGCAGCGGCTCCGCAACGGGGCGGACCGGAGCGACCGACGACTGGCCGTCGCCGTAGCAGCGATTATCGTCTGCGTCCAGGCGGGACTCCTGGTCGCCTTCCCGGCGGCGTGGCAACGCTGGAGGTTCTCGGTCTATGCCCTGGTGGCTATTGCCGCGGTTGCGAGCGCAGCGACCGCCGTACTGCTCTCCCGCCGCTTCCCTCGCGCCGCACTTATAATGGTAACCGTAATAGCCCTGAGCGAATTATTGCTGCTCACCAACACAAACAACCTGCGGCCGCGGATACGCGATAAGATGCGGGACTTCGCGCTGCAGGCATCGGTGATACCGAGGGGCGTGGCGCCGCCGCGCGTGCGGCGGGAGATGCTCTATTTCTGGACGAACCTGGACACCTACAATGGCCTCAACGCCTTCCGGGCGGAGGACCCGAACCAGTTCGTCGCTTTCAGGCGGCTTTGGCGCGCCGCCGAGGCACGACCCCTGCTGGAGAGGCAGTGGGGCGCGCGCTACTGGATCACCGGGCGGAGCATAAGCCAGAGCACCCGACCGACTTCCAACATCAGGCTCGACCGCCACAACCGCCTGCAGCGCTACCCGCTGCCCGAGGCGGCTTCCGGGAGGCGGCTGCACCTGCGCCTCTCCGTCGAGCCGAACGAGGAGGGTCGCGCCCGCGCGGCGGCCATCGTGAACACCGACGACGGGCGTGTGCTTGCTGTCCCGCTCGAGACGCTCGGCATCGTCACCTGGGAGGATGGATCGGTTCGGCACCGCTTGGGCGGCTCGCTGACCGGCATTCGCCTCCAGCGGCGCCCGATGGAGGTCTGGGTGGAGCTGATCGAGGGCAGGTCAGCACGGCTGCAGAGCATGAGGTTTTCGCAGGAGGACCTCCCGCTCCGCCTGCCCCCTCGCGTACGTGCCCTCGGCCACGGCGTCTACGATTTTACCGATGCCCTGCCGCGGGCCATGCTGGTTGCAGGCGTCGAGCGCTGCGCCTCAGCCGACGAAATGCTCGCGCGGCTGCGGCAGCCCGTCGACCTCGAAGAGCAGGTGCTGCTGCTGGACCGCGATGCGCCGCCCGGGCCGACGCGCCACTGGTCTGCGGAGGAGGCGGTAGCGGCCGGCGCCGAGATCGTCCGCTACTCGCGCCACCGGGTGGCGATCCGCACAGTCGCGCCGCGAGAGTCGTACCTGGTCCTCTCCGACTTCTTCCACCCCGGCTGGAGCGCCACCGTCGACGGCGAGCCGGCGGAAATCCTGCGGGCCAACTTCTGCGCCCGCGCCGTGAATGTCCCGGCAGGTGTCCACACCATCGAGTTCTCTTACAGCGAACCTACAGCCGTTGCCGCCATCGCCATCTCGCTGGCCGCCTTGGTGCTTTGCCTCATAGCCGTCGCCTGGCAGCGGCGGCCCGCGCCCGAGCGGCCTTCGAATTGAGGCGATGCGAACGTGGGAAATGATAAGGGATTAAACGTGGTTTTCGGCGCCTAGAACGCCCCGGCTTCTTCCAACACTCCAATCCATCAATCCGACCTTCAAGACGCGGCGCCGAAGACACCAGTATTGGAGTTCAGTGGTTAACGCGACAGCTTGCGCAAGAACCGCGGTCGGCTCTCCGTAACCGCCGCAGATCGGCTCAGGAAGTTGAACATCGGCTACGCTGCCGCCAGGGTGGTCAAGCGCGCCCGGACGGAGGGACGCTGCATTAAAGGAAATCGTTCTCGAGGAAAGCCTCGCCGATAAGGAGAGCTGGGAGTGGATGTTCAGCTCGCTGAAGGAAGGCTCGTAGCCCCCAGGCCAGTCGATATTCCTCCTGTATTCCCGTTGCCGGGGAGTCTATGATTGGAGTTCGCTCGCGCCTCGGTGACCGGATGCTCAGAACCACAATTTTCATAATCTGCGGCTTCACCGCCCTCGCGCTGCTGGGCGGGCTGCTGCTGGCGCTGCCCGCCGCCTCGGTCGGCGAGCCGCTGGGGCTCCTGGACGCCTTCTTCACCTCCACCTCGGCAGTCTGCGTGACCGGGCTGATCGTCGTCGACACCGCCACCGTCTTCACGCCATTCGGCCAGATCGTCATCCTCGCGCTGATTCAGCTAGGCGGCCTGGGCATCATCAGCTTCTCGGCAATCGTACTGCTGATGCTGGGGCGGCGCATCAGTCTGGTCCAGCACGACGCGCTGCGAAGGCACAGGATTGGCATCGAGATGCGGCTCGACACGAAAAGCATTGCTAAGCGGATCGTGGCCCTCGTCGCCTTCGCCGAGTTCGCGGGCACGGCGGCCCTCTGGTTCGCCTTCCTGCGCTACTTCCCCTGGGAGATCGCCCTCTACCACGCCGCCTTCCAGTCGGTATCCGCGTTCTGCAACGCCGGCTTCTCGACCTTCTCTACCAGCCTCACAACTTTCGCCGGTGACGCGTTCTTGCTGCTGCCCATGATGATCCTGATCGTGCTGGGCGGCATCGGCTTCGTGGTCGTCATCGACCTGGAGGAGAGACTACGATCTGGCGGTCCACTAACGCTGCAGACGAGACTCGTGCTCTGGACAACGCTCGTACTGCTCGCTGTGGGGGCGGTGCTTTTCTTCCTGATTGAGAGCGGCAACGCGATGGCCGGCAGGCCACCGGGCGAGCGGCTGCTTTCAAGCCTCTTCCACTCGGTAACCTGCCGCACCGCCGGCTTCAACACCGTCGAATACCTCGACCTCTCCAACGCGACCCTGGTGCTTACGATGGTCCTGATGACGATCGGCGGCTCGCCGGCCTCCGCCGCCGGCGGCGTGAAAACAACCACGGCGGCAATCATCTTTTTAGCCGCCTGGGCGCGCCTGCGCGGAGAGCGGGATCCCGTCTTCGGCAACCGCACTGTGGCCGGCCGCTCCGTCATCGAGGCTGTCACGCTGACTCTGCTGGCGGTGATGGTCATCATGACTCTCGCACTGGTGCTGCAGATGACCGAGCTGGGATCAGCCTCGCACCCGGAGCGACGCGGTGCCTTCCTCGAGCTGTCGTTCGAGGCTGTCTCCGCGTTCGGCACGGTGGGACTGAGCACCGGAGCCACCCCCGGATTGTCGCCCGCCGGCAAACTGCTTATCATCTTCACGATGTTAGTCGGCCGCCTTGGACCTTTGACCTTCTTCTCGCTGCTCGGAGGCTTCCTGCGGGCGCCAAAGTACCGGCTCTACACCGAGTCGGTCATGGTGGGATAGCAATGAAACGCCATCTGACAGTGGTCGTCGTCGGCCTCGGCAACTTCGGCTCCTATATGGCCCGAACGCTGGCGAGGCTGGGGCATACGGTTATCGCCATCGACAAGAACGAAGAAAGGGTGCACGCGGTAGGCCGCGACCTGGCTAAGGCGGTGACGGCGAATGTCGCCACCAAAGAGATATATAGGGAAGTCGGTGCCGGCGGGGCCGACCTGGCCGTCGTCAGCCTCGGCGAGCGGATCGACCTCAGCGCCCTGGCGACGTTGCACCTCAAGGAGCTGGGAGTGAAGGAGATCTGGGTTAAGGTGATCAGCGAGGACCAGGCCCAGATGATGCACATGATCGGAGCCACAAATACGATCTTCCCCGAGCGGGACATGGCCGAGCGGCTCGCCCTGGGATTGCACCAGCCCTACATCACCGACCGCCTCAAGATAGCTGACGATTTCGGCATTCTCGAATTCCAACTGCCCGAGCACCTGGCGGGCAAGAGCCTTATCGACCTCGACCTGCGCCGTCGCTTTAGCGTCAACGTAATCGCCCTCCACGACAACGAAACGGGGGAAAGCTTGCTCAACTTCGACCCGAAGCAGCCACTTGCCGAGGGCGAAATCCTCTATATACTCGGCTTGCTGAAAAACCTGGAGCGCTTTCAGGAGTCGTTTAAAACGTAGAGACGGTTTACGGCAGCCGCACGCTGGCCAGTATCATCTCGAAGGTATCGGCCAGGCGCGGGTAGGTTTCCTCGGTGGCTGAGGCGAAGAGGACGTACTGCTTGCCGAGGTGATGAAGTACAACTGCAAAGCCCCGGAGCTCGACGCCGCTCCAACTGCATGCGCCCTCTAGCCGGTAGCGCCGGGCCGGTGTTCCGTCCAGCGTGAGCTCCTCCTCCTCGATCTCGAGGTCGAGCCAGATCCCCTCGGCAAGCCCGCGGGCGGCTGCTTCGTGCTCGCTCTCGTCCAGCTCTACTTCTTCTTCGAGATCCCGGACGTAGACGGCGAAGTAGACCAGGCCGGCCAGCGGCGTGTCGTGATCGTAGACCGGGCTGAAGCGGGTGCCGCGCATGCCGGGCATCAGCTCGCCCGTGGCCTCCCACTCGGGTGGCACCAGGGCGCGGTAGCCGTCGTCGCGGTCGCTGTAGCTCCGCCAGCCGAAGTAGCGCGGGTCGGCCTCCGGGCTGCAGCCTGCCGGCAACAAGCAGACCGCGGCCGTCAACGCCGTCACGAGAAGACTCGAGACAACCTTCATGCGATCCCCTCCCCACTATTGCTTGAAAGAACTCAAACCTTTTAGATCATTGATAACGCAAGGCTCTTTGGAATTCTATTACAATGCATGAAATCGATCCCTGCTACGGTCTGGCGGCTCCCAATTCTACAAGGAAAGAACAATACAATATAGAGCTCATCCGCGGGTCGCACATGCTAGTCAGGTCTAACTGTTGCCGCGGCACGCACTCCGACCATAGAATGAGGCGCGGTCCATCGGCGGAGAGAAAGATGGCAGGCAAGGGCGGCGACAACATCTCCAAGGCGAAAGAAGCCTGGGAGGAGCGCGTCGAGGATCTGCTGCGACAGCATCCAGAGCGGCGCGAGCGGTTCGAGACCTCAAGCGGGATCGAGCTGGAGCGCTGCTACGCGCCGGGCGACCTCGGCGGCTGGGACTACCTGGGCGACCTCGGCTTTCCGGGCCAGTACCCGTTCGCGCGCGGCGTGCAGGCGACCATGTACCGCGGCCGCCTCTGGACTATGCGCCAGTACAGCGGCTACGCCACCGCCGCCGAGAGCAACAGGCGCTACAAGTTCCTGCTGGAGCGAGGGACCACGGGACTAAGCGTCGCCTTCGACCTGCCGACCCAGATCGGCTACGACAGCGACGACCCGATGGCCCGCGGCGAGGTTGGCAAGGTCGGCGTGGCCATCGACAGCCTGCGCGACTTCGAGGCGCTATTCGACGGCATCCCGCTGGACAAAGTCTCGACCTCGATGACGATCAACGCCACCGCCGCCATCCTGCTCGCACTCTACCTGGCGCGCGCCGAGCAGACCGGCGTCCGCTTCGACAAGCTGCGCGGCACGATCCAGAACGACGTCCTCAAGGAGTACGTCGCCCGCGGCACTTACATCTTTCCGCCCGGCCCGAGCATGAGGATCGTCACCGATATCTTCGCCTTCTGCCGCGAGCAGGTGCCGAGCTTCAACACTATCTCGATCAGCGGCTACCACATCCGCGAGGCCGGCTCGACCGCCGTCCAGGAGGTCGCCTTCACGCTGGCCAACGCCATCGCCTACGTCGAGGCAGCCGTCGGGCGCGGGCTGCGGGTGGACGACTTCGCCCCGCGGCTGACCTTCTTCTTCAACGCCCACAACGACTTCCTCGAGGAGGTGGCCAAGTTCCGCGCCGCGCGGCGGCTCTGGGCGCGGACTATGAAGGAGCGCTTCGGCGCCGCCGAGGCGCGCTCGCTGACGCTGCGCTTCCACACACAGACGGCCGGCTCGACGCTGACCGCCAGGCAGCCGGACAACAACATCGTGCGCGTGGCGCTGCAGGCGCTGGCCGCGGTGCTCGGCGGCACCCAGAGCCTGCACACCAACAGCCTCGACGAGGCCCTGGCCCTGCCGAGCGAACGGACGGTGGAGATCGCCCTGCGCACGCAGCAGATCATCGCCCACGAGAGCGGCGTCGCCGGCACCGTCGATCCCCTGGCCGGCAGCTACGCCATCGAGGCCCTGACTGACGAGATCGAGCGCCGCGCCGCCGACTACATCCGCCGCATCGACGACCTCGGCGGCGCCCTGGCCGCCATAGAGAAAGGTTATATTCAGCAGGAGATCCAGGATGCAGCCTACAGCCACCAAAGGGCCGTCGAGGCCGGCGAAAACACTATTGTCGGCGTCAACGCCTTCGCCAACCGGGAACCCGAGCCGCAACCGGAACTGCTGCGCATCGACCCCGCAATCGAGGAAGCCAAGCAAAAGGAACTGGCCGAGCTGCGCTCGGTCAGGGACAACGGCGCCGTCCGCATCGCCCTTGACCGCCTTGAGAAAGCCGCCCGCGGCGACGCCAACCTCGTGCCCCCCATACTCGACTGCGTCCGCCTCTACTCGACACTCGGCGAGATCGCCAACCGACTGCGATCTGTTTTCGGTGAGCACAGGGATCTGACGGCTGTCTGAAGGCGGTTACTCCCGCCGGACGCTGATGATTCCGGGGACGTCCTTTATGGCGCGGACGATCTCGTTGAGGTGGCGTATGTCGCGCACGTCGAGGGTCATGCTGATCTCGGCGGTCTTGTCGTCGTGGGTTATGGCGGCCAGGCCGCGGACGTTGATCTTGGCGTTGTCGATGCGGGCCATGACCTTGGCCAGCAGCCCCTGCCTGTCCTCCGCGGTGAGCACGATTCCGGCGGGCATCGTGCCGTCCTTGGAGCGGGCCCACTCGACCTCGATGCGGCGGTCGGGGTGCATGTCGGCGGCGTTGGAGCAGCCGTCGCGGTGCACCGCGACGCCCTTGCCGCGGGTGACGTAGCCGACTATCGGCTCGCCGAATACCGGCGAGCAGCAGGAGGCGATGTAGGTCAGCACATCTGCGGCGCCCCTGACCTTGATCTTGGCCTCCCGCAGGCCGATGCTCTGCTTGACCGCCTTGGCGATCTTGCCGGCCAGCTGCTCCTTCGGCTCCTCCTCCGGCTCAGGCATCAGCCTGGCGAGGAAGCTGCGCGCCGATACGCGCCCGAAACCGATGGCGCTGTGGAGGTCGTCGAGCCTGGAGGCGCCGACGTCCTTCATCGCGTCCTCGAACTTGGCGTGGGCTCGCAACCGCTTGAGGCTGGAGCCGAAGCGCCGCGCCTCCTTCTCGAGCAGCCGCCGGCCGACCTCGATGCTCTTGAGCTTCTCCAGGCTGTTGAGGAACTGGCGGATCTTGTTGCGGGCGCGGCCGGTGCGGACGATGCCGAGCCAGTCGCGGCTGGGCTCGTGGCCCTTGCTGGTGAGGATCTCGACGGTGTCGCCGCTCTGGAGCTTGGTGTCGAGCGGGCCCATGCGGCCGTTGATCTTGGCGCCGACGCAGGTGTGGCCGATGTCGGTGTGGATGGCGTAGGCGAAGTCGATTGGCGTGGAGCCGCGCGGCAGTGCCAGCAGCTTGCCCTTGGGCGTGAAGGTGTAGACCTCGTCGGGCGCCAGGTCGCCCTTCAGGACACGCATGAACTCGGCCGGGTCGTCGGTCTCGCGCTGCATGTCGAGCACCTGCCGCAGCCACTCGTAGTAGCGGTCCTCCCAGCTCTCCCGCTCCCGGCCCTCCTTGTAGCGCCAGTGCGCGGCGATGCCCATCTCAGCGATCCGGTGCATCTCCATGGTGCGTATCTGCACCTCGAAGCGGTGCTGGCGGTCGACGAGCACCGTGTGCAGGCTCCGGTAGTTGTTAGTCTTGGGATTGGCTATGTAGTCGTCAAACTGCCCCGGCACTGGCGTCCAGAAGTTATGGAGGATGCCGAGCGCGGCGTAGCAGAGCGGGATCTCGTCAGTAAGAATGCGGAAGGCGACGTAGTCGTGGAAATCGTAGCTCCCGCTCAGCTCCTTCTGCATGCGCCGCCGCTTGGCGTAGATGCTGTAGATGCCCTTGATGCGCCACTCGATCGAGCAGGGGATGCCGTTATCGGCCAGCGCCTTCTCCATTTTCTCCAGGATCTTGACTATATGGGCCTCGTTGACCGGCAGGTCCCGCTCCAGGGTCTCCTTCATGTCGGCGTATAGCTCCGGCTCGAGGTAGCGGAAGCAGAGGTCCTCGAGCTCCTGCTTCAACGCTCCCATACCGAGGCGGTGGGCGATCGGCACGTAGATCTCCATCGTCTCGGTGGCGATCCGCAGCTGCTTGTCGCGGTCGAGGTGGTCGAGCGTGCGCACGTTGTGCAGACGGTCAGCCAGCTTGACGAGGATGACGCGGATGTCGTCGACCATCGCCATCAGTAGCTTGCGGAAGTTCTCCGCCTGCTTCTCCTCGAGGCTGGTGAAGGGGATCCTGCCGATCTTGGTCACCCCGGCCACGATGCGGGCCACGTCGGCGCCGAAGAAGCGCTCCAGCGACTCGGCGACGACGTCGGTGTCCTCCAGCACGTCGTGCAGCAGCCCCACCGCCACAGCCACGGCGTCGAGGCCCTGGTTGGCGAGGATGTAGGCGACCTCCAGAGGGTGGACCAGGTACGGCTCGCCGCTGCGGCGCAGCTGGTCCTTGTGCTGCCGGGCGCTGAAGACGTAGGCACGCCGCACCAAGTCCGCATCCGCGCCGGGATGGTACTCCTCCAGCTTCTCGATTATGTCCTCGAACCTGATCATCGTCGCGGTCCCACACACGCTTCGGGGCGCACGGAGAGACTTCGCGTCGCCCCGAATCGCGATCTCTATAACAATCTTAGCGCCGAAGCAGCCGCTAATCAAATCGGAGCACGGAATCCCCTTGCCTTTCGCCCCGGCCTACAACACAATTGCGCTCCTTGTTGAGGACGCAAATTGAGCTACCGTTTCTGCTTCTCGGTTCTGCTTCTCGCCCTGAGCGCCCTCGCGACCGCCGCTACGGACGGCCACGCACCGGCCGCCGCCGTCGAGTGCCTACGCGCGCAGGAGAGCCCCGCCATCGACGGCTCGCTGGAAGACGCGGCCTGGGGATCTGCGAGCTGGCAGACTTGCTTCCGCCAGAGCGTGCCCGACTACGGTACCCGCGCCAGCGAGCGGACCGAGGCGGCCTTTCTCTTCGACGACGACAACATCTACGTGGCAGTGCGCTGCTTCGACAGCGAGCCGGAGCGGATCCGCGCCACCAAGCTGCGCCACCGCGATAATCCCCGCCGCGACGACTACGTAGAGGTGATCTTCGACACCTACCAGGACCAGCTGCGCGGCTCCGTCTTCGTAGTCAACCCACTGGGCGCCAAGGAGGAGGGCCAGGTCAACGGCTTCCGCCACTACAACTGGGACTGGAACGAGGTCTGGGAGGTCGCCGCGTCGATCACCAACGAGGGCTGGCTGGCAGAGTTCCGCATTCCGCTGCGCGTGCTGCGCTTCGACAGCAGACTCGACCAGGTCTGGGGAGTCAATGTCCGCCGCACAATCCAGCGCAAGCAGGAGGAGGTCTACCTGGTACCGCCACCGCCGCCCTATGACATCAGCAGCCTCAACTACGCCGCCAACCTCTACGGGATGGAGGTGAGCCGCCGGGATCGCAACCTGCAGCTGAAGCCCTACGTCCTGGCCGGCTCCGCCTACAGCGACGACAACGGCGGCACCACATCGCAGCACGACGTTGGCCTCGATCTGAAGTACTCATTGACGACCGACCTGACGCTGGACCTGACCGTCAACACCGACTTCGCCCAGGTGGAGAGTGACACCGAGCAGGTCAACCTCAGCCGCTTCAGCCTTTTCTTCCCCGAGAAGCGAGAGTTCTTCCTGGAGAACGCACAGCTCTTCGATGTCGGGGAATTCGGACGCCGACGCCCCGAGGTTCTAGCCTTCTTCAGCCGCCGCATCGGGCTCTACGAAGAAGAGGAATCTGTGCCGATGGACGTCGGCGCGCGCGTCACCGGCAAGATCGGGCGCCAGGACGTCGGACTGCTGAGCGTGCGCACCGGCGCCGTCGACGAGCTCGGCGTCGATTCCAGGCTCTACAACGTCATCCGCGTCCGCAGAAATCTGGAGGGGCGTTCGTACATCGGAGGCATCTTCACAGACTCGAGGCGGGGCGAATTCCGCTCCAGCACGCTTGGCATCGATTGCGACTGGTACCTCACGGAGAACTTGTCGCTAAGCGGATTCATGCTTTCTGTCGAAGAACCCGGGCGCGACGAGGGGCACTTGGCGTGGCGGGGGGAGCTCGATTACACAACCGACCCGTTCGGCTTCGCGATTGGGCACACCGAGATCGGGGAAAACTTCGAACCCGACATCGGCTACGTGCGGCGTTCCGGCTACCGAAGCAATTCGGTGTCTCTACGTCGCAGCATCCGCACCGGACGCTGGGGCGTCCGCCGCTACAGCTTCTGGCTCTCAGGCAGCGCTCACACCGCAATGTCAGGTCCGCTGGAGAGCGGCAGGGCCAGCGGCAGGATGGAGGTAGAGTTCGAGAGCGGCGACCGCCTCTTCCTCAGCGCCGAGAGCAACTTCGAGCGCCTCTTCGAGCCGTTCGAGCTCAGCGACGATATCACCTTCCCGACCGGCGACTACGACTTCGCTTCCGCCAGCGTAAACTTCAATACAGAGATGTCGCGCCGCTGGATGCTCTCGGCCAACGCTAGGGCAGGCCGGTTCTACGACGGCAGCCGTCGCGAGCTGGGCGGCCGCTTCCGCTATATATTCAACAACCACCTGAGCGCCGAGGTCGGCCTCTCCGATTACCGGATCGCCACGCCGCACGGCGACGCCGAGTGGCAGCTCTGGAGGGCACGCCTCACCTACACGTACAACGCCTACCTCTCGCTCTCCGCTTTCCTCCAGTACAACTCATCCTCGGGCGACGCCACACTCAACCTGCGCCTGCGCTGGATCCACAGCAACGACTCCGACCTCTTCATCGTCTACAACGAGGTCCGCGAGCACGAGCTCGACCGCTGGCCACTGCGCAACCGCGACGGCATCGTCAAGGTAAACTACCGCATATTCCTCTGAACCAAGCCAGGGTGGCATTTGCTCGTTTCTGAGATTCAAAATACCATATATATGTCCTCATTCGTGGACATATAACGGCCACCGTACGCTGGGCGCTATGACCCCCTACACCGTAAAATACTGATACAAAGGGGGTTTCCTCTTTGACTCAGTCCGGCATGGGCCTTGCTCTTTCCCTTTACGGCAACTAGCGAATCCAACCGGACGAGCGAAAGGAGTACGACGATGAGAGAAATTAGGCAGTTGACGGCTATTGCGGTCGCCGGTGCGATGATTCTCGCCGTCTCCGGAATCGCTCGCGCCGACGACAACCGCCAGAGTCGCGGCATGAGCACTACGGAGAGGGTTATCGCCGGGGTCGCTGTCGCGGCGGCCGTCGGCCTGACGGCCTACGCGCTCACGCGCGGACACGGTCACCAAGGCCACCACTATCCGCCGCGCCGCTACGTGGCCGTAGAGACCGGCTTCCGGCCCTACAGCGTCGGTAATCCCTACGGCCCCCACAACCGGCACCGCCCCCGCGGCTACTTGTACCGCGGACGTGGCCAGAGCTTCTGGCGCACACCCTACGTCTACAACCCGCACCACGACCGCGCCTACAACGCCGGCTGGGAGCGGGGCTACTGGGCCGGCTACCTGCAGGGCCGCAGCGACTCCCGCCTCGGCGGCGGCCGCTACATGGACAGCTTCAGCTGGAGCGAACGCCACCTCTGGGGCTACTCGCGCGGCTACGGCCCCCACGACAGCTACCAGCGCGCGTTCCATACGGCGTTCCGCATCGGCTACCGCCACGGCTTCTACGGCATACCGTACGGCACCGAGCGCTTCGGCTTCAGTATGCGTATCGGATATACCAGATAGGTGAGCACCCTCGGTCCCGACCGTTTCCTCCACCCCCACACCACATGGGCGCCCGGGCACGACCCACCCGGGCGCCTGTCTTTAGGGCATTCGGCTATGAGAACCGAATAACTTTCTGAACATGTTACTTCCATAAATCGTTTACAAAATAATAGCTGCAGATCGAGGCAGCCCGATGACGCGTGATTTTCTCGCACCTTTTGATCTCGAAGCAGTGAATCAAAGTAATCATACCCATACGGAGCAACAAGAAATCCTTGTGAATATGTGGGGTTTAACATGAAACACAAACAGGTCTGCATCGGCGCACTCTTTATCTCATTATGTCTGCTTGGGTTTCCGTGGAACGTTAAGGCTGCGGAAGCCGAGAAAGACCGTTCGCAAAGGTGGCAATATTATCGGACCGCCGAGGAAGCCGGTTTCTCATCATCAGGACTGGAGGAGGCCGGGGAACTCTTCAGCGGCACCGGTGCCGCAGCCGTATTCGTTGTTTACAAAGGCAAGGTTCTGGCCAGTTGGGGCGACATCAGCGGGCAATACCAGTGCCATTCCGTCAGGAAGAGCTTCTTAAGCGCACTCTACGGCATCCATGTGGCCGCTGATAACATCGACCTGCAGGCAACTCTGGAAGAGCTGAACATCGATGACGATCCGCCCCTGACAGAGGCGGAGAAGCGGGCGAAAGTCATCTATCTCCTGAAATCCAGGTCTGGCGTCTACCATGCAGCGGCAGCCGAAACGCAGGAAATGAAAGACATGCGGCCGGAGCGCGGCAGTCATGCGCCCGACACATTCTGGTACTACAACAACTGGGACTTTAATGCGCTCGGGACGATATTCGAGCAGGAAACCAGCACGAGAATATTCGAAGAATTCAAAAGAAGAATAGCTGATCCGATAGGGATGCAAGACTTCAGGTTAAGTGATTGCCTATACTTCTATGAGTTAGAGTATTCGATTCACCCGGCTTATGTCTTTAGAATGTCAGCCCGGGACAGGGCCAGATTCGGCCAATTGTTCCTCCAGGAAGGACGGTGGGGCGACCAGCAAATTATTCCGAAGGCCTGGGTCAGGCAGAGCACAGCTACTCATTCAGCAGACGTCGGAGATCCGTTTGGAGTTCCTGAAGGTCTCGGATATGGTTACATGTGGTGGACCGTCGCAAAGGGGACAAATCTATTCGACGTAAACCTAGAGGAAGTAACTAAATATGGATTTTACTTCGCTGCAGGTTTCCACGGACAGGACATTGTTATCTTTCCAGATGCTGATATGGTTGTTGTGTTTGTCACAGATACCGACAGGGGGGAGCAACTCGACGGCCCCGCCGCTTTTACCTTGATCGATACGATCATGGCGGCGAAGCAATTCGAGACGATTGACCTGGCTATCACCAAGCTAAAGATCAAGCCCACATCGCTCGCGGCCGGCGATGAGATAAACATCGTAACCACGGGGAGGAACCTGAGCAGGAAGTCGTCGACGCCGACCACGGTACAATTCTATCTCTCCAGAGACACCAGATTGAGAAAGAAAGACCGCTTGATCGGCAGCGTCCAGCTGTGCGCCGTGAAGCGCCGTAAGAAGAGGACTGTCAGGTTGAGGACCACACTGCCCGAGGACATCAAGCCGGGAAGCTACTACCTGATCGCCAATGTCGATGATGAAAACCTGAATTACGACCCGGACGAAACGAACAATGTCTTCGTCAGCAGCAGGCGTATAACCATCCGCTAATCGTAAAGCGGACCAGCTCGCCACACTGCTGACCGCCGCAGGCCGTTACGAAGCATTAGCTGACTTGGAAGGGCGCCCTCGCGGAACGTGGGTCCTGTTGGGGACATTTTTTACCCAGTCTGGCCGATATATACCGCACACCGCGGCGAGCGAACACGGAACGAAATCGTAACCCCTTTGTCTATAATATGTTGTGAGCCTTAGTGACTGCGGCGGATGCGGCACCGTTCTTGCTGCAAAGCTATGTGAGGAGCTATCCGGAGGAGATAACAAGCGATGCGCTGCGCAAACACCGAATGCTCGCGAAAGCGGAACGACTCGCTCCTGGGCCGCCTGGTCGGCGGCAGGGAGGGTGTCGTGCGCGACGGCCGCTGGTACTGCGGCGACGCGTGCTTCCGGCGCTCGCTGCTGCGGGAGTTCTACCAGCGCAAGCTGCGCGGCGGCGAGCAGCGCTCCAGCACCGGACAGGTCACCGCGCGCTCGCTGGGCGCCGCGCTGCTGCGGATGGGCAAGATCACCTGGCTCCAGCTCGAGGAAGCGCTGGAGGCCAAGAGCCGCAACGGCGGCATGCCGCTAGCCCACTACCTGTTGCAGAAGGAGCTGATAGACCGCCGCGACATACTCGAGGCGCTCGGTCGCCACCACCGCGTGCCGGTGGCCACCGTCGGCCAGAAGCAGCCCGATCAACGGGTGCTGGCGATGCTGCCAGCGGGGCTGACGCGCCTCAGCGGCGTCATACCGCTGGCCTTCGACCGCGCAGCCGGCAGGCTGAGCCTGATCATGAAGGATCCCTCGGACCTCACCACTCTGCTCACTATACGCCAGCTGTTGGGCTGCGACGTAAAAGTATTCCAGGGCGACCCGGGCGAGATCGCATCCCTGCTCGACCGCCACTACCCCGAAGAGCGGCGTGCGGGCGCGAAAGCGGGGCCGGAAATCGTCGCCACGCGGCAGCATGGCCGGCACCTGGCCATGGCCCACTAGAGCGGCGGGCTATCCCACGCGCCCTCCGCCCTCCTCTCATACAACAGACAAGCATGCCTGCCATGGAGCGCCCTCGCTGCTCAGTTATCCCTAGATAATATTCAGATTAGCTTGCTCTCTCGCTTCGCCGCGGCGGCGCATCAAGCGCCGGCGGAAAAGAGGCTCTCCTGATCAGCGACCGGGGCCCCCTCGAGGCTCAACAGGAAGCGCTTCATAGGCAGGCCGCCGCCGTAACCGCGCAGGCTGCCGTCGGCGGCGACAACCCTATGGCAGGGGATGATTATCGGAATCTGGTTGTGGGCGCTGGCGGTGCCCACCGCCCGCGCGTGCCCGCCGATCCGCACGGCGAGCTCGCCGTAGCTTACGGTCGAGCCGTACGGTATGCGTTGCATCTCCTCCCAGACCCGCATCCGGTAAAGGGTTCCGCGCAGATCCAGCGCCAGGTCGAACTCCCGACGCCGGCAGTCGAAGTACTCCCCCAGCTGACTGCGCAAGGCCCCGGCGTCGCCCCCGCCATCACGGCGCGGCAGCCCGGGAAAGCGGCGCTCCAGTAGCTTGATGGCGGGGAGGCCGTCTCGCGGCAGCTCGATGCGAAGCAGGCCCGCAGGCGAGAAGGCGGCCGCCAGCTCGCCCACAGGCGTTTGGATCGTCGCGTAGGTTAGCTCCATCGCTCACCACTTCCAGCCGGGGAAGAGCCTTCGCAGGAACTCCAGCGCCGCCGGGTCCTGGTAGTTGCTCCCGTACGGGTGCTTGCCGATGGCGAAGCCGCCGAAGGCGTAGTTCCAGCTGATCGCCATGCCGCCGACGGCGACGTAGCCGGATATCGCCAGGCCGCCGACGGCCCAATAGCCGGCGACCGCCACGCCGCCCAGCGCCGCGTAGAGGCCGGCGGCCAGCCCGCCGAATACCGCTATGCCGAGTGCGAGCCCCCCGAAGGCTAATATGCCGAAGGAGATGCCGCCGATTGCCAAAACGCCGAAGGCTATGTTGCCGATGGCGATGATGCCGCGGGCTACCCTCATCCTGCCGGTCTTCGGGTCGAAACCGCTGGCGACGTGCACCAGCGGCAGGCCGAAGAGCCGCGCCCGCGAACGATACTCGTAGCCGAAGAACATCGGCCCGACGCCGCCGGTAGCGCCCTCCGCTCCCGGCTCCCGCCCTTCCGACCACCCCCTGGGATCTTCACTCTCCCCGTTCACAGCAACCCCCTTGATCTCCGTGACCTCTACAGACCATTTTACAGCCTCGCGGGGCGGAACTCCAGCCGGCCGAATAACGGGAACAAATACCATTTACATCGCATTTAGTTCATTACAAAGGACTTACAGCCTATAGTGGTGCTTGTCCCTATTATTCAGTCTCTAATGGTGACGAGTTCGACGCGGCGCAGCATAGTCTCGGCCCACTCGTTCCAGCCGCCCTGCGCCGTCTCCCTGCATGTGCACGTGATCCTCGGCTTCGGGATATCGGGGCAGAGGCGCCCATCTTCCCCGGGCAGGAGCGCCGCCACCTCGACGGCCTCGAGGAAGGCGTCGTCGGCGCCGCCGCCAACGCCGAAGGGGATGACGATGCGCTCGCCGTCGCCGTATCGCCCGATCACCCACTCAGCCGCGGCACGCTGAGCAAACGCTCCCGGAGTCGGAATCGTTCGCGGTTCGGATTCCGACCCGAGCTTGTGGCCTGCGGGAGCCCAAAGCGTCTTACCCCCGTCGGCGACTACTGCGGCCTCGGGACTCAGCCCGTCTAGTGTTTGCAGAGCCACTTCCAGCGGCGCGCCGCTGAAGAAGACCAACTCGACACCGGCTTCCCTCAGCCGTCCGTAGTGGCCGGCACAGGCCCGCCACGAGCCCTCCCGGTCGGCGAAGGAGCCGAACAGGTCGCTGAGCAGCAGCACGGTAACCATCTCAGTCCAGCAGGCCGCTAAAGCGGTCCTCCCGCAGGAACGACATCAGCTCCAGCCAGCGCTCTTTCAGATCGAGGAAGAAGTCGATCGGATCGTCCACCTGCGCCGCCCGCCGAGCGAAATCGGGGGCGCGCAGCGCTTCGCGGGCCCCCTCCTCATCCCCCTCGACGCGTAAGTGCTCGGCCAGCAGGCGCGCGGTCTCAGCGACCCGCTCGTCCAGGTCGTCGCGCAGGAAGAAGCCTGGGTAAGGATCGAGGTCTTCGGGCGCGATCGGATTCATGCCCTCCCGCGGGGCTGCGGCCAGCGCCAGGATCTTGGCCCGCTGGTAGGCGAAGCGTATGACGTCCTGCCGCACCTGCTGCCAGAGCGGGTGGCTCTTGGGCGGCGCCAGGTGCTTGATGGCAAGCTCGTTGTCCAACACCGTCGGCACGCCGTGCGCGAGCGCCATCATCAGGTAGTCGAGGTCCTCGCCCCGCGTAACGCGGGTGTCGAACGGCAGCTCGGCGTAGAGGTCGCAGTGCAACGTGAAGTTGCCGCCGAAGACGAACGGAGTCCTCTTGTAGCGCAGCGGCCGGCCGATGATCTCCTCGAAGGCCCGATTCATCATCTCTAATTTGGGCCAGCTCGCGCCCCACGCCGCGCTCGGCTTCTTGAGGAGATAGTCGCCGTCGGCGTTGAGGTAGTAGCCCGCCAGGGCAGTCACCCGCCGGCCGTCGTGCTCGGAGCCGATGCCCTGACGCACCCTCTGCATGAAGGCGGGGTCCTCGAACAGCTCGTCGTCGTCGATCAGCACCGCTACGTCGGCTCCCAGCAGCCGCGCGGCCAGCAGGCAGGCGTTGCGGACGTGGGGGTAGCCCGAGAGGCTGAGCAGCGGCGCGCAGCGCTCCGCCGCGGGGCCCAGGAGCTCGCCGAGACGTCGCATGTGGGCGGGAGTCAGCAGCCGGATCGGGACCGAAACGCCCGCCTCATCGGCTATCCCGCGTACCCGGGCTACGGTTTCCTCCTCGATATCCGGCGTCGTGGGCACGATGACGAGCGCCAACTCGAAGTCGCGGTCCTCGAGCAGCGAGAGGCTGCGAAGCAGCCGGCCGAGGGTGTCGGCGCCATCCAGCGGCGTCGGGTGGTCGAAGACGAGGTCCCCATCCCGCCAGCCCTGAGCGGCGGGGCGCGACCAGTAGGTCGGCACGATCATCGCTATCCGCATCTATATCTTTCTCCCCTCGCTCCTGTGCGACTGGCGGTGAAGTATAGCACCCCCTTCTGGCGTAAGTACCCGCGCCCGGGCGTGAAGGTGCTGCTACTTTTATTCGACGCCTCGCGGATTGCGATCGCTCCAGGCCCGGCTACGGAGGCTCGCCAGGTCGATCCGCTCTGTGGAGCGGGGATCGAGGCCGCTGGCGCGCAGGTAGAGAGCGTTGAAGGCGATGAGGGCGCGGTTGAGGGCGTCGACGTCGATCAGTTCCTGCCGGGGCAGGCGGTTTAACTCGTGGTTGCGAAAGTTGAGGGGGCAGCAGTCGACGCCTCCCGCGATCTCGACACCCGCTATCGGCAGTCCGTGCGTTCGGCAGATCAGGGGGCGGTACTCGTAGACGGCGCAGAGCCCCTCCGCGGTGAGCATCAGGCAGCGGTTGGCAGAGGCGGGCGGGGCCTCTAGCGCCGCGACACCCTCGCGCATTGCGGCCGCCTCGATCGGCAGTATCGACAGCGGGGTACAGCAGCCGTCGCAGCCCGGGCGGCACTGGATCTCCCCGCGCCAGCGGCTCGCTATGCCCGCTGCCGCGGCGTCCACGCGGAGAACGAACTGGCGGTAGCACTCCAATACCTGGTATGGCGTCCCCACCGCGATACCCCATATCCGTATCCTACCTGAACGTTAGCTTGCCGGGAGCGGGCGGTCAAGGGCCGCCAGTATTCGAGGAGGTATCGGCATCGAGAGTCTTGGCGGCCGACTCTGCAGCGCTTGCCTCGCGCTCCATCCGCTGCCGCTCTTTTACGGTAGGCCTTGACTTGTAGGTGCGGAAGAATCCACGGCGCAGCACGAAGATAGTAATCGGATTGTATATGAACATCGAGATCAGCATCGGCAGGATGGTCGAGAGGAGCGGCTTGGGCGTGGCGGTGAAAAAGTGCACCAGGAACATCAATGTGTAGGCCATCAGTGTGGGTACCGCACTGCCGAGGGGGTAGGCCAGCAGCGGATTCTTGATCTCGGCGAAACGCTCGGCTATGCGCCCGAAGAAACCGCCCCAGAAAAAGGAGAAGAAGACCTGCTTGGCCGCCGCCAGGAGTGCAGACAGCAGGTCGGCGTCGGTATTGACCAGGAAGACCACCCCCCCCTGCACCAGCTGAGCCACGACGGAGAGCAGGCCGAGCTTGGGATTCAGGACTTCCAGGAACAGCTTTTTTACTCCGCGCATGTCCGCTCGAAAAGGAAGATTAGACCGTGGCGCCCGGCCGCAAGTCAAGTCCGCGCTTGGCGCAGTCGAGGTTGAAAAACGTGCGGCGCTGGCGCACAATTGCCTCCCACCGCGCCCGATCCCCCAGCTCCCGGGCACGGCCGGCGTAGAGGTAGGCGATGTCCCGGCGGCAGATCTGGGTAATAGACGACTACCGGTACCGGCGCCTGAGCCGCGAGTCGCTGGTGCGCGAGTACCCGCTTGCGGCCGTCCTGCACACCCACTCCTACCACTCCGAGGAGGACCTGGCGCCGCTGAACGATGTGATGGCGCTGCCCGTTCTGCGCCGGTTCAACGGCATCTTCCGCCGCGTCTTCAAGACCAAGGCCAAGGAGGCGCTGGACTACTCCAACCTCTACTACTGCCCGCCAATCTCCCCCCGCGAGGTCTACGAGCTGGAGCTGGCCTCGGCCCGCGAGCTGGGCTTCGAGGAAATCCTGATGGCAGTCACCGACCACGACAAGATCGCCGGCTGCCTCGAGCTGCTCGACGAGCGGCCCGACCTCGAGCCGCTGACGACCGTCGGCGAGGAGCTCTCAGTCCCCTACGAGGGCGACGAATTCCACCTCGGCGTCTTCGGTATCCGGCGCGACGGCGCAGAGCAGCTTCACGCGCGCCTGCAGGAGCTGGCCGGCCGGGGCGCGCTCGACGATCTCTTCGAGTTCCTGGACGAGCGAGGCTGCCTGGTGGTCCTCAACCACCCCCTCTACAACATGAGGAGGGCCGGCAACCACCTGATTCTGCTGCGCCGGCTGCTCGGCCGCTACGGCTGGGCGATCCACGCCCTCGAGTTCAACGGTCTGCGCCGCCCCGAGGAGAACGACGCGGTCGTGGCGCTGGCGCGCCAGTTTGGGAAGCCGGTGGTCGGCGGTGGCGACCGCCACTCGCCGATCCCCAGCGTCGTGCTGGCGGCGGCGCGCGAGGCCGCCACCTTCGACGACTACCTCGAGGAGGTCAAGCGCGGCGGCGGGGTCACCGTCTGCAAGCCGGACTATTTCCAGCCGCACGCCTGGAAGATGTTCGTCCGCATACTGTTTTACGTCGCGGCCTACCGCCGGATCACCTTCTACAAGGATACCCCGATAACCTCGTTCGCGCTCGACGACAGGATCGTTCCCGACTACTTCGCCGGCGTGGCTGGGTTTCTGCTTAAGACGCTATCGGCGCTGCGCCTCGTCCGCTGACGGAGGCGAAAACGGTATATAATCGCGAGCGCTGAACCCGGAGGCCGGATTGCGCGTAGCCCTCTTCACCGACACCTTCCGCGAGACTAACGGCGTCGCCATGGTCTACCAACGCTTCGCCCGCTGGTGCTCGCGTCGGGGCGTGGAGCTGGAGATCTTCTGCCCCGGCAGCCACCCCACGGCGCGCCGGGGCAGCGTCGTCGTGCACTCGATAGAATTCATCACGCGGTTCCCTTATTACCACGACCTCGGATTCGACCTGCTGCCGTTGCGGCCGCGCCTGCGACGCTACTTCGCGGAGACGCACTTCGACCTGGTGCACATCGCCACCCAGGGCCACATGGCGATCCTGGCACTGAAGGCTGCCGCGGTCCGCGGGCTGCCGAAGATCTCCTGCTACCACACCAAGCTGCCAGAGTTCGCCGCCAGCCGCTTCCTGCGCTTCTTCGGCGACAATCCGATCGGCCGCCGAGCCGCGGCGCTGGCCGAGAGCGCCTCGTGGTGGTACCAAAGGAGGCTCTTCAGCAGCAGCAGCCTGATGCTGGTGCCGACAGAATCGCTTCGCTCCCTGATTGAAGAAAGAATCGGAGTGCCGACGGCGATCTTCACACGCGGCGTCGACTCCGATCTCTTCAGCCCGGCGCAGCGGCGGGACGGCGGGCGCTCGCGGCCGGTCTCGCTCTTCGTCGGCCGCCTCAGCGTCGAGAAGAACCTCGATCTGCTCAGAAGGCTCGATACCGACGGCAGCCGCAACCTCGAGTTCGTCGGCGACGGGCCGCACAAATGGCAACTGCAGCACCGCCTACCGCGGGCCCGCTTCCTCGGTGTTCTAAAGGGCGAGGCGCTGGCGCGCGCCTACGCGTCGGCCGACATCTTCGTCTTCCCTTCCAGAACCGACACCTTCGGCAACGCCGTCCTCGAGGCGATGAGCTCCGGGCTGGCCGTGCTGGTGACCGGCGAGGGGGGACCCAAGGACTTCGTCGTCGACGGCGAGACCGGCCTGGTGGCGGGCAGCGACGAGGAGTTCGTCGACTGCCACAGCCGCCTGCAGGCCGATGCCGGGCTGCGCCGCCGCCTCGGCCGCGGCGCGCGCGAGTATGCCGTCTCGCAGGACTGGGACGCCATCTTCGAGAACCAATTGTTGGGCAGCTACCGCAGGGTCATCGACGGGACGGCCGGGTGACGCCGATCCTGACCATCTCCTCGTAGATGCGCTGCTGCCTCGCGAACGTTTTCTCCCACGAGAACCTTTCGGCCTGCCGGCGCGCAGCGGAGCGCAGCGCTTCGCGGTCGCCGCCGGCGAGCTCGAGGATGGCGGCGGCGAACTCCCCAGGCTCCGGCGGCACCGAGCGGACCGCCTCGGAATCGCGGTACTCGAGCACGCCGCCGCTGTCGGGGCAGACCACCGGCAGCCCCGAGGCCAGCGCCTCGAGCGGCACCAGGCCGTAGGGCTCGATAACCGAGGGGAAGACGAAGACGTCGGCGGAAGCGTAGAGCCGGGCCAGCAGTTCTCGGTCGGCGATGTGGCCGACCAAGTCGATGCCGGCGGCGCCGGACTCGCGCAGGGTGTTCTCCTCGTCGCCGACTCCGGCGACCACCAGGCGGGCCTTCACCCCCTCCTCCGCGAGCCGGGCCATCACCGGCGGCAGCAGCGCCACGTTCTTCTCCCTGGCGATGCGGCCGACGTAGAGCAGCAGCAGCTCGGCGCCGGCGGCGAAGCGGCGCCGCAGCGCCTCGTCGGCCAGCGCGGGGTCGAAGCGCCCGAGGTCGATACCCAGGTTGAGCAGCTCGACCTTGTCGGCCGCTATCGGCTCGATCTCCGCCGCCGTGAAGCGCGAGGCGCAGACGACGCGGTCGAAGGCGGCGCTGAAGATCTGCATGTAGAGGCCGGCCAGCCAGCGCAGCAGAGGCCTCTCGCCGAAGTAGAGGCCCAAGTTTACGTCGAGCCGCTCGTGATGGAACCCGGCCGTCGGCAGCCGCTTCTGCACCTTCCTGTAGAAATACGAGAGCGCCATGAGCGTGAACTTGTCGTTAACCTCCAGCAGATCCGGCTCCTCGCGCTTGACGATCTGGTGGACGACGCCGAGGTTGACGATGATCCGGTAGAGCGAGTTCAGCGGCGCCCGCGGGGAGGCGATGCGGTAGACAACCGAGTCCGGCTCCGCCCGCTCGATGCCGTCCCTCTCGTCCGGGACGACGAGCCGGAACGGCAGGCCGCGCTCGGCGAAGTAGCGGCGCTTGGCGTCCAGGTAGGTCTTGATACCGCCCGACTTGCGGTGGTAGAAATTCGCCAGGTGGAGAATCTTCACTGCCCCAGGCTCCCGCTCCGCGACTCCGTTCAGCAGCCACGAACTTTAGCTCATCGCGGACTCCTGGGCAACACCGTCCGCTCCCCCCTCCCTCCCTGTCGCTTCCGCGGCGAGGGGATTTGTCTCGCACCCGTATCGTACCTATACTCTAGCTGCGGCGGGCGCGCGCCGCCGCGACTCGACGAGCGGAGCAAGGAATAATGAAAGGCTGGCTGGGGCGGCTGCTTGCGGGCGCCGGAATCGGCTTCCTGATCGCCGGACCGGTGGGGGCGATCTTCGGCGCGGTGCTGGCCGGGGGGCTTCCGGACAGCGATCAGGTCTTCGGCGACCGGGGCGGCAATGAGCGCCTGCTCTTCTACTCCAACCTCGTGGTCCTACTCACACTGGTCGCCAAGGCCGACGAGCGGGTGGCGCCCGAGGAGGCGCGCGCCATCGCCGACTTCTTCAAGCACGAACTCCACTTCGGCGAACCGGAGCTGGAGACGGTGCGCCGTCTGATGAAGGAGACCTTGCGGATCAACCCTCCGCCCGAGCAGGTGGCGGCCGAGTTCGCCCGCATCTCGAGGATCGAGGAGCGGCTGGCGCTGCTGCGGCTGCTCTGGATGGTGGCCGCCGCCGATGGGCACATAGATCCCCGCGAGGAGCGGACGATAGCCCGCATCGCCGCCGCCCTCGGCGTCGGCGCGGCCAACCAGCGGACGACCGCTGCCGAGTTCCGCGCCGGCGGCAACGGCCACTACGAGACGCTGGGCCTCGACGCCGAGGCCACCGACGCCGAGGTCAAGGCCGCCTACAGGCGGCTCGCCAAGCTGCACCACCCCGACCGCGTCGCCCACCTCGGCGCGGACCAGGCACGGCTGGCGGGCGAGAAGTTCAGGCGCATCAACGCCGCCTACGACGCCATCTGCGAGGAGCGGGGGCTCTAGCCCGCACATTGCATAAGGTTTGGCCGGCTCTGGTGTTAGGAGATTGATATGTTGATCTTTCAAGCGCTCTCTCCACAGGACAAAGAGGATACTTATTGTAACCGGCGAGCCGATTTTCCCGAAGGTCGCGGCGGGGCCGGTTTTGGACCTGAAGGCGTGGTTAGAACCACGCCGAGGGCCCAAAATCAGCCGCAACAAAGAGACTCGGGAAAATGGGCCGCCGGACGGCTGAATCTTGCGCAATATGCGGGCTAACGTGTCCAACCAGTCTCCAGGCCGGCCCGGCGAACCCTCGTTCTTCGCCGACTGCATGCTCGGCCGGCTGGCCCGCTGGCTGCGCGCCGTCGGGCTCGACACGCTCTACGAGCGGGCCATCGACGACGACGAGCTGCTGCGGCGCTGCCGCCAGAGCGGCCGCGTCCTGCTGACCCGCGACACCGAGCTGACGCGGCGGGCTGAGCGGGGCGGCATCGGATCGCTGCTCATCGACTCGGAGCGGGCGGAGGAGCAGCTGCGGCAGGTGATCGGCCACTTCGGAATCGAGATCGACCGCGAGCGCCTCTTCAGCCGCTGCACCCACTGCAACTGCGCCGTCGTCGAGGTGCCGCGCGAGGAGGTCGAGGGCCGCGTGCCGCCCTTCGTCTTCAGCAGCGGCAAGCGCTTCACCCGCTGCCCCAACTGCGACAAGCTCTACTGGCGCGGCACCCACAGGGAGCGCTTCCTGCGCCACGTCTTTCCTGACCCCAACTCGCAATGAGCCGGCCCGAGAGCAATATAGAGGTCAAGGCCCGCTGCGCCGACCTGGCGGCCCTGCGCCTGCTGGCGCTGGAGGCGGGAGCCGAATTCGTCGTCGAGATGGCGCAGCGCGACACCTACTTCCGACACCCGCGCAAGCGGCTCAAGCTGCGCCTTATCGAGGATCGGAGCGGCCGCCGGGCGGAGCTGATCGGCTACCGCCGCGACGACGCCGGGCGGCCCAGGCCGAGCCGCTACACCGTCAGGCGCGTCCGCCTTCCGGCCCTGCGCCGCCGCTGGCTGGCGCTGCGCTACGGCGTGCTGGCCGAGGTGAGCAAGCGCCGGGAGCTGTGGCGCCGCCGCGGCGTCCGTATTCACCTGGACGAGGTTAAGGGCCTCGGTAGCTTCGTCGAGCTCGAGGCGGTCGTCGGCAAGATCGGCTCCGTCGAGGAGGCGGAGCGGCGCTGCCGACGGCTGATGGAGATCCTCGGCGTCGACTCCGGGGAGATAATCGGCTGCTCCTACGCCGACCTCGTGGTCGAACGAGCGGTCGAGCAGCCTTAGCCGCTATCGACCCCCGAGTACCGAAATTCGAACTAACCAGCCCCAATATTACCGCAATAGGTGCCGAGAAAACCTCATTATCGGGTATTCTTTCACGATTAGGCCTTCACCTCGCGCCACCTCTATGCTAAAATCCAGACCGAGGTATTGGTTTGAACATCACCCAAACCAGACGATAAGCGATCATGAGCAAACAGATTCTAATGGGAGACGAGGCGGTGGCCCTCGGCGCCATCCACGCCGGCATCAGCGGCGGCTACTCCTACCCCGGAACCCCGGCCACCGAGATCATGGAGTTCATCTTGCGCTCCGGGCGCAAGCAGGGCATCTACGCGGCCTGGTCGGCGAACGAGAAGGTGGCCTACGAGGAGGCGCTGGGGATGAGCTCCGTCGGCAAGCGGGCCATCGTCTCGATGAAGCACGTCGGGCTCAACGTCGCCGCCGACCCGTTCGTCAACTCGGCCGTCACCGGCGTCGGCGGCGGCCTGGTGGTCTGCGTCGCCGATGATCCCGGTATGCACTCGAGCCAGAACGAGCAGGACAGCCGCTACTACGCCGAGTTTGCCCTCATCCCCTGCCTCGAGCCCTCGGACCAGCAGGAGGCCTACGACGCCGCGCGCGCCGCTTTCGACCTCAGCGAACGGCTGGGTCTGCCGGTGATGCTGCGCCTGACCACGCGCCTGGCGCATAGCCGCGCCGACGTCGAGGCCCACGAGCCGCGGGGGCCGAACGAGCTCAAGCCGGAGATCGACTGGCGCCAGTGGACGCTGCTGCCGGTCAACGCCAGGGTGAACTACCGCAAGCTGGTAGGCAAGCAGCAGGAGATCATGCGCGAGTCGGTGCGCAGCCCCTTCAACCGCCTCGCCGAGGGCGGGGGCGGGGGCGAGAGAGCCTACATCGTCTGCGGCATAGCCTACAATTACTTCCGCGAGGCCGCCGGCGGCGCCGATCTGCCCCACCTCAAAATCGGCCAGTACCCAATTCCGATCGACCTGGTGACCAAGCTCCTGCAGGGCCGGCGAGAGGTTATGGTGATCGAGGAGGGCTACCCTTACGTCGAAAGCCGCATGCGGGGAGTGCTGGGGACCGACTCCGTCAAGGTGCTGGGCAAGCTCTCCGGCCACCTGCCGCGCACGGGCGAGCTGAGGCCCGAGATCATTGCGACCGCCCTGCGCGGCGAGCCCTTCCCGGCTGCCGAGGCGCCGCAGCTGCCGGCGCGGCCGCCGCAGCTCTGCCGGGGCTGCTCGCACGCCGACACCTTCGCGGCGCTCAACGAGGCTGTGGCAGGCTACCCCGATGCCGTGGTCTTCAGCGACATCGGCTGCTACACCCTGGGGGCGCTTCCACCTTACAGCGCCATCAGCAGCTGCGTAGATATGGGAGCCAGCATCAGCATGGCCGCCGGCGCGGCCCACGCCGGCCTGCACCCCTCGCTGGCCGTGATCGGCGACTCGACTTTCGGCCACTCCGGTATGACGCCGCTGCTGGGCGCCGCCTACCAGGACGTCAACATGGTGGTGATCATCTGCGACAACTCCACCACCGGCATGACGGGCGGCCAGCTCAGCATGACCACCGGCCAGCGCCTCGTCGAGCTGGTCCGAGGCATCGGCGTGGCCGAAGAGCACGTACGCCTGATCGAGCCGACGCGCGGCGACATCGAAGCCAACGCCGCGGTATTCCGGGAGGAGATCGAGCACGAGGGGCTGAGCGTGGTCATCTCCGCCCGCGAGTGCATCCAGGAGGCCCGCAAGCGCAAGAGGAGCGCCAAGAAGAAGGCGGAAGAGAAGGGGGGTGGAAGCCGATGAAGTTTGACATGATCGTCGCCGGAGTCGGGGGCCAGGGAATCCTCTCCATCTCCTACGTCGTCGATAACGCCGCCCTCGACGACGGCCTGCGCCTCAAGCAGAGCGAGGTCCACGGCATGGCGCAGCGCGGCGGCGCCGTCGTCAGCCACATAAGGATCAGCGACGCCGAGCTCTTCAGCGACATCGTTCCCCTGGGCGAGGCCGACCTAGTGCTGGGCATGGAGCCGCTCGAGGTGCAGCGCTACCTGCGCTTCGTGCGCCCCGGCGGCGCGGTGGTCTCCAGTACCAACCCGTTCGTCAACATCCCCGACTACCCCGAGGGCGACTCGGTCCTGGCCGGGATCCAGGCAATGGAGGAGCACACGCTCGTCAACGCCGCCGAGCTGGCGCGCGCCAGCGGCAGCTCCCACGCGCAGAACATCGTCATGCTCGGTGCCGCCGCCCACCTCCTGCCGCTGAAGCCCGCGACGCTGGAGAAGTACATAGCCGAGCTCTTCGAGGCCAAGGGGCAGAAGGTCGTGAACGCCAACTTCACCGCCTTCCGCGCCGGCGCCTCGGCCGGCTCGTTCTACCGTGGCCTGATCGCCGCCGGCGTCAAACCGACCGCGGCGATCGCCGTCGCCGGCCGCGTCCACGTGGGGGAGCACAACGATCAATACATCAAGGCGTGGGCCGGGCTCTGCCGACTCGACTCGAAGGGGACTCTGCGCTCCTGGTTGAGTGCACGATCGGGACTGCTGCCCGGCGACGTAACACTGCCCGCGCGCCTAGCCGAGCTCGACCTGGAAACCGCCACGGCGGAGGATTTAGAAACCGTCGCCATGGAAAAAGCAGCTAGCACGCAAACCGCGCCTGAATAAACCCAGAATCGCAGGTCCGGCAGAGCACTCTACAGCTATGCCCCCGGCCGGAGCTCCGTCCCCGTGACTGGCAGGAATGTCTGTCCTACCAGAAGAGGTGACGGATAGGAATATCAGACCTGCCAAGCGCTTCTCGAATGCGGCGGCAGGGATCCACGAGGTGGGACAAACATTCTTGTCTGTCTGGAAAAGGGATCAGATCGAAGTACCGTGCCGTGCTATAAGCTATTGATATTGTTCGGGATATCTCCAAGTCAGGATACTCAGTCTGATCCTCTTTTCGCGCAAAATAGCCCTAGAGCGCTTCCAGTATCTCCAGGGCCAGCGTGTGGCGGCCGAAGGGCGGCATGATGTAGATGCCGACAACCCCTGCCAGCGTGCGCGCCTCGGCCACCGCCTCGCGGGCGATGCGCACCCCCTCGGCTTTCGCCGCATCGGCGTCGCCGACCCGGGCCATCCGCTCGCGCACGGCCTCCGGGATCTGCATGCCCGGCACCTCGTTGTGCAGGAACTCGGCGTTGCGGTGGCTTAGCAGCGGCAGCACGCCGACCATCGTCGGCAGGCGGTGCTCGGCCGTCAGCTCGAGGAACCTTTCCAGGAGCCGGACATCGAAGACCGGCTGCGTGAGAACGAACTCGGCGCCGCTCTCGACCTTGAGGCGGTAGCGCTCGACCTCGGTCTCGAGGTTCATGGCGCCCGGGTTGGCGCCGACGCCGATGTGGAACGCCGACTGGGCGCCTAGCGGGTTGCCTACCAGGTCCTGGCCGCAGTTGAGGCGCTGGATCATGCGGACCAGGCCGATCGAGTCGACGTCGAAGACGGCGGTGGCGTCGGGGTAGTCGCCGAGCTTGGGCGGGTCGCCGGTAACCGCCAGGATGTTGCGCAGCCCGAGAGCATGGGCGCCGAGGACGTCGCCCTGCAAGCCGAGCAGGTTGCGGTCGCGGCAGCTGAAGTGGAGGATCGTCTCCATCCCCAGGCGCTCCTCGATCTGCCGGGCCAGCGCCAGCGGGCTCATGCGCGCCGAGGCGCGCGGACCGTCCGGCACGTTGACGCAGTCGACGCCGTACTCCTTCAGCATGGCCGCGGCCCGCAGGACCTTCTCGGGGTCGAGGCCGCGCGGCGGCGTCAGCTCGACGCTGGTGACGAACTTACGCCGCAGCTTGCGCGCCAGCGGGCTCTTCTCCACGGTAGGCAGCGGCTCCAGTGCCGGCGGCCGCTCTTCCAGCGTCGGCGCCTCGACAGTGATCGCCACGCTTGCCGGCCGCAGCGCCCGCACCGCGGCACGGATCGCCTTGACGTGCGCCGGCGTCGTGCCGCAGCAGCCGCCCACGATGTGCACTCCGGCCTTGAGTATGAAGCGCCTGGCGAACTCGGCCATGTACTCGGGGCTGGAGAGGTAGATGTAGCGGCCGTCTACAAGCTGCGGCGCGCCGGCGTTGGGCATCGCCGAGAGCGGGATGTCGGAGACCGCGGCCATCCGCTCCAGCGCCTCGAGCATCACCTTCGGCCCCACGCTGCAGTTGGCGCCGCCGGCGTCGGCGCCCCACTGGGCGATACCGGCGGCGCACTCCTCCGGCGTGTCGCCGAAGACGGTTGTGGCGTCGTCGTTGACGGTAACGTGGGCGATCACGGGCAGGTCGCAGACCGCGCGGGCGGCGTCGATGGCGATCTTCAGCTCGTCCAGGTCGCTCATCGTCTCGATCAGCACCAGGTCGACTCCGCCCTCGGCGAGCGCCTCGATCTGCTCGCGGAAGGCCGCGGCCGCCCCCTCCCTGCGCTTCTGGGCCACCGCCTTCAGCGGCGGGCCCAGCGGCCCCACCGAGGCGGCGACCAGCGCCCGCTCACCGGCCGTCTCGCGCGCCAGGCGCGCGCCGGCGATGTTGATCTCCCTCAGCTTCTCCTCCAGACCGTAGGGGCGCAGCTTGAAGCGGTTGGCGGCGAAGGTGTTGGTCTCCAGTATCTCGGCGCCGGCGGCCAGGTACTCGCGGTGCACCTCGAGCACCATCTCGGGAGCCGAGAGGTTCAGCTCGTCGAAGCAGCGGTTGATGAATACCCCCTTGGCGTAGAGCATCGTCCCCATCGCCCCGTCGGCGACGAACACGTGCTCGGAGCCCAGGCGCTCCAGGAACTCCCGTGAGCGGCGCTTCATCTTATATCCTCGCTTTTTTCGCCGACTCATTATGTGAAATCGTCACAGGCTGGGCAAGGGCCAGTTTGCTACGCCCTCATCTTCAGGAAGGCGAGGAAGCGCCGCGGCCTGGCGACGTTGAAGGAGACCACCTTGGTCGTGACGCCGTCTTGGCGCTCGGCCGTCGAGCGGCTGAGCGTGTTGTCGCGCAGCACCAGGACGACGATGTCGCGGTCGTGCGTCTCGAACTCCATCGGGTAGTGGCCGCCGGGCAGCGGCACCGCGTCAACCTCGTCGAGCGAGGCGGCCAGGAAGGAGTCCTCGATGTCGAACAGGCGCACGGTGAACTCCTGCCCTTCTGCTCGGATGACCAGCTCCTCGGTGCCGAGCAGGACCCGGTTGGCGGAGCGCTGCGAGACGAGGCCGGCGATCAGCGCCGCCAGCAACGCCAGGGCCAGCAGCTCGACGGTGTCCGGGGTGCCGCCGCGGACCGAGGCCAGGATGACGAACCCGGGCGCGCCCAACAGAAAGAATGCGTAGAAGAAGGTGCGCCGGCGGACTCCGGGCGGGTAGAAGGTGTAGGTCTTCAGCGGGTTGAAGCGCAGCAGCGCCAGGTCGCGGTAAGCGCCATCGGTTCCGAATTCGCGCCTCATCGATTCGTTCGTCCTGTGCTCTGATGCGACCGGATCTTACCAGAGGTTCATGCCAACCCGCCACCGTTGACTGGAGGCCTTTCGCCGGACAGAATAGTGGTTAAAACCGAGAAATCCAACGTGCGGACTCCTAAGCGCCAAAGGGGCTGGATTAAGTGAAATATAGGATTTTCATCGCCGGAGGCAGCGGCTTCCTTGGTCGGGGGATAACCGAACGCCTGTTGGAGGCGGGATATGATGTTGTCGCCGTTGTCCGCAGGCCGTCGCGGTTCCCCTTAGGAGAGCGCAAGAAATTAAGTTTGAGAGAGGGCGATGTTCTTGATCCAGAATCGCTACGTGGGACGATGGACGGCTGCCGGGCAGTAGTGAATGCCGTCGGTATCCTCAGGGAGCGCCGCCGGAAGGGGATTACATACGAGCGGCTGCACCTGCAGGCCGTCCGCAATCTGCTCGCCGAAGTGGAGCGCGCCGGCGTCGAACGCTTCGTGCAGATATCGGCCATGGGCGCGCGGGCTGATGGCGTCAGCCGCTACCAGACAACAAAATACCAAGCGGAGAAAGAGGTGCGCCGCCGGGCGAAACGTTGGACAGTTCTGCGGCCTTCCGTCGTCATCGGACCGGGTGCGGGATTCGCCGCTACGATGCGCTCGCTCGCAAGGCTGCCTGTAACGCCGATTTTCAGCGACGGTAACTACCGCTTCGAACCGGTCGACAAGCGAGTGGTGGCAGACGCCGTCGTAGCAGCGCTTGAGAGCGAATCCGCCGACGGAGCGGTGTTCGAACTGCGAGGCCCAGCCGCCTACACCTTCGACGAAATCCTCGATCACATCGGAGCGGCGCTCGGACGCCGCCGGGTGCGCAAGTTCCATTTCCCGCTCTGGCTGGCGAGGCTTGTGGTATCAGCCACGGGCTGGTTGCCGTTCTCCCCGATCAACCGCGATCAGTTGGAGATGCTTGTGGAGAGCGACGTCGGCACCGGCAGGGACGGCGTCGCGGAGCTGGGATTACAGGTAATCGACTTGCCGGAGCAGCTCGAGCACGCCTTCAGAGGTTCTGACCTTGATCCGACACGCGGCGCACAGGCAGGTTGAACAGTACCCGCATGCGGCCGACCGCCTCGCCGCGGCAGTTGGTCACCTCCCTCGGCCCGAACTCGGAGAGCCGTTCGAGATCCTGCTCGCTCAGGGCGCCTAACTGGCGCAGCGCCTCGACGATTATCGGATCGCTGGCGCGGTTGAAGGTGATCCCGTCCTCCAGCTTCAGGACCAGCCCGACGCCGTGCTTTCCGACCACCCCCGGCGCGATGCCGACACCGTAGACCCCCTCGGCGCCCACCTTCGCCAGCAGGAGCCCGCCGCCGACTTCCATCAAGACTGCCTCGAGCCGCCCCACCGCCGCCGAGCCGTAACTCGGCCTGGCGGTGATCGCCGTCATCGCCCGGCGGGCCAACTCATCTTCGCCCTGCGGCGCCGCCCGGAAGTCGGCGATCCTGGCGAAGGCCAGGGCCGCGCGCGCCAGCGGCAGTACGAAGGCCGGCACGCCGCAGCCGTCGATCACGACTCCGACCCGCTCGGGGGGCAGGTCCGCGAGGCGGGCGATCCGGCCCAGGTTCTCCTGCTGCAGCGGGTGCTCGAGCCGGTCGTAACCCTCTGTCGACCAGCCGCGCGCCAGGCAGGCGGCCAGCATCGCGGCGTGCTTGCCCGAGCAGTTGTTGTGGACCGGTGTGGGCCGCTCGCCGGCGCGTGCCATCCGTTCCGCCACGTGGGGAGCGAAGGGCTGGTGGACGCCGCAGCGCAGGTCCGACTCCTCCAGGCCGATCTTGCCGAGCAGGGAGCGCACCGCCCGCAGGTGCTCCGGCTCGGCGCTGTGGCTGGCGGCGGCTACCGCCAGCTCCTCGTCGACGAGTCCGAAGCGCTCGGCCGCCCCCGAGGCCAGCACCGTCATCAATTGAAACGGTTTCGCCGCGGAGCGCAGTATAACCGGCAGCTCGGGGTCGCCGAGGACGGCGATGAGGTGCTCGTCGGCGGCGACGGCGGCCAGGCTGCCCCGGTGCCGCGCCTCGGTGTAATCGCCGCGGCTCAACTCCAGGAGGGCCGGGGGAACCGCCCCGCTCTTCGTTGGCACATTTGCGTTTGCACTCATCGGGATTCGACTCTTCATCTGTATTTCTGTCACCAGAGGGAGTATAATAACACCCAATCTGTGCCCACGTTTTTCGGGAGAGGACGGTCTGCAGTTGGACATCCCTACTTCAGAGGAGATCCTCGGCATCGGCGACCAACCGATCCGCGTTCTGTTCGTCGAGGACATCGACGACCACGCCGAGTACGTCTCGACCGTCCTTCACCACCTGGAAAGCAGAATGGAAATCGTAGTCGCCTCATCCGTCAATGAGGCGATCGAGAAGGTTCTCGCGGAGCGGTTCGACCTGCTGCTGTCGGACTACCGCATCGGCACCATCGACTGCTTCACCTTGTTAAAGGATCTCGAAGAACGCGGTATCAATCTGCCGGTGGTTATCATAACCGGGCAGGGCAACGAAGAGGTGGCGGCGGAGGCGATCCGGCGCGGCGCCGAAGACTACCTGATCAAGGACAACGTCTTCAGCGAGCCGACCCGGCTCCTGAAGTCGATCGTCTCGGCCGTGCACCGCAGCCGCCTCGAGGAGGCGCTGCGTGACAGCGAGGAGCAGAACCGCACCCTGGTACAGAACATCCAGGACGGCGTCTTCGTCCTCATCGGCAACGAGCTGGAATTCGCCAACCGGGCCCTCGCCGAGATGCTCGAAACCAAGGCCGAGGAGATGCAGGGTGCCGACTTCGTCTCCCTCTTCCACTCGACGCAGCAGGAGGAGATGAAGAACCTCCTGCGCGACGCCTGGAGCAGCGACGAGGCGTTCGAGGGCGAATACACCCTCATCAGCACGGTGGCCAATCCCACAATCTACGTGACCATCAAGCTCAGTAAGACCATCTACAAGGGCCAGCCGGCGCTCATCGGCACCATCAAGGACATCACCGAGCGCAAGATCGCCGACCAGAAGTTGCAGGAGACCATGCAGAAGCTGGAGGTGCTCTCGATAACCGACGACCTCAGCGGCCTCTTCAACCGCCGTCACGCCCTCAAGGTTGCCGAGGTCGAGGTGGCGCGCTGCAAGCGTTACCACCAGCCGCTCAGCCTCCTCATGATCGACGTCGACCGCTTCAAGGAGATCAACGACAAGCACGGCCACTTCTGCGGCGACGAGGTGCTTGTTTCGGTGGCCAAGATACTCAAGGCCGACCTGCGCGAGAGCGACACCGCCGCCCGCTACGGCGGCGATGAATTCCTACTCATACTTCCCCAAACCGACGTCACCAGCGCCTCGGCGATCGCCGAGCGCCTGCGGCAGAGGACATCAGTCCACAAGATCGCGGTGCAGGGCGGGTCGTCGGTCAAGGTCAGCCTAAGCCTCGGCATCACCGAGATGAGGAGCGAGGGGGACGTCCTCGCGGACCTGATACGCCGGGCAGACAACGCCCTGCTGGCGGCCAAGGGCGCCGGCCGCAACGCCGTCCAGATAATAACCTGACCCCCCAACCCTACCTAACAGCAGACCCGTTCGCGCGTCCGCCCCGACAGGGCGCGTCCGCCACGGCGTAGTGGGCACGGCGGACTAGAAGTGGAATCAACAGCTGCCGTTTATTGCCGTTTTTTAACCGCAGAAACCACAAAGACAAGAAAAGAACAAGAATATCTTTTTCGGTTCCTCCTAAGAATCTGTGCAGAAAAAGCTTGAAGAGCATGCGGTAACTCCTTTATTCACTGAAGTTGCACCAACAGTGAGGGGGAGCCTTACCACATGCTCGTTAAAAGTATCGTTCGCAAGACGCTCGGAATCAAGAACCATGTTGTGAAGAAGGTGTTTCACGAGGACGAGGGGCTGGCTGTAGAGCTTGATGTTCGCAAGCGCAGGAGACTGCCTTGCAGCCGTTGCAGCACTCTTGGGAGAGTTCGTGACCGGCTCGACGAGCGCTCATGGAAACACGTCAAGCTGTGGGGAATTGAAGTTACGCTGCGGTATCGGCCCTGCAGGATTAGCTGCGAGCACTGCTGCGGCGTTGTTGTTGAGGCGATCCCGTGGTCGCAGGGCAAGAGCCGCCTGACGGTGGGGCTGATATGGCTGCTGAGCACCTGGGCCAAGCTGTTGGCGTGGGATGTTGTGGCGCGGCTGATGGGGGTGCATTGGAACACGGTGGCGGCGGCGGTGCGCCAGGCGGTCTCCTACGGGCTGGAGCACCGGGAGTTGGGGTCGGTGCTGTATATCGGCATCGATGAGCTGAGCCGCCGCAAGGGCCACGTTTACGTTACCAATGTCTACGATCTGGAGGGCAAGCGCCTGCTATGGAGCGGTGAGGGCCGCGGCAAGGAGACGCTAAGGGCGTTCTTCGCGGAGCACGGCGAAGTCCTTCGCAAGCAGGTGGTTGCGGTGTGCTGTGACATGTGGGGGCCATATGTCGCCGTGGTAGAGGAGGAGCTACCGGGGGCGCTGTTGGTGTTCGACAAGTTCCATATCGTGCGGCTGCTGCTGGAGGCGGTGGACAAGGTGCGGCGAGAAGAGGCGCGCCAGTTGAAGAAAAGCAATCCCGAGCTGCTGGCGCGCAGTCGCTATCTCTGGCTGAAGAACCCTGAGAATCTGACCGAGAAGCAGCGGGCGCGATTCGGCTACCTTGCCGGGCTGAATCTGCGCACCTATCGCGCCTGGCTGCTGAAGGAGAGCTTCAAGGAGTTTTGGTACTACAAGCGGAGAGGATGGGCTGCCAAGTTCCTGAACAAGTGGCTGTGGTGGGCCACTCACAGCCGGCTGCAGCCGATGCGCGATTTTGCCTGGACGCTCAGGTGGAATGTCGAGAACGTGCTGAACTATTTTCTTGTTCGAATCAGCAATGCCGCGGTGGAAGGTATGAACAACAAGGCGAAGGTGGTGAGCCGAAGATGCTACGGCTTTCGATCGGCGGAAACCTACATCAACTCACTATACCACTGCCTCGGTGACTTGCCGGAACCGAAACTCGTGCACAGATTTGTGTGAGGAACCTCTTTTTCTCTCAGCGTAAGTCTCGGCGCTTCTGCGGTTGATCCTTGTCCCTCTATAACGTAGAGAGGAAGAAACACAGCCCTTATTAAAGCGCCGCACCTTTCCTTCACCGCTGAAGTATTAGAGTTGAACCAGATGTCAACATATTCTATCTCCCCTCTGTGGTCTCTGTGCTCTCTGTGGTTATTCCTCTCAATCCAACCAGCAGCACTGCACCCTTAATTGCAGCTACGCGGATTGGCACGAGGCCCTGCCTTGCGTTCATGCAGTTAATTAGCGATGGCGTTTGCCCGCGAGCCATGACGGGCCCTGCCGGAGGCAGGCAAGCTTAGGCCCTAGTAGTGGAAGATCGAGAAGATGGCGGCTACGCGGATTGGTTCAAGGCCCCGCCTTGCTTTCGTTGGGTGCGGTGCCGATGTATACTTGGCGACCAGATTGGCAAAGCGATAGGAGGGGAGTGATGGAAGCCAAGCCGAACCGCCGCCAGTTTCTTAAAGGGTCCGCCGCGGCCATCGGTGCCGGCGCCGTGCTGGGGCGTGTGCCGGCTGCCGCGCGCGCCGGCCAGGGCGGAGTGGTCAGCATCTCCAGCTCAAACGGTCTGCGGGCCGTCGACCGCGCCGTGGAGATCATGAGGGACGGCGGCAGCACGCTGGACGCCGTCGTGGCCGGAGTGAACATCGTCGAGGACGACCCCAACGACAACTCAGTCGGCTACGGCGGGCTGCCGAACGAGGAGGGCGTGGTCGAGCTCGACTCCTCGGTGATGGACGGCCCCTCGGGCAACAACGCCGGCGCGGTGGCCGCGCTGCGCAACATCAAGAACCCGTCGCGCGTGGCGCGCCTGGTGATGGAGAGGACCGACCACGTGCTGCTTGTCGGCCAGGGTGCGCTGCGCTTCGCCAGGGCCCACGGCTTCGAGGAGGAGGATCTGCTGACCGACAGGTCGCGGCAGATCTGGCTGCGCTGGAAGGAGACGCTCAACGAGCGCGACGACTGGCTGCCGCCCGCCGAGGGCTACCCCGAGGACTTCCCGCCGCGCCCGACCGGCACCATCAACTGCCTGGCGGTCAATGAGCGGGGCGACATCTCCGGCGTCACCACCACCAGCGGCCTGGCGTTCAAGATCCCGGGTCGCGTCGGCGACAGCCCGATCATCGGCGCCGGCCTATACGTCGACAACGGCATCGGCGGCGCCGGCTCGACCGGCCGGGGCGAGGAGGCGATCAAGTTCTGCGGCTCGTTCCACACCGTCATGCAGATGGCGCTGGGCAAGAGCCCGGGCGAGGCCGCTCTGGAGACGATCCGCCGCATCGCCCGCAACTACGACATGGAGTTCCTGCGCACCTTCAACATCAAGTTCTACGCCCTCGACAAGCGCGGCCAGTACGGAGCCGCGGCCCTCTGGGGCGGCGAGGGCTACCGGGGCTCCCGCTTTGCCGTCAACGACGGCGCCGGTGGGCGCCTGGAGGACACCCTATTCCTCTACAACATCGAGGACCGCTAGGAGCCAGCGAAGGGATTCCGAGGGAGTAGGGTGAGGGGGAGGCGGCGCCGTGCTCTACAGCCTGCTCTACACGCTGGCCATGTTGCTGGCCGCACCGCTGCTGCTGCTAAGCGCGAGGGCGCGCTCGAAGTACCTTCCCAACCTGGCCAAGCGTCTCGGTTTAGGCGGCCGGAACCTCAATCCCGACGGCAAGCCGGCGATCTGGCTGCACGCCGTCTCCGTCGGCGAGGCGCTGGCGGCGCGGACGCTGGTGGGCGTGTTAAGGAAGCGGTTGCCGGGGCACGCCGTCTACGTCTCGACTACGACGACTACCGGCCAGGAGATCGCCGCAACGCAGCTCGACGCCGACGGCGTCTTCTACTTCCCCTTTGACTGGAAGTTCGCCGTCCGGCGGGCGCTACGGGCGACCGCCGCGCGGCTCTGCGTGGTGATGGAGACCGAGCTCTGGCCCAACTTCATCCGCACGCTGTCGCGTCGCGGCGTGCCGCTGGTGCTGGCCAACGGCCGCATCTCCGACCGCTCGTTCCGCTTCTACCGCCGCCTGCGCGCCCTCTTCGGCCCGCTGCTGCGCCGCTACCACACCCTCTGCGCCCAGAGCGACCTTGACGCCGAGAGGCTGATCGAGATCGGCGCCCGCCCTTGCGACGTGGTAGCCACCGGCAACCTCAAGTACGGCCGCGAGCAGTTCGAAGTCCCCACCGGGACTGTCGAGGGCCTGAGCGCCGCCCTCGCTCTAGATACCTGCGAGCCGGTGTTCCTGGCCGGCAGCACCCACGCCGGCGAGGAGGAGGAGGTGCTGGCGGCGTTCCGCCAGGCGCGCCGAGTCCACGGCGGCCTGCGCCTGGTGCTGGCGCCGCGCAAGCCGGAGCGCTTCGACGCGGTGGCGGAAACGCTCGAGCGGGACGGGTACGATTTCGCCCGCTACTCCGAGCTTCAGGATTCGCCACGCCCCGCGCCGGTAGTCCTGGTCGACGCCATCGGTGTGCTGAAGCCGCTCTACCGCCTAGCGACGGTGGCCTTCGTGGGCGGATCTCTGGTGCGGCGCGGTGGGCACAACCTGCTCGAGGCCAGCGCCGCCGGCGTCCCCGTGCTCTTCGGTCCCCACATGCACAACTTCCGCGCCGTGGCCGACGACGTCCTGCGCCGCGGCGCCGGGCGGCGTGTGGATGACGGCGCCGGGCTGGCCGCGGCAGCCCTTGAGATCCTAGGCGACGAGGGGCTGCGGGATCGGATGGGGCGCGGCGCGGCGGCCGTGCTGGAAGGCAACCAGGAGGCGCTGCCGCTTACTGTCCAGGCAGTCGTGGAAGCGCTTGTCCTGGGAGAGGGCGGCGCCCTTCGTGGTACGCCTTCGCTGCCGGTCAGATTCCTGGCCGGCGCCCACGCCGCCCTGGCCGGCGTCCTGCGGCGGCGGCCGCAGATCGCGCTGCGCGGGGCGCAGCGTCTGCAAACCCCGACGGTCTCGGTAGGCGGCCTCAGCTTCGGCGGCGCTGGCAAGACGCCGATGGTCGCCCTGCTGGCCCGGGAGTTCGCGAAGAGAGGCGAGAGGGTCGCCGTGCTGACCCGGGGCTACGGCGGCAGGTCTCCCGAGCCGCTCGTGGTGAGCGACGGCGAGACGGTAATCGGCGACCCGCGCCTGGCCGGCGACGAGCCGCTGATGCTGGCACGCGCGCTGCCCGGCGTGATCGTGGTCAGAGACCGCAACCGCCTGCGCGCAGGTCGCCTGGCCGAGGAGCGCTGGCGGCCGACGCTGTTTCTGCTCGACGACGGCTTCCAGCACCGGCGTATCGGCCGCGACTTCGACCTCATCATGCTCGACGCCGACACCATCGTCGGACCGCGCCACCTCGCCCAGCGGCTGCGCGAGCCTCTGCGGTTCGCAACGGCGGCCGACGCGATAGTGATCCTGGACGGCGGTACGAGGCGCGCAGAGCACGCCGCCGAGTTGCTGCGCGGCACGGGCGTCGAGGCCCCGATCTTCACCGCCTCGTTTCGGCCCGTGGACTGCGCCCGCCTTGGTAGCGGCGAGAAGTTCCCCCTCGAGCGACTCGAGCGCATGCGGCTGCTCGCCTTCTGCGGCATCGGCGCGCCGGGGCGCTTCGCCGCCACGCTTGCGGGTCTCGGCGTCCGCCCCGTAGGCTTCACCAGCTTTCGCGACCACTACCCCTACAGTGCGGACGACCTCGAGCGCCTGGAGCGGCTGTTGAAGGACGCGGGCGGCGAGGCTATGATAACCACCGAGAAGGACGCCCAGCGCCTCGGATTCCCGGCGGCCGCGGAGCGCCGGATATTGGTACTGCGGGTGCGGCCGTCCGTCGACCGGTTCGAGGAGCTCTTCGGGCTCATCGAGCGCTCCCTGGGAAGATGAAAGCTCGCCACTACATCGAGTACGGGCTCGCGGTCGCCCTGCGCGCGCTGGTCTTCCTTTTGCCCCGCCGGGCGGCGATCTGGTGCGGCCGCAGGCTCGGCGACCTCTTCTACGTGCTCGACCTGCGCCACCGCCGCGAGGTGATGGCCAACCTCGACCTCGCCTTCGGCGAAGAGAAGAGCCTGGCCGATAAGCGGCGCATCGCCCGCGGCTCCTACCGGCACTTCGGCGGCATCTTCTTCGACTTCCTGCGCTCGCCCACGCTCAGCGCCCGCAAGATCGAGCGGATCGTCGAGATGCGGGGCTGGGAGAACCTTGAGGAGGCCTACGGTCGCGGCAAGGGAGTCCTGATTCTGACCGCCCACTACGGCTTCTGGGAGCTGATGGGCGTAGCCCACGGCTTCCTCGGGCGGCCCATGAGCGTCATCGCCCGCCACCTAGACAACCCGCTGCTGGAGCGCATGCTGCACCGCTACCGCACGCGCAGCGGCAACACCGTGGTCTACAAGCAGAACGCCGTCAAGGAGATCTTCAGAACCCTGCGCAGGAACGAGGCGGCGGGCGTGCTGATCGACCAGAACATTAGCCCCAGGCAGGGGGTATTCGTCGACTTCTTCGGCGTTCCCGCCAGCACGACGCCGATCCTCTCGGCCGTCGCGCTCAAGAGCGGCGCGCCGATAGTGCCCGCTTTCACCGAGCCGCTGCCGGGCGGCCGCTGGCGTTTCATCTACGAACCGGCCATCGAGGTGAGCGGCGGCGGCGACCGCTCCGAGGCGATCCGAGCCATCACCCAGCAGTGCACCGCCGTCATCGAGCGCTACGTCCGCCGCCGGCCCGACCTCTGGCTCTGGATGCACCGGCGCTGGAAGGCCCGCCCGCCGGAGGAGTCGGCCGGCGGGTCGGAGGCGGCGGATGGCTAGCGAGCCGCCGGCGAAGGTCGGCAGCCTCCTGGTTCGCGGTCTGAACTGGATCGGCGACGCCGTGATGTCGCTGCCCACCATCAGTAACCTGCGCGAAGCGTGGCCCGAAGCGCGCATCGCGGTGCTCAGCCTCGGCTGGAGCAGCGGCGTGTACGAGCTCTGCCCTGCCGTCGATGAGGTGATCGAGGCCCCGCAGCGGCACGGAGGAATCGGAATCCTCTCCGAATGGGCACTGGCAGAGCGGCTACACAGACGGCGATTCGACGCGGCGCTGGTCCTTCCCAACTCCTTCCGCTCGGCTGTGGCGCCGCTGCTGGCCCGCATCGGCCGGCGCTGGGGCTACCGCACCGACTGCCGCGGCCCCCTGCTCACCCGGGCGGTCCGGCTCCCGCGGGAGGCCGTGCGCGAGCACACGGTCTTCTACTACCGCCCGCTCCTGGGCGAGCTCGGAGTGCCCTGGCGCGGCGAGCGGTGCGAGCTGAAGCTGAGC
>CAYOXX010000016.1:0-683 GCA_964408025.1 uncultured Acidobacteriota bacterium | reverse complement strand
GGCCGCTGGCCTAGGCCGTCGCCGAGGCGGCCGGCCGCGGGGCAGCGATCCTGGCGGGCGCCTTCCCCGAGGCGCGCCATCTGGCGGTCGCAATCGCCTGCTGCATCCTGCTAGTGACTAACGACAGCGCGCCGATGCACATCGCCGCGGCCCTGGACGTGCCGGTCGTAGCCATCTTCGGCCCCACCGACGAGCGCCGCAGCGGCCCCTGGGGAGGCGGCGCCTCGGTCGTCTTCGCGCGCCACCCCGACTGCCGTCCGTGTTACAATCCGCGCTGCGACCAGAAAGGCTGGCCCTGCATGGAGGCCATCGGCGTCGAAGAGGTTGCGGAGGCCGCCGAGAGGCTTCTCGCAGCCCATACAGGGGGGGACTAGTTGAAAGCGAAGGACGAACTGCTGCGGCTCGTCGACCGGATCGGCGGCCTGCGGGTGCTGGTCTACGGCGACTTCGTCCTCGACGAATTCTTCTACGGCGAGATCGAGCGCATCAGCCGCGAGGCGCCGGTATTCATCGTCTCGCACCAGCGGAGCGACTTCCGCCCCGGCTGCGCCGCCAACGCCGTAGCCAACCTGGCGGCCCTCGGGGCGCTGCCCGTTCCCTGCGGGGTCCTCGGCGACGACGACGGCGCCGACCGGCTCGACGGCCTCTTCGACGCCATGGGAGTGTCGGCCGCGGGCCTGGTG
>CAYOXX010000015.1:0-48365 GCA_964408025.1 uncultured Acidobacteriota bacterium | reverse complement strand
TGGTAGAGTATCTGCCTTTTAAGCAGAGAGTCGCTGGTTCGAGTCCAGCACGGCCCACCACTAGCCGTCCCTATCGTCTAGCCTGGTCTAGGACACCGGCCTTTCACGCCGGCAACGCGGGTTCGAATCCCGCTGGGGACACCACCTCTTAACTCCCCATAAGCAAAGTTAACTCCATAAATATCAACAGGTTATGCAAATGGTGGCCGGCAAGTCATCTCGGATCTCGGAGATGATACTAATCGCCAATATAGCCAGTAACGGCTGTTTTCTAGTCAGGCCTTGGTCAATTATATGAGAGTGTTTTGAACCGCAATTATATGGCTTTCGCATACGTCGTCGACTTCACTTTTCTCGATGATCCCGTCTCCTGGAGATAGCTACAGGATAGGGATTAAGGATTCGGGGGAAATCCACGTCCAGGGCACAACGAAAACCGAGGAGGCTGCCCCGGTCGGCCTGAAGGCTGACGTTTCGTGAAGCTTCATCTTTAGGTCATGTCGCGTCATCGATTTTAAGGCGCAGTATCAGGCCTTTACACACGCGGCTTGTTAGCAGGTTGAGCGCCGGCGGACCGCGAGGCAGGACCTTAGTAGCCCATCCACAGCGGATGGACGGTACCTTTTTTAGCATGTCCGGGTGGCGTTTTCTAGCGCGCTCTCACAACTGCGATAATCCGCGAGCCAGTGGGTGGCTTTCCCTTGCGCTCAGAAAATGGTCCGCCGTGCTTCTTTGGGCCGCTAGGTGGCCTACCCTTGCGCTTAGGGAAAGGCCCGCCGTGCTTCCGTTCCTGGCGGTTAAGCTCCCGCACAATTGCGAGCTCAGTGAATCCCGCCATACTGGTGCCCTGCAGGTGGTCAACTGCGTTCCTCATTCTTTCCGCAAGCGCAACCGGAAGTTGGAGCGTTATCCTGGCCTTTTCCGGCTTCGTTGCAGTCTTCCGCGGCTGCCGCTTCAGTGACCGTTCGGCCCCTTGAGTTGTTGCGGAAGTATCGTCTTGTAGCTTAGGCATGGTTCACCCTCTTTTCTCCAGCTCCCACACAAGCTGGCGGAAGTCTCCCGTCACAGCGCGGCGTTTTCAAACCTCAGCTGGCAGCCGCGTACCCTCTACGTCGCCTCGTTATTTTTAGTATGATAATACCCCCTATGACACCTAATTCCCCGCCTGGTTGCCACGGCGACCGTGGCCCGCGGCGCCTACCGGCGGGAAGCAAAGTGCTTCATTCGGCTTAGTATTTCGATTCAATATTGTTACCACGTCAAACGAAAAGCAGTGTCCCTTGTCTCCCCCCCTTGTTAGGGGATAAGGGTTTAACAATTAAGAGAAACTCACATCCCGTGCACAACGGAAGCCGCTGCTGCTACCCCGGTTGCCGGGCATGACCCTGCCGCGTACGGTCGCGCGCATGAACACGCGGTCGAAGTACCAGGACCCGCCGCGCAAGACACGTTCCTCACCGGAAGCAGGCCCCTTTGGATCGCTTTGCGGAGATTTACTGTAGTATTCCTCGTCGTACCAATCTGAGCACCACTCCCAGATATTGCCCGCCATGTCATGCAAGCCCCACGGATTAGGCTTCTTTGTTCCCACTGTATGTGTTTTGTTAAAACTGTTTTCAGCAAACCAGCAGTAGGAACCGTCTACCTTGTTGCCCCAGTAGTACTGCGTTGTCGTGCCGGCTCGCGCCGCGTACTCCCACTCGGCTTCTGTCGGCAGGCGGCATTTGATCCCTTCTATCTCCGATAGCCGGCGGCAATATTCCACAGCATCCTCCCAGGTGACACTATCTACTGGTCGATTGTAACCCTGGAAATGGGAAGGATTATTGCTCATCACAAGCTCGTACTGCTCCTGGGTAACCGGGTGTATTCCGATGTAATAAGCTTTAGTTATTTTTACATTATGAACCGGCTTTTCATCATCGAATGCCTCGCTTGAGTCCGATCCCATAAAAAACGAGCCGGGTGTGATCAGTTTGAACTTCATACGTGGCTATCCCTGCTTGCAGCCAAGAGGCGTGTATTTGGTCTCACTTGCCTATTTTCCTCCGCGACTTATTGATGGTCGCCGTTGCCGAACTTCTCGGTGGTTATTCTTTTTCCGTCGTTTACCAGCTTAGTCAGTGTTGCTGCTTCGCCGAACTTCTGGAAGAGGCGATCCGCTGTCAGGAGTTTGTGGTGGAAGTCCTGGATCAGCTTGTCGTTGTGGATAACGATGTCCAGGAGGGCGTTGAAGATTTTCTCATCGAACTGGTGGATGCAGCTTGACATCTCGGTTAGAGCGTCCAGGTGGGGGCGCATTTTCCTGTATATGCGGTTGGAGGTGATGGCGTCGTAGACGTCGACTATTGCGGCGATGCGGGCGCAGATGTGGATGCTATCGCAGGCGAGTCCATCGGGGTAGCCGCTGCCGTCGCAGCGCTCGTGATGGCTGCGGCCGGTGAGCAGTATCGGCTCGGGTAAGCTGTGCTCCTTGAGTATCTCGTAGCTGAACACCGAGTGCTTGCGCATCTCGGCCATCTCCTCGTCCGTAAGCGGGGAGCTCTTGAAGAGGATCTTCTGGTCCACCTTCGTCTTGCCGATGTCGTGCAGGAGGCCGCCCATGCCGATGTTCCAGAGGTCGTCGCGTTTGCGGCCGAAAATCTTTTCTCCCATCAGGAGGCAGAGTGTGCAGACGTTGAGGCTGTGCGAGAAGGTGTAGCTGTCGGCTGATGAAAGGGCGAAGAGGTGGTTTACGACCCTTGGCGAGGCCATGATGAGGTCGATGTGGTTTTCGATGTAGCGGCCCGATTTTTCTATTGCTTGGCCGCTGCGCGGTTCCTCGAGCAGCTGATGCACGATGCGCTTGCCGACGCCGTGCAAGACCTTCGCCTTGTCGCTGACTTTGACTTTCGGATCGCGCACGAAACGTTCGAGGCGCTCGTAAGCGTAATCGAGATATCGTGCGGCATCTTTCGTGCTGACGTAGAAGCTGCGGTTGCTATCGCCCAGCGCAGCGAGGTGACGCTTGGTGATCTCGAAACCGGCGCGGCAGAACAGGACTAGATTACCCCGAGGATCCGAGGCGTGCAGGTTAAATGATATCGGACCAAGTTCGATAGAAGAGGGTACTATGGCTGTCATTTGTTGCGTCGACATCGGTTCCGTATCCGCATGCTTTAACTGTGAAGCTCTACCCATGATGCATGATTACGTTCTCTTTGTCAATATTACAGTTGGTGTACAAAGTCTGCTGAACAGCTTGACTTGACGTTTGTTTAAGACACCGTAGTGTTCGGTGCGGTAACGCAAAGCGCATCTTTATCGGAACTATTGCTCGAGATGAATATTGAGACGGCGTTGATCCTGCTGTGAAGTTGCCGTAAACTCTTTTCGGCAGCCGACAACCATTTATGCGAGCGAGGCGTTGAAGTTGGACAAGGAGGAGCGGTTCGAGTTGGAGGTGCGAGAGATTCAAGCCGGGGATCTCGATGCGTTGACGGAGCTGCACCGACGTGTGTTCGCCGACCGCTTTCTAAGTTATATGGGGAGGCGGTTCCTGCGGCTCTACTACGCGGAGTTCATTGGGCGCGAACTGAACCGCGGCTGCGTGGCCCTCCAAGGCGGAAAACCCGTGGGATTCGCTGTCGGGACAGCCGAGCTGGACGGTTTTTACAGGCGCTTCTTTTTTCGCCACCCGGTTTCGATAAGCCTGCTGGCGGTCTGGCGCTTCGTGGTCAGCCGCGCGGCACGCAGGGACATGGTCCGCAGCGCGGCGCAGTTTCGTTACGCTTTCAGATCGATTTTCTCGCGTAGGGGAAAGCCAGTTGCCGCTTCTGAGCTGATCGGCACCGGCGTGCAGGCGCGCTTGCTGGCGATCGGCGTCGCGCCCGGTTTCAGGAGGAACGGCGTGGCGCGGGAGCTTGAGAGCCGGTTCCTGGAGGGCATGAGGGGGGCCGGCGCGCATACGGTAGGTCTTGGCGTCGACGGGGACAACACGAGCGCGATCGCTTACTACGAGAAGTGTGGGTGGCAACGAGATGGACGCAAGGCCAAGGTGGTCTATTTCTGCAAATCGGTTTCTGATTGATTAGATCAGGCTTATAAAACCTATACTATCGAGCAGATGGCGGCATCTGGCTGCATTGTTCAAGCGGCGAGTAATTGCGGCTTGGATTATCGGGGCCGATGAATGCTGGGGAATATTATTTCGTAATCTTTGAGTGAATACGAAGTCAATCAATCGAAAGGCGGGTAATAAAATGGCGCTTTCCAAACCGATGAACGTCGCGAGTTGGATCCTGCGCATCGTGGTGGCGGTAATTCTTCTGCAGTCTTTGTTTTTTAAGTTCACCGGCGCGCCGGCAGCGGTTCAAATTTTCTCCACCGTAGACGAAGCGGTCGGTGAAATGACCGGCCTGCGTGGCTTGATGGAGCCGGCGGGGCGAATCGGCACAGGTGTGGCGGAACTGGTTGCGGCTATTCTATTGCTGATTCCGGTTACAGTGACCTTCGGGGCAGTCATCGCGGTGCTTATTGTAGCCGGGGCGATCTACTTCCACCTCTTCAGCGACCTGGGCATCGCAGTGGTGGTCGACGGTCAGAGCGACGGCGGCTTCTTGTTCATTCTGGCCTTAGTAGTACTCGTCGCCAGCCTGGCCACTTTGATCATCAAGTGGCGAGGAAGCTGCTGATTGACATCTAAGCCAGCTTATTTGCAGTTCGGTTAACTCGCAGCTCGACCAAGTCCGGTGAGTTCGAGCACGCGCCGGTGGGCCTCTTCGGCCAGCTCGGCGCGCTTGTGGCCTTGGGGAAGTATAGGATCGCCGAACGTCACCTTTACCTCGATGCCCTTGAAACCCATCAGGCGCCAGGCGTGGGGGGCGAACACATGGTTCTCCTTCCAGTAGGCGATATCCTCCGACACGTCTATGCGGGGGGCGCGCGGTTGCCAGCGGATCGCCATCGGCACCAGCGGCGCGGCGGCGGCGATGGCCGGCTGAGTCAGGGCGGGGAAGAAGGGGAGCACCCGGTCGCCGCCTGTTGAGGTGCCCTCGAGGAAGACGCAGACGTTGAATCCATCCTCCAACCGTTTTTGTATCTCGCCGATGGTGGCCGGAAGCTCCCTGGTGCCCTCGCGGGTCACGATGATATGCTCCGCTTTCCTGAACATGTATCCGACGACCGGCCAGCCGGCGACCTCGGCCTTGGCGACGAAGAAGGTGGGGATTGCCGACGATATGGCGACGATGTCGGCGTGTCCCATGTGATTGGGCGCCAGCAGCGAGCCCGGAGCTGGCGGATTCCCCTCGACCTTGACCTTCCAGCCGAGCACGCGCAGCAGCCCGCGCGTCCAGCGGTGCGTGTAGCGCAGCGAGCGGGGCAGTGTCGAGACACCTTTCGGCAAGAAGGGCCTGGTCAGGTGGTAGGAGAGAAAGAAGTAGAAGGAAACCAGCGAGACTGCGAGCAGGCGCCAGAGCGCCCGCAGGGGGTTCGAGAAGGCCCTCCGCCCCCTCCGCCCGGTCTTCGCTGCTCGCGCCGTCGGCTCGGTTCTCAAAAGGCTCACCCCAGCACGTCGAGGGTCTTCTTCTTCACCCGGTAGCCGTCCAGGAGGACCAGGAAGTCCACGGTGCCGAACTCCCGGTCGATGGCGGGTTCCGAGATGACCTCCGAGCCGATGCGTATGTAAGCCCTGAATAGCTTGGGCAGGGGGATGGCGCTCAACTCGGGATCGTTTTCCCTTGAAGCCGGGCCGCAGGAATAGGCCTCCTTGGCGGGCAGGAGGAGTTCGGGATGGAGGTAACCCTTCCTGCGGATGGTCTTCAGGGCGCGCCAGCCGTCGTCGGGGTTGGCGCTCGTTAGCGAGCAGCAGCCGAAGAGGTAGCGGCTATTGTGGAGGTTCATGAAGCCGCCGATGCCGAGCCAGAGGTTTATGATGGCCGCCAGCTTGCGGTGCTCTACGGCCAGGCAGGCGCGGCCCAGCTCGACCAGTTTGTCGAAATAGGGCTCGAGTTGCTCCAGGTCGTACTCCCGCGCCGAGTATATTCCCCCGGCCGCCATCGCCTGGGTCACCGTCTGCATCCGGTAGGTGCCGACCAGCTCGCCCGACCTCTTGTGGAACAGAACCAGGTGGGTCATCTGGTCGTCGAATTCGTCTTCGTCAAGGCCTGTTTCGCGGGAGGAGTCCAACCCCTCGCCCAGCTCGATGTTGAAGACCTTGAAGCGTAGCCGCAGCGCCTCCTCCACGCAGCGGCGGGTCCCGGCGATGCCGGTGATGTACTTGCCCCTCTTGGCACTCGGGAAGGCGTAGATGTCGGCCTCGCCCCGAGTGCGTTCGAGATCGGCGGCGGAGTGGATTTCCTGGATGCTAAAGGTCTTGCCGGCGGACCCAATCGATTTCATGATTCCTAACCGGGAGTTGTGTGACTTTTCCTCTGTGCCTTCGAAGCTGCTATCCACACATCGGATATCTGCGCGCCAGCATTGTATAGGAGAAGAAATCCTTAAGGAATCTCAAAGTTCCCATCGGTCGGTGACCGAGTCTGCGGTTTTCGTAACCGATTTCGAAGAGAGCGCGGAACTGGCGGAAGAGTGTGCCGTAAGCTTCCGATAAGGTAGTCCTGGCGTCCCAGATGTGGGTCGCCTCGGCGCCGGCCCCGTTGATCTCGATGATCTTGAAATCCTTCCCGGCGCGCAGGGCATCCGGGTCGCGAAAGCGGATGTCGAAGCGGCCGAAGAAAAAACCGGGCATCGAAACCGCGATGCGGTCAAAGGCGTCGAGCATCGCGGGAGTGGACAGATGTATGCCGTCCTTGAAGATCGCTCCCTGGCAATGATTGCCGGAAAAAACCAGCGGAAACCGCCGGCCCGCGTCGATTACCCGGTTTAATTCCGCCTCGTGCCGCCTGAAGTAGACCTTGCGGATGCGGCGGGCGCGGCGGTCGGCCAGTATCAGCTCGCGAAGCGTGCGCTCTCCGTCGCCCACGACGGCGGGAAACTCCTTCAGTGTCAGCGAAAAGATCGTCCCGCGGTCCTCACCGGGTCGGCGGAAGTACATCACACCCGCTTCCTCGGGATGAGTAACCAGTTCCTGAAGGAGGATTTCGGCGTTTTTGGGGAAGCGCTCGAGATAGTCGCGCAACTGCTCGTCGTTGCGGACCGGGCGCACGCCGTCGCCCCGCTGCCCGACATCCGGCTTGGCCACGATCGGGTAGGAGAGGCCGGTTCTCTCCATCGCCTGGCGGGCGGCGGAGAGAGCGTCGGTTGTTGTATCGACGCCTTGCGGCCATCGGAACAGCGAATAGGGCGCGATTAAGTGCCTGAACCGGTCGGGCATGAGGGAGAAGATCTGCGCTTTTGACTCGCCGATCATGCCGCCGGCGTGGATCGAGGGGTTGGCCGTGGTCGGCAGCGTCAGGCCCCGAAAGCGCAGCGCCAGCCAGAGGTAATAGAAGCCTACGGGGATATAAAAGAGGACCGGCGGCCAGAACTCGAAAGGCGATACCAGGCGCTCCTTCCGCCCGGCGGCGACAAACTTCGCGGCTCTCGCCGCGGCGCCGGGATTCGCAGGCTTCAGCCGCAGGGGATTTTCCCGGCCGGGCACGATTAGCCCCGCTCCGCGGCAAGTTCGCCCGCGGTGCGCGTGATGTTGTCGAAGAGCGTGTCGAGATCTGCTTCGCTTATCGCGCCGTTGCAAATGGAGAGACGCAACGCCAACTTTCCGCGCAGGGTGGAGTAGTTGATCATGCTCTTACCGCTCCTGCGCAGCCTCTCGCGCAGCCGCAGGTTGAAATCGTCGATGTCGACGGCGCCCTCCGGAACGTAGCGGAAGCAAACGGCTATTGACTGTGGCCGGGCAAGCAGTTCCAGTTTGGGGTGCTCCTCCACGATGGCGGTTGCGTAACCGGCGAGGCCGAAGAAGCGGTCGACTCTCGCCGCCATGCCCGCGTCGCCCTGCTGCTTCCACATCAGCCACAGCTTCAGGGCGTCGACGCGGCGGCCGCACTGCAGAGAGATACGGCCCAGGTTATAGGCCGACTCGTCGTTCTCGTGGAAGAGGTACTCCGTGTCGGCGCTGGCGGCGGAAACGGCACGGAAGAGGACCCCCTTATCCCTGGTCAGGAAGGCGGTGCAGATCAGCGGCGTCCCCATCATCTTGTGGGCGTCCCAGGTGAGGGAGTGGGCGCGCTCGCTTCCGGCCAGCAGGTGCCGGTGCTTCTCGCTCAGGACCACCGGGCCGCCCCAGGAGGCGTCGACGTGCAGCCAGAGGCCGTGTTTGTCCACTACGTCGGCGATTTCGTGCAGCGGGTCGAAGGCCCCCAGCGTCGTGGTCGCGGCCGTGGCGCCAACGAAAAAGGGCTTCCTACCCGCAGCCAGACTCCGCTCGATCTCCAGCTCAAGCTCATCGGGCTTCATGCGTCCTAATTCGTCTGCCTTGATCCTTACAACGTTGTCGGTGCCGATCCCGAGCTGGTTGGCCGCCTTGGCGAACGAGTAGTGGGCCTGGTCGGAGATGAAGAGGGCCGGCATCTCGCCGCCGGCGAAGCCGCCGGCCTTGACGTCGGGGAAGGCCCGATTGCGGGCGCAGAGCATGCCGAGCAGGTTGCCGTTGCTGCCGCCGGAGCAAAAGATCCCCTCGCCGCCGTCGAAGCCGATGCAGGAGTTCATCTTCGCTATCAACGCCAACTCGATGAGTGTGGCGACCGGGGCAACCTCGTAGGTGTGCATCTGGTTGTTCGAGAGCGTGGCGAAGACGTCACCGAGGAAGGCGGCCTCATCGAAGCCGCCGAAGAGCAGGTTTACGAACTGGACGTGCCCGATCCTGACACCGTAGCGCAGGTATGTCTCCAGGAAGGCGAGCAGCTCTTCGACGGAGGCACCGTCCTCCCCCAGCTCGAGATCGAGCTTCCACTTCAGCTCCTCGGGCGGGAGGTACTCGACCACAGGCGTCTCGGGCAGGCGGTCCTCCTCCAGGTACTTATCGATCAGCTTGAAAGCCCGCTCGAGCATGCGTTCGCTCTCTCCCATACCCGGTTCTCCTGCGGCGGCTGCCCTCGGCGTGGTCCGCATATTCTGCATATTTATACAGCCGTAGTCGAGACCCAATATGTTCGGCGTCGGGCCGCAGGCACCGATGCAGTGCCGCCGCCGGTGGTTTGAACGACTCTAGACTTGGCTAGAGTGCTTCTTCCGCTCAGGGGCGCACGAGCAGCCGAAAGATAAGTTGTGCGACTTCCGTGATGTCGATATAGGGGCCGCGGACGGGGTCGTGCTGGTCGGCGTAGTCGGCGAGGAGGCGGGCGGCGTCGCCCTTTGCGAAGATGGGGATGAGGAGGTTGGTGTGTCTATCGACGACGTGCCACTCCATGCCGGGCAGGTTGCCGCGACCGTTGTTGACTATCGGTTCCCAGGCGGGGTCGGAGCCGGGGCCGGTGAGGTAGCCGGCTTCGTGGTCGCCGGTGACGAAAAGCAGCGTTTCGTTCCAGTCGCTGTGCTCCTCGATCCAGCGGACGACGGCCTCGACGGCGACGTCGAAGTCGATCTGCTCCTCGATCATGCGGCCCGACTGGTTGTCCTCGTTGGCCCAATCGACCGCCCCGCCCTCGATCATCAGGAAGAAGCCGTCGGGATCGTCATCGAGGACGTTTAGTGCGGCCAGGGAGATCTCGGCCAGTGTGGGGACGTTCTCGACCGGCGGCGCCTGGTAGGGCAGGTCGTCGGTCAGGTCGTCGTCGACGCCGCTGCGGCGTTGCTGCAGTGTGCGATTAATGGTGGCGACTCCAAGAACCCGCTTTGGCGTCGGGCCTTCTGCCAGCGCCAGGAACTCCCCCTTCGTCTGGATCAGCGTCCAGGGATCGGGAGTGCCGTCGCCGTCGGCGTCGCCGCCGACTGTGCCGGCCAGGAGGCCGCTCCAGATCGCCTCGCCACCGACGTAGCGGTAGGCTTCGGGATCTTCCGGGGGCGCGACTGGGCGCCCGTCGTTGTCGAAGAGCGGATGGCCGGCGCCGAAAATGACGTCGACGGCGCTTTCGACGATCATCTCCTCGGCGATCTCGAGGTAGTTGTAGCGGTTGCTGTTGTGGGCGATGAAGCCGGCCGGCGTGGCGTGGCTGATGGGAACGCTTGTGACGACGCCCGTGGCCATACCGAGCTCCTCGGCGCGCTCGCAGATGTGCCGCAGGGGTCGGCCGAAGACGTCGAGGCCTACAATCCTGTTGCGAACCCTGACGCCGGTGGAGAGGGCTGTGGCGGCTGCCGCCGAGTCGGTGGCACCCGTCTTGACGTAGTCGAAGTAGGACCAGGCCAGCTCGGGATTGTAGCCGTGCCCGTCGGCGGAGTAGGTGCTCATGGCGAATCTGTAGGGGAACTGCGTGTATACCTGGCTGCCGGCTTCGCCGAAGCGGTAGTAGCTGGCCGCCTCGATATGGTTGTAGCCCCAGCCGTCGCTGATCATGAGGATGATGTTCTTGACCTGCGTCTCCGGCGCGCTCTCTTCCTGAGTGCGGTATGCCAACTGTGAGAGCGGTGTCGTGAAGCCAACGGCGCAGAGCGAGAGAGCTACTAGCAACGACCGTAGAGCGTGATTTATGAAATCTGTATTCATGCGCGTCCCCTTCCTGAAACCGTTATAACCCGATCGCGGCACCGATTGAAAGGATGTAGCGGCTTCAGCTGTCGTGCGGATGTTGCGGCAAACGGTCAGCAGTTCAGTCGTCGATCCTCTTCTTCAGCCTGTCGAGCAGTGCCTGGGCTTCCAGCGGCGTCAGCTCTTCCACCTTGAGGTTCTTCAGTTCGGCGAGCACGGGATGTGGTGCGGGTGCAGCGGGAGCGGCATCCTCTGCTTTGCCGCTGCGGGCGAGCTTGGGGTGGCCCTCGCGGTCGAGCTCTTCGGATTCGAGGTTGCGCAGTATCTCCTTAGCGCGCCGCACGACATCCCTGGGCAGGCCGGCGAGCTTGCCGACCTGGATGCCGTAGCTCTGGTCGGAGGGGCCGGGTACGACGGTGCGCAGGAAGATAACCTCGTCGCCGTGCTCGCGGGCGGCGACGTTGAGGTTCTTGACGCCGGGCAGCGTCAACGCCAGGTCGGTGAGCTCGTGGTAGTGGGTGGCGAACATCGTCCGGGCGCCGAGGCGCGGGTGGTTGTGGATGTGCTCGGCGACCGCCCAGGCGATCGAGAGGCCGTCGAACGTCGAGGTGCCGCGGCCGATTTCGTCGAGGATGATGAGGCTGCGGCGCGTGGCGTTGCGCAGGATGTTAGCCGTCTCGCTCATCTCAACCATGAAGGTGCTCTGGCCGCGCGCCAGGTAGTCGCTGGCGCCGATGCGGGTGAAGACGCGGTCGACGAGGCCGATCGTCGCCTCGTCGGCCGGCACGAAGGAGCCTGCCTGGGCCATCAGGGCGATCAGGGCCACCTGGCGCAGGTAGGTGCTCTTGCCGCCCATGTTGGGGCCGGTGATGATCAGCAGGCGGTGACCGGAGGTGTCGAGCAGGGCGTCGTTGGGGACGAAGCGCTCCTCCAGCCGTAGCCGCTCGACAACCGGGTGGCGGCCGCCCGCGATGCGAATCTCGTCGCTGTCGTTTACCTGCGGCCGGCTGTAGCCGAAGAGGGCGGCGTCGTCGGCCAGGCAGGCCAGCACGTCGAGACGCGCCAGGGCACGGGCGGTGACGGAGATGCGGGCTCCCTCTTGCGCCACCCGCTCGCGCAGCCCGCAGAAGAGCTCGTACTCGCGCGCCACGATCCGGTCCTGGGCGTTGAGAACTTTGCTCTCGTACTCCTTGAGCTCGGGGGTGATGAAGCGCTCGGCGTTGACCAGAGTCTGCTTGCGGAAGTAGTCGTCGGGCACCAGGTCGAGGTGCGAGCGGGAGACCTCGATGTAGTAACCGAACACCTTGTTGTACTTGACCTTCAGTTTCGGGATGCCGGTGCGACCGCGCTCGCGGCGCTCGATGTCGGCGATGGAGCTACGGTTGTCCCTGACGATGGCCCGCAGCTCGTCCAGCTCGGCGTCTGCTCCCTCGGCGATTAGGCCGCCGTCGCGCAGCTGCAGCGGAGGCTCCTCGGCCAGGTTGGTTGCGATCAGATCGCGCACATCGTCGAGGAGGTCGATCTTCCCGCGCAGTTCCCGCAGCCGGGCGCTCGTTCGGCCCTCGAGGATGCCGTGCAGTTGGGGCAGCACCTCGAAGGAGCTGCGCAGTGCTATGAGGTCACGGGCGTTGGCGCTGCCGACCAGGATGCGGGCGAGCAGGCGCTCGAGGTCGGCCACCGACTTGAGCTCCTCGACGATAGCGGCCCTGGCGCCGGCGTCGCCGACCAGCTCCTCGACGGCCTCGAGGCGGGCATCGATCTCCTCGATGTCGAGCAGCGGGCGGAGCAGCCACTGGCGGATCAGCCTGGCGCCCATGCTGGTGCGGGTGCGGTCGAGGAGGCCGAGCAGCGAGTCTCGCTTGTCGCCGGTCATCCACGAGGCGGTCAGCTCGAGGTTGCGGCGGGTGACGTCGTCGATGACCATCGCCTCGGCCTCGCGCATCACCCTCAGCTCGTCTAGGTGCGTCAGGTCGGTCCGCTGCACCTCGTTGAGATACTGCAGGGCGGCGCCGGCGGCGCAGATCATTGACGGCAGCTCGAGGCCGAACGGTTCGAGTGTGGCGACCCCGAAGTGCCGCTGCAGGACCTCGGCGCCGTAGTCCGGGGCGAACCACCAGTCTTCTTGCCCGTGAACCAGAGTTCCCTCGAGTGCGGAGAAGAGCACACGCGGCAGCTCCATACCCTGCGGGTGGATGACCTCGCGCGGGCGGAACAGGTTGAGGTCGTCTCCAAGCTCCTCCCAGCGGGCGGGCCCGCAGTGGCCGGCCACCTTGAACTCGCCAGTCGAGACGTCGATGAAAGCCGCCGCCGCGGTATCCCCATCGGCAGCGATTGCGCAGAGGTAGTTGTTCTCCCTCGCCTCCAGGAGGTTCTCCTCCAGCAGCGTGCCGGGGGTGATGACCCGCGTGACCTCGCGGCGCACCAGCCCGCGCGCCAGCCGCGGATCCTCGACCTGGTCGCAGACGGCGACCCGGTGGCCGGCGCGCAGCAGCTTGCCGACGTAGTTCTCGAGCGCGTGGTGCGGAATGCCGCACATAGGGACCGGGTTGCTGCTCTTGCGGTCGCGGGTAGTGAGTGCGATCTCGAGGATGCGCGAGGCGACTACGGCGTCGTCGTAGAACATTTCGTAGAAGTCGCCCATACGGAACAGCAGGATCGCGTCGGGGTGCTGCCGCTTGGCGCTACGGTACTGCTGCATCATCGGCGTGCGGCCGTCGCCGGCAACCCTCTCCTTGGCGGCCGGAGGGGGCGGGGGCACGAGCCGGAAGTCGTCGTCTTTCTTCATGGCATTAGGCCGAATCGTAGCAAGAGGCGTGGCTCCTCACAAGCCCCGCGGAGTCCCGTCTTGGCGCCGCGGCCGCGGCAGGAGTGGTTCAGAGCCGCGGTCCGATGTCGGTCATGGTCGAGAGGAAGATGTTGGCGATCAGGTGGATGATCACCACGGCCGTCAGGGAGCGGGTGGCGTAGAAGAGAGTTCCGAAGATCAGGCCGGCTAGAGTGGTGACGACGACAAAGCCGAGCACCTCGGCCGGCGAGAGGCCCGGGTATCCCAGGTGACCGAGGCCGAAGAGAACGCTGCTGGCCGCCAGCACGGTTATCCAGGCGGTTCGATCGCGCACGCCGGCGCGGACCAGGTAACCCACGGGCAGCAGCAGCAGCAGCGCCCGCACGAACTCCTGCAGGAAAGCGCTGACCACGTAGCGGTTGAAAGCGATCTCGATCTGACTCCAGTCGCGCGGCCAGGCGAGGCCGGCCAGGCCGGTCGCAAGGATCGCCGGCATGAGGATGGCCGCGCAGGCGGCGAGCGCCGCGGCGCCGGCTACCAGTTCCCTGCAGCCTACCTTGAAGTGGTAGCCGGTCAGCGGCCCGAGGCCGGCCACCACGACGAGGCAGAGCAGGGCCAGCACGAAGAACCACCAGAAGCCGCGGTTCAGCACCTCCTCCTGAGTGCCGGCCGCGGTGGCGAATCGGTACTGGCCGCGCAGGGCGAGCCGCTGGAAGTAGTCAGGGCCGACCCGCTCAGGGAAGAAAATCGCTTCCCGATCGATGCGGCGAGCGTCGGCGAAAAACTCGGTGTAGAAAGGAGCGCCCACCGGCCTTCTCGAGGTGACCTCCCAGACGGCGATGCGGCCCCGGTAGAGGCGCAGCGCCTCGAGAGCGGCGCTCCTGGAGGCTTCTCTAAAGTCGATGCTGCCGACGAGGTTGACGTCGTGGGCGATGAGCCTGTTGGCCGCCTCGTCGAAACGCGGGTGGGTGAGTGGCAGCCTGATCCAGACTGTGTAGGAGCCCCTGTCGAGCATGTTGGTGATCGAGCTACCGGGGAGGTAGGTTGGCATGTGGGCGGTTCCGAACAGTGGTCCGCCGAGGCCCGGCGGCGTGGGGTCGACATAGCGCAGCCGGAAGCCGGCCAGCCGGGGCACCTGAATCCCCTGCTCATTCGCCTCGAAGACGAATCGGATCTGAACGAACGGTCGAGCCGGCAGCCGGCTAACATCCCCGTCGTCCGCGACGGCCATCCAGTCACTCCACTCCATCTCGCCATCCTCGCCGACGCTTCCCGAGCGGATCTCGGCCGTCACCCGCCCCACAGCGTCGATCAGAACCATGTCGTGGAAGCGCGAGATGGTGCCGATGCCCAGCGGCGGTGTGGTCAAGGTGCCGTGTTCATTTCCTGCGGCGATGCGGAGGCCGCGTATCCGCCTGGTTCCCAGCCCCTCTTGCTGGCATCGGTCCCAGAGGTCGTTAAGCGAGAACTCCAGCGTCATGCCGGGACGGAAGCGGACGCTGTTGATGGTCACGCTGGTTCCCTCGAGGCGGTCGAAGTCGAGGCGCAGTCCGTCGGCCCAGGTCAGCTCGGAGCCCCAGCGGAAGGTCCGCTTACCGTCGATATCGAGATAGAAGCGCAGGGCGTGGAGGTCGATGTTGCGTGTGAATTCGCCTTCCGGCAGGCGGATGCTCTCCGAGACGTAGTGGCGTCGCCCGCCACCCCCGTCCTGCGTGAGGTATACGACGAGCCTGCCGCCGGGCCTGCGGGTTATGAGGTTGAGGTAGAGCAGGAAGTGACGGCTGGATGAGAGCTTCTGGCCAGCCAGGTTGAAGTAGAGGAAGGTGTCGCTGACGCAGGTGAAGCGCAGCAGGCCGCGATCGAACTCGGGCCGTGCCAGCCGGCTGCCGTCGAGGATCAGCTCCGACGGATCGTCCATCTCCCACTCGAACGCCGAGTAAGTGATGATGTTAGAGTTTTCCGGCAGCAGGGCGTCCTGGCCGGTGCGGCGTTCGCCGTAGTAGCTGCTAGCGCCCCAGGCTATCACCAGGGCGAGCGCCGGCACGAGCGCGAGGTAGGCGGCGCGGCGGCGCCACTTCTTTCCGCTGACGGCTTTCTGTCCCTTCACCATGGGCTCCACTCAGGTCAGGTGATGATGTTCAGCTCGCGACCGCAGGCGGCGCAGCGGTTGCCCTCGAGCGCGGCGCGCGAGAGGCCGAAGCCGGCGCGCTCGACGACAGCGGTGCCGCATCCGGGGCACCAGGTGGTTTCGGTGCCGCGGATGAAGATGTTGCCGACGTAGACGTAGTCGAGTTGTTCCCTGCCGATCTCGTAGGCCCGCTCGAGTGTGGACTGCGGCGTGGGCGGACGGCTGCTGCGGTAGTCGGGGTGGTAGCGCGAGAAGTGCAGAGGAATGCTACGGTCGATGCCGGCCACCCAGCCTACCAGGTCGCGCAGGTCCTCATCGCTGTCGTTCTCGCCGGTCACGATGAGGTTGGTCAGCTCGACCAGGGTCGCCTCGTTAGCCCGCTCGATCGTCGCCAGGACCGGCTCCAGCCGGCCCTTGGAGATGCGGCGATAGAAGTCGGGGCGGATTGACTTGAGGTCTATGTTCCAGGCGTCGATCAACGGCAGGAGCTCGCCGAGCGGCTCCGGGTTGACGAAGCCGTTGGAGACCATCGCGGTCTTGAGGCCGGCCTCGCGGAAGGCGACGGAGCAATCGAAGACGAACTCGAACCAGATGAGCGGCTCGGTATAGGTGTAGGAGATGCCGATGGCGCCGCTGCGTCGGGCGTAGTCGACCAGGCTGTTGGGATCGAAACTGCTCGTCGGGCAGTCCTTCTGGCTGACGGTCCAGTTCTGGCAGAAGTCGCACTGGAAGTTGCAGCCTACCGGGCCGAGGCTGAGGATCGCGGCTCCGGGGTGGAAATGGAAGAGCGGTTTCTTCTCGACCGGATCGAGGGAGAGCGAGGGCGCGCGGCCGTAGTTTAGGGCCCAGAGCTCGCCGTCGGCGTGTCGCCTGCCGCGGCAGATGCCGACTTGGCCCTCGGCGAGGCGGCAGAAGTGGGGGCAGAGGGTGCAGACGATCGCCTCACCGTCGCGGCGCCAGTGACGCGCCTTGTGCTTCCCGCCCATAGACGATGGATGCTAGTCCATACGATTTTGACAGTCAAGAAGCGGTGCCGCAGACGCCCGGGTGGGAATCCCGCAATAGATTGCCTGATCCCTCTGTAGAGATTATCATGCGCAGAACCTTACGTGCCAACTTATCGAGGCGGGCGTGCGACAGCCGGCGAAGTTCGGGCGCTACGAGATGGAGCGCACCATCGGCAGGGGAGCGATGGGGATCGTATACCTGTGCAACGACCCGAAGATCAGGCGCAAGGTGGCGATCAAGACTGTGCATGTTGGGGCATCCGACGCGGCTGACGAAGAGGAGCTGAGGGAGCGGCTGCTGAGGGAGGCAAGCGCCGCCGGCGTGCTCTCGCATCCCAACATCGTCACCATCTACGACGTTGGCCAGGAGGGGGAGACGATCTACATCGTCATGGAGTACCTGGAGGGCACGCCGCTGTCGGACGCGGTGGCGGGCGGGCGCTCCGTGGGTGTGCAAGAGATGCTGGCCGCCGCCGACCAGGTCGGCTGCGCTCTCGACTACGCCCACGGCGTGGGTATTATCCACCGCGACGTCAAGCCCGCCAACATCATGCGCCTGGCCGACGGCCGACTGAAGCTGATGGACTTCGGAATCGCCCTCGGCTTCGAAGGCTCGATCACCCGGACCGGTATCGTGGTCGGCTCGCCTGTCTACATGTCGCCCGAGCAGGTGGACGGCGACGAGGCGACCGGCAGCTCCGACATCTACTCGCTGGCGGCGGTGATCTTCGAGCTCCTGACCGGGCAGAGGCCGTTCATCGGTGATAGCTTCGCCGCCATCATGCGCGACAAGTTCGAGAATCGGCGTCCGGCTCTCTCGGCGCTCGACAGCAAGCTGCCGCCGGCGCTGGAGGGATTCTTCGACCTGGCGCTTGCGGTCGATCCGTCGCGGCGTTTCGCCACCGGCGAGGAGCTCGGTAGGCAGCTGCGCGCCGCACTCTACAGCCGGCCGAACTCGATGCCCGTCCACGGCCTCGTGGCGAGGAGTCAGCCGGACGGCGCGCCGCGATCCGAGGCGCCGGAGCCTACTGACTACGATCCGGCCCTCTCCGAAACCGTCATAATGGCGGACGACGAGGTCGAGGCGGAACTGCGTGGGAGCTCTGCCGGCGTCGCTGCGGGGCCATCCAATGTGGCTTCGACGCAGCGGCGGCCGGGCCTCTCCGCAAGCCACATCAGGGCCTACACCTCGATGTCGGGCGGCGCGGCGGGAGCGGCCGCGGTCGAACGGGACGACCAAACCACAACCTCATTCATCCGTAGGGCGGTGGAGAGGGAAATCAGGGGGCGCGAGGCGTTGCCGAGGGAGGCTCTCCCCGTCGCCGAACGCGCCCGCCTCGAGAAGGCTATAGAGGCTACCGAGCGGCGGCTGCGGCTGAGCCCGCGCGACGCGCGGACGATCGAGAAACTCGGTCGCCTCTACCAGAAGTTGGGTCAGGCGCAGGAGGCGATGGTGCAGCTATGGCGGGCCCTGAAGATCGACTTCGAGCTCACCGGAGCTTACGACGCTATCGGGGAGATCTACAACGGCCTCGGTATGCGGGAGCGCGCCACCGTGGTCTGGGCCATAAGCGAGCTGGTACATTTCCGGCGCGTCGGCAGGCTGTCGGTGGAGAGCCATTACCGGCTCGGCAAGCTGCTGGAGAAGGAGCGTCTGCTGCGCGCCGCAATCGAGGTGTGGGAGGAGACAGTGGTGCTGCAGCCCGACCACCTCGACTGCTGGCGCGACCTCGCCGGGTACTACATGAGGATGAGGGACTATCCGAAGGCGATCGAGGCGCACAATCGAATCCTCCAGCTCCAGCCCGGCGACGCTAAGGTATGCCGCAATCTGGCGACCGCTCTCCAGAACACGAAGCGCTACAGAGAGGCACTAGACGCCTGGCGGCGGTCGCTGAGGATGGAGTCGGCCGGCGAGGGGGCGGAGCGGGCACATGAGCAGGTCCAGTACCTGCAGCTGTTGCTGTCGGCCCGCCGGTAGCTCAGGCCCCGGCCACTCGCGGCGCGGGCGGGCGGGCGCGAGGTTATGCAGGGCGCGCAACCGTGATATAATCCCCGGGAGTCGGCGCCGCCGACGCGGGAGCGAAACGCAGGCGGCTCGAAACAGCTATACACGCCTTCGGTATGGCCAAAACCTCCTACAGCAACTGGAGCGACAACGACTTGGTGCGTCTCTGCTCGGACAGCGACGGCAGAGCCTGGGAGGAGATAATTGAGCGGTATCGCAAGCGGGTCTTCAACATATCCTACCAGTTTGTCGGCCGCGTCGACGAGGCTGAGGACCTGACGCAGGAGATCCTGTTCAAGATCTTCCATGCGTTGGACAAGTTCAACCTCGAGGCCAATTTCCGCTACTGGATCATCCGCCTCAGCAAGAATTACTGCATCGACTACTACCGCAAGAAGCGCAAGGAGAGGGAATCGATGATCGACAACGTTGAGCGGCTCGCCAACGTCAGGAGCGCCCTCTCGACGCCGCTGCTGATCCTCGAGGAGAAGGAGAAGCTGGCCGCCATACGCGACTCCATCAACAGCCTGTCGTCGATCCTGCGCTCCTGCATCGTGCTTCGCCACCTCTACGGCTACTCCTACCAGGAGATCGCCGACATCCTCGGCATCCCAGAGGGCACGGTCAAGAGCCGCATAAACAGGGGGCGGATCGAGCTCTCCAGGCTGCTCGGCCTCACCTACTCCTCCCGCGGCAGCGCCGGGCACATTACGCCCGTGGACGACGGTGGCCGCGGCGATTGAACTTATTGACAGTGTTCTTCGACTAAGTAGGTAGCAGACAGCATGCGAGGGGGATACCCATGAGCGAGAACGCGACTCCCACCGTGCCGCCAGCCGGCAACCAGGCTCCGCAGGCCGCCGGCGGCGAGCAGCGCCGCTATCGTTACGACATCCTGCTGGTCGGCCTGGTGCTGATCGGGCTCGGCGTCCTGCTGCTCTACGTCACACTGTACCCTGAGGTGGACCTGCGCGAGCTGGCCCGGCGCTACTGGCCGCTGCTGCTCGTCGCGGCCGGTCTCGTCAAGGTAGTGCAGTCGTTCCTGGGCGTCAGCGGGCGCGGATCGGGGATCGGACTGCTGATCGTGGCCGCTGTGATCATCTTTATCCTCGTTGGCGTCCCCTGGGAATGGATCGACTTCGAGGGCTTCGTGTTCGCCCACCGCTTCGAGTCGGGCCGCTCTATCACCGTTGCTGAGGGGCAGGTGCTGACCGTCTACACCAACCGCGCTGACGTGCGGGTCTACGGCTACGGTGGCGACGACATCGAGGTCAGCCTACTCAAGTATGTCAGGGTTTGGGACAGGGAGCGCGCGCGCGATATCGCCGGCGACTTCGACATACAAGTTTCTGAGAGCGAATCCGGCCTGCTCATCGCGGTCGATCCCGAGGGGCGCACGAGCAGCAGTCGCCTGCGCGCGGTCCTCGAACTGCGGATTCCGCGTCGGGTGCTGCACAGCATCCGCACCGTACGCGGGGATATCGAGGTGGAAGGCGTCAGTTCCGATTTCGAGATCGAAAGCCGCTACGGCGATGTCGAGGTCTCGCGAGCCTCGGGTTTGGTGGGGCTGACGCTCGGCGACGGCGATGTGGAGCTTTTCGACCTGACGGGGGGCGTGGAGCTGGACGGCCGCCATGCCGACGTCGAGCTCGACGAGGTCTACGGCCCGATCCGGCTGGAGCTGGAGCGCGGCAACATCGAACTGGAGAACGGCCGGCCCGTGCGCGGCGACATGCAGATCCGCACCGGGCGGGGCCGCATCGACCTGGAGTTGAGCGAGGACAGCGATGTGACTGTGGAAGCGGATGCCCCGGGCGGCCGGATCAGCATCGATTTCCTGCATGTCGATATCAACGAGCGGGGGCGCCAGCAGGTGAGGAGGTCGTTCAATGACGGCGACTACACGCTGCGGCTGGAAACCGCTAGAGGATTGATAAGAATAGAAGAGAATTGACAAGCCGGGGTTGCCTCGGGCAACCCTTTTTTTTTATCGCGCGTCCTATTTAACGAAAAGCGGGGGACCGATGGAAGAGGAAGTCATCGAGAGGTGCAAAAACGGAGACCTCCAGGCTTTCGAGGCGCTGTTCGAGCAATTCGGGCGAAGGCTCTACGGCTTGTGCCTGCGCATGAGCGGCAACAGCGCCGACGCCGAGGACCTGATGCAGGAGATATTCATGCTGGTGCTGACCAAAATCAAAACGTTCCGCGGGGAGGCAAAGTTCTCCACCTGGCTCTACAGGCTCGCGGTCAACGCCTGCATCAGCCATCTGCGCAAGCGGCGGCCGGGCTCGATATCCTTCGATTTGGGGGAGTTCGAGGCGGCGGAATTCTCGTCGGCTCCCGAGCCGATCGTGAGGCGTACGGCCCTCAAGCGGGCCATCGCCGAGCTGCCCGTAGGCTACCGCACCGCAGTGATCCTGCACGATATCCAGGGCTACAAGCATACAGAGATAGCCGCCATGCGCGGGATCAGCGTGGGCGCCTCAAAGTCGCAGCTTTTCAAGGCGCGCCGAGCGCTTCGCGAGGTGCTGAGCACCGGCGAAGCGCAGGTCGAAATTGCGGCGGCCGGGATGCGATAGGAGAAGGAAAATGGACGCCAAGAAGGATGAGATCCTGATTCAGCGTTACCTCCTGGGCGACATGGAAGAGCATGAGTGCCGACAGTTCGAGGGGCGCCTGGAGAGGGACCAGCGACTGCGGGAGCTGCTGAGCGAGTACCGGGAGCTCATAGGCGATCTGCGGGAGCTCGATGATCCGGAGGTCCCGGAAGCGCTCTGGAGTCGGCGCATCCGGCCGGCACTCGAGGAGCGCTTGGGCAACAGCCCGGGAGTTCTTGAGCGGTTGCGGACGGCGTTCGGGGCGTGGCGCGGTTTCATGTTGAAGCCGGCCTACGTCACGGCCGTGTTCGCCGTCCTCTTGCTGGTGGTCACGGTGCTCGTGGTGCAACTTCTCGAGCGGCCGCAGACCCCCGGCGAGGAGAGGGTCGCGCAGACCCTCGGCAGGATCGAGAACCTGCGCCAGCAGTTCCAGGCCGAGCTGGCCGTCCTGATCGGGGAGGTCGAGGAGCGCAGGGAGCTGATGAGCCCGGAGCTGCGCCGGCTCTACGACGACACGCTGGTTAGGATCGACGAGGCGATAGCCGACGCGGAGCGCTTTTACCTGCTCTACCCGACCGACGCCGACGCCATCGAATTTCTCTTCGCTGCTTACGACCGCAAAGGCCAGTTCCTGCAGCGATTTGTAAACATGGATCTCTAAACATGGGTCTCTTTTAATGGAGGAAGTCCAATGAAGAAGTTAACTTGCTTATTCGCGCTGGTGCTGGGGGTGCTCCTGACCGCTCCGCTGGCGGCCGTCGCCGACGACTACACGACTGAGGAGTCGCGGGAGTTCACCGTCGGCGCCGGCAGCTCGCTCAACCTCGAGAACATCAGCGGCGACATTGAAATCGTCGGCTGGGACCGCAACGTAATCAGCGTCGAGGCGGTAAAGCGCTCCCGCGGTGCCAACGCGCAGCGTAAGGCCGAGCTCGTCGAGGTGGTCATGGAGCAGAGCGGCGACAGCGTCGATGTGGAGGTGGAGTACCCCGATTCTGATGAGCGCCGACGCCACGGCCTGGGCGATAGCTTCAACGTTTCGGTCGACTTCACCGTGCGAGTGCCGCGCGACTGCAGCCTCGAGGTAGACCTGGTGAGCGGCAACCTGGAGATGGCCGGAGTCAACAGCGACATCAGCGTTGACATCGTCAGCGGTAATCTGGATGTGCGCGACATCGCCGGCGACAGCATCGATATCAACTCAGTGTCAGGGAATATTGAAATCGCTGGGATCAGCGGCGATATCGACATCGAGGGGGTTAGCGGCAACATCGAGCTGAACAACGTATCCGGCCTGCTGAGCGTCGAGACGACATCCGGCAATGTGGATGTCTCCGCTGTCGAGCTGGGGGGCGCGGATATCGAGGTTCTATCCGGCAACATCGACCTGACGATCTCCCGTCCGATCTCTCATGGCGAGTTCGATTTCGAGGTATTCAGCGGAGGCATCACCATCACGCTGCACGCCGACTCGGCCTTCGAGATCGACGCCGAGGCCGGTTATTCCGGCGGAATCAGCACCGATTTCGATGTCGTGATGCACGGGCGCGCGAACCGCAGACACCTTGAAGGCTTGGTCAACGGCGGCGGTGCTGAAATCTACGCCGAAGTCAGAAGCGGGCAAATCAGAATTCGCCAGCGTTAGAGGCCGCGACCCAGTCATCTCAATACTTCTCGACCGGCGGCGCCCTTCAGGGCGCCGCCGTTGCGTACAGAAATCGCAAGAGGGCATTTAAAGTTTGGGTAGATTTTACTCTCATCGTTGACACCGGCTCCCGGGCGCGCTAGAAATGTTCATGTGCCGGAGTGGTGAAATCGGTAGACGCAGGGGACTCAAAATCCCCCGGGCTTCGGCCCGTGTGGGTTCGACTCCCACCTCCGGCACCATTTGTTTTCAATAGCTTGCGGAGATTCCAGGCGACTCGATGCACACTACAATCCGCATCCCTATCCACCTACAAATCAGCACCCGACCGCAAACCTAACCTCTCCTCAGTTCTCAGCCCTCAAAGACTTTTTTGCAGCTATCAACTCAGGGAGCGGAGCTGCACCTGTCATGGTGCTGCGGATGCGGGGGATGTGATTTACCTCTCGGGCTTCTAATAAATCAGCTCTCCCGGAATGAGTTCCGCCCTCATCCACGCATCAAGGAGCTGATCGCCGGGATCGAGCAGGCGGCACAGGCCAATTGAAACACTACTCCACGTCCCGGACACAACGAAAACAGAGGCTGTCGCGCGTGGTATTATCGGCCATTGTATCTCTTGGTTTAAGTACCAAGATTACATCCTCACTCAGATTCCGGAAGGCGATCCTTGTATCTCTTCATTTCGGCACCGATCTCCTTCATGAGCACATCGAAATCTACATCCGGTTCCTCTAACATAATCCTACCGTCCGCACCCCTCTTTACCTCGGTGATCCTGGGGCTATACTTCTCCAACTTCTGCAGAAGTGCGGACTGGTGTTTTACTACATGTAACAAACGCATGCTTTCGGTAATCAGATCCTTGTGCTGAAGCGCCTGGCGAATGGTGATAATAAGATCAATCGCGTTAACCGGTTTTGTGAAGAACCGATAGATCTGCCCTTCGTTGATAGCCCGAATGGCTAAGTCAAGGCTCGCTTCCCCCGTTAGCATTATCCGAATGGTATGAGGGTAGTCTTCACTAGCGATGGCTAGGAACTCAGATCCAGAGATTCCCGGCATCTTCTCATCAGAAACAATAACGTCTATCGGTTCACGGGCAAGGAGATTGAGAGCCTCTTTAGCAGAGCTTGCACACAGGATCTCGTAAGGCTCCTTGCGCAGTGATCGCTTCAATGCGTCGGTAACGCGATGATCATCGTCAACTAATAGCACTCGATGTTTCATTTAATATTCCTCCTCTTCAACCACTGCGCGGGAAGGTTTTTCAGGAAGGCTTCACTATCCCAAGTTCCTTGGAAATCAATGCCCACGTTCCTGGGATTTGTAGACAGGATTGTTAACTTTCCCCTCGTTGGTTGCCTTTTTATGTCATCAGTTGTTAACATTTAGTCCTGATAGATATTCGTTCGCGCTTCAAATAGCGCTGTTTAATTACTACCGGAGCGATCGTTAGCAACAAATCGCACTATGACTTTAATAGGCTCTTGAATTCTTGCTACGGCTAAATAGTTTTTCAAGCGCACTAGCAGTGACAGTGTTACTTCCTGGCCTTTGGTGATGAGAGTAATCCCCGAGGCGCCTTTAACATCATCGGCAAAGATCATGTCGGGAGCAAGTTCATCCACGGTTACCGCAACGGCCTCGTATTCTTCATCGACATCGATAATCTTATTTAGCGCACAGACGATAGCTGGGTCATACCAGCTCTCTCCTCTTAAAATTATCTTCCCCAAGGCTTCTTTCTCGCTCAGCCCCGAAGAAACTAGCACGTCGAAATCAAGCGCAAGCTTCAGCATCCGTGCCCCAAGTATAATATCTAGCCCTTTCTTCTCTTCCGCTGGCGGGCCCGATCCATCAAATCGTTTTTCCTGGAAAGCGATCATCTCAGCGACCTCTTCCATGCGCGGTATCTTAGCGATCAGGTCGTGACCTATCTGTGAATGCTCTCGAAACATCTTTTCTTCTAACGCTGAAAGTCTCGCGCCTTGATAGATCTTTCCTAGCGTTTCTTCAGGAAGAGTTACGCAGCCAGTTTGTGACAACATTGCGGCCACTTCTAGCTGCCAGGTCTGCTCGGACTTTATGGTCTTGGCCAACTGGCTCACAAGACGTCGCACCCTAGAGGCGCGGCCGAAGGCGGTGGGATTGACCAAGGCGAGTATATCGGTGAGGACTTTAATGCTGCCATGCAAGGTCTTTTCCAGGAGCTCCTTTTCAGCAGTTACGAGCCGATATTGCTCAACTCCAGCGGCTAGCGCTTTGGAAAGCGTTTCAGGTGGACATGGCTTTGTAAGGAATCGGAATATATGGCCCTCGTTCACCGCCTCGATAGCTACCTTCAGGTCTGCGTGGCCGGTGAGCATGACGCGAACGCCGTCCGGCGCTGCCTCGCGCACGCGAGAGAGAAATTGAATGCCATCCATCTTCGGCATGCGAAGGTCGGAAACAATGACGGCATACGGTCCCCGCTTGGCAATCGTTTCCAGACCTTCTTCTCCTCCAGACGCTGTATCGATGCGAAAATCCTTCCGCAATTGCCGCTGGTAAGCCGCAAGGATGTTGGCATCGTCATCGACACAAAGAATCCTCTCCGCCATCAATTATCTCCATCTGAGGGTTGCGCCTTACACGCTTTGCGCCACGCTGGTAGCCTGTCGACAACGCCAAGTGAATTCAGATAGTCGAGGTCGATCTGGCTCCTTGTGGCAGGCTCCGCTGTACTCCGAAGCTCGTGATCCAATGCATTGGCTAGGTGGACCGCTGTAAGAGAACTAAAGGTTTGCCCTATGCACATGGTCGGGTGGTGGTGAAAGGCTACAGCTTCCACGATCGGATCAGGCAGTCCCCAAAGCCCCAGCAGATATGCTCCCACTTCGGCGTGGGTGGTGCCGAAGGTCTCTTTCTCAGCCTCCAGAAGATTAGTTTCTTGTTTATCGACCATGTATAGCACCTCTTGGTACAGGTCAGGCAGATTGGTGGCGAGCACCAGTTTGCCGCAATCATGTAGCAGTCCTGCTGTGAGGGCATCGTCGATTGATTTCTTCTCGGTCTTCTCCGATTTTGCTATCCTGTTAGCACAACTCCCAACGGCAACGCAATGGTCCCACAGCGCTGTCAGATGGAAGCCCGGCAGCTTTGCCTCGTCGAACTGCGAGAAAACGTGGATCGAGAGCACCAGCGCCCTGATCGTATCCAGTCCGAGTAGGCCGACTGCCTGTTCGGGGCTGGAGATTTGGCGTGGAAGTCCGAAGAAGGCGGAATTGACGAGCTGAAGAATCTTAGCTGCCATCCCCATGTCCTGAGATATGATCTTCCCGACCTTTTGCATCGAGGAATCCGGAGACTGCAGCTCTTGCATCACCTCCATGTAAAGTGAAGGTATGCTGGGCAAAGATTTCAACCGAGAAATGAGTCGTTTCAACACCTCGTCGTTTAACAGCTCCCGGAGTGCAAACGCCCGCTTTAGGACCGCCTTCAGCGATTCCGGATCACTGGGTTTAATGAGGTACTGGTGTGTCGCTCCCACCGACTTCAGGATCATCTCCCGATCAGAGTGGCCCGAGAGGACGAGACGCATGGTTTGGGGATAGCGCTTCTTCACTTCATTAAGAAGCTGCGCACCGTCCATCCCCGGCATCCGCATGTCCGACACCACAACATCGAAAGGCTCTTTCTCTAGAATCTCCAGGGCTTCTTTTCCACTCTCTGAAAACGCCATCTCCCACTCGTGCTGCATTGGGCGCAGCATTCTCTGCAAGCCCTGCAGTACTTTGGGCTCATCGTCCACAAAGAGGATTCGCAACTTCACTATAGATCCCTTTCCGAGGAGGTATCGGGCTCGATCGGCAGGCGGATGAGGAAAGTGGTTCCCCTACCTACATCGGTCTCGAAGGTAATAGTCCCCCCGTGTTTCTTAACTATCACGTCATGCGAAATAGTCAGTCCCTGGCCGGTTCCCTTGCCGATTTCCTTTGTGGTGAAGAACGGGTCGAAAACCCTGGGTTTGTCGTCTTCGGGAATCCCCGAGCCTGTGTCGCTGATGCGGATCTCGGCCCACTCGCCGTCGTGACAGGTGCTGACCTTGATCGTACCTTTGGCATTGGATCCGTCGCCTACGACGTCGCCGATAGCTTGGGCGGCGTTGAGAATGATGTTCAGAACCACTTGGTTAAACTCGTTTGGGAGGCAGTGCACTAACGGCAGCTCCCTGTCAAAGTCCGTTACCATATCCGCCACGTATTTCCACTCGTTGCGAGCAATGGTGATCGTGCTCTCTATCGCCCGGTTGAGATCGATAGCCGTTTTTTCTTCCTTACCTGGGTGGGAAAAGTCCTTCATTGCCCGCACTATTTTCGCTACCCGATCCACTCCCTCCAGCGATTGTTGAATAGCCTTGGGGATCTCACCCGAGAGATACTCTAACCCCACCTCCTCGGCGGCAGCCTCCACTTCCCGGACAATGTCATCCGTCGCGGCTCCTCTTATGACGGCTTGGAGCAGCGTTTCATACTTCGCCTGGAGCATGCTCAGGTCGCTGAAAGCGTCCTGAAGGAAGCGCGTGTTATCGCCAACGTATTGTGTGGGCGTGTTGATCTCATGAGCTATACCCGCGGCCAATTGCCCGATTGCCTCCAGCTTTAAGGCCTGGGCTAGCTGAATCTCCAGCATCTTGCGCTCGGATATGTCTTCAATTGTCCCTTCGTAGTAAAGTACCTCCCCTTCTTCTCCACAAACAGCACGGGCACTCTCGCGGATAAATATTATCGATCCGTCCCTCTTCTTCCACGTGGTTTCTAATCCCATTATTTCGCCATCCCGTTCGATACGTTCGCGAAACTGACTTCTAGAATACGCAGGCCAATAATCTTCATTATCTTCCAAGTTGAATGCAGTCAACTCATCGAGAGAATCGTATCCCAGCATCCTGACTAGTGCTGGATTCGCCAGAAGGAAGCGACCGTCAGGGGTTGTGCGGTAAAGCCCTATAGAGATGTTCTCGAAGACACTTCTGAAATGCTCCTCGCTCTCCCGCAAAGCCTCTTCTGCCTGCTTGCTCTCAGTAATGTCTCTGAAAAAACCTAAAAGGCATTCTTTGCCATCTATAGATGTCTTAGATGCAGTAATATCCGCATATACTATAGTTCCGTCTTTTCTTAATAATGGGATTTCGTCTGTTACCACGGTCTTTCCTGCTGCCATTTTCTCGAAATCTGAAATCACGCGTTCGATGCTGTCACTTGGGTGGATATCAATAACTTTCATTTTCCTTAGTTCTTTTTCGCTATATCCTAACATACTGGAAATAGCAGGATTTGCATATTTAAATTGCTTCGATTCCACGTCTGCTATTAGTATTCCGTCGGCAGTTGATTCGAATAAAGTCCTATATCTTGCTTCCGATTCTCTTAAGGCCTCCTGCGCAATCTGGCGCTCGGTGATGTCCTGGACTGTCCCCAACATCTTGATAGCCCTGCCGTCTTTATCAAATGTCGCTTCGGCCTGCTCGTGAACGATGCGAACTGCTCCATCTGGCAAGACTATACGGTGATCAATACTGAAAGGCTCTTTCTCAAACAGTGTCTTATTAACACTACTAATAACGAACTCCTTGTCGTCTGGATGTACAGATGCCAAGAACGCCTCATAAGTGGCTCCGAATTCCTGGGGCTGTAAACCAAAGATGCGGTATATCTCGTCAGACCAGTGCAGATCGTCTCTGATTATGTCCCAGTCCCAGTTTCCGAGGTGGGCTATGCGTTGGGCCTCAGCGAGACTCGCTTCACTCCTGCGCAACGCTTCCTCAGCTCGCCTGCTCTCAGTAACATCCCGAATAATGCCATGGTACCACGACATCTTTCCATTTTCATCACTTTGAACAGCGGAGGTAATCAAGGCATGAATAATTGTGCCATCTTTTTTCTTCAAGTCTACTGGATAATCCTTTACGTAGCTTACCTGCTGAATGCTCCGCTTGAATTTATCTCTTTCCGAGGGATCTGCATATAGGGAGTCGACTTTTATCGACGATAGTTCATCCCTACCATAACCAAAAAGTTCGACGCCACTTTGGTTGATATCAACGAGTTTACCTCCGACGGTGGTTATATAAGCCACATCTTTAGAGCCTTCGAAGAGGGACCGGTATTTCGCCTCGCTTTCCCGCAAAGCTAATGCGGCTCTTTCGTGCGCAATCCGCTGCTGATATGCCTCAATATTCTTTTGGATGCAATTGAGCAGCCGATTATAGGAAGCGGCCCCGATTTCCTTGACGAAGTAGTCGTCGGCGCCTAAGCGCAAAGCCTCAGCAGCGACATCCTCGTTCCCCTGACCGGTAAGGAAAATGAACGGAATGGTGATTTCTTGGTTGCGGAGAGCCTGAAGTAACTCCAGGCCGTCCAAGCCCGGCATCTGGTAGTCGCAGATGATGCAGTCAAAGCAAGTGTCATGAATCTTCGTTAAAGCTTCCCTTGTCGACAGGGCTCCCTCAAGCTGAATATCATCGGTCAGGCGCAGTAGATTCATCTTGATTATCTCCAGATCATCCGGATTGTCATCAACGAGGATGACGTGGAGTGTTCGAGGCTTGTCCGCACACATGTTATTTCAGCCTCCGTTCGGATTGCTCGAGTCAGTTGCTTGCGGATGCTTCATTATTTTATTGCAGAAAGATGAAGCTTTCCGATACTCTGTAGTGCAATACAGCTCTTCGACAATCAGCTCGGCGACCTCCTCGCGGGACTCGTATCCAAACGTGTAGTCTAGAGCCTCGTTACAGTCGAGGATGCGGTTATATCCATTTTCCTTATCCACTGTTAACGCCTGCATGTTGTATATACGCCGTTTAATGCATAGAATCTTATACAATTATTTAAGGTGCTTTGTTGCGAGTTCAAGACCATTGAGGTTCTTACCACCTTGAGGATGCGAATCATAAGTCAACCTCAACTTCAGAAGTGGTATGTATATGATCTGATCAGGACTGATAATTTAATAATATCACATAAAGAGTCTGCAGCCAACCCCTAACATTTTTGTGTACGTGAGGTTTGACTCGGGAATTCCGTGAATGAGCCATTCTTTCATAACCTATTGACATATTCCGATATTGTTATGGTAAGAGGCATATCCAATCGCCGAGGAAATTTTTGCGCAGGTTTGATATGCACAAGTAGTAGATAAAGATCATCTGTTGCACAAGATAAAGGAGTCAATGGACTTGGAAGCGCTTGCTCGGAGTTGAGGAGCTGGCGAATTACATATGCACAAAATGGTGGACTGCAGAGTGGCTTGTTCTTCTCAACAGCATACGGAAGCGGCGTGTAACGCGTATGTAACGGCGTTTTTGGAAGGGAGGTAATAACTGATTTTATTAGGGATTGCGGAATGCTGGAGAGACTAAAAATCCCCAGGCTTCGGCCCGAGTGTGTGAGAATCCCAACTCCGGCCCACCTCTATATAAATAACTTGCAAGGGTTATGATTCCGGACTTTTTTATCAAAGATAAGGACCGGTGCGAATTCAGTGCTACAATTAATGGACCGGCCGGTGAAGTCTTAGTTTGGACTCTTGGTTACCAACGGCGGTATTTAGACGAATGTCGCGCCGCAGGAGAGTCGCGGACGTTTCCAACAAAGTGTTAGATGGGGAGGGTAGGTGCGAGTGCTAGGGGTGAACTACCACCGCGCCTGGGAAGCGGAGGCAGAGGGAGACGTGGCCGGAATTGACCTGGCCCAAGAGGGCGGGCAGTGCTTTGTCGGCACGCCCTCGGGTCAGCTCGTCTGCTACGGCCCGGACGGCGAGCCGCGCTGGCAGTCCAGCCTCCCCAATCCGGTCGCCGGAGTCCGCTGCGGCCGGCGGGGAGGGCACGCGGTGGCCCTCACTTCGGAGAGGGAGCTTGCGGCATTCGACGGCGACGGCGAGCTCCTCTGGATCAAGGAGCTGCCGTTCGAGGCCGACTGCTTCGACCTCAGGCCGGGCAGCAATCTGATCACGGTCGGCAACCGTTACGGCATCTACCGTTACCTCACCATCCATGGCAAGCTGATGAGCGGTGGGCGGCTGAATCACCCGATCGACTTCGTCCGCTTCGCGCCCGGCGGCGGCTCCTGCGCACTGGCATGCGAGGACGGCCACGTGTCGCTGATCGAGGGAGCCGACAGGGTGCGTTGGACGGTGTTCGTCCACCGCGCGATCATCGGCCTCGACGTCGCCGTCGAGGCCCAATTCATCCTCGTTCCCTCGCGCGATCGGGGCATTGTGGCGATCGACGCGGACGGCCAGGGGGTCGGCGTCTACGAGCTGAGAGAGCCGATACGCGTCGCCGAGGTGGACGACACAGGAAAGCATATAGTGCTGCTTGACCACAACGGCAAACTGATGGTCCTCGACCGGGAGGCAAGGCTCCTCTTCATGAGGCCGTGCTTCAGCGCCGCCGCGGACGGGGAAGGAAAGCTGCGGGTGGCCGGGGAGAGCTGGGTCGAGATGGCGGCCGGCAGTGTAACCGACAGCGACCGCGAGCACGCCCCGCTGCCGCTGGTTACCGATGCCACGCGGCTGGCGGTCAACGGCGACGGCTCGCGGCTGGCGGTGGCCGGCAGCGGCGGCGCCGTCCAATACTACAGGCGCTCCGACGTTAGCATCGAGGCGTCGGAGTTCGTCGAGGTAGGGGTCAAGGCGGGAACGCTGCGCCGGGAGGGCGACGACCCGGTCGGTTACCTCGAGGTCTAGCTCGCATATTGCACAAGTTTTGGCCGGCTCTGGTGTTAAGTGATTGATATGTTGATCTTTCCAGCTCTCTCTCCACAGGACAAAGAGGTTACATATTGTCACCGGCGGGCCGATTTTATCGAAGGTCGCGGCGGGGGCGGTTTTAGACCCGCAGGCGTGGTTAGCGCCACGTCGAGGGTCCAAAATCGGCCGCAACAAAGAGATTCGGGGAAAGAGGCCGCCGGACGGCTGAATCTTGTGCAATATACGGGCTAATAAGGGGAGAATCGACGTGAGCGAAGAGAAGTTCCTCGCAGAGCTGGAGCTCCTGATACGCTCCCGCTATCCGATCATCTGGGTCGAGACGGCGGAGGAGTCGCGGGCGAGCAAGCTGGTTGAGACGGTTGCCGGCCGGCTGGGAAAGCGGATCTTCCACTGGGACTGCCTGGGGGACATTCGGGAAGGGAACTCCTCGGTGCCCGACACGGCGACGCCGGAGCGCGCCATCGAGCACGTGCGCAAGAGCAACGAGAGGGCGGTCTTCATCCTGCACGACCTGCATCCCTACCTGGCCCCCGAGCAGCCTTCGGTCATCAGGCGGCTGCGACAGGCCGGCTTCGATCTCAGGCGCAGCTACAAGACGCTGGTCATCATCAGCCCGGTGGCCAGCATCCCGCCGGAGCTGGAGAAGCAGGTGACGCTCCTCGACCTGCCGCTGCCCGGCCACGAGGACCTGATGGCGCTACTGCGCAGGGTGCTGAAGTCGGTGAAGGACCACCCCGACCTGAAGGTCGACGCCGACGAGCGGCTCCTGGAGCGCGTAGTCAAGGCCGCCCTCGGGCTGACGCTGGTCGAGGCCGAAAGCCTGTTCCTGAAGGCGGCGGTAAGCGATAAGCGCTTCGGGCCCGAGGACATCTCGTTGATCCTGGCCGAAAAGCGGCAGGTGCTGCGCAAGACCGGGGTGCTCGACTACTTCGACACCGAAGAGACGATGCGCAACGTCGGCGGGCTCGAGAAGCTAAAGAGCTGGCTGGATAACCGGCGCGACGCCTTCAGCGAAGAGGCGCGGCGCTTCGGGCTCCCGCAGCCGAAGGGACTCCTGCTGCTGGGAGTGCAGGGCTGTGGCAAGAGTCTGGTGGCCAAGGCGATCGCTAGCCTCTGGCAACTGCCGCTGCTGCGCCTCGACGTCGGCAGTCTCTTCAGCCAGTACATCGGCAGCACCGAGGCTAACATGCGCAAAGCGATCAAGATCGCCGAGACCTTGGCCCCCGGCGTGCTCTGGCTCGACGAGATCGAGAAGGGTCTTTCCGGGCTCGAGAGCTCGGGCGCCGTCGACGCTGGCGTCACGGCCCGCATATTCAGCTCCTTCCTGCTCTGGATGCAGGAGAAGACGGCGCCGGTTTTCGTCGTCGCCACCGCCAACGACGTTCGCCGCCTGCCGCCAGAGCTCCTGCGCAAGGGCAGGTTCGACGAGATCTTCTTCGTCGACCTGCCGAGCGAGGCGGAGCGCGCCGAGATCTTCCGTATCCACCTGGCCAAGCGCGAGCGCGATCCCGAGAGCTTCGACGTCGGAGCGCTTGCCAAGACCACCGAAGGCTTCAGCGGTGCCGAGATCGAGGGCGCGGTCGTCGCCGGCCTTTACAAGGCGTTCGCGCTGCGCCGCGAGCTGGCGGAGGAGGACCTGCAGGCGGCGATAGCCGAGACGATTCCGCTGGCCCGCACAATGGCCGAGAGCGTCCAGGGACTCCGCAGTTGGGCCGCCGAGCGCACACGCCCAGCGTCCTGAACAGCCCCATAGCGGGATTCCTGTGTCGTCGATAACCCGATGGTGCTATCCTTTTTAATATCCGCAGCAGTATTTCCGCGGGGTGTAGGGAATCCACAACTTGCGATAATGAATCCAGCGTATACAACGCTTCAGCCAACCACGACATCGGCACTCCCGTCCGAAAAGGGCGGGGGCGGGCGAGCGCCGCGCCGAGAAGGGAGTGATCATGGCAAAGGGGATGAAGGTCACCGAGGTGGAGATCTACAAGGCGGACCTGGCGCTGCACGAGCCGTTCCGGATCGCGATCATGGAGACGACTGGCGCCACCAACGTCTTCGTCAGGATCAATACAGATGCCGGTATCTACGGCGTCGGCGAGGCGAGCCCGACCTGGCGGTTGTGCGGCGAAACACAGGCGATCGACCTGGCCGCTGCCCGCGACCTGGCGCTGCTGATCAAGGGTAAGAATCCGCTGGCCGTCGAGGAGCGCATCCGCGACTTCGAGGGCTACCTCAAGAACAACACCAGCATCATCTCCGCCTTCGACATGGCGCTCTACGATCTGCTCGGCAAGGCTGCCGGCCTGCCCCTCTACGCGCTGTTGGGCGGCGAGAAGCGGACGCTGGTGACCGACCTGACAATCGGCCTCGGGGAGCCCGACTACATGGCCGCCAAGGCGCGCGAGATTCTGGGTCTCGGCTTCCGCGCGATAAAGGTCAAGTTGGGCACCACGACGGAGGAGGATGTGGCCCGCGTGCGTGCCATCCGCGAGGCGGTGGGCGAGGAGATCCCGATCCGTATCGACGCCAACCAGGGCTGGGACTACACCACCGCGGTGGCGACGCTGCGCGCGCTCGAACCGCTGGGCGTACAGTATTGCGAGCAGCCGGTGGCCTACTGGAATTATGAGGCGATGCGTTTGGTCAGGCAGGCGACGACGATCCCGATCATGGCCGACGAGTCGGTCTTCGACCACCGCGACGCCTTCAAGCTCTGCCGCGGCGAGTGCTGCGACTACCTGAACATCAAGCTGGCCAAGTCGGGAGGAATCCGCAACGCGCTGGGTATCTGCGCCGTGGCCGAGAGCTGCGGCAAAGCCTGCATGGTGGGCTGCATGATGGAGAGCCGGCTCGGCCTGACCGCCACGGCCCACCTGGCCTCGGCGCGCCGCAACATCACCTTCTATGATCTCGACACAGCCCTGCTGCTCTCGGACGACCCGATTATCGGCGGCATCGAGTACGACGGCGACGAGGTGACGCTGCCCGAGGGGCCGGGCCTGGGTGCTGACGTCGACCCGGATTTCCTCAGCAACGCGGAACACTTCACCGTGTGAGGCCGAAATGCACGTGATGCAGAGCCCCCCGGGGGCGGAGACGGTAATCGACGGCAAGAGGTACACCTACTTCGCCGGCACCGGATACTTCTGCCTGCAAGGCCACCCGGAGGTGGTCGAGGCCTGCTGCGAGGCGGCCCGTAAGTACGGCATCGGCAGCGCCACCTCCCGGAACGGCTTCGGCGATAATCCCGCACTGCTGGAAGTCGAGCGCAGGGCGGCGGAGTTCTTCGCTACCGAGGCGTCGTTCTACTTCGTCTCCGGCTACTGCGGCAACACGATAATGGCCCAGGGCCTGTGCGACGAATTCGACCTCTTTTTCGTCGACGAGCTGGCTCACTACAGCGTCTTCGACGGCGTCCGCCAGAGCGGCAGGCGTTTAGGAACTTTCCGCCACCTGGACGCAGCAGATCTGGCGGGGAAATTGAAAAACGAGTTGGCACCGGGGCAGCGGCCGCTTGTGATCTGTGACGGCGTCTTTCCGGTTTCCGGCGCCATATCGCCTGTGGGCGAATATCTCGAGGTGCTCGCCTCGTACCGGGGATCGGGAATTTGCCTCGACGACGCCCACGCCGTAGGAGTCCTCGGCGAGCACGGGCGCGGCACATTCGAGCACTTCGGGCTCCAAGGCGAGCGCCTCTACTTCTCAGGCACGCTGAGCAAGGCGTTCGGAGGCCACGGCGGCATCATCCCCGGCAGCGAAAAGCTGGTTGAGCGTTTACGCTCGGCGTCGAAATTATTCGTCGGTTCCAGCCCGCCGCCTGCTCCGGCCGCCGCCGCGACGGCCAAAGCGCTGGAGATCGTCAGCTCCCACCCAGAACTGCGGACGAAGCTCCGCGAAAACATTAACAGGCTGAAGGCAGGCCTGCGCGATCTCGGCTTCGAAACCGACGACACGCCGGTCCCGATCATCTGCCTGACGCTCAGCGGCGCCGAGCGAATGGAAAGAATTCAGGCCGAGCTGATGGAGCGCGGTATCGTCGTCGCCTACATCAGATCCTACGCCGGAGTGGGGAAGGTTGGGGCGATCAGAATCGCCGTATTCTCTTCGCACACCGACGCCATGATCGACCGCCTGCTGCACGAGCTGCGGCAGCTCTGAAATAGATTCTTTCCTATTTGAAAGAACTGAGCTACCGATGCAGAATGGCTACGAATGAGGTAAGGTTTAGGGGATTCCCAACCCATGTAAACGGGGTCGCGTGTTGTCCTGGAAAGAGTGGGAGACAGGTTGCGATGGACAAGTCGAGGCTGAATTTCATCATAGACGCACTGCTGATGCTGGGGATATCGGCGATGGCCGGCATAGGCTTCCTGATAGAGTACGTGCTGGTGCCCGGCTCGCAGCGCTTGGCGATTTACGGCCGCCAGGTTGAGCTAAGCTGGCTCGGGCTGGAACGGCACGACTGGGGAACGGTGCACCTGGTGATCGGCTTCACCGTACTCGCCTTGCTGGCACTGCACATAATCCTGCACTGGGAGCGAATCGTGGCCATGTACCGGCGGCTGATCGGCGGTTCGACGCTGCGCAGGGTCGTTGGCACGCTTTTCGCGGTCCTGTGCGCGGCGCTGATTCTTTCGTTCCTGTTCGTCACTCCGGAGGTAGAGGAGGCGAGGGGCGGCGGTCACGGCGGCGCAGGGCGAGGAGAGGGAGTCAGCCTCCGCTTGCGTCACGGCGGGAATGCCAATAGCGGGAGAGAAGCGTCTCCCCCCGCTGAGAATCGATAGGCGGTGGAAGGCGACTATTCCACTTCGGCCCTGGCGAACTCGATTCCCCTGACGCGCGCGAAGTCTAGTCGGAAGCCGGATATGTTGTCGCTATCGTCTCTGACGAAGGTGATGTTCCTGCCCGCGAGCCAGAATGCGTCGCGCTCGAGCGGCTCCAGGTGCTCGTCGGGAGCGTTGCGGAACCTGAAGTAGATCTTGCCCTCCTCGACGACCGCCCTGTAGGTCGCGTCGAGCTCCTCGCTGTAGTAGGTGCCCACGTATTCTTCCAGATCGGCCGTAGTGGGCATGCAAACCTCGATTTCGAGATAGGTTGATCTGTGCGCGCCTCTTACGAAGACTCGGAAGGAATTCTGTCCGTTCTCGCCCGCAGGTCCGAAGATGATCTCTACGTCACGATCATCAGGCGCCACGAAACGGATTTCGCTAACCGGGGCGAATTTAAGACGGTAGCCGGGACCGACGTACCACAGGTCACCGTCCTCGAATATTACACGGCGGATAATACCCGACTCCGTACGTCGATAGATACCAGTTCGGCTGCGGAGAGATTCCTCAGGCAGCTCGATGAATTCGGGTTCGGCGGCCGGCTCCGCGCTTTCCGGCTGCTCTTCCGGCTCCAGAACCTCTTCCAGGTAGATGTCGGCGATGGCGGTGCAGAGTCCGCTCGGGTTGATCGAGCTGCAGTTGGCCAGGCAGATTACCGAAAAGCGCAACTCGGGAAAGCGGATCATGTCGGCCCGGAAGCCGACGAAGGCGCCGCCGTGGCTTATCATCGTTCGGCCACGGTAGTCGGTAACGCCCAGACCGAAAGCGTAGTCGAGGTTCTCCCCGCTGTTGAGGGCGCCTGGCATGAGGGTCGTCTCGATCAGCTCGTCGTCATAGAAGCCGCCGTAGAAAACGCGGTCCCAGAGGGCCATGTCCCTTACTGTGGTGAAGACGGCGCCGTCGCCGATGATCTCGAGGTAGGTCATGTCGATGTAGTAGCCGTCGCCGCTCGACTCGGAGTAGCCGTCGGCACGGTTCGGCACGATGAGCGTGTGGTCGTCGTGGTAGTGTGTGCTCCCCATACCAAGTGGCTCGAAGATGCGCTCGCGGGCGAACTCGGCGAGCGTCTTGCCGCAGACCCGCTCGACGATGACGCCGAGGAGGAAGTAGCCGGAGTTGGAGTAGAGGAATTCCTCGCCCGGAGGGAAGTTTAAGGCCCGCTGCCGGGAAAGCAGTTCGAGGGCCTCTTCAGCGGTGTAGAAGTCGTAGTCGGTCACCCCCGCCAGCGCCTGCAGCTCGAGGTAGTCGCGGACGCCGCTGGTGTGGTGGATCAGGTGCCGCACAGTGACGGGGCGGTAGACCTCGGGCAGCTCGGGGATGTATGAGACGATGCTCTCGTCCAGAGAGATCCTGTCTTCGTGGGCGAGGAGGGCGACGCAGAAGGCGGTGAACTGCTTCGAGGTCGAGCCGATGCGGAAAACTGAGTCCGGCCCGATCGGCACGCCGTGCTCGAGGTCGGCCATCCCGTAGCCGCGCTCGTAGATGATCTCGCCGTCGCGGATGACCGCAATCGCCGCGCCGGGCGAGTGGGTTGAGTCCCAATCGCTGAAGAGCTTGTCCACGTGGTCCGAGCGCTCATCGGCGGTTGCCGCGCATACTACGGCGAACAAGATAACGATAGACAAGACCGGTCTATGGATTGAGTGGAGAGCCATCGTTTCCCCCTGTTCCGTTCCGAAGATCGCTAGTGGCGAGATCCTTGCTTTTCCAGAGTTGCTACAAAAAGCTCAGGTGAAAAAACTAGTGGAGGATACTGAAGGTCTGCCCGGCATACAAGACCCTGAGGATCATTCGGCGCGGCAATGTATGGCGGCTGGTTAGCAGCATGGATCGTCGCTGGGTTTGCAGGCGGCTTCCTTCCTGCCGGTCAGGGCGGCGAACATCAGGGCGGCCGCGCAGCCGACGCCGCTGTCCACTTCGATGGCGCCCGTGGGGCAGTTCATCATGCAGGCGCCGCACTCCATGCAGGCTTCGTAGCGGACGAGCTTTGCAACTTTGCCGTCTGTGGCGAAGACGCCGTGGGGGCATACCGTGCTGCACATTCCGCAGTTTGAACACAGAGCGGGATCATAGTGGAGTGTGTTCACGGCGACAGTGGTTGCCATCACGCGCCTCCGGAGAGTCTGACGATCAGCAGAACGATCATTAGAATAAGGCCCGCAGCGAACGACACCGCCATAATCGGGATGTACTTGAATATTTCACGAACCACGCCGGTCTTCGAGGTGAAGCTGGTCGATCCCGTGAAGTTCAAGGCAATGAAGGCGGTCAGCGGCGGGAGGAGAAGCAGGTAAACGAGCGACCAGCAGAGTCTAAACCAGACCGGGACCGTGGCGGATGCCAGGTATGCGGCGATGGCGAACGGGAGCGTAACGATCCAGCCCAGGACAAAACCCTTGGAGCTGAAGTCCCGTGTCGGCAGCCAGGGCAGCAAAACGGGGAAGAACACGGCTCCGGCGAAGATGGTGGCGGCAATGCCGGCCGCGGCGATCAGGCCGCCGATGAAAAACGCCACCGCCGCGGCGATCAGCATCGGCAGTATGGAGTGCACGAATTCGACATGGACGACGGCCAGGCGGTCGCGCAGGCCGAATTGAACCCGGCGCATCTCGGGAGTGGCCTGGCGCGAATCGAGGTATCGAGGCAGATCGGCGGCCCGCACCGGGCCATACTCGATCAGGAATCCGGTCCGTTTTTTCACCTCGTGGGCGGCGACTCCGGGTGCGCCGAGATGCGGCAGTATCAGCTTGCGGTGCTTAACGACCTCGCCGAGTGTGGTCGCCTCAACGGACCGCACCAGCTCGTCAGTGCCGAAGGTGCCCTTGCCGGCGGCGCACCAGACGTTGATACCTTTGGTGTCGAGCACCATGATGTAAGCGTCCCTCCCGTCCAGCGCTGAGCGCAGGGCGTCGAAACTCGGTTCGTAATTGGCGCTGGCAAATACGGGCGAATCGACACCCGGGTCGCCGAGGGCGTAGAGTCCCGGCTCCACCAGGCGGCCGGAGCGGTTGATTCCCCAACGGGCCTGCAGGTGGCCAAGCTGGTCGGAGAGGGTCAGGGTTGCGGTTGTCCTGCCGATGCGTTGTTCCGCTCCGCTGCGGTAGTAATCAGTCATTCTTGCGCTCTCTCTGTGGTCAAGGCTGTTTCGACACAATATCAACCGGTTTGCCACGCAAGTAATTGATAAGCGGCTGGCGGGCGAGACGGGCAATATCGCCGATCATGTATGGCATTAGGGCTTCCATCACCTGGGGCATCAGCTCTGGCATCTGTTCAACCATGTAGTCGGGCATCGGGATCCGCTCCGCCATTCGTTCCAGCAATGTCGGCATCAGCTTTTCCAACATCTTTGGCATTAGCACAGGGAAGAGGACGGGGAATAGGGGTTTCATCAGCGTAAGGACTCCCGGCAGCTTGCCGGCGAACCGCATCATCCTTCCCATGCCGAACGGCATGGAGGCGATTATCTCCGGCCACATCGTACTCATCAGGTTGACGAAGCCTTGGGGAGTCATCAACTCGATCATCATCTTGAACACCGCCCACTGAGCGCGCACTTCGGGATGGGGATCAGGTAGCTCGTAACCGAGGGCTTCGGAGGCGAAGCGTGCCAGATCTACGATTTCGATCGGAATCCCTTTAGCTTCAGCGCTCACACGGAGTTGAAACTGACAGCAGGGGCATAAGGCGAGAACCATTTTCGCGCCGGCCTCGACAGCCTCGTCGAGCCTGGTTTTGCCGACCGAGGCCGCCACATCGGGATCCTTAAGTAGCGTCAGGACGGAGCCGCAGCAGTGCGCGTTCTCGCGGTTGTGGCTCATCTCTACGAATTCCGCATCCGGGATTGCTGCGATCAGATCCCTCGGCGGGTCGTAGACGCCGGAGGCACGGCCGATGTGGCAAGAGTCGTGCCAGGTGACGGTAACGGATTTCTTCCTGCTTTCGGGGAATCGGAATTCCCCAGACTTGATCTTCTCTGCCACAACCTCGGTATAGTGTTTTGCTACGATTCCGTATTCGATACCGATCTTTTCGCTCCATGCGGGGTAGACCTGGCGCCACATCATGTCGCAGGCTGGGCAGGAGCTGATGACGCTGTCGGCGCCTGTGGCTTTGACGGCGTCGATGTTCTTCTTCATCGTTTCGGCGAAGAGTTCCCACTTGCCGGCGACGAGCATCGGAGTGCCGCAGCAGTTCTCCGTGGTGCCTAGATAGGTGAAGTCGACGCCGGCCGTGTCTAGAAGCCGCACGCCTGCGATGCCGATGTCGCGTTCGACGTAGCTAGCGGTGCAACCGGCGAAGTAGACATTCCTTGATTTGGTACCGGGGCCGTGTTTTTCGAGGAGGTCTTTCGGAAACCAATCGGAGCGATCTTTGCGGTAACCGGCCCAGATATTGCCCTGTGAGTGCAGCGCCGCCGCCATCATTTCGAATGGCGGGAAGGTCAGCTTTTTGTCGTCGCTGATCAACTTGCCGCGCAGCTTCATCCATGCCGGCTCGATCGGTAGAGCGGCCGAACAGCGCAGGTTGCATAGTTCACATGTGGTGCAGGCGATGATGGTATCTACCATCTGTTGATTCCACTGGGCGCGGCCTTCCATGAATTCCCGCAACCAGTACCACTTTCCGCGCGGACTCTGGCTTTCCCAACCGCGGCCGTAAAACTGGTCGCACTCGTCGACGCAATATCCGCACTGGGAGCAACTGTAAGCGTACCAGGCGACGTCGGCGGGTATGCCGCGTACGGGGCGGGACGGTCGCTCGCCGATTTTGGTTATGACGTAATTTCCGAACGGGCGAATCATAGGTTCGAAGAAGCTCGCCAGGCCGATGGCTCTGCCGAGCATGCCGCCCCCCAACACCTTGCCGGGATTCATGATCCCACGTGGATCGACCTCCCTCTTGAATTTCTTCAGCTTGGCAGCCTTGTTGGTGCCCAGAACCTTACGCGCTTTATTCGCGAAGTAGAGGCCTGTGGAGTAAGGCCGACCGCCGTATTTCTCGGCGATCTTGACGATGGTTAGGACGAGGCTGAAAACGAAGTTGTAGCTGAATCCGCGTTGATCGCTGGGTATAAAACCGAGGATCACAACTTCCGGTTTGCCGGCGGGGCCTTCGCGGATGACTACCCCTTCCTTGACGATCGGTTGGTTGACCTTGTTCTCGATTTCCTGCATCACGTCGCCCAACGCGGAGAGTGGCACGATGACTTCAGCCGGCACCAGGCTCGGACCGAGCCGCTTGACAACCATGAGTCTAAATCGGTTTTGCCACTCGTGGCGCGCGATTTTGTCTGGTAGTATCTCCGCCTGGCAAGGCTTCGTGATCTCCCGCAGCTCCTTCATGATCTCCCCAGCGTCACGTGCGCGGAAAGCTATGGTGGTGATGTAGGCTGCCGGCAGCAGTACTCGCTCCTCAGCCGGGTGGCCGGCGTGTTCCCTTAGCGGAGCCTTGTTCTTGAGTTCAGCCATGCGGGGATTGATGAAGACCAGCGACCAGATCGGCAGTCTTTTTTCGATCATCGCCTCCAGCATCTGCTGATTGTCGTGAGCATCTGGGCAACCGATCGCGACAACTTCAAGATTCTCCAGCGGTTGAACTCGCAACGTTATCTCGCTGATCAGGCCGGTGATCCCTTCCGCGTCAGCGACAAGCTCGAGGTCTTCTCCACGGTGGTCCTTTACAGTTCCGTCGGCTAGCACGAGGCGCGCGGAGACCACGTTGTCGCGGAACCAACCGGCCTCGTAAGAGCCAATGCCGACGCCGCCCTGAGCCAGCCATCCACCCACTGTTGAACCGGGATAGCTGGTGGGATAGAGGCGCAGCATTAGGCCTTGCTTTTCCAGCTCGCGGTCGAGCTTCTCCCAGACGATCCCGGCTTGTACGGTCGCCGTGTGAGAAGCGGTGTCGATGCTCACCACCTGATTCATGCGGTAGAAATCGACCACGATACCCTTCTTGATCGGCAACACGCCGCCGTAGCCGGAAGATGACTTGCCGCGCGGTGTCAAAGGGATACAGTTTCTTGCTGCCCATCGAGCCAATTCGGCTAGCTCCTCTTCCGTTTGGGGCTGGACAATAGCGTTCGGTACGGTACTGCCGATCAGGGGTTTTATCAGACTGGGCGTGACCGCGATGTCATGACTATAGAGCTTGCGCTCCGTGGAGTCGAAAGTTACGCGCTCGCGGAATTTCTCAAACAAGAAAGCACGGTTTTGGGAGCCGAGTGCACTCATTTTAATCTCTCCATTGCCGTGAAGTAAGTTATTCGCGGTTCTCCGCGAAGTGACGCCGAATAATATGTATCGCAGTTCCCACTGCTCAAGTGTTCGAAATCAGTTCCGAGCGTTGTGGAACTTAAATCAGCGTGCCGAGATTAGATGTTCGTGTAGGGGATTATAATCACTTTTATGATCCATTTCTATACTAGGATATGGTAAGCAGTGCAATTTTCCCGTTGTCGTTTTTTCATATCAGGACCAGGTGCTTAAGGAATAAAGGATACTAGGATCTGCCTCAGGCCAGCATATTCATGCTATGGCCCTATTGAGAGCCGCGCGCGCCAGCAGCCTTGTCGAGTCGAGCGTCGGCAGGCAGGAGTGCTCCTCGTCGATGATGAGCGGTATCTCAGTGCAGCCGAGCACGACTGCGTCGCAGCCGCGATTCTTCAGCCGGTAGATTGCCTCGGTGAAGAAGGCCCTGGACTGGTCGGTGCAGCGGCCGATTACGAGCTCTTCGAATATAATGTTATTTACCCTCTCGCGGTCCTCGCTTTCGGGAATCGTATGCCCGATACCAAACTCGGCCAGCTTGGAAGAGTAGACCGACCCCTCCATTAGGTACTCCGTGCCAAGGACGCCGAGGTGATCGAAGTTGAGACGCTTCGCCTCGGCGGCCACCTCGCCGGCGATGTGCAGCCAAGGCAGGGGCGACTTATCGGCGACGATGTCGAAGGCCTCGTGGATCGTGTTGTCGGGGCAGATGACGAAGTCGGCGCCGGCGTCGGCTAGTTTTTCCGTCGAGGAGAGCATAAGCTTGGCGACGCCCTCCCAGTCACCGGCGTCGATGTGGACCATGTACTGGCTGAGCGGATGGCTGTGCATCGTGATCTCGGGATGGGCGTAGCGGCCCAGCTTCTCGGGACCTTCCATGCAGATGGTGCGGTAGCAGAGTGCAGCGCCCTCCGCGCTGCAGGCGACGATGCCGATGTGCTTTGTCATGATGGCTCCAACCTTTCTAATCGATCATTTAAGAAGGCATTTTAAAACACTTTCAGTCGTGGCCGTGCCGGGTTGCCTGGCGCCACTCGCGCAGGAGCGCGAGCAAGCGCTCGGCTGCTTCCGCGCTGTAGACGAACTCGCCGCTCTGCATCAGCTCCTCCAGGACGTCGGCGCGCTCCTCCGACGCCCAGGCCATTACCGCGCCGAGGGCTGTTGAGATCTGTTCAGTGCTTTCTATGGAAAGAACGGCAGTTATACCAGCGATTTGGTCGTGACGGTTGTGCGCCTCCACGTAAGCGAGGATCAGTTCCTCGGGTTGCAGCTCTTGGTCGGCGGACCAGTGAAGCGGGGAGAGAGCAAGTAAGACCGCAAGACCGTGAAATAACAAGTTATATTCTCCTTCGCCGAACATCGGCCTGACTTCTAGCCGGCCACTCTTCTTGATTCTATTCGTGCCTGGAATGGCGACATTATAGCTCCTGCGGCATCCATAAACAACCGGCCGCGGAAGCAACTCCCGACACCGACCCTGGATTCCCTTAAGCTAGTCGAGCTTGGCTAGGAAGTCTTCGCGGAGGGGGTAAAAGATATCGAGCATTAAGAACGGCTCGTCGCCGATGCAGATGTCGGAGTGAGGGACATCAGCGGGGATACAGTAGAAATCGCCTTTCTCGACGATCCGTTCCTCGTCGCCGATGCGCAGGCTGGCCTTCCCGGAGTAGACCATTCCGATCTGCTCGTGCGGGTGGGAATGTAACGGTACGGAGTGGCCGGGCAGCGTTGCGTTGAGAACCATCATCATCTTCTCGCCGTGCAGTCCTGTCAGGATGGTCGTTTTTAAACCCGGCATCTGGGAAAAGGTTGGGGCTGTCTCACGATCGACGAAGTACGAAATTTTGTTCTGGCTCATAACTTTCACCCTCTGGAGTTAAGTGTTTGCAGACAACGCTGCGATTCTAACAGTTGCAGCTTTGCCGGAACAAGCCGCGTGACATTGCGCTGATCTGCCAGCGCCTGTCACATCCGTAAACACCAACCGCGTTGGCGGCTTCTGATACCTACTTGGTTAAGCTGGTCGAGCTTGACTATGAAGTCCTCGCGGATGGGGTAGAAGATGTCGAGTATAACGAACGGCTCGTCGCCGATGCGAGGGCCTCGTGGATCGTGTTATCGGGGCGGGTTTAGCGATCCAGCATCTCAGGAACTTACATGCAGACGATGCGGTAGCAGATAGCGACGCTCTCCGCGAGGCAGGCGACTATGTCGAAAAAAAATGTTGTACTTTTCTTGTACCTTGGATACTTGGATTAAGACAGTATTCTATGACGTCTTCGTTACATCCATTTTTTCCGTATGAAAAACGTCAGTAGGAGGCCGCCGATGCATAACATCAAGATCCAAGCGAGAGCGTAACCCCAAGGCCAGCTCAGCTCGGGCATGTAGACGAAATTCATGCCGTATATTCCGGCGATGAAGGTCATCGGGATAAAAATTGTGGCTATGATGGTCAGGACTTTCATGACCTCGTTCATTTTGTTGCTGATACTGGAGAGGTAAATATCGAACATGCTGGAAAGCATATCGCGCGTCGATTCGATTGATTCGATTACCTGAATTGCATGATCATAAGCATCTCTGATGAATTTGAACGTGTTGTCGCTGATAAGCGGTGATTCTGTCCTCTCCATAAACATCAGCAATTCGCGTAGTGGGAGCGCGGATTTGCGAATCAACACCATATCTCTCTTGAATTGGTGCAGCTCATTTAGCGCCGCCGGGGTTGGGTTTTCCAGAAGTTGTTCCTGCATCTCCTCGAGGCGATCGCTGAGCATATCGAGAATGGCGAAATATCCGTCGACTACAGTGTCAACTAGCGCATAGGCCAGGTAATCTGGTCCACCTGTTCTGATTCTCTTGCCGCCCTTCCGGAGCCGCTCGCGGACGTGGTTGAATATCTCGCCTTCCTTCTCCACAAAAGAGGCTACGAAATTCCTGCCCATGATAATGCTGGCCTGCTCCGTGACGATCTCGTTGTTGTGACGGTCGAAATACATAATCCTCATAACGATGAATAGATGAGTACCATGATCTTCTAGTTTGGGTCGTTGGTTGGTGTTGACGATGTCCTCGAGAATGAGGTAGTCCAAGTTGAAATGCTTGCCGATCTTCTCAATTAGTTCGACGTTGTGTAAGCCTTCAACGTTCATCCAGGTTGTCGTCGGTGTTTCGGCGAATGGGTAACATTCCTCCGCGCTATGGGCCTCTCGTTCATCGAGATGATCAGCATCGTAATCAAGGATGGTTATCTTTGCCTTTTCCGTCCGCTCCTCGCCGACGTACACCAATGTCCCGGGCGCGAGGCCGATCTTTTTGGTACTCCTTCTGGTTGGTTTTTTCATGGCCTAGATATCATATCCCAACCGAGGAGGGACATAACTTCTCAATTGCCGTCGGGGAAGCCAGCTCCAAGTGATTGTATTGGGATAACATAACCTATCGACCCAGGAATGTCAATTCTTCGATAAACTAGGTTATTGTTACGGATTCGAGCCTGTGCTGCGTGAGTCAGAGATGGCGCATGGCCGCCGCGGTCCGAAGAACGCGACGGCCGCTTTTTCAAGTGTCGAGGGGTAGGGGAGGGGAAGTAGGGGTAAGATCAGTCCTTCAGTTTGTCGGCGATTTCCGTAACTCGTCGGCCCAGGACCTTTGCTATTGCAAGATCGCTGGGGCGCGCTTCTCGCTGAGCCGTTGGGCCGGCCACAACCGAAGCGCCATACGGGCTGCCGCCGCTGACTTCATCCAGGCTGAACAGCTCTTGAACGGAGTAAGGAACACCTACGTAGACCATGCCGTGATGAACAAAGGGGATAAGGCTCGCAAGTATGGTCGACTCCTGACCGCCATGCTGTGTGGCCGAGCCCGTGAATATGCCGAACGGTTTCCCGATCAGGCTGCCCTTCTGCCAGATGCCGCCTGTCTGGTCGATGAAGTTTTTCATCTGGGACGCCATGTTACCGAAGCGCGTGGGCGTTCCGACTATCAGGCCATCAATCTCCTCAAGCTCCTCAACACTGGCTAGGGGTACATCTCTCTGCTTCTCTTTTGCCGTTATGGTGGCGTCGCTCCACATCTCCTTGGGGATCAATTCCGGGACGGTTCGCAACAGCACCTCCGTGCCCTTGATTTCTGAAGCGCCCTCGACAACGGCCTTGGCCAGTTCAAACATGTTTCCGGTCATGCTGTAGTATAGAACCATTATCTTCATCGGCAGTGACCGCTCGTTCGTCTCGGTCCACATGACGTTACGGCGTCTGAAGATGTTATATTCCTTGTGTGGTTAAGGCGCTTGGGGGGGCGGTGCTGAAGGTGCGGCCGCCGCGATCCGATGGTCGCGACGGCCGCTTGTTAAAGGAGATGAGGGGTAAGGTGGAAGAGGGAGGTAAGTGTTTCAACTTGCCGGTGTTTTGGGCGACATAGGGCGTCAACACTCCAGTGGTTTCAACATTTACCGTGCGATCACATGATTAATCCGAGCCTTGTACTTATGGGCGGCGCGTCGAAGCGCGGCCGGGGCTTTTCGTTGCGCTGATCGGTCAGCGCGTTCACCGCCGCCGTGGCACTTATGCCGTCCCGGTCAGCGAATTCGAGCACATCCTCGAGCGTCGCCGGTATCCCGCGGGTCAGACGTTCGGCGCGCGCACGGTCGTAGCGCGGGAACTCGCAGCTCACGTTGATCAAGCCGCCGCCGTTGACGACGACGTCGGGGCAGTAGAGGATTCCCCGGCGCCGCAGGAGCTGCTCGTCCCGCTCGGGATCGGCGAGCTGGTTGTTGGCGGCACCTGCCACGGCGGAGCAGCGCAGGCGCGGGATTGTCCGCGGGTTCAGAATTCCTCCGCAGCCGCAGGGGACGAAGACGTCGCATGGGACGTCGTAGATCTCGTTCGATCCGACGACGCGGCACCCGATCTCACTAGCCAGGTGCGCGGCCCGTTCGGGTACAAGATCGGAAATAATTAGCTCAGTAACGCCGTGGGCCGCCGCTAGGCGGACGAGAATCTCGCCTACCTTGCCGACGCCCTGCACGGCTAGCCTGCAGCGCGTGGTACCTACAGACAAGCGATTTTCGGCGAGGTGGCGGATGACCTCCCAGACACCGAGGGCGGTGAACTCCGACGGATCGCCAGAATCGATGCCGGCAACGTGGGCGGTCCGTGTCCGCACAGACATCATGTCGGCAACCGTGGTGTTCAGATCCTCGGCTGTTATGTAGCTGCCGCCCAGCTTGTCCACCGAGAGGCCGACGAATTCGAACATCGCTTTGCGGTCTAATTCAGCCAGCGGGCGGCGGCTCCATACGGCCATCTTGCCGCCGCCCAACGGCAGGCGGTGGATCGCCGCCTTGCGCGTCATACCCTCGGACAGGCGCAGGGCGTCGGCGAGGCAGTCCGATTCGTCGCGGTAGTCGTAGCGCAGCCGGCAGCCGCCCAGCGGCGTGCCGAGCGCGCTGCTGTGGCGGGCAATGAAGGCGATAGCCTCAATAGATTTGTCTTCGAATCGGTGCACCGACTCGAAGCCGGGAATGGTATCAAGTGTGATCACGTGTGACATGGCTCCTCCTCCCTGGAATCGCAAAAGGATTTCGTGCCCCAGAGACCAATATAGTGCAGACTTGCTAATAATGCAAGTTATTTCAGATATCTAGTCATATTTTATGTTAATATTTGCAGATATCCAACAACCTCTTTGTGTTTTCGAAGAGGGAATCCTGGGTAAATCAATTGAGTTATTGAAAACCGGATCTGGATTTCTGTTCACAATCCCC